>ONIZ01000062.1 GCA_900317975.1 uncultured Bacillota bacterium
ATGATTTCTTTTTTTAATAATTTATTTTATATATGAATGTTGTATTTGTTGAATTGTTACTAGTAAATCCATTATATTCTTTTGACATTTTTACTAATTGTTTTATTTTATTTGAATATGAATTTGCTACATTTGCATAATTAGTTAATTTATTAATACCTTGAGCATTTAATGTATTTATTCCATTAGTTAATTCATTAGTACCATCTTTTATTGAAGTTGCTCCTGTTTTTAATTGATATGTTCCATTTAATAATTCTTCTGTTGAATTATCTAATTGTGTAGTTCCATTACTTAATTCAGTCATTTCATTTAATAATTCATTACTTCCTTTATAGATGTTATTTGTTCCTTCTGTTTGTAATTTAGTTAGTGCATTTTTTAATAGATCTAAATTATTAATAACTTCTTGTGACATAGTTACTAAGCTAGTTGTTAGGGTATTAATTGTATTATTATTTGCTGTTAGTAATGTAATTAAATTTTTATTATTATCATATGTTTGTTTATAAGTAATTAGTGTTTGATATGTATTACTATCTATTGCTTGTGCATTTAATAGATTACTTAGTGTTTGTTCTAAGTTAGCTTCTTCTATATTTAAATTAAGTTGGCTAAATTGAGTAGTTATTTGATTATTAACTGATTGTAATTTTTCAATTGTATTAGTATTAGTGTTTATTAGTTCTTGTATTTGTGTTTCATTTTGTTTTAATAATATGCTTTTTTCATTTAAAGATGTGTTACTTTCATCTAATATTTTTATTATATTTTGTAAATTTTCATCTACTGTATAAGATCCTGATACTAGGTTATTTGTTCCTTCAACTAATTTTTTACTTCCTTCATTTAATGTTTTAGTTCCTGCTTTTAGTTTTGTTGTTCCTTCATATAAATTATTTATTCCATTATCTAGTTCTTTAGTGCCATCATTTAATCTTGTTGCACCATCTGCTATTTTATTATAATTTGTTTGCAAACTATTTATTGATGTGATTGTTGAATCTAGACGGTTAAATAATTCAAGATCAACTTTATCTAACAATTTAGGTGTTGCGACAAAATATACATCTATTCCTTTAAAAGTATCAGTTTCAAAATCTATAGTAATATTATCTAATGATTTTAATTCTTCTAATTCTATATCTTCATATAATCCTGGAGCAGCTATAGCAGCTAATATATTTTTATTTCCTGTATTTATAATTTTTCCATTTGTAATATTAATATTATTTATATCAGTATTTTTGATAGTTCCTGCTAAAGCTATAGTATATGGTGTATGCATTTTATAATCCGGATTATATTCATTGTTTATAAATTTATATACTATTTTGATATGTCCTTTTTGATTCATTAAATCATTATATTTTACTTCTTTATCATTTAAATAATACTTTATTTCAACTTCTATTGGATTTTGTTTATCTGTTTTTCCTTCATATAATATTGATTTACCTTTACTTTCCCAAGTTAGAGTATTTTCATCTGTAGTAAACTTTTCATTTCCATTAATATTTAGAATATCTTTTAAATAACTATTATCTTTAACTTCTCCTATATAGTTAAGTTTTAATTCATTGTTAATTACTTTTTCTACTTCTTTTCCTTGAGTATCAATGTTTGTATATATATATTCTTCTTTTTCATATGCAAATATATTTAGTGGTATTAACATTATAGTTAATAATACTAATAGTTTTATCTTTTTCATTTTTTAAAACCTCCTTTAGTTGTTTTTTCTATTAATTTATCAAATATTAATAATAAAGATGGTAATAATAATATGACAACTAGCATTGAAATTATTGATCCTCTAGATAATAATGAACAAATTGATCCAATCATATCTATTTTTGTATATATTCCTACACCTATAGTTGCTGCAAAGAAACATAGGGCACTTGTAATTATAGATGGTGTTGTAAGTTCTAATGTTTTTTTCATTGCTTCCTTTTTATTCTTATATTCTTTTCTAGTTTTAATATATGTATTACTCATCAGAATTGCATAATCGATTGTTGCTCCTAATTGAATTGTTCCAACTACTATACTTGCTACAAAAGGTAAGCTAGTATTTGTATAGAAAGCTATAGATAAGTTTGTAAATATAGCAAATTCTATTGCTAAAATTAATATTATTGGAAGAGCTATTGATTTTAGTACTATAAACATTATTATGATTATTACTGCTATTGATGTGTAGTTTACTGTTTTTAAATCATGATCTGATATTTTAACCAAATCTTTCATTAATGCTCCTTCTCCAGCAACTATTGAATCTTTATCATATGATTTAACTAAATCATTAACTGTTTCTATTTGAGAATTTAATTTGTTTGTTGCTATTTCATATTCTGAATTATATATAATTAGTTGATATTTATTACTTACTACTTTGTTTTTTAATGATTCAGGTATCATATTTATAATTCCTGAATTCATAGAATTATATGGGCTTAATACTAAATCTATTCCATCTATATTATTAAGTTTTTCTGTTAATTCTTTTACTTTATAGTTTGGAATATTTTTATCTAATAGTATTATAGATGGTGAAATAATATTAAATTCATCTTTTAATTTTTGATTTGCTATATTAAAAGGTAAATCTTTTGGAAGTGAATCATCTAATTTATAATATACTTTATAGTTTTTATATCCATATATTACAGGTATTAATAATAATAGGAATACTACTAATATTTTTTTGGTATTATTTATACTTATTTTTTGTAAAAAATTAAATTTAGGTAATAGTACTTTATGTTTTGTTTTTTCAATTAATTTATCACATATTAATAGTAGGGCAGGAAGAATTGTTAATACTGTTATTAATCCACATACTATACCTTTAGCCATTACTAAGCCTATATCTTTTCCTAATGTTAGTTGCATTGTACATAATGCTAAAAATCCTGCAAATGTTGTTAAACTAGATCCTAGTATGGAAGAAAATGTTTCTTTTATTGCTAGTTCCATTGCTTCTTTTTTATTGTTATCTTTTTTAAATAATTTATATTGGTTATATAAAAATATTGAAAAATCTGTTGTTACTCCTAATTGTAATATTGCTGCTATTGCTAAAGTTATATAACTTATTTGTCCAAATATTATATTGCTTCCTAAATTATATAATATAGCTATTCCTATATTTCCTAATAATAAGAATGGAATTATATATGAATCTGTTGAAATTGTTAGTACAATAAGAACTAAAATTACGGCTATTAATACATAAATTGCTACTTCTTGATCTGATAAGTTTTTTGTATCTAATACCATAGCTGTCATACTACTAATTTTTGTGGAATCTTTTACTATTTCTCTTAATTCTGTAATTCCATTTAGACTTGAATCTTTAGAAGTACTTTCATCAAATAAAACCATTATCATAGTTTCATTAGTTTTCTTATCATATATTTTTTCTAATATTTCATTAGGTAACATGTCTTTAGGTATACCTACATCTTTTATATCTTCTACACTAAATACTGTATTTACTTTATCAATTTTTTTAATTTTATTTTCTAAATTAAGTATATATTTAGAATTAGAAGAATCTACCATTACAAAGGCATAACTACCAATACCAAAATCTTTGGTTAGAATATTTTGACCTTGTATTGTTTCTATATCTTCTGGTAAATATACTAAAATATCATAATTAATTCTTGTATTTATATATCCTATAATTGATGGTATTAATAATAATAATCCGATTATTAAAATAGGAATATAACTCTTTACTATGAATTTACTTATTTTATTCATATTATTCCTCCTAACAGTTTTTAATTATAATAAATAAGACTTTTGAAACAAGAACAGATTACTATTTTTGTATAAATAATGGACATTTTTTTAAAAAATGTATGTTAAAAATCCTACATTAAGTATGATAACTTTACTTTTGTGTGCTTTTTGTTTACAATATTTTTTGGTGATTTTTATGAATGATAATATAGACTTAAGAATAATAAAAACAAAAAGAAATCTTTATGATGGATTATTACAATTATTGTGCAAACAACCTTTTGAAGAAATAAAAATTAAGGATATTTGTGATATTTCTTTGACTAGTAGATCTACTTTTTATGATCATTTTAATAATAAATATGAATTACTAGATTATTTAATTGATGATTTAAAAAAAGATATTGTTTCTAAAATGAATATTAATAGAAATGCTTCTTCAACTAAAAAAATATATTTAAGTGCTTTAACTCTTATATTGGATATTTTAGATGAAAATATTAATATTTATAGATCAATGTTAAAACATAATAATAATTCTGTTGTGGTTGATATTTTAAATAATACTTTATATAAAGATGTTGAAGAAACTCTTAATGATCATGGTACTAAATTAGATGTTCCAATTGAAATAATAACTAAGTTCTATGTAAATGGAGTAGTTAGTATTTGTTTATTATATATACAATATCCTAATAAATATGAGAAAGAAGATTTAATTAAATATTTTGATATTTTAATTCCTGAAGAATTATAAAAAATAGGTGATTTTATGTATGGAAGTATTTATGGAGATTTAGCTGGTAGTATCTATGAATTTGAACAATTAAAAGAAATTAAGAGTATTGATAATGGTGGTTATTTATCTGATAAGTCTTTTTTTAGTGATGATACTATTCTTACTGTTGCGGTATGTGCTGCTATAAAAGATGATAAAGATTATGATAAGTATTTGAGAAAATATATTATTGATTATATGGATTATAAGCCTGATTTTCATCCTTATTTTAGATCTTCATTTTCTCCTAATTTAATTAAATGGGCTAAAAGTGATTTAGAAGGTCATAGTCAAGGTAATGGTGCTATGATGAGAATTTCTCCTGTAGGATTTTTGTTTGATAGTGAAGATGAAGTGATTGAAAATGCAAGATTAGCAACATGTTAGATATTAATGTTAAATATACTCCTTTCAAAAAATTTAATACTACATGTAGTGAAACTATTGATAATTGTTTGTATGCTTTTTATTATTCTAATAGTTTTATTGATGCGATGCAAAAGACTTTGTTAATGGGTGGAGATACTGATACAAATTGTGCAATTGTTGGTGGAATGGCTGAAGCTTGTTATGGAATGGATAATTCATTAATTCAAGATGTTAATAAGAAAATACCAACTAAATTTGTTAAAGTATTAAATAGAAAATAATTATGTGATATACTTTTGTTATTAATTCTATTGGAAGGATTAAAATTATGTTTAATAAGATATATATTATTGGACCTGTAGGTAGTGGAAAAACTACTTTAGCGAAATCTTTATCAAAAAAATATAATATTGATTATTATGAATTAGATAAAGTTGTTTTTGATGATGACAATGGTAATATTAAGAGAACAGATGAAGAAATAACTAAGATATTTAATAATATAATGAAGAAAAATAAATGGATTATTGAAGATGTAGGAAGAAAGAACTTTATTGATGGAATAAAAGAGGCAGATATTGTTTATTATTTAGATCTTAATAAATATCAAATATATAAAAGATGTCTATCTAGATGGTTTAGACAAAAAATGGGAAAAGAAAATTATAATTATAAGCCTACATTGAATGGATTATTTGAGATGCTAGGATGGGCTAGAAAAAATACAAAAGAAAAAGATAAAAAATTAAAGAAAATTATTGATAATTGTAAAGATTATAGAATTTTGAATTTAAAAGAAATAAATGAATTAGAAAATATAAATGACTATATTATCTAGCTTTTTATTTAGAGGTGATAATATGAATTACAACTTGTTAGTTAATAAAAATAATAAAATGAAAGATGAATACCTAAATTATTTTAATTTAGTATCAGTATATAATGAATTAAATGAGAAGGTAAAAGTTGAAGAAGAAACTTACAATCATTTTCTAAAATTAAAAGAATATTTAAAAACTATTGATATTAATATTGGAATAGATGATTCTTATAGAAGTATTGAAACACAAAAATTAATACAAGATGAATACTTAATTAAATATGGTGAAGAATTTA
>ONIZ01000024.1 GCA_900317975.1 uncultured Bacillota bacterium
TCCAGAAGAGGTTATGACTTTATTTAAAACTAATAGAGAGGGTTTAAATGAAAAAGAAGTTTCTAATAGATTAGAAGAATATGGTAAAAATGTTGCTACAAATATTAAGAAAAAAACTCCTTTGTATTTTATTATTGAAGCATTTAAAGATAAGTTTGTTTTAATACTTATTCTTTTGGCTGTTATAGATTTTATTACTAATGATAGGCTTGGTGCTTGTATTATTCTTGGCATTACTTTAATTAGTGTAATTATAAGATTTGTTCAAGATTATTCTACGTATAGATTTAATGAAAGATTAAAAGAAAAGATTAAAATATTCACTGATGTAATTAGAGAGGGCGAACAAAAAGAAGTAAGACAAGAAAAAGTTGTATGTGGAGATATTATTACTTTAAGTGCAGGTAGTGTTGTTCCTGCTGACTTGTATTTATTTGAAAGCAAAGATTTATTTATTAATCAATCTTCTTTTACTGGTGAAAGTGATCCTATTGAAAAAAATATTCATATAGATAACTCTAATGAAGATTTAATGGATATTAATAATATTTGTCTAATGGGATGTAATATCATAAGTGGTCAAGGAAAGGGTGTTGTTGTTAAAACTGGTCTTGATACTTTTTTAGGTAGTATGAATAAGGACAAAGAAGTTGTCAAAGATGAAACTACTTTTGATAAAGGGATGAATCGTATTACTATGCTTCTTATTAGATGTATGGTGATTATCTCTGTAACTGTCTTTGTTATATATGGCCTAATTCGTGGTAATATGAACCAAGCGATATTATTCGCTTTATCAGTTGCTGTTGGTATTACTCCTAGTATGCTTCCTATGATAGTAAATGTTAATTTAACTAGAGGAAGCAAAGCTCTAGCTAAAAAGAATACTGATGATGAATACGTCTTGAAGTGTGCTTATGTAAATAGTTATCTTGGTGGTGGTACTAAGAATATTGTAGATAAAGCAATTATTCAATATGCTAAAAGTCATAATGTTGATATATCTAATTATGAAAAGATAGATGAAATCCCTTTTGATTATATGAGAAAAAGATCATCTATTGTTGTTAAACATAAAGATAATTTTAGAGTTATTGCTAAAGGGGCTTTAGAAGAAATTATTAAAGTATGTGATATGGCTCGTGTTAATGATAAAGAAGTTAAAATAAGTAAAGAAATTATTAAACAAGTTGAGAATAAAGCTGATGATATGGCTAAGATGGGTATGCAAGTAATTGCTCTTGCTGTTAAGCCTGAATATGTAGGAATTGACGTGTATGATGCTGAAGATGAAAAAGATTTTACTTTAATTGGTTTAATAGCATTTCTTGATCCACCTAAGCCTTCTGCTGAAGTTACAATAAATAAATTAAAAGAATATGGGGTAGGTATTAAAATACTTACTGGCGATAATTCTTATACTACAAAAAATATTTGTAATCATGTTGGATTAGATGGAAGAATAGTTACTGGCAAAGAAATAGACGAATTAAATGATTATGAATTAGGAAAGTTAGTTGAAGAAGTTGATGTTTTTACTAGAATGAATCCTATACAAAAAGAGCGAATTGTTAAAATTCTTAGAAATAATGGACATTGTGTTGGTTATTTAGGAGATGGGGTAAATGATGCACCTGCCTTAAAGAGTAGTGATGTTGGAATAAGTGTTGATGGGGGAACAGATATTGCTAAAGAATCAAGTGATATTATTTTGCTTGAACAAAATTTAGAAGTTATACATAATGGGGTTATTGAAGGAAGAACAGTATATGGAAACATTATTAAATATATGAAATTAGCACTAAGTCAAGATTTTGGTGATGTATTCAGTATTTTAATAGCAAGTATATTTTTACCTTTCTTACCTTTATTACCAATCCAGATGCTTATTCAAGATTTTATAGTAGAATTATCACAAATAGGTATTCCTTATGATAATGTTGATGATTCATTCCTTAAAAAAGTTAGAAGATGGGATATAAAGTCAATTAGTCGATTTATGATAATATTTGGTGTTATCTCATCTATTACTGATGTTGTAGCATTCTTAGTATTTTGGTTTATTCTTAAATATAATTCAATTGATTTACAAGCATATTTCCAAACAGCTTGGTTCGTTGAATGTATTATATCTGAGACTTTAATGATATTTTATATTAGAACAAAAGATATTACTAAATCTAAGCCAAGTAATACATTATTAGTTTTAACAATATTAACTATAGTTGCAACTATAGTAGTTCCTATGATTTTAAGTTTTGTAGGTGGATTCAATTTTGTTTTATTACCTTCAATTTATTATTTATTCTTAATTGGATTTGTTCTTCTATATGGAACAATTGCGCAAATAGTTAAGATGATTTATATTAATAAATATGAAGAATGGTTATAAATTATTTGATCTATTTTGATATATACTCTAGATTTAATTAATCTAGAGTTTTTTTTATCAACTTAGTAATTTTGTGTTAAAATTAATTTAATATGAGAGATATGAAAATGGGTGATTTAATATGTCAATTTATGTGACTGATGAAGAAAAAAATAAAAAAGGATATAAAGCTACTAAAGAATTTACGGATAGAGTTGAACCTCGTAGATTATTTTGGACAAAATATAATATGTTGAAAGATGCTATATCTGTAAATAATGATATTCCAATTCAAATAATTACGTATTATGGAATTGGTGGAGTAGGTAAGAGTAGACTTTTAAAACAAATAAGAGAAGAATTAATAGAGAGAGAAGCTGATTCAAAGTATTGTTATATTGATTTTGAAAAAGTTAAAAATTTAACTACTGCTGGAGAAGAAATGTTAAATGTTATAAAAAATGATTTAACTAGAAGATATGAATTTGAATTTCCTTTATATGATTTAGCTTATTATGAGTATAATATTAGACTTGGTTTTCCTGCATCTAAGCCTGAATTAGAAAGTATTCTATCTAAACATAGTCAATTAAACTTTTTAATTAGTGTTGCTGGTGAAATTCCTTTAGTTGGAACATTTGCTAAAATTGTTCAATTTGCAGATGAAGGTAGCACTATTTTAAAAAATAGATTTAGTAATAGTAAATTGAAAGAAAAGGTATTAGAACTTGATAGTATGAGTTTGGATGAAATTAAAGAGATGTTGCCTTATTATTTTGCTATGGATATGAAATATAATTTATCAAATGAGAAATATCCTTTTGTATTTGAAATAGATACTTATGAAAAGCTTGTTAATGAATTGACTCAATTAGGCTCTATTCGAGATATTGATGATTGGTTAAAAGGAGATAATGGTTTAATTCAAAATATTCCTAATGTTTTATGGGTAATTGCTGGAAGAGAAAAATTAAAATGGGGAAATTATGATAAAGATTATGAAATTTTGTTAGATCAACATTTATTGGGAGATTTATCATTTGCTGATTGTAAATTCTTTTTAAACTCTGCTGGTATTAATGATGAAGATATTGTATCTCAAATTTATAAATTGACAGGTGGAGTTCCAATATTTTTGGATATGTGTGTAGATACTTATTTTAAATTATTAGAAGATAATAAAAAAATATCTATTAAAGATTTTGAAGGAGATCAAATAAAATTAATTGAAAGATTCTTTAAATATATGAATCATCAGGAAAGAGACTTTATTACAGTATTATCTTTTATTGGAAATTGGACCGATGATGAAATTGAAGAAAAAATCAAAAATATACTAGGATCTTTTTCTTATAATTTATATGATAGAATAAAAGATTTTTCTTTTGTATTATATGAAAATGATAAATATAAAATACATGATACTATAAGAAAAGTTATTGTTGAAAATGCTCCTTCAATTATTAAACATAAATTTGATGAGAGTATAATTAATATTCAGGAAAAAAAGATTGAAGAAATTAAAGAACAAATTAAGGAAGAAACAAATCATAATATAAAGTCTGAAGATAATGTTGATAAAACTAAAAAAATAGATGGTGTTAAAGAATATGAAAATATTATTAATGAGTTAGTTGCTAATATAAATAACTTTTTATATGATAATCCAGCTGATAATAAAGAGAATAGATTAGAATATTGTAATAAAATAAATAATTTAATTAATAAAATTATGGAATAAAACGTTTTAAAAATACACATGAATTTTTAATTATAAATGGGTTGTATAGATCTTTAAAAAGATATTATTGTTGGAAAAATGCTAAACGATATGTTGAGGGAGGAAGTACTTATTATTATAAACTTTCGGAAGATCGTTATGCTGCGTATAGAGAAAATATTGATTATTATAATAAAACACGTGGTTTTTATAAAAATGATAGTGATAAAACAAAACAAATTGATTATACAATTATGATTATGGCACAAACTTCTTTTTATAAAGAAAAAAAATATTTGATATTTGATTCTTATGAACTGGAAAGGCTTTATTTAATTAAGAATAAACATTTGAAAGGATGTACTCCTGATGATTTTTCTTATCTTTATTTATATTATGCTACTGAAAAATATGACAAAATAAGAAAATATTTAAAATCTTTTAGAGAATATTGTAAAAAAGAAGGTTATATATTCTTTAAAAAGTGGGATATTAGATTTACTATCAGTTTATTATGCTCTGATATTAAAGAATTTAATGAAAAAGAAGATATTATTGTTGGGAGAAAAATTTCAAAATCTGATTATATAGATGACGAAATTTATTTAAAAGATAGAAATAAGATTATTAGTAAATTAAAAGATGAACTTCTTGCTAAAGACATTGATTATATAATTGATTCTATTAATAATGATTTTAGTTTATTAGATGAATTTGCTATGAATTTGTTAATGAATTTATCCAAGTTATTGAAGTATGATTCTATGGCTGATTCTAATGTTAGAAAAATTATACAATTCTTGTTTGATAAATCCAGTTTCATTTTAAAATCAAATGATATTAAATTAATAGAATCATATACTTTATTTATGTATAGATTATCATATTTTAAATGTAATGATGAAGATGCTACTGTTAAATATATTAGTGTATTAGAAAAGGCTAGAGAAAAGCTAGTAGAAATATATGGTGAGGGTTCTAATGCAGTAGAAAAAGTAACTTGTGAGTATTTAGCAAGATTAGGTATTAAATGTTATGGATATAGTTATCCTCAAAAGTATTTGGATGAAAAAACGCTTTTTTCTTATAATTCTGAAAAGAAATTGAAAGAATTTTATATTAAAGAATTGAAAAAAATTAATAATAATCAAAATAAAAATTATTGTTTAGATTGTGAGAATATTTTATCTGTTTTAAAATTTGATTTTGAAATAAGCACTGGTGTATTCTTTAAAAATGAAAATAAGAAATTGCATGGTAATAAAATACAATATATTATTGATTATTTTATGTCTGCTTGTATTTTAGCTAGAAAGTATAATCGTTTTGAATATTTAGATTATTGTATATCGTTATTTAAAGAACTAATTGATGAGCAAGATGGCATTATTAAGACTTTTGATGAATACTATATATTTAATGATTCTTTGTTGGGTACTATGACTTGCTATAATATTTCTTCTTATAAAAACATTAATGAATATATTAAGTTTTATGATTACTTATTTAATGAAAGAATTGTATTATTTAAAAAGGAGAAAGGAATATATTTTTTAGAGTTGGCAATTACTATGATTGTTTTATCTAAACTTACTTATGATATGTTTTTGACAGATAAAGATAAGAATTATTTGGAAAATCATATTGCTGATAATAATAATTTTATTTATAAGGTGTTTCTTCATATAACTCTTAATGCAGATGATTTAGCTAGTGACAAACCAACTTCTTTATCTTTAGAAAATTATCAGTTAAGTTGTAAAAAAAGAATTTTTGGAATTGAAAAAGAGTATTCTAAATTAACAACTCCATTTTATACTATTGTTACAAATAATAAGATGAAAAATAATTTCTATGAAGATATTATTAAATTGAAAAATAAAGAGAATAATGAAAAAATAAAAGAAGTACTTGATATATATATAAGATGTTTAAAAAATTTGGAAAAGATTAAAACTTTAAATTAGAATTATTATATGATATAATATATGTGACGAGCCAATTTGTAGAAGTATGAAAGAAGCTTGTCAGGTGTTTTGAGTCGTAATTAGCAGTGGCTTGACTAAGGTAAGGTAGCTCGAGGGCTATCTTCTTTTTTTGTCAAAATTTATGTTCAAGTAAATTAAGTGTCAAATTTTTTGCATTGTACAAAAAAACTTTTTTTCTGATTTTGTTTAAAAATAAGGGTCTTTTTTGATTTAAAAAAAATTGTTAAAAAAAATGTGCAAAATGTTGCAGATGCAACATTGGAATAATTCTTCTCTGTGTTACAATGAAATCATCCAAGGAGGAAAAAGTGTTATGAAGATAGGTGGACTTAATAAATTAACAACGCAAGATTTTCCGGAACATCTTGCATGTATTATCTTCACCAAAGGCTGTAATTTTAATTGTTCTTATTGTTATAATAGAGACTTAGTTGATAACAAAGCAGAAACAATAGATGAAGATTATGTTATGGCTTATCTTTATAAGAGACGAAAAATCTTGGATGGTGTTGTAATATCCGGTGGTGAACCTACTATTTGGGATGATTTAATACCTTTTATTAAAAAAGTTAAAGAATTTAAATTAGATATTAAATTAGATACAAATGGTTATAATCCTACTATGTTAAAAGAAATACTTGATAATAACTTAGTGGATTATATAGCTATGGATATTAAAGCAATACCAGATAAGTATATGAAGGTTATTAACAAGAAGATTGACTTTAACAAAATACTTGAAAGTATAGATCTTATCAAAAAATCTAATATTAAATATGAATTTAGAACTACTATTATGAAAGGTGTTCATGATAAGAAAGACATTATTAAGATTCTTAAATTAATAGGAGATAGTAAATTGTATTTACAAAACTTTCAATATACTGATGTTGTTAAAGACAAAAATATTAAAAGTTTTAGCCGAGATGAACTTTTAAAATTAAAAGAAGAATTGAAAGAATATCCTAATGTAATAGTTAGGTATGTATAAGAGGAGAATGGGTATGTATAAAGTAAGAAAAAGAGATGGAAAAATAGTAGCGTTTAAATTAGAGAAGATTAGTGATGCTATAATTAAAGCTTTTGAGGCTTTAGATAAAGATTATGATAAGGAAGTAGTTGACTTTTTAGCACTTAAAGTTACTTCTGATTTCAATGATAAAGTAAAAAACAATATCGTTGGAGTAGAAGACATTCAAGATAGTGTTGAAAGAGTGTTAATTAAGGCTGAATATGCTGATGTAGCTAAAAGTTATATTTTATATAGAAAGTTACATGAAAAGCAAAGAGCTATGGACGGAGCTTTATTAGATTATAAGAAAGTAGTTAATAGTTATTTAAATGTATCTGACTGGAGAGTTAAAGAAAATTCTACTGTTACTTATTCAGTAGGTGGATTAATTCTTTCTAATAGTGGAGCTATTACTGCTAATTATTGGTTAAGCGAAGTTTATCCAGAAGAAATTGCTAATGCTCATAGAAATTGTGATTTTCATTTACATGATTTATCTATGTTAACTGGTTATTGTGCTGGATGGAGTTTAAAACAATTAATTCAAGAAGGATTAGGTGGAGTTCCTGGAAAAATCACTTCTAGTCCTGCTAAACATTTAAGTACTTTAACTAATCAAATGGTTAACTTCTTAGGTATTATGCAAAATGAATGGGCTGGAGCACAAGCATTTTCATCATTTGATACATATTTAGCTCCTTTTGTTAAAGTAGATAATTTATCATATAAAGAAGTTAAACAAGCTGTTCAATCATTTGTATATGGGGTAAATACTCCTTCTCGTTGGGGTACTCAAGCACCATTTACAAATATTACATTAGACTGGACTGTTCCAAACGATTTAGCTGAATTAAATGCTATCGTTGGTGGAAAAGAAATGGATTTCAAATATAAAGATTGTCAAAAAGAAATGGATATGGTTAATAAAGCATTTATTGAAATCATGATTGAAGGAGATGCTAATGGACGTGGTTTCCAATATCCAATTCCTACATATTCTATTACTAAAGATTTTAATTGGAAAGAATCTGAAAATAATAAATTATTATTTGAAATGACTGCTAAATATGGTACTCCTTATTTCTCAAATTATATTAATAGTGATATGGAACCTAGTGATGTTAGATCAATGTGTTGTCGTTTAAGATTAGATTTACGTGAATTACGTAAAAAATCAGGTGGTTTCTTTGGATCAGGAGAATCTACAGGATCAATCGGTGTAGTTACAATCAATATGCCAAGAATTGCTTATACTTCAAAGACTGAAGAAGAATTCTATGATAGATTAGAACATTTAATGGATCTAGCAGCTGAATCATTAAAAATAAAAAGAGATGTTATTACTAAGTTATTAGATGAAGGATTATATCCATATACTAAGAGATATTTAGGAACATTTAATAATCATTTCTCTACTATTGGTTTAGTTGGTATGAATGAAGCTTGCTTAAATGCTAAATGGATTAAAGAAGATTTAACTCATGAAAAAGCAATTAAATGGACTAAAGAAGTATTAAACTTCATGAGAGAAAAATTATCTGATTATCAAGAACAATATGGAGATTTATATAACTTAGAAGCTACTCCTGCTGAATCTACAACTTATCGTTTAGCTAAGAAAGATAAGGAATTATATCCAGATATTATTACTGCTTCTAATGATGAAACTCCTTACTATACTAATTCTAGTCATTTACCTGTTGGATACACAGATGACGTATTTAGCGCATTAGATATTCAAGATGAATTACAAACTCTATATACAAGTGGAACTGTATTCCATACTTTCTTAGGAGAAAGAATGCCAGATTGGAAGACTTGTGCTAATTTAGTTAGAAAGATTGCTGAAAACTATAAATTACCTTACTATACAATTTCTCCTACATATTCTGTATGTAAGAATCATGGATATATCACTGGTGAAGTATATAAATGTCCAATTTGTGGAGAAGATACTGAAGTATATTCTAGAATTACTGGTTACTATCGTCCTGTTAAGAACTGGAATGATGGAAAGTCTAAAGAATTTGAAATGCGTAAAGAGTATAGTTTAGATAATTGTGAAAAGAAAGTTGAAAAAGTTAAAGAAGAAGCTAAAAAAGCATCAGCTAAGGCTATTTTAAAGAGTGATGCTAAAGATGGATTATTACTATTTGGTACTAAGACTTGTCCAAATTGTAAGATGGCTAAGAAGTTATTAGATAAAAAACATATTACTTATGAATTTGTTGATGCTGAAGATATGCCTGATATGACTAAACAATTTGGTGTTAAGAAAGCTCCAACATTAGTAGTAAATGGAAAAAATCAAGAATTAATTGAAAACTTATCAAATATTAAGAAATATGTTGAGAGCAATTAATTTATGATATATGATGCAATAATAATAGGTGCTGGGCCTGCCGGAATGAGTGCGGCCCTTTACCTTCTAAGAGATGGAAAAAAAGTATTAATTCTTGAAAAGGAAACTATTGGTGGTTCTATTGCTTCAACTCCTTTGATTGAAAATTATCCTGGAGTTAAAGCTGTTAGTGGTTCAGAACTTACTGATATTATGTTTGATCAAATAGATGAATTGGGTGTTGAATTTGAACTTGAAAAGGTTACTAATATTAATGTCTTAGAAGATGACATTAAAGAAGTAATCACAGAAGATAATAAATATCTTGGAAAAGTATTAATTATTGCTAGTGGATCAGCTTATAGAACGCTAAATTTACCTAATGAAGATAAATTAATCGGACATGGAATACATTTTTGTGTTGCTTGTGATGGAGCTTTTTATAAAGGAAAAGATGTTGCAATAGTTGGTGGAGGAAATTCTGCTGTAATAAATGCTTATTCTATGTCAAAGATTGCTAAAAAAGTTTATATTCTTCAAAAGATGGATAAACTAACTTGTGAGAAAGATTTAATAAATAAAATTGAGTCAACTGATAATGTTGAAATTATGTATAATGTTGATGTATTAGAATATTTAGGTGATGATGAATTAACTGGTCTATCTATTAAAGTAGATGGTAAGAAGAAGAAATTAAAAGTTGATGGAGTATTTTTAAATATTGGATTAATTCCTCAAAATAAATTTGCATATGATGTAATTGATTTAGATGAAAGAGATTATGTTATTTCTACTAATACTGAGACTAAAGTTCCTGGATTATATGTTATTGGAGATTCTAGAACTAAAAAGTATTCACAAGTTACTATTGCTACAGCTGATGGTACAATAGCAGCACTTAATGCAATTGAATATTTAAATGGATAACTTAGTTATCCTTTTTTTGGATTTTTCTTTATAAATTTGATAAAACCCTGCTTTTAATTTAAGTAATAATTTACATTCTTTACTAAGAAATAATGGAATTGTTTTATGCAGTAGATTTCATGAATTTCCTGAAAAAGCAGAAGAAGAAGAAAGAAGAATATTTGAAGAAAATTTTGAATTTCATGATTATGGTAAGAATGCAGGTTATTGTTATATAAAAAAATAATTTTTCTCTTATTGATAATTAAAATGTACTATGATATTATTTATCTAGGAGGAAAGATATGAAAAAAGTTTTATTTGGGGTTATAGCATTCGCTTTATCATTATTACTTTTAACTGGTTGTGGTGGTAAGACTGAAACTGTTACTTGTACTTATGATCAAACTGTTTCATCTGTTCAATTAAATAGTAAAGTTATTATTACATTAGTTGATAGTAAGTTTGATAAAATGGATATGACTATTGAAGCTATTTTACCTGAAAATCTAATGAGTTCTAAAAAGACTTTCCTAGATAGCTTTAATACTCAATATGCTTCATTTGAAGATGAATATGGTGTTAAGCCTGTTATCACTGAAACTGATACTGGTATATTAGTTACTATCAACATGAACGGTGAACAAGCTAAGAAATATTCAGGATCAAGTAATTTGAAAACTTCTAGAGAAGAAGTTATTAAAGAATTTGAAAAACAGAAATTTAAATGTAAGTAAGAAAAGAGATAATACGATAAGTATTATCTTTTTTTTATGTTATAATTTTTTTAGGTGGTTGTATGAAAAGATTAATTATTACACATGTTGCTGACATTGATGGTATGGGTGGAGCAATTCTTTCTAAATTAGCTTTTGATAATATTGATATTATTTATTGTAAGAATCCTAGTGATTTAAATAATAAATTATTAGAAATTTATGAAAATAAAGATTTATATAATTATGATTTGATTTATATTAGTGATTTAAGTCCTTCTAGAGAATTATTAGAAAAGTTATTATCTGATTCTAAATTATTTAATAAAATATATTTATTTGATCATCATGAAACTGCATATGATGCAGGTTTAAATGACTTTGATAATTGTACAGTTAGAGTTAAAGATGATAGAGGAATTAGTTGTGCTACTCAAATATATTATGAATTTCTAATTAATAATAATTTTTTAAAACAAACTAATCTTTTGGATCAATTTGTTGAATTAGTTAGATTAGAAGATACTTATGAATATAAAAAATATAATAGAGATGATGCTCATGATTTAGCTATTTTATTTAACGCTATAGGAAAAGATGAGTATATTGATAGAATGATTAATAAGATTAATAATAATGATAATTTTTTCTTTGATGATTATGAATTAGAAATGATTAATAATAAGAAAGAAATTACTGTAAAAGAAGTAGAATCATTTTTAAAATATTTAAAAGTACTTACTATTGAAGGATTTAAAGTAGGAATCTGTTTTATTAAATATGAATATAGAAATGAAGTATGTGAATATTTAATTAATCATAATAGTGAACTAGATTGTATTGCGATGTTTGCTTTTGAAAATAATCAAATTAGTTTAAGAAGTATAAAAGATAATAGTAGTGCTAGAATTATTGCTGAAAAATTTGGTGGTGGTGGACATGATAAAGCTGCTGCTATAGGTTTAAGTGATGAATTAAAAGATAAGATAGTTTACAGTGTTTTTGAAAATAAATAGGTATTTGATATGGATTATATTGAAAAACTAAAAAAATGTGAAATTAGTAGAAAAAATACTTTATAATTTTATAAAAATGTGATATAATATATTGGCTTTGAAAGGGGGATACTATAGATGTTAAATAATTTATTTGTATCTAATGATAATTTTGATGGTAATAAATCGCATAAAATTACTAAGGGGTTAGTTACTGGTGCAGTTATTGTATCTTTAAGTTTTTTATCTGGATGTTCATATAATGCTGATGCAATAGTTAATCCTAATACTGTTTTAGAAGAGGCTAGTGATAGTACTTGTTTTGATGAGTTATTAGAAGATAATTTAGGTACTAAAATTAATATGGATATATTAGATGATTTTATTGGTGCATCTGATAACATACATAATTTAAGATTAGATAGAGTAGTTCGTGATTTACCTGAAAGTGATTATAGATTAACTTATGCTCATATAAATGATGGAAAATATTATAATTCTTCAGGTGAAGAAATTAGTAGAGATGATTTTATTTCTGAAATTTCTGATTTTATTGAAACATATGGTATTAGTATTGATGATGTTGATTCATATGCAACTGTAATTAATAACTATTACTATGTCAATGGTCTTAGTGAAATGATTAAAGAGGTTCAATTATTAAAAGAATTTAAAGACGATATTGGTCCTGAACAAGATAGATATTACTATGATTGTGTAGTTTTAAGTCATGAAGAAGTTTATGTTAATACTTGGTTAAGAGATGTTGGTTATGATATTACATCTGATTATGGTTTATTATTAATTAAATCTAAATGTTGTGATGCTTGTGATTATGATGAGAGTCATTATTCTGAGTTTATTGTTTCTCCATATGATGAAGAGAGTGGAGCATATGTTAAACATATTGGTTCTTTAGGAAATGATTCAAATGTTAAATTAGGATCTTTCTTTGGAGATAATGATTTGGGAATAGTATCATTAGATGTTACTAATTCTCAAGATAATGATAGAAGAGCTTCTTTATCTGACGAAGAATCTGCAACTTATAATAGTGATAGAAATACATTCTTAAGAAATACTATTAATGATTATGCTAAAGTTGTTAATCAATCATTTGAACAAAAAGGTGCTTATATTAAAAATAAATAATAATTTTATTAGTAGACAGCGATTGTCTACTTTTTCTTTTATAAATATTTATATTTTGTTATAATTTTTATAGAGGTAAATAATATGAAGAAGAGATTTGGAGATAGAAGAGATGCATATCGTGTAAGAGATGTTCATGGTATGCAATATATAATGAATGATTTTTTTAAGACTAGAAATGAAGCAATAGTTTATATGAATGCTAAAATTGATGTTACTAATTTTGTTAAATATATTGATAATTTAAAAAAAGAACATCCTGATGTAACGTACTTTCATGGAATGGTTGATATATTGGCTCATGCTGTTTATTCTAGGCCTTATTTAAATA
Organism: uncultured Bacillota bacterium; assembly: GCA_900317975.1. GTDB lineage: Bacteria > Bacillota_I > Bacilli_A > RF39 > UBA660 > RUG343. Next base: position 13,533 of record ONIZ01000024.1, read on the forward strand.
GGTTTGTTGCTAATAGAAAAATATGGGAACATAAAGATGTTTCTTTTGGAGCAACTATAAAGGCTGAATTTGAAGATAAGAGTGAAGAATGTATTATGGTTATGAAAGTATTGCCTGAATGGACTCTTTTAGATTTATCAAAGTCTATTAAAGAAAAAGTAAATAAAATACGTAATAATCAAAGTGCTGATATAGATGGAGTTGTAGAATTTGTTGGACATCTTCCTAATCCTCTTAGAATTCCTATTGTTGGTTTTTTGAAATTTTTAGATAGACATGGTTGGCTACCTAAATCATTAATGGATGATAATTTATACTATGCTACTGCTATAGTTTCTGATATAGGTGTATTTAAAACAGGCGCTATTTATCATCATTTAGTTGACTTTGGGACTAATTCTATGGTAGTCACTTTTGGTGAAATAAAAAAAGAAAGTGATGGAAGAAGTTATATGGAGTTTGGAGCAACTATTGATGAGAGAATTGCAGATGGATTCTATTTTTGTAAAGCTTTGAAGTTAATTGAGTATATGTTTGATAATCCTGAAGTAATGATGAAGCCTGCTAGTGAACATATTCATATGCCTTTGCCTGTTGAAAAAAAGAAAAATAAGGAAATATCAAAAGAAGATTAGGATATCTTCTTTTTTTATGTTATTATATAAAGTCACAGGAGTGAGATTATACATGAAAAGTTCAGAACAATATATTAGAAGGGTTTTATTTGATTTAAATAGAAGAGTCAATGATGCAACTACTTTTAAAGAAAAACATTTTTATAGAGCATATATTTATTCTATAATTGAGGGATTACAAAATACTGGTATCGATATTGATATTCCTGATAGTATTCTTCAAAAATCTAATTTGTTTGATAATACTATAGATAATGATTTTAATTCACAAGTTATTTATGATTTTCGAGCTAATCGTGATTTTTATAGAGAATTTGGTAAACTAAGTGAAGCTACTATAGGTTATTTTGAAGAGGATCCTTATAAATATATTGAAAAAATTTCATTTGATGATTCTATTGATATGGCTAGAGGTTTTCTATCTTATTATGATAATAATATGGCTAGACATTTCGATAGATTACTTGATGAAAAACTAGTGGAAGTTTTTTTACCTTATACTGAAGATGCTGAAACATATGATGGATTTACTTATCATTTTCCAAGTGATACTGATTTAATTATTACTCTTGATAAGGGTAATATTGAAACTGCTGCTACTATTATTCATGAATTGGTTCATTCGTTTTTATCTTTATATGATATTAATATGACTTATGATCAAGATACTAGAAAATGTATTAATAATCTAAATGAAACATATTCTAAATTTATTGAAATTGTTTTTATGAAATACTTATCTGATATAGGATTTAATAAGACTGATATTGCTTCTTATATGAAAAATTTTAATTCTATGTTGTATGAGTCTTTATATGTTTTTGATGATTGTTTGGATGATAAAGAGAAAAATTTATTTGGAAATGATTTCGGAATATATTGGGAAGCTCAAAGAAATGCTTTTGGTGGTGTTTTAGCATATCATTATTATGATAAGTATTTAGATAGGCCGTATCTTGTTAAACAAGATTTATTAGATCTGTATCAAGAAAGTAAATTTAAAAGTAAATCTTATTTATTGGATAACTGTGGTTTAAGAAAAAAAGATATTGTTAAACCTAAAGTACTTGTTATGCGTATGAATGATTTTGAAGAGCGAGATGTTTTTGATAATGCAAGTTAAAAAGTATTATCATAATATGTTTTTAGTGATAGAATATTAATAGGAGAGATAATTATGGATTTAGTTGATGTGTTTAAAAAGAAAAAAATTGGAGATAAAGTTGAGATAGAAGGATGGATTAGAAATAATAGAGATCAAAAAGAATTTGGTTTTATTGATTTTTCTGATGGTACTTGTTTTAATTCATTACAATTAGTTTATGATAATAAATTAAGTAATTTTGATGAAGTATGTCATTATCATGTTGGGTCTTCTATTATTGCACGTGGTAAATTAGTTAAATCTAATGGAAAACAAGCTATGGAATTAAAAATAGAAGAAATTGAATTAGTAGGTGATGCACCTGCAGATTATCCAATTCAAGCAAAAAGACATACTATGGAATTTTTAAGAAGTGTTTCTTATATGAGAGGAAGAACTAGAACATTCCAAGCTGTATTTAGAGTTAGAAGTGTAGCTGCTTTTGCTATACATGATTATTTTCAAAAGAATAATTATTTATATGCAATGACTCCTCTTATTACTGGAACAGACTGTGAAGGATCTAATCAAATGTTTAAAGTATCTACATTTGACTTTAATGATATTCCTGTTGATAAGGATGGTAAAGTAGATTTTTCTAAGGATTTATTTAGTAAGCAAGTATATATTACTGGTAGTGGTCAATTACATGGAGAAGCTATGGCAATGAGTTTTAAAAAGATTTATACTTTTGGACCTACTTTTAGAACTGAAAACTCTAATACTAAAGTTCATGCTAATGAGTTTTGGATGATTGAACCTGAAATAGCTTTTTGCGATTTAAATGGTTTAATGGATATAGAAGAAGATATGTTAAAATATGTAGTTTCTTATGTATTAGAACATTGTAGTGATGAAATTAATTTCTTTGATAGTTTTGTTGAAAAGGGATTAAGAGAAAAATTAGAAAAACTAGTTAAATCTGAATTTGTAAGAATTACTCATAAAGAAGCTATTGATTTATTAAAGAAAAGTAAAAAGAAATTTGAATTTGAACCTAGCTATGATGAAGATTTAGCTAAAGAACATGAAAAATATATTACTGAACATTTTAATGGACCTGTATTTATTAAAGATTGGCCAAAAGATATTAAGGCTTGGTATATGAAAGTTAATGAAGATGGTAAGACTTGTGCTGCTGTTGATTTAGAAGTACCTGGAGCAGGTGAAATAATGGGTGGTAGTGAAAGAGAAATAGACTTAAAAGTATTAGATAAACGTATTAAAGAGAAAAATGTTAAGAAAGAGTCTATTGAATGGTTCTTAAATTTAAGAAGATTTGGTGGTTGTTACCATAGTGGATTTGGTTTAGGATTTGAAAGATTACTTATGTATCTTACTGGTATGGAAAATATTAGAGATGTTATTCCTTTTCCTAGAACACCTGGTAATTGTGATTATTAAGAGTTTATTTAAACTCTTTTTTTTGTTATAATATACGAACGGGGGTTATATAATGATAAAATATAGTGATATTGATGTTTCTAGAATTTGTGACTCCGATTATATTTTATTAGATGATTCTATTTATGATTCTTTTGATAAATTTATTAAAATTTGTCATAGCAATCGATTGGTTTCTTTTATGACTTCTGACTTTGAAATAATTAGATTTATTAATAATACTATTCATGATCATATTTATAATCCTATTAGTTTAATTGATGATGGTGAGATAAAAGATAGAAGTTATATAAAAAGAGAAGATTATTATAAATTAGATAGATTTGGTATTCCTTTAAGTTATGTTATGTGGAATCCCGAATTTGATAGTTATTTATATACTCATATTGCATCTAAGAATGATGGAGAACCTTGTGATTTGCCTTATGTAGATAGGGTTTTTTGGAAAGATTATTTGCGTAAGATTCGTGATGATTTGGACAAATTGGAAGATTTAGGAGAACTTGGTAATATTTATGAAGTATCTAACTATATTCAAGATATCATTCAATATGTTGGTGATAATATAGTTAGGATAGGAGATTATGATTATGTGCTTTCTGATAGTACTAGTCATAAAGTAGTTATAGATGCTTCAAAAATAGGGACTTTATTAGATGATAGATATGGTACTTGTACAGGAATTAGTGTTTATACTATGTTACTTCTTAATAATCCTAAACTTAAAGTTAATTGTAGAGTATTATATAATAATTCTCATGCATGGAATTTTATATATTATGGTGGTAGCTTATATTTATCTGATAATGCTTTAAATATTATTAGTGGAGATATTGGTGATAATTTGATGAGTAAATCTTTTAATTCTAAATATGTATTATTTGGGCAAGATAGAGAATTTCCTATACATAGAGTATTTGATAATAATTTAGTAAGTTCTGAAGATATAAATGATTATAGTATTGATGTTCCTATATATCATGGGTATTCTCTTAGAAAGGGACATTTTAAAGTATTAAAAACAAAACATAAGGAGGATAGATATGACAGTTAATGTAAATGATTTAATAATTAATGGAATTAAAGCAAAAAATGATGTACTTGGAGTAAATTATTTTACATTTGCAGATTTATCTAATTATGTAGAATCGGTTACTGATAATTCTGAATTTGAAGTGACACTTAATTTTGATGATATTGATTATTATCCTGAAATTATTGAAACTGAAATAGGATATAAGATTGAAGATATTAAATCTTTTTATAATTCATATATTGAAAATGATGATAATAAAAAGAAATCTGATTCTTTGTTAGATCCTGAATTATTAAACAATAGTGTTTTTTGTGATGCAGGTCTTATAGTTTGTAACAATGATGGTAAATTACAAGTAGTAGGTGAAACAAATTTAGAATCTTTTTTAGCTAAAACTAATTTAACTTTTGATAAGGTTAAGGAATTAATTAATGCATACTTATCTAATATATATACTTTGTATGAAGAAGAAAAATCTAATTCAAAAGTATATGTTGGAAATGCATCTTTTAGTAAAATGCCGGCTGATCATTATTTTTTAATTAGAAGAGATAGATTAGTTAGTGATTGTTATTTATTGTTTAGAATTATGGATTCTTATGAGAGTGAAGATGAATTAATTCCTTATATAAAAGCTGAAGTTCAGGATGTTATTAGAAAAGAATTAGATAAAAGGTATGATGCATGTAATTATCTATTTAGTAATAAAAATGTATTACCTTTTCGTAATAGTGATTTATTGGGTGATAACTTATCCACTTTGGATTCTTTTGTTAATAGAGATAAAGTTGTTAATAATATATTAAATTGTAATAGGAGTAAACATGAAAAAAAGATATAGTGAAGATTTAGATTATTTTTTAAAGAAATTACAAACTAAACATATTTATTTATTTCATGATAAAAGTTTAGATGATATTAATAATTTTATAAAGAATTATAAAAATAAAATTAATAATGACTTAGATTATATTTATTTTTTAAATTGTATTATGAAGTTTATTAATAATGGTAAAGATTCTCATAGTATTTGTAAATTTAAAAATAATAAGGCTTTACCTTTTATGTTTAAGTTTTTAAATAATAAACTTTATATTGTAGGCAGTAATTCATTATATTCATCTTACTTATATAAAGATGTTATATCTATTAATGGCATCAGTATAATAAAGTTAATTAAAGAGATGAGAGATGCTATAAGTTATACTACAATTGGTCATTTAAATAGTGAAATAGAGATTAATTTTAGCAGTGTTGATGGTATTAGATATTTACCTAGTATTGATAGCAATACTACTAATTTAGTTTTTAAATTTAGTGATGGTTCTGCTATTGAATTAGATATTGATAAATTTGATAGTTATGTTTTAGAAAGAGAAAACTATTTGTGTGATATTCAAAATAATAAACTAATCTTAAAATATATTACTTGTAAAGATATGGATGCTATGAATAATTTTATTAAATCTATTTCTAAATTAAACAATTATAATACTATTATTTTAGATATTAGAGGTAATGGTGGAGGAGATTCTTCAATAAATATTCCTTTAATTGATTTTATTAAGAATAAGAATCTTAAAACTATTGTTCTTACTGATTATATGGTTTACAGTAGTGCAACATTTATTATTGATTCAATGGTTAATTATAACGCTACATTTATTGGTAGTGAGATAGGTACTACTATGAATCATTATGGAAATGTTTCTTCATTTAAATTACCTAATACTGATATTATTGTTAACTTTTCTACTAAGTATTTTTATTATATAAATGGAGAATTTAGTTCTTGTTCTAAACGACGCGAATTAAAGAAATTAGAAGATTATAGATTTAAAAGTGTACACTTTAGACCAGATATTTTACTA
>ONIZ01000068.1 GCA_900317975.1 uncultured Bacillota bacterium
CTTTCTTTTTGTCCTTCTGTTGCTCCTTCAACCATTCCTAAAGCAACAGCAGTACCTAACATAACATTTCCACTTCTCTTTAAAGCAGCTTCATCTTTATTATTCTCAATATTTATATCTATTCTATGTTTTTGTTCTAAGTTACCTTCTGTATCAACAAGATTAGAATCTTCTCTTTTTAAAGAAGAATTATTAGTTCCTGCTTCAATCTCTCTAGAATCACTAGTTCTCATTTCCTCTAATGAAATATTATTATCATTTTTTAAATCATATACTTTTCCATATTCAGAGCCATCATCCATAGTAACAGTATCATACTCATCATGAAGACTATTAGAAAAAGCAACATAATCATCCATAGTATTAAGACCCAATTCACCAATATCTCTTAACTCCGCAGGAATAGAATCTCTATACATTTCAAAAACATTTCTCTTAGTTTTTTCAAATTCTACTCCATCTAATTTAGAGTCAACTAATCTTTTATTTAAATAAGGACAATTATTCATAGCCGCTTGTAACTCTTCAGGAGTAGAAGCATTTGCTATAGCAATTAGATTTAAATCAGTATTATTTAGAACAACATTTTTCTTTTCTAATTCAGTTTTAGCATCCATCTCATCTAACTTTACAGGCTCTTCCTGTTCTTCTATTTTTTCCGGTTCTTCTTGATCATACATACTATCTTTTTCAACAACTTCATTAATATAAGCCTGAACATCTTCATTTACACTATCGATTAAGGCATCAACTTCTAAATCAGAACCTTCATATTTAGTAACAATACTATTTATTACACTTTCAGGTAATCTAACCCCACTAGAATTAAATAGATTATCTCTAATATTTCCTAAATAATCTTTAACCAACTTATTATTATTCATAATTCACCTCTATATCTCAAATTCCCCTATATAACAATTAGGAATCTTCTCACATTTATCATACAATTCCCCTTCTAAAGGAACATTATTAATTAATAATATAATTGCCCTAATCATAGCAGAATGACTAACTACTAATACAGATTTATCTTTGTATTCTTTTTTTATACTATCAAGAAATAATCTAGCTCTATCAATTAATTCTTTAACAGATTCAACTTCTTCTTCACTAGAATTAATATCATAATTCCAATATTTATATTTATCATAACAAGAAAAATCTTTTCCTTCTAAATTACCCATACCACGCTCTAAAAGTCTTTCATCGACTTGAGTTAGAACTCTATCTCCTACCAATAAGAAAGCAGTCTCAACAGCACGAGACAAAGGTGACATTAAACATATATCATAATGCTCATCTTTAATCTTATCTCTCAATTTAAGTACATTCCTAACCCCTTTATCAGATAATTTAATATTACTAGATCCTTGAATCTTATTATTTTCATTAAACATTGTTTCAGCATGCCTAACTAAAGTAATCTTCATAATTATTTTGCCTCCAATACTTTTAAAGCATCACTATAAGTAATAAATTTAGTTTGATACTTATGTTTATCAGAAGAATATCCTACTACCAAATAATTATTATCATATAAAACAATATCATTGAAATAATCATTTTTTTCGTCACCATAACTTACTGTAGCAATACAATTTAAATTAGTATCGTATTTACTGATTAGTCCATTATAGTCATCTTCTTTTGAGTTACCTATAACAATCAAGTAATTATTATTATCAACTATAATACTATTATATCTATTATCATAATTATTTTCAATTTTTTCCTCATTAACAATATTTAATGATAAATCATATTTTATAATTAAAGCACTGTTAATAGTAGTAGTATCAGTTAACTTAAAACCACCAACTACATATAAATTATTTTTATAAGAAACAATATCACTAAATCCTAAATCATCAGTAAATTTGTATTCTTTGTAAGAGACTAAATTACCATCAAAATCATATTTACAAATAACTCCAATATTCTTATTAGATAAACCAACTGCATAAATATAATTATCCAATACGATTGCACTATTAAAACGAGAATATATATTATCTCCAAAATTACTCTTCCAAATAACTTTACCCTTACTATCATATCTAATTATTATAGAAGAACCTTTTTTATCATCATTACTATATCCAACAACTAAATAATCCTCATCTAATTTTGATATATTAGTAAAACTATTATTATCATATAAAGAATAAGTCTTTTCAAATATAATATTATCTTCATCATCATATTTAATAATAACTGATTTATTAATATTCTTTTTATGAGAATTCTTACTTTCACTAATATTACCTACAAAAACATAAGTATTTTTATCTAAATAAAAATCATTATAAGAACTAGCATAAGATTTATTATATAGTTTTTCTTTAGTTTTATTAAATTTATTATCGTAAATACTAAACTTAGCTTTTTCAACATAATTATCATTATCATTAGTATTTCCGACTACATAGAAAGTATTATCTTTATAATCAATTGATTTAACACTATTAATTAATACTTTACTATCTGAATTAGAAATAATTAAATAAATTATCAAAGCAAGTAATATTAAAAATAATATTACAGTTGTCATTAAAAATCTAAATGTTGCTAACTTATTTTTATTCACAAATTCATCTCCCAAATATATCATATCAAATATTTTCAATCATTTACAGGCAATAAAAAAGAAGATCTTAAATCTTCCTTTTTTATTGTAAACTTTTGTTAAATATTACTTTTTCTTCATACTTTTTAAATACCTTAGTTTGACTTAAATCTTTTTTATCGCGAATTGCTTCTTTAAGAGCTTCAATCTTTAACTTATCAGACAATTCAAACCATTCAGGAAACATCCTAGCATTAGGAAACAATTTATAATATTCTTGTAATAATTTATCCATCATATTTACTATTTATAAATACCAATATGATATTTTTTCTTACCTCTTCTAACTATAACAAACTTTTTATATAAAGCATTATCTTTAGAAACAGTATATTCTAAATCAGTAATCTTTTCTCCATTAACAGAAATAGATCCATTAGAAATAAATTCCCTAGCTTCTCTTTTACTCTTAACAATCTCATGATCTACTAATAAATCAACTATGTTAGCTTTACCCTTTAATTCAAATGATTCTACTCCTTTAAATGCTTCTTCTATTTCTTTTTCATTTAATTTAGAAATATCTCCACTGAATAAAGTCTCACTTATTTTAACAGCACTTTCATATTCTTCTTTACCATGTAAATCAGTTATTATCTCACGAGCAAGAGCTTTATGAGCAAGTCTCTTTTCAGGCTCCTTATTATTTTCTTCTTCAATTTTTTCTATTTCTTCCTTACTTAAGAATGTTAATTTCTTTAAGTAATCAATAATCATAGAATCTTCTAAATTTAAACAATATTGATAAATTTCGTAAGAAGATGTTTTATTTTTATCTAACCATAAGGCATTACCTTCAGTTTTACCAAATTTCTTTCCAGTACTATCAGTTACTAGTGGAATAACCATACCATATGCTTCTTTATCAATCTTCTTTCTAATTAACTCAATACCTGCTGTTATATTACCCCATTGATCAGAACCAGCAACTTGTAATTGAACATTCTTATTTTCATATAAATGTAAGAAGTCTAATGCTTGTAATATCATATATGAAAACTCTGCATAAGTAATACCTACATCCATTCTAGATTTAACATGATCTTTAGCAAGCATATAGTTGATATTAAAGTACTTTCCATAATCTCTTAAATAATCAGTAACACTGATATCTTTAATCCAGTCATAGTTATTAACTACTTCAAAACCAAATATATCTTTAGCTTGTTTAGTTAATCCTTTAACATTCTTATCAACTTCTTCTTTTGATATCATAGGACGTTCAGCATCAGGTTTAGGATCCCCAATAAGTCCAGTTCCTCCACCAATTAATAAAACAGGTTTATGACCAAATTTAGCAAGTCTCTTGCATATTAAAAATGATGAATAATGACCAATATGCATAGAATCAGCAGTAGGATCAGTACCTATATAGAAAGATAAACTATCATTATTTAATTTATCAATTAAATCAGGACTACTAATATCTTGAACTAAACCTCTCCATTTCAAATCTTCA
>ONIZ01000001.1 GCA_900317975.1 uncultured Bacillota bacterium
GGTAGAGCGCAAAACTGCTAATTTTGATGTAGTTGGTTCGATCCCAACATAAATTAATTTAGTCCTTTCCAGTTTTCTTTGAATTTTATTTAATATGGCCGGGTGGTGAAATAAAAGAATTTAGCTGTCATCACCCTTCTCTTCTTAGTAAGTAGTCAAGATGTACAGATACTTCGAAGGTATACACGTTAATTTGAGGAATTAAAGTTTGTTGGTTCAAGTCCAACCCCGGCCACTAAAAAACTTAATAGTCATAGTTAAAGTTACTTCGATTTTTAGCTCATTTGGTAGAGCATTTGTTTTTGGTACAAAAGGTATTAGGTTCAACTCCTAAAGGATCAATTTAGTTATACTTTACTAGTTTTCTTTAAGTTTTTATTTGGGCAATTGGATGAGCGATTTAGTCGGCGGTCTGCAAAACCGTATAGGCCAGTTTGACCCTGGCATTGCCCTCAAATACAAAGTAGTCATTAATAAACTTACTTCGATCATCGGTTCGAATCCGATATTTTCCGCCATGTTTTGGAAGATTAGCAAAGTGGTTATTGCAAAGCTCTCAGTTTATTAAGTTTTCTCTTTGTAAATTAAAATACAAATATAATGCGGAAGTGCCACAGTGGTCGACTGGGCCGGTCTCCAAAACCGGAATTTTACAACAAGGGTTCGAATCCTTTCTTCCGCGCTAATATATTGGCTCAGTTAGCTAATTACTAACATCTGGAAACGTGCGGTGCCTACCGATAGGACACGTGGAGGTTCGATTCCTTCAGAGCCAACGAGGTAGTTTCAACAAGGACTTTTCTACAAGAACGTTCATTATAAAGTCGTTGTGACAAATAGGGAGAGACCTGTACATGGGTTCTTGGCAGATGTGGTCATTGCAGCGGACTGAAAATCCGTAGGACTCCGATCGTAACGGAGAGAGCCCACAACAGGATTCGTTTTGTACCAGTGAAGTCTTAGCGAATCCTATATATCAACTCTGTGGTTACTTGATTAGCATGCAAATTCAGTATCACAAAATCTCAGAGTTATCTTGTTACTTAAGGCGCCAATTTGATCCCTTCGTTTCTAGTGTCGGGAAGTATTAAGAACAAGAATTAGGAAAGATTTTTAACTGGGTGTAGCCGGTAATAGGTGACCGGCCTGGTTTGGAGCCAGGATTAAGTTATGCGAGTTCGAGTCCCGTCACCCAGACAATAAATAGGGGAGTAGTTCAGTTGGTTAGAATGCTAGTTTTGGGAACTAGTGGTCGCCGGTTCGAGCCCGGTTTCCCCTACTGGGTCTAATTTGGTAGTAATCAAGACGAAGTGGGAACGTTAAAAGATCGTTCAGGAGATCACTACTCAAGCTATTGTATAGAGGATAGTATTTTATAAAAAAATGACATTGATAAAGGTGAGATCGGTATCAAAAGAAGCTGCAGATTCTGATATGCAGAACTCTTATGAGGCAATGGTGTAAAGGAGACAAGCACAGTATCAAACAACTATAGGAAGTTGCAAATTTCTATAGGGTCATTTTTTAATATTGGGACGTATCACCTCACTCTGATAAGGTGTCGAAAGTGTAATAGGTCGCATGCGGGTTCGATTCCCGCCGTCCCAACATAGAAGTCTAACTTATCAATAAAGACTTCGCTCACATATCACCGGTACCATTTCTGCAACTCGAGAGGATAATGGATGATGCGGTAGCGTGTAGCATTATGCCGGTGACCATGCCGAGATAGCTCAATTGGTCAGAGCGCATGATTCATACTCATGAGGTTGAAAGTTCGATTCTTTCTCTCGGTACAAAAACTAATTATTAATTATTATATATTATGAAAACAATAGAAAATTATTTGAAAGAATCATTACTTAAACATATTGCAATAGAATTGAAAGATGAAGATATTATATATGAAAAGTATGGAGAATATGATGGATGTTCTGAATTATCAGAATTTATTTATAATAAGCTTCAAAAAAACAATTTCAATAATATAGAAATAGAATATAAAGAAGTAGAAAATATTGAAAATATTGTTTTTGATAAATTATATATTATATTTAAAGAATCTAAAGATAATATAATTAATTATTTAATTCCAAGTAAGTATGATAGACAAATTCTTATTGATAATGGATTTGATGATAATTATGAAGAATATTCAGTAATAAATAAAGATACTAATAGATTCAAATATTGTTTGATTGTTTTATATACAACAAGTTTTAGAAATACAAAAATTAAATCAATATTAAATCATGAATTGAATCATATGTATGTTGATTATAAGTTACAGTTACAAGGTTTAAAATCATTTTTTGAATTATTTAATAATTTATCTTATAAACGTACAAAAGAATATAATCAGCATAAGCATCCAGTTCGAGCAAGACAACTTAAAAATGCTTTATATTTGATGAATGAATATGAAAAGAATGCATTTATTTCTCAATTATGTTCAGAAATCAGGGAGTTAAAAAAATCTGATGAATATTATAGAAATGGAAGATTAGATGCAAATAAAATATATTATATGATTCAACAATTAGACATATATAAAGCATATATGAATATTGGTAATTTTATTAATGATTATGATAATGATGCATTAACAAGAAATGAAAAAGAAATAATTCTTGATGAATGGAAAAATATTTATAATGAAGATTTGACATTAGAACAAATATTTAAGAAATTGAAACAAAAATTCATTAAAACAAAACAAAAAATTGAAAGCATCATACCTAAGAAAATAGTAGAAGAATATAGAGATATTAAAGATATATTTGGAATGGATTCGGGTGTTGATATTAGTAATCCATCTATAATATAATAAAATTTCTGAATAATTTGCGGCTGTCGTATAACGGCTATTATACTCGCCTTCCAAGCCAGGGACGTGGGTTCGACTCCCATCAGCCGCTCTATAAAAATAACTATAAAAAATATTGAATTTTTAAAAGTTTTTACTATATTATATATGTAATTATAAAATATTAAAGTTATGGGACCAGATAAATATCGTAAGTAATAAAAGTTTCCTGAAACTATAAATCAGGTGGCGGCCTCTCTGAAAAATTCAGAGTTGTAATTTCAAAACATTAAAAATTTAAAATTATGAATAGAAATATTTTAAATCAGGCATTCATCACAATGGGTTACCGACAAATGTCAGATTTTACTACTGGTAATGTTTATGGAAAACCTATTGGTTTTGGAATTATAGTTGCAAAGATTGATAAAAATCACAAAGAAATCACGTTTAAGTCATTATTCAGAAATTATACAACTGATGAGATTACCGCTTGGTTAACTTCTAAGATGAATATTGATTATACTGATCCTAAAGCTGGATATGAAACACTTGATGAAGAAAATCTATATAATCAATATATAAATGATATAGCATCTACAGAAACCGAACATGGAGATATAATAAATAAATTTATGTCTAATGGTGCCGAATATAAAAATAGTACTTTTGCATTTAGTTCAAAGTATGATATTATGTCAATGTTCAATTTATAATTATATATGATAACAATTAAAAAACTTAATAAAAAATACGGGAAACGTAAAATTCAGGTTTTTGAAGATAGTAAAAAACTCGGAGAAATTACTGAATGTTGGCATTGGATTTGCATTCCTAAAGAAAATCATGAAATTCTTAGAAAAATAGCTATAGAGAATCTTTGGTGGTTGCTTCATACAGATAATCTTGATGAAGATGTAACTGAACAAGAAGCATGGGAAGAAAAGATTGAACGTTGGGATAAAGGACATTCTTATGGAGCAGATAATAAATCATTATTCTTTCCAGGAGAAAAAGAAATAGCTTTAAATTCTATAAATAATAAATAACAACAAGTACAGGCCTCTGAGTAGTATCAGGGTAATTCTTTAAATAATAACTCGAGTAAAATTAGAGAAGTAGATTGGAACTGAAAGAGTTTTCTCTGCCTGATGAAAGGAGTTGGTTGAGTTAATTCTCAAGATGTGAAGAGCAGCAGATTCCGTGAGGAGCCATACGTGGGAACACAACAAAAGTCATAAAACAGCGCAAGTGCCTAATAGCGGGTTTCCTGATTAAGTCTTAGCGGATGATAAAAGGTTGCAAAAGTCTGTACCTCGCAAATTTACTTGTTGTTTTTAATATTATATAATGTGAGAAAGTAATCTTAATGTAGAGGTTTGGTGTAATAAGGACGCTTAGCATATACTAAACAGCATTATATAATTTATGCCCCGTTAAAGCGTAACTGAATGACCGCCCCAGAATACGGATCTGGTCTACGAAAGTAGTTGTGGGTTTGAATCCTACACGGGGTACTTAACATACTACAAGTTAGGAGGATAAGGGTTCGAATCCCTTCTTTTTCGGTAAAAAGTATTTTCAAAGAGGATGCAGGTGTATGGTATGAATTTTGTATGAATTACAATAAGTATATATACGGACTGTGAGATGGCCAACTGTAAAATTTCAGAGAGTGATCATTATCTGATTGAGTATGTTTATTTACCCTGGTAGTTCAACGGAATAAGAATAAGGGTTTCCTAAACCTTTGATTTGGGTTCGATTCCCAGCTGGGGTACAAATGGAGGTTCACTTGCAATAGTGGAAAAGTCTTATGAAGGCCTATAAGATACTATTCATTATGAAGAAACTAATTGAATTCTGATAGTGATAAAGATACCTCCACCCGCCCCGATAGCTCAACGGATAGAGCATCGGTCTTTACGGTTAGCAAAATGGTAGGAGTGCTTATAATGATAACACTAATTTATAAGTAGAAGCTGGCTAATTCGAGGAAGCTATAAGCCATTCATAATTGATAAAATTATAGTAATCACGAGCTAAATGGAACTAATTCCTAAATGTGTACAGACTATATACCAGCTACTTGTGTTTGAAATAAATAAGTAAAGAGATAGTCGATTCTTATTTAATTAAGAAGCTAAACCGAGGATGAAGGTTCGATTCCTTCTCGGGGTACTATTAGATATTATATTTGAATTACGTAATATATAATATGATTTTCTAATACGAGGGCTAAGAGGCGAAACGCGTAGCTAAGTTTGTAGGTATCTAAGGAAAAACCTTCAAATACTCCGATAACTCAATTGGTAGAGTAACAACAAACAGAAATGCATAGGCGAGAAATCCCTATGCAGAATCTCCTAAATTCGGTGGAAATCCTGATAGCAGTGTGGGTACATGCTGGCGCTAACCAATACGGTGTAAGGACATACCGAGCTAAGTTGAGAGACTATACCTTCAAATGCTTGTCAAGATTGGGAAAACAAGTTAGCCTCATAAATGTGTAAGACTGAACGGGAGATACCTAAGTTGAAATTTGACGAGTAATAAAGATGAGAGACAACCATCATTAAAAAGCTAATGAAAGTCAACTAGCTAGAATTTCAATATGGTAAAACGGTCAAGGCCACAACAAATAAATACTTAAGTCCCATAGGAAAATGTGAATGAGTTGGACGCATTCCTATTTGTTTGGCTATGGTAACATAGAGTGGTAAGTTGTAAGTTATGGGTTCAAATCCCAATCGGAGTACAAAATAAAGACTAATTCATATCAGATAAAGATGAGAATCGTAATTCTGTAAATTAGACACCGTAATCAGGTCGGTCTAAGTATAGTTTAAGAAAAACATTATTTGGTTATGAATTTTAGTCTCTTATAAAAAATTCTGAAGTAATATGAAAGATTAGTGGTCGTCGTCAGAAATGACGGGTTCTGGAAATGAATCTTAATAAACCGCGTCCAATAGAGGGGAAGTCTTCACATATTGAGTTGCAACCTTCAGAATTTCATGCAGCATTCGTATAACGGTAATTATATCTGCTTGCCATGCAGAGGATGGCTGTTCGATTCAGCTATGCTGCTCTATATTCAAATTGAAGGAAACAGTTGAGGTAATAGTCAAAAGAAGTTACTGTAGGCAACCACAAGTCGATAATTAAAGAGTGGGAAGTAAAGACGCTCCTTGTAGAGTTGTACAGGATAGTGGAATGTAGATTTGATAAAATAAACTTTATAGAAGAACAAGGTGCAAGACCAAGATGACCTCAAGTTATAAATGGTTGAAGGCGTTAGTTTAGTTAGTATAAAACATCTATAAAGTTTTAACATGGTGTACGTGGCCGAGAGGTTTAGGCGCAAGTTTGTGGCACTTGTCTACGCAGGTTCGAATCCTGTCGTGCACCCAATAATTCTGATAATCTTGTGGTCAAAAGCTGTTATATAACTGAGACTAACTGTACATAAGAAGAGAGTACATTTAAGAATTTATTTTGGAGAGTAAACCTTGACGGTGATAGGGACAGATTGCTAACCTGCTTCGGTCATAAGTTGGCTCTGGTTCGACTCCAGTGCTCTCCGCATGTTATATCCAAGTAGTCATGAATGCTTGGTGACGTAACGCCTAAGATTTCGTTTTTAGGGAGAATCGTAAGTCTCATATCATAAGTACAGGGTCTGTGATATCTGCAGTTTGAGGGTCTTTACTTGATGGATTAGAAGCCCAGAAACCCAAAAGAGCCCTGTGTTTTATTACCTCTTTAGCTCAATGATAGAGCCCTGGATTTTACTGGGAGATATAGGTTTGATTCCTATGAGAGGTGTTTGTCCTGATGGCGGAACTGGTGAGACGCGCTAGTCTTAGGAACTAGTACTTTGATACGTTGTGAGTTCGAATCTCACTCAGGACACAAATATTGGGATATAGTATAATGGTTGAGTACCCTTGACTCTGACTCAAGAGATATCAGTTCGAATCTGGTTATCCCAACGAATACTGCACGTAGTTTAAGATATGAGTTTGAGTCGTATAAAGAACCATATTAAAAACATTTTCTAAGACTATAGGATAAGAATTTGCAGTTACTTATTAAAACAGGGCCTCCTATATAGAAAATGTATAATGCGGCTGTGGTGCAATAGGTAGACACAGCGGTCTAAGAAGCCGTCCTTCGGGGTGTGAGTTCGAATCTCACCTGCCGCACATATTTTGTTGTATCAATTTGTATACCTCCATGGCGGAATGGTCTACGCAGTGGATTCAAAATCCATCCTTCGGGGTCTCAGTTCGAATCTGAGTGGAGGTACAATATAAAGAAGATCTTACAATAATAGTAGGATCTTTTTTATTTTTATATATAATAAAATATAAACAACAGTTATGAAAGATCTTATAACATATATTAAGGAATCTAAAAATTATCCAACTGAAGAAGAATACTTTAATACACCAATGCCTGAATTAAGAAAAAAGTATGGGGAAGATATTTTGAAACAAGCAATACAAGAATATGAAACAAAACGAATAGAAGCATCAAAAGCAAAAGAAAAAAAGTATGCACCTATTTACTTGAAAATATTGGAAAATATAAACAAATACGGAAAAATTGACAAAGAACATAAAGAAACATTTCCATGGTATAGCGAAGTCAAGGTTTGGTATATAGGAGATGATAAACCGCTTAAAATAGATGATTATGATAATGTTGAATGCTGTGTGCATAGTTTTGTTGCTGATATAACTGAAGATAATCATTCATATATGAATAATGAATATAATTTATGGATTCCATGGTTAAGATTTCATACATGTGTAGATAAAGAAAGAAATATTTGGAAACAATTAAATGGATCAAAATTATTTGAAAATTTAGATAATAAAACACAATCATATATATTAGATTTGATAGATAATTATAATCCAAACAAAACTTCAAATAAGAAACATTTAATAGATTAAGAAATATTATACATAAATATTAAATATAAAATTCAAAGTATAAAAGCTTTGAATTTTTTTATGTTTTATACTATATTATAAATGTATGGAAAGGAAAAGAAAAATAGTTTACATTGACATGGACAATACTTTGGCAGACTATCTTGGTGCTGCTGAAGAACAAAATCTAAATCCAAAAGAAGCAAAGCATGTCAAAGGATTCTTTAGGAATCTCAAACCAATGCCTGGAGCAATTGAAGCATACAATATATTAGCTAAGCATTTTGATGTTTATTTTCTGACAACTTCACCATGGTCTAATCCCCAAGCATGTGCAGAGAAATTTGAATGGGTTAAGGAATATTTTCCAAGTGCTTACAAGAACATTATAATCAGTCATCATAAAGATCTAAACATTGGTGACTATCTAATTGATGACTCTACTTTCAATGGCGCTGGGGAATTTACTGGTGAACATATTCAGATTTGGACGGAAAAATTCCCAAATTGGAAAGCCGTAATAAGATATATTTTTGCTAAAGAAAGAATGAATTTATATTTAAACAACTTTACATTTTTAAAAGATATGTAATTGTGTTAAAATATTTATTTTTAATTAGCTAATAAAATTATATAATTATGCATAAATGAAATCATTAGTAGAATATATAAATGAATGGAAAGAAGACTTAGGTAATCAAGTCATTATGATTATGGGTACTCCTGGTTGCGGAAAGACTTATTGGATGCAACACAGTGGTATAAAGTTCTTCAAGGGACAAGGCATAACACTTAACCCAAAAGAATTAGATATTGACCATACATTGAAGTTTTTCCAAGTAATTGACTTTCCTAATTTCTGTAATCGTGTCATTAATTTCAAGAATTCAACAATATTCAATAAGTCAAATTTCAAAGATGCTCATAACAATGACAAAGCATGGCAAATGTTTATTGATAATGAAATTGAAAGATATACACAACTTAATAAAGTAAATAAGGGATTAGCAACAAATATTCCAGACATTAATCTTGTTAAATATGAATTTGTTGCTCCATGGTTGACAAGATATGACAATGCAAAAGAAGACAGTAAAGATGATGTATTCAAGGAATTTGTAAATGCTATGTATAAAGAATATTTCAATAAAGTATTTGCATCAGATTTCTCTGTACGTGGTGAAGCAAAAAATGAATATAATCAAGATCTTATTCGTAAGATAAATGGAAAGAGTGACTTGTTCATTGCTATTTCTGGAGCTAAGTTTAAGCATATTAAAGAGATTGCTGATCATTGTAACCGTAATAATTCTACTTGTCGTATTGTATATCTTCATGGATCACTAGAGAAAGCAATTGGACAAGATGCAAGAAGAGAAAGAAGTGGTGGTAAAGACTTTGTTGTAGACTATGCTAACAAGATTGATAAGACCTGGGAAAAACTAATGGATCCATCAGCAGAAGAATATTATAAGAACAATAATATATATAATGTATATGAACTTGTTGATACTAAAGCTGATGATCTTTTGTCATATCCAATTTGGAAACTAGAGAAAATATATAAATAATATTAGAATATCTTTTTATTTTTATATATAAGATAAAAAATATTTGAAAATTTTACATGAAAAGACTATTTGAATACTTAATACATAATCAGTGGGAAGATGCTGTACTTAAAGAAGAAGCTAATTTAATTGGTGAAGAAATGATCAATGAATCATTTAAGTCTAGTATTGTTCAGAAATTAGCTCAAACAATATATGATTATGAAAAGGAAAATAACAAACGAGAGGTAAGACAAGCAAAGGATCAAACTCAACGTTATGGATATGAACATACTCCAAAATTGACAAATTTCACAAGTATTTTTGGTCCAAAGATGGAAGTTAGTAAATATGGAGTAAACAAGGGATTACGTGGTATTAAATGGTCTGAAATTACTGATGATGATCTTACAGAATATAATCCAACAGACAAAGAATTGATCAAACTTCTTAAAAAGTCTTATAGAAAAGAGACAGGTAATGCAGATTTCATTATAATGAACAAGGATGGTAAGATAACTCATTTCATTAAATGCTTTGGTGCTGATCCTAAGGAGAGTGGAGTATATTTTTTCAAAGATGAAGAGCCAACTAAATGGGGAAAAATAAATAGCAGAGTAGAAGAGATACGTCAAAAGGGTCGTTCATGGAGCGGTCGTTCATTGAATGTAAATGAAGTTGTAGATTTTCTTAGTATTTTACCAGAAGGTTCAAAAGTCTATGCATTAGTCATTACAGATTCAATGCTTCAGGATTATAGACAAATGGGATTAGATCGTAAAGAAACACAAAAGGGTGTTATTAATTATGACGCAGAATCTTTGAAGAATATGCTTCGTAAACAGCAATCAAGATATAAAGCATTAGTTGCAGAAATGAAAGCAAAGAAACTAATGGCTGATCCAGAAGCATTATTTGAAGACATACAACAGATAAATGATGAGGTAATTGATCTTGTACATACTATAACACAAAAACCTGAATACATTGATAAGCGTTTTGATGTAAGTAGAATGCTTCAATATGTAGGTTATGCTTTTGAACAATATTATAATTATGTAAAATCTTTAAGATCAGCAGATAAAGAAGTTGCAGCGGCAAAGAAATATACATCTTCGGATGAAGAAGCGGAAAAATATGGGTCATATTCACGAGAGGAAGCAAGAGGTCATATTAATGATTGTAAAGAATATATTAATAAAGTGAAAGAATTTATTAAAGAGATAAAGTCCGAAATGTAGGATTTAATTCTTTTCATATATTATATTTAATATTTATACCGATCTCCTATTGAATAATGATTCTTTAGGAGATTTTTTATGTTATCTATTGAATTATTTCTTTAAGTGACTATATTAAAATATATACAAATTAATATTATATATTGTTTAACGTAAAAAAATGATTGTATGACAAATGATGATGTAATTACTTTTTTAGCAGAAAATGCAAAGTGGTCATGTATTGCTATTTCCACAGAGATGAATGATTTCATTAAAAAGAACTATACTGAAGGAAATAGTGAAGGTAAGTTCTATAAAGTCTATCAGGAAGGTAACGATGCTAAGTATGGACATTATATGATTAATCCTCAAACTATGAAATGGCGTGGCTCTACATTTGATGAGTTCTACGGTGGTGGAATAGTTGATTAGAACATATATAACGTATATGACATATATTATTTATTATATTATTATCGGAGCAATAGTTACAATATTATATTGGTTCTATTTGACAATGAGGAAGAACAAATCACATATTAGTGAGAACAATATTCTGATTTTTCTTCCAATTATGTTAGTCATTTGGCCGATTATATTAGGTTATAGTATTTTTATGTCTATTTATAATAGATTGATATTTTTTATTAAATAAAAGTTTCATTAATTCTTTAAAAACATTTAAAAGTCAGAAACTATGAAGATGAAAGAGAGAAATGCCCAATTGAAGTCAGCACTAGGTGCTATGGCAACAAAGGAGAGAATCCAGGAGGTAGCTTCAATTCCTCAGGAGGATTCAAAGAACAGACAGGGTTTTGCAGCTTATTCTCTTACAGATGAGTTCCGTCTTATTACTATGCTTAACACTTTGAAGGTTAAGGATCAGTTCTATAGAGATGAGGACACTATTATGAGAGAGCTTCGTGACCTTATTGAGAAGATAGGTATGAAGAACCCTTATTTCCTTGCACAGTGTATTATATATGCTCGTTGTATGGGAGAGGGTATGCGTACTATCAATCAGTTGGCTGCAACATTAGCAGCACCATTCATTTCAGGTACACCATGGGCTAAGGCTTTCTATGGTCTATTTGACAAGAAGATGAAGCAAGGTGGAGTTATCTTCCGTGTAGATGATATGTCTGCTATCAAGGATGCTTATGTAGCCCTTAACAAGTCAGTATTGTCTAATGCTATGAAGAAGGGTTTTGCAAATGCACTTGTCAATCTTGACACTTATCAGCTTGCTAAGTACAAGGATACTGTCATTGACATTGCTAATCTTGTACACCCAAATTCAAGTCTTTCTAAGGCAACTGTAGTTGTTGATGGAAAGGAGATGAAGACACTTGATGCTTTGATGAATGGTCTTACAGTATCAGCAGATACTTGGGAGGTTGCTCAGTCAGAGGCAGGTCAGGAGGTAGCAAAGGCTGTCAAAGAGGGTAAGCTTACAAAGGAGGAGGCAGAGGTTGTTCTTGCTGAGGCTAAGGCAGACAACTGGGAGGCACTTCTTAATGATGGACGTCTTGGTGTAATGGCAGCACTCCGTAACATCAGAAACATCATGAAGAACCCTCGTAAGGAGATGATTGACAACTGGTGCAACTTGATCAAAGATACAAAGAAGGTGCAGCAAGCACTTATCTTGCCTATCTACTTTGACCTTGCATATGATACAGTTGTACATGAGTTTGCAAATGTAGACTATGCTCCACAGGTACAGCAGGCTCTTCAGGATGGCTACATTGCATCTATCCCTAACCTTTCAAACTTGGTACAGGGTAAGACTTGTATCATAGTTGACTGCTCAGGAAGTATGGGTTGTGCATACAGTGATGGTAAGAATTGCAATAGTCGTTCTTGTTGGACTGCTAGAACATATACAGACAGATGTTCATACAAGGCTGGTCTTATTGCCGCTACTATTGCGAAGGCTACTGGAGCTGATGTCATCAAGTTTGGTGGAGATGCTAACTGGTACAAGTACAACAAGAACTTAAATGTATTTGCTCTTGCTAAAGAGATTGGTACTAATGAGTATGGTTGGACAAATCCAGCTGCAGCATTTGAGTTGATGAGAAGAGCTGGTAAGGCTTATGACCGAATCATTTTCTTGTCAGACAATGAGGCAAACAGCTTCAACAAGACATCAGATGCTTACAAGCACTATGTACATGATGTATGTTCTCCTTATGTCTACTGTGTGGATCTTGCGGCTTATGGAACAACTCCATTGAAGTCAGACAAGATATCTTATCACTATGGATATGGTGCTCAGTTGTATGATGCAATTGCAAACAACGAGTTTAAGCCTGGAGAGCACTTTGAGAAGATCAAGAAGGTTGTAATTGATCCTAATTATATCCCAACAGAAAAAGATCTAAAGGTATAGTTATGGGGAAACAACAAGCAATAACAGCAGAAGGAACTATAGTGGAGGTTCTCCCAAGTTCCTTCTTCAATGTAGAACTTGACAATGGTCATATTGTAAGATGTACTATATCAGGAAAGATGCGTATAAACAATATTCAGCTTATTCTGGGAGATAGAGTAAAAGTTGAATTAAGTCCTTATGATATGAATAATGGAAGAATCTCCTTTAGGTTCAAATAAGAAAAACATATAATCTTTAGCATATGAACAAGGAAAAGAAACGATTGGTCAATGTTCAAAATGCATTCAATTTGTTAGATGAACTGTATGTCAATGATTGCTGGGATGCTACAAATACCCGGTTTTCTTCTTCCAATCAATGCATTAATATATTGAACAATAGTATACAAAGATATTTTGAAACAGGTAAGTCATCATTATTGTTCTGGAATGAGAAGACATATATGAACATTTTTGAAGACAAAGACTTTATAGAAGAAATAACAGAAATGATGAAAGGATATAATTACAACAAATATAAAGAGAAGATAGAAGAAGGTAGGTCTTAATGATCTACCTTTTTTGTTATTTGTTATGATTTTTGTCTGTTGTGAATACGTTAACATAACTTAACTATATTATATATAATCATATATTTATTAATTAAAGTTAAGATGAGCGATTTCAAAAAAGAACAAATTGAAGAGTATGTTAGAAAGTGGACAGATGAAAAAATTGGTAAAGACTTTACATTTAGAGAACATCAATTAGAGACAATAGTAGATATTATATTGAACATTCTTCTCCATAAGCATCATAACTATATAGTAGAAGCTCCAACAGGATCAGGAAAGTCATTGATAAACATTATATCAGCAGGTGTTTTAGCAGACTATTTTGATCTTACTTCTTATATATTAGTATCTGATCTTTTTCTTTGGGAACAATATGAGAATTTTTTGAAGAAATATAAACATACCGGTATAGCTTCATTAAAGGGACAAACTGGTAACTATACTTGTCTATTGAATCATGAAGACATGAAGAATGCTGATTGCCGAATGTCCGGATTGTCTTGGGCGTCTATGTTCAATAAGTCAACAATAGAACAATATGGATATGATTGCGCTTACAAATGCCCATATATAAAAGCAAGAAAGAAAGCAATAAAGTCAAAAGTTTGTGTAATGACTTATCAACTATTTCTTTTTGTAATGAACAATTCCACATTCAATACCGATATGTACGGAAATGAGATCTTCAAGCATCATGACGTCTTGTTCTGTGATGAGTGTCATAATATCCCAGGAATTGTGCAACAACAATATGCACCAACTATTACAGAAAAAGATTTTGACAGATTGGAATGTTTATATAATGGGACAACAGAAGGTGAACTAAAACTATTTCATTTGACAGATATTGAGGGATTTGAAGACAAACTTAAAGACAAGGGAATAAATGATGTAGCAGAACTAAGAAAGAGATTGAATAGCTTCTGGAAAGTATGGATAAATAATGAATCAAGAAAAGATGAAGACTATCCAATGATGCAAGAATATCTCACAATATTAGAAGGCTTTGCTGAACATGTAAAAGAATATAAGTTCAATATATCAACAAAGAAACTAAATAAAGAGGCATTGACTAAAGATGAGATAGAAATGTATAAGATATGTTCTTGGCATGAAAACTATATGTGTCATTGGCATGATTTCTTAGATGCTATCAATAATACGGGATTAGAATATCTCATAAAAGAAATAAATATATCTAATGAAGACCAACATATCTCTTGTTCATTCAAATGCACTAAAGAAGACTATCTTGTATATAAATATCTCTTATGCAACGGAAAATATAAGGTGTTCTTAAGTGCTACAGTAGGTGGAAAGAATGCTTATGATGAGAACATGGGGTTCCGATTTGATATTAATGAAGACAAAAGTGATGAACTTAATGAATCATCCATGTCTGTCATCCCATCAACATTCAACTTTGAAGAGTCTCCTGTATGGTTTCTCAATAAGTTCAAAATGAATTTCAAAGAAAAGGACATATCATTCAATCATCTTAAGACTATTATATATTCAATATGCACAACAAAATTCAATAACCAAAAGGGAATGATTCAGACAGGATCTTATGCTTTTGCTAGACAACTATATGAATCGGCACCAATAGAGATAAAGAAAAGAATGCTTATATATAATGGATCACGAGAAAAGAATACAATGATACAAATTCACCAAATGAGCAAGAATACAATATTAGTAGGACCGACTCTTAACGAAGGAATTGACTTGCCCGGTGAAGATTGTAGATTCATCATTATATTGAAAGTACCATTTCCAAGCTTAGGGAACAAAATAGTAAAAGAAAAGATCAAGCTGTTCCCATTATGGTATAACTCAACAACATCTAATGAAATCATACAAGGAATAGGACGTGGAGTAAGATATAATGGAGATTGGTGTGTCACATATATATTAGATGCTTGCTTCTGGTCATTATATCTAAGCACAAAAGAACAATATCCTCAAGAACTGCAAGATAGAATAAAGATAATATAATTTATAAGTATTATATAGAGATTATTTTTAATTAAATAATCATATATATATAATAAGATGCTAAAATGGTTGAAAGAATCTGACAGATGGAAACATTTATTAGGTGGTATTGGTATTGGTCTCTTTGCTAATTCTTTATATTGTGCAGCATATGCAGGCATTGGAATTGCAGGAGCACTTGAACTTAAAGACACTACATGGTATGGATATTGGGATTGGATTGATTTCTCTATTACATTAGTAGGTGTTGGAATAGGCTGGGGAATACATTTCTTAATTTTTTCTTTACTTTTTTAAACTTTTTTGAAAATTATGATTATTATTAACTATATTTAATATATATAATACAACAAATAATTAATTCAACAAATATGAGAACGAAGCAGTATACATATAATAATACATTAAAACAAGACGCGTTAATAGATAATGTGTCCTGGATGTTCTTGTTGAATAATATTGAAAGTTAAGATCATAAAACACACTATATATAAACAAGAAATCCAGGAGTTCAAATAAAATGAATTTCTGGATTTTTTATTGAATTATTTCTAAACGTTACTATATTAATATATATAAAATTGATCTTTGAAATATACAGAAAATTATTTGAAAAAAGTTCACAGTAAAATTGAATTTTTGAAAATAGTTTCTATATTATACATGTAAGTTGATTAAATAAATCACTTATTAAAAATGCTCTTTGACATATTCAATTTAAAAGAATTGAGGTCATCAAAGAATTAGATCTTTGACATATTGGTACAACATATATAAAGAACTTAATGATAAGGAAGAGGATGGTGGAAAACCTCTGCTGTGATGAGCCGCCAAGCGGGCAAGCAGTATAGTTCAGTAAATATATTCTTGAATTCCTGGACATATCTGGGGTTCCTGAACAACAGAATTTCCAAATCATTTTGAAAAATATATACTCCAGTAACTCAGTCGGTTAGAGTGCTCGGCTTATACCCAAGTGGTCGGAGGTTCAAGTCCTTCCTGGAGTACTATAAATTGCCGAAATGGGACAGTGGTCGACTCCGCTTGACTTGTAATCATGATCCGTAAGGACGCGTCAGTTCGAATCTGACTTTCGGCTCAAATATGAAATTGTAAATTACGAACACTTAGGATTTATTAAAAGTAGTATTTTGATTGGGTTATGCTTCCCAAGAATATAGACAAAAAGCATATGGGCTTGCATGTTCCAAGGCTGGCGTTTCTCCCTTGCAAGGAGAGAGTGGAGAGTTCGATTCTCTTCGGGTCCACAAAATAAAAGTTCTTTAATTGCCTTTATAGCTCAATTGGTAGAGCAGCTGTTTTGTAAACAGCAGGTTGTCGGATCATACCCGGCTAGAGGCTCAATCAAGTCATTAGTCATAAGGTTTAAGAGGTCGCGCCTCAACGTAACGTATTCCATCCCTGAAGAAATTCAAATGTGTTTCCTAATCGTAAGTAGGTATGACAGTACGGTTATAATTCTGTCAAATTTGGGTCTATGGTATAGATGGCTAACACTTCTGCTTTGCACGCAGAGATCCCGGGTTCGAGTCCCGGTAGATCCACTTTAAGTTCTTTATAAAGCCGATGTAGCTCGAAGGTCGAGCAAGTGACTGTGCCTTTAATAGCAGCTCTTCATGGAAACATGTTAGATGAAAATTCCGCTAATTCGGTGAATTGAGTATTTCGGGTAAATACGGTGACGCCGAGCTAAATCAAGTTAATTACTTGTAAACGTGTACAGACTATAGACGGAACGCCTAAACTAAATTATATAGCATGGTGATAACATAGTCGAGACAGCAACAGAAATGGTCTTAGCGATAAGATGCTGTAAAGTAATCATTAGGTGTGGGTTCGATTCCCTCCATCGGCGCAATAATTTAGTAGTCATAATAAGAGATACTTCGAAGACTCAACTTTTAATTGATAATTTTCTAAATTCTCTCTTATTAAATATTCTCTAAATTTATTTAGGGCCTTTAGTTAAAAGGTTATAACGCACGACTCATAATCCTGTATTTCTGGTTCGAGTCCAGGAGGGCCCACCCAATGTGACTGAAGCGATAAAAATGGGGTTTGCGCTCTTAGCTCAGTTGGTAGAGCAACGGGCTTTTAATCCGTGAGTCTTGGGTTCGAATCCCAAAGGGCGTACAAATGGGAGTATCATACTAATAGGTTTAGGTGGTTGCCCTCTCAAGGCAAAGATACGAGTTCGAATCTCGTTACTCCTACGAAGTTATTCATCTCGGTGGCTGGCTGACAGCAAAAGAGAGGCATTAGAATTACAGGTTTTCCGGATATAACCATGTAATACTTGTCGGAAATTTAGAATCAAGTGCGCATACAAGAACAAATTTCCCAAAGGCTTTAACCTGAAAAAATTGGGTGAGATGGTAATTGGATAACTTCTTTTAGGGCTATCATATAGTGGTTGAATATGCCACCCTTACAAGGTGGTCTCCCCAGTTCGAATCTGGGTGGCCCTACAATTGCATGCCATGCTAAGAACTAATTGTAGATGTTTTTAAGACGGAGGTTAGCGGTAATCATTCTAATCCTGTAGAAGAAAGGTCTTGTGATTACATTTTGGGCTCTGGGTATGCTTTGGTGTGTACGCCTGACTGTCACTCAGGAGAACAGGTCGGTTCGAATCCGATAGGGCCCGCAAATATTATTTTGATTAGGTTGTAATTAAAGTAATATTACATGGAAGAAATGAAGAGAGAAGATGAACTGATTAATTGGTTTGAGAAAATAGATTAATTAAACAGGGAATATTACCTACCCCTTTATAGTAGGAAGTTTTACATGTTCTTTGTAAGACTTTGGTTGATTATAAACTATGCCTAAGTATAAAAAAGTTTATCCGGTTCGTGGAAATTCCGGTTTAATTTCCACATTTTAATTGGGAGGGTAACCGGTAATGATAGCCGCGCGGACTGTAAATCCGCTCCTTAATTGGACTGGGGGTTTGAGTCCCTCTCCTCCCACATTCCTGCAGGCAGGTGGTTTTCAGGCCAAGGTTCCCTCTGTAAATGAGTGGTCGCGACCAATCATACAAAAACCTGGCACCAGCCTCAATCGTATATCGGAAATGACTGGAGACAGTTAATTATCTCTGACTCTTAATCAGATGAGCTGGGTTCGACTCCCAGTTGAGGCACATTTGGATCCTTCGTATATCGGTAAGTGCTGGCAACAGACGATTATCTCAGACTTTTAATCTGATGAGCTGGGTTCGACTCCCAGAGGATCCACATTTATTTTATATTTGAATTGAAATTAACAATAGTCAAATACTATATTAAATATATATAAGTTCTTTGAAATTATGTAAATAGCCCGAAGCCATAAAGGAATGGCCCGATGGTGGAATTGGTAGACACGAGGGAAAGCCAAATGAAGTGAGTCCCTCCTTGATTAAGCATTGTTAATCATGTAAAAAACTCCGCTAATTCGCACGAGAGAGTAAACTTAGATGCGAGCTAAATGGAATTAATTCCTAAATGTGTAGAGACTATACACGGAGACCTTCAATGCAATTTATAAGGTAAGACATAGTCCAGACAAGCAATTATCTGCTTAAAATCCCTTCCAAAGTTAATGGGTGCGGGTTCGAGTCCCGCTCGGGCTACAAATTTATTAATTTTTTTAATTTATGTTTAAATGTGAATGTGGAAGAGAATTTGAATCTAAATCATCATTAAATTCACATGCAAGATTTTGTTCATTATATAAGAAAAAACCAAAGAAAATTTCTAAATATAAAATAAATGAAAATACATGGAAATGTGAATGCGGAAGAGAATTTAATAATTCACAATCATTAAATGGTCATTTATCACATTGTGATTATCATCATGAATGTTTAGGAACAGAAAGAAAATTAAGACCTTCCGAAATAAATCATTCTATGAATTGGGAAAATAAAACAAAAGATGAAATAGATAGAATTTATCAAAAAATATCAAAAACATTAAAAGAAAAATATTCATCTGGGGAATTGCATGGATCATTTTTAGGAAAACATCATACAGAAGAATCTAAAGAAAAAACAAGAAATTCTACATTAAAATATATTGAAAGTTTACCAAATTATAATGGAACTAAAGCAAGATATTCTCATAAAGCATGTCAATATATAGATAATTTAAATAAAGAAAAACATTGGAATTTGCAACATGCAGAAAATGGAGGAGAATATTCAGTATGTGGTTATTTTGTAGATGGATATGATAAAGAACGAAATATTGTATTTGAATATGATGAACCAATTCATTATAAAGATAAAGAAAATAATATATTAAAAGATAAAGATATTAAACGTCAACAAAATATTATAAATAAATTAAATTGTGAATTTTGGAGATATAATGAATATTTAGATATATTATATAAAATTTATTAGACATATTTGCTAATGATATTACACAATGTTTCAGGATGTATGGCTTTTTCATTGAATATTGATGGAAAAGAAGAAATTGATATGACTAATGAAGAGAGAATGCAAGTCATAGATAAAATTTATGAATGGATGAAGAGACATCCAGAGTTATTGAATAATATTCTTCAGGATTTGTCTTCATTTGGTGAGTATAGAGTCATTAATGATAAGCCATGTGAATGTTGTGGAGATATTGTGGATGAATTTGTATTAGATTTGGATGAATAACAATTAAACAAATATATATAGAGAAGCGTAAATTATTTATGAAGAAAATCTTATTTTCACTTTTGGCAATGTTTATGATGTGTTTTGCCATTAGTTTAGTTTCATGTAATGGATGCGGAAATAAGCCAGTTGCTGAAGATGAGCCTGAGTTAAATCCTGCTATTACTGAATTAGTAGTTGAAAATGTCATTTCTACAGATCGTGAATATATGTTTATGAATTATGGAGATGACTATCGCTGGTTTGAGACATGTATTGTTCTTCAGGATTTCCTTGATGAGGAGTGTGATGGAACAGTAACAGGTCTTTCTAATGTCTTCCAAGTAGTTGCGGAAAAGGATAAAGGAGCAGATACTTTTGTAGTTCTTGCGGCTCATACTCCTGATACAACTGCATATGAAGTCAAGCATGGTTTCTGGGTAGAAGATTTCCCAATGAATGATGAAGAGATCAAGGTAACATTTGCCCAGGCATTTGAAAAGCTTAATCAGGTCAATTATCCAAAGCCACATTCTAAGCAATGTGTATTACGGAAGCAGGTTGGTCCTAAGGCATGCAATCCACAATATATCTTTGGTAATGTACATGCTCAGCTTTATGTAGACGCTGTTACTGGAGATGTAAGTGATGTAAATCCTGTTTATGGAGACATTAAGTTAGAGAAGCCTCTTGGTGAGTGGCCCTAAACAATAAATTTACTTGTTAAATTATATTTAATTATTTTATATTATGTATTCCTGCCAAGAATGTGGTAAAAAAATAAAAACACAAAATGGATTAATCTTTCATTTAATGCAATGTCATAATAAATTATTAACATATGATGAAAGATATAAATTTAAAAATTACATATTAAAGAATATACCAATTCCTAAATGTAAATATTGTGATAATGATATTTATGTAAAAAATTGGCGAGGATCAAAAATATGTAATAATCCATTATGTAGGTCAAAACATTTATCAGAAATTCAAAAGGAAATACATCGTAATAATCCTCAATTAGCAATAAATGCAAGAGAAAGACGTATAAATTATTTATCAAATAAGAATAATTATAATTCAACTGCATATTGTAAACGAGCAAATAAACAATTATCATTTTTAGAACAATGGTTTTATGATAATGTAATCATTAAATATAATTTAACAAGTAAATATTTAATTATTAATGAATACAAAATTAGTAATGAAAATATGTCATCTGCATATTCATTAGATTTTGCATTTATAAATATTAAATTAGATGTTGAGTTAGATGGAAGATGTCATTTTAATCATGGCGAAAAACGAATTGAAACAGATATAATTAGAGATAATTTTTTATTAAAAAGAGGGTGGAATATATATAGAATATCATTTTGGGATGTTGAACATAATGAAAAGACAATTATAGATAATTTTATGAAATTATTAAATAATAATGATTTTACTTATGATAAATCATATTATTTAAGAAATAAAGTTATAAGTAATATTGAATTTCAACAACAATATAACAAAAATAAAGATAAAGAATATATTAAAGAGCAAAATAAGCAAAAGAAACTTATTTATATAAATGAACAAAGAAATATTTTGAAAGATTTGGAACAAAATTCCCAAATAGATTTTAGTAAATTTGGATGGGTAGGTTTAGCTACAAAATATTTATTAAATAAAAATATTAAAATTAGCCAATTACATAGGCATTTAAAACATTATTATCCAGAATTTTTTACTAATAATAATGTATTTATAAGAAAATTTCATAATTAATTTGAGAATGCCCGTTCGTATATTAGTTTGATTACACCAGATTTTGGTCCTGGGAAGGGCGGAGCGTAACCGTCACGGGCAACAATTTATTATATGTTTATTGAATAATTTTATTATAATTACTATATTATTATTGTATTTATTTATATTATTAATTAAACATAACAGTTATATGAAAGTATTTTCCAGCATTAATGAATCTGCAAATAAGTTTACAGTAGAAGAGCTTCGCAAAGATTATGAAGATTGTGGATGGGCTACTGGAGAAGAGAAGAAAGCATATATTCAAAAATATGGTGTTCAGTCAAAGAAGGCTAAAGATATCAAAGACAAGATTCTTCTGATTCTTAAAGATATGCGTAAAACGAGAAAGTCATTCAATGATGATGATCTCAGAGATTTCTCAAGAATGACAGACAGTGATACTAAGATGATTGAGAATCTTAAGGATGAGCCAAAGGAATTTATTGAATATGTTAAAGATGCATATTTCAAACAACTCAAGAAATATAAGATTGAAAAATATGCTTTACTCAGTTCTTTAGCTGGATATAGTTTTTCAATGGCTGAGAAAAGGTGGATCAAGTTATATCAGAAAGCTGCAAAATGTCTTTCAGAGGTTGCTCCAACACAAGAAGAAATTGACAAGAAGACACAGTTTGAAATGATCAATAATAAGATTACTGAATTGATGCAAGACTTCAAAGTTATCTATATGAAGAGAATTGAAGAGCATGCTAAAATCAAGTATGATTATTATTCTACTGAGAAGAATTTACAAAAACTTATTAATGAACGACAGGCAGCAGAAGATGCAATTGCTCAATATAAGAAAGATAATGGAATCCGATATATTAGTTTTAGAGACTATAAGGGCAATCTTTTAGAGAAAGCTTATGATAAAGCCAATTCAAAAGTTTCTCAATTTAGAGCATTCACAAAAATGTACCCAACTGAAAAGTCATATCTTGATCAGTGCGCTAAAGATGGTGAAAATATTTTTACTCGTAATATTGCAGCTATTTCTGAAAGACTTCTTAAAGATAAGTTGAATGTAAATAATATTTCAATATCAAATGTCAAGAATGATCCTAAGTTCTTTGAAATGATGCTTACTGATGGTGAAAAGAAACTTTATCTTCGTTCTATTTTTGCCGCTCAGTTCTCAGACAAGATGATTCCACATTTTAGATTCATTATTACTGAAAGAAAATAACGGGCCTTTACTGGATTTGACAGTTAATATTGGCTATAGAAGACATGCAGGAGCGTTGAATCCTTAAATTTGACAAAACAATAAACGGCGATAACTTTGAATATCGTATGGCTGCCTAACCTTTAGAAGGTTGATTACGTATCTTTAGGGCATATGCCGGCGCAGTGGGAATCTTTTAGATCGTAGCAACAGAAGCCCCACAAAACAGTTTTTCTACATGAATCTTAAACTTAAAATAAGAACAATGAATATAAGAGTTCTATCAAAAGCATGTATAATCTTCTTTAGTTGAATTGATTGGACTTGGGTTCGATTCCCAAAGGGTCCACAAAAAAAAATCTAATGATAATATAAAATTATCAAAAGAAAAAATCTAATAGTCATAAGTAAGAGTTACTTCGATATGTTGGTTCGATTCCAACTTCCGGTTAACTACCAGAATGGCGAAATGGTATACGCGAAACACTTGTAATGTTTTATTCAATTTGTTCACTCTTCTTAAATATTCTTTAGATTTTTATATTTTTATGGCGCTGTAGTTAAATAAAAGAATAATACTGCAGTCATTTTCTTTGGAAACAATAGTCAGATTCGTAGTTACTTCGATGGTTATAACAATTTCCTGTCCAGAAATAATATGTAGGTTCAAGTCCTACCAGCGCCGCTATTTTTATGTTGTACTAATATGTATTTTTGGTCCATTGGTATAGTGATTGTGCCGCTGACCCTAAACCAGCAGAGGTGGGTTTGATTCCTACATGGGCCACAAAAAAGGAAGAGTTCAGGTTAGAATCCTGTTTGAAAACGGACTACACATCAAGGTTTGCCCGTTTGGTGTATAGAATTTGGAACAGCACGCCTTTTATTCAATAACAAATTTAAATTAATTAAGATTATGAAACAGTTTTGGTAGATTAACGATTTAGGATTTCCGTAATTGTTTATGTATTTAATAGGAAGCTTAGACAATTTTTAAGTATATTCGATATGTCTAAGTAAAAGTTAGAATATACATTTTTTATAAATACATAAATATATAAACATACAATTATGGAAAAGAAGAACAACAATGAGTTCGTAATGAACGCAACAACAAAAGAACAGTATTTGAAATTCAAAGAAGATTTAAAGAAAGAATCTTATCATCCTCATTCATTTTACATTGCCTATTATATTTTCAAGCATCGTATAGGCAGAGATCTAGAAACAGATTTAGTAGATACCAATGTCATTGAGAAATATCTTGATGATGTAGTTATTCCTGCGTGCTACAAAGGCTTGTATCATGGCCGTATTGTAGGTACAGGCGGAGAATGCATTAACTATGCAAAAAGATATTTCAAGGATTATGTAAGATCTGTTTATAATAAATATGCAACCTATGAACCAGATGGAAAACGTGAAGAATAAACTTTATGTGTTGATTGATCAAAATTTGGATCCTATCTATGGAGCAGTCCAAGGTGGTCATGCTGTTGCGCAGTTCTTGATAGATCATGGGTAGAACAAGTGGGCTAATGAATATCTTATATATGTTTCAGTAGACATCAATAAGTGGGAGAAACTATTGAATGATTCTGCAGATTTATATAATACTTCATTCAGTAAGTTCTATGAACCTGATTTGAATAATAGATTGACAAGCATTGCAGTTCATACTGAAGATTTCATATTAGAAAGAAAACTAAAGAAGGAGAAGCTACTTTAATGTAGCTTCTTTCTTTAATTGTTTTGAATTTTTCTTAATAATAATTATATAATTATGAAAATTTTTAATTATTTTTAACTATATTAATATATAATATTATAAAGACATAAGTAATCTTTGGTATTGAGGTATGCATATACCTTTTGAAAGTTGTAGAAGACTTGAAAATATCGAAGTGATTAAATATATTTTTAATTTATACTATGAACAATAATTATTACAAGGCTAGATTAGCCATCAACAAGTCTCTTTTAAAAGAATATTCTAATAATGAATATTCAAGAATTGTTTATATGAAGGACAATTCAGAATTTCAAATTCAACTTTTTAATCCTTATACTTATACTATTGGTATTGAAATCAGTTTGAATGATACATCATTAAGTAATATGCTTGTACTTAAGCCTGGTGAAAGAATCTGGTTAGAAAGATATTTTGATGATAATCGTAAGTTTCTTTTCAATACCTATGAAGTTGAGAATTCTTATGAAGCAAATAAAGCCATTGCCAACAATGGTAATGTGACAATTAAGTTCTATAAAGAATTGATCCAAAATAATTGGTATGTAAACAAATCATATATCTACACTAAGGATGTATGGGATACTGATGTATGGGATAATAATAAGCTTACACAATTCACAACAACATGTAATTATAATGATAATATTAGTCAAGCATTCACATCAGCAAATTATTGCAGTAGTTCATCAATTACAAGCCCATTAACAGCTTCAGCAAGTGCAGCAAGTACAATTGAAACTGGTAGAATTGAAAAAGGTGGTCATTCAAATCAGAATTTTTCTAGTGTATACAAAGATTTTGAGTCATTCCCATTTAGAACAGAGACAATTAAAATCCTCCCATACTCACAAAAACCTTTACATAAATTTGATCTTGTAAAAAGATATTGTAGTAATTGTGGGAGAAAACTCAATCCAAAACATAAGTTTTGTCCGTATTGTGGAACTAAAGTCTAATATATATAAAAAGGAGTATCTTAAGATACTCCTTTTTTGCTATTCTATTTATATTTATTTATTTAAACTGAGCTAATATGTTTTCAGTATCCTTATAGCATACCCATAATAAATCGTCATCATCTCTATAGATGTCTCCATATTTCATCTTCTTAAGATTTGGGTCATTATTTATTATTTTATCACGTTTAGATGAATAAAATTCTATTTCTTCTTCTACAATGTTGATACATAAATAATCAGCCCAAGTTGGTAACCAAGTAGCACCAGTTTGATCCTCAACTAAAAATTTTCGAATGTCCTTCATATATTAATCTTATTTATATTTATTATATGCTTTTTGTAGTTTTATGTCATATTGATTTTTAGCATAAGCAGACCCATTATATAGATAAGCAATCTTCTTCCAGTTCTTTTGTTTCATATAAGGGATAATACCTTTACTTTTTATGAACTTAATGAATGCATCTAAATGATTGTCTTCACATGCAGCTAATGCATTATAGAATTCTTTTGCTGATGAATACCCGCATACTCTATAGTTCAGACCCATTATCTGGAACATTCCATAAGAAGCACTTTCATATGCAGCTGCTTCATTGATCTTTATAGCTTTCTTCAATCTACTTAATTCTCCTGAATTAGATCCTGTATAATATTTCTTAGTCCATTTTTGATACAATATGTTCTCATTACCGCATAGATGATTATATGGGCTTATCTTATGAGCTTTTAGTTGTTGCCAGAAGATATGTCCTTCAAATAGCATAGTTGGAACACCATTTTGAATTGACTTACCACCAGATTCTACTTCCTTTATAGCCTTTATGACAGCAAGTTCAATATCATTTTCAACAGCAACCTTTATGAGATCTGCATCTGTTATATAGTTATTCTTTAGATCTGATTCTATAAGTTTCAACCATGTCTTATTACCTACAATGCCATCCCCATATAGACCCTTAGATGTCTGAAATTGGATGACTGCTTTCTTTGTATTTGGGCCAAATGATCCATCAGGAGTAAGCCCAAGATATTTTTGTAATACCTTTACATCTCCACCTTTGGAGCCTTCTTTCAAAACATTCATAGTTGTAAAAAAATATGTTTTAATAAAAATAAAAAATATATAAAATTTATTTTTAATAAAAACAATGGATAAGAATAAATGTAAGAATTGTATATACTACATTGTTGCAAAAAGTATTAATAATTGCTCACAAAATGTAGTAGGTACAGTAAAACCAGAAGATTCATCCTGCTATAAAATAAAATATATAGATTCTAATAAATTATGAAAAGTATATCACATTATATTGTTGAAAAATTTAGATTGAATAAAGATATGTTAGATATTCCAAATGGGTTTGAAATAAAGTCTCAAATAACACATACTCCATTTGATTTCGATAAAGAGTCACAACAAAAAAGGGGATATACATGTCGTCGCATTGTTCCAGGATATAGTTTTAAACCTGCAAGAATATATATCTTGATAGAATATGCAAAAGAAATATTAAAAAATAATCTTTTGACAGATACAAAGGATAAAGCATTTGTAGAAAATTGGTTAGCAAGAGCAAATGAAGCATATAGAAAAAATCGTGTAGATGGTCTTGGTTATAATTCAGAGGGTGGTGAATTTGACTGGCTATGTAATGGAGATGCTCCTTATTTTGGAAATGCTAAGTTTACATATGATCTATTACAATATGCTTTATCAAAAGATAATCCACCAATAACAAAACCAAGAAAGCAAAAAGTTGAAAAGATGCTTAGACAATGGTGGGCTGATGTAGCTGATCATAAAGATGAAATGAATTGGTATAATGACTAAATATAAAAAATAATAATCAATATTACTATATATAATTATGAAATCATTAAGAGAATATTTAATAAAAGAGGAAGAAGATGATAAAAAACCTACATTAGAAAGAGGAAATATCAAATTTACTATATGGGAAGAACCAGATAAAAAAGTTACACAATTAGAGAATAACTATAAATATCAAAAGATAGAATATAAATATGAAGACAAAGACAAAGGTATTTATATTGATTTCTTATTAGGCTTTCAGGACCAGTCTTGGAAACTATGGATAGGAAAGATAGGTAGTTGTTCTTATGATGATGATCCATATTGTTCATTTGATACTGATGATTTCAAAAAAGGTATTATTGCATGTTTGGATAAAGTTGAAGAATTTATTGAAAAGGTACAAGAGGATCCTGAAAATTATGTTCAATTTTATATATGAAAAAAATAAACAATTTCATTACAGAAAAATTTCGTCTATCTAAAGACAATCTTGAACCTCATTACAATTATCACCCAAAAAGAAGAGATGAACTAAAAGATTTAATAGGTGATTTAATTAAAGAAAGAGGTATTAATGCTGATCTTAATGATATAGATACATCAGAAATCTATAATATGTCAGAATTATTTATGAATTCTGATTTCAATGGAGATATATCTGACTGGAATACAAGTAATGTTGCGGATATGTATCATATGTTTTATGGATCTAAATTTAATGGGGATATATCCGAATGGAATACTGGTAATGTTGATGATATGTATGGGATGTTTGAAAAGTCCAAATTCAATGGAGATATCTCTAAATGGGATGTAAGTAATGTTGGTGATATGCGAAGTATGTTTTTTAAATCTGAATTCAATGGAGATATATCTAAATGGAATGTTAGTAATGTTAAACATACGAAGTTTATGTTTGGACATTCTAAATTCAATGGAGACATAACGGGATGGGATCTGAGTAATGTTAAAGATATGCAAGGAATGTTTCAAGAATGCCCATTAGAAGATAATCCGCCAGCATGGTATATAGAATGGTATAATAAAACTCATTAATAAAGTAATATATATGAAGAAATTAAGTAGGTTCATAACAGAGAAATTCAGGTTATCAAAAGATAATATAAAGAATATGCCCGTTTATCAATATCATCCAAAAACAAAAAATGAACTAGAAGAATTAGTAGATAAATTAATTAAAGAAAGAGGGAAAAATGCTGATCTAAATGATATAGATACATCTGAAATTACTGATATGTCATGTATATTTAATGGTTCTCAATTCAATGGAGACATATCTCAATGGGATGTAAGTAATGTTTGGAGAATGAGTTATGCATTTCACAATTCTCAATTCAATGGAGATATATCTGAATGGGATGTAAGTAATGTTATAGATATGGGAGACATGTTTTCTTGGTCAAAATTTGATGGGGACATATCTCAATGGAATACGCATAAAGTTAAAAATATGAATAGTATGTTTAATGAATCAATATTCAATGGAGATATTTCTCAATGGGATGTTAGTAATGTTGAAAATATGGGTAATATGTTTGTTGACTCTCAATTCACTGGTGATATTTCTGAGTGGGATGTTAGTAATGTTGAATATATGTTTGCAATGTTTACAAGATCAAAATTTAATGGAGACATCTCTAAATGGAACGTAAGTAATGTTAAAGATATGAATGCAATGTTTTTTCAATCACCATTTAATCAAGACATATCTAATTGGAATGTTAGCAAAGTTTTTGACATGAGAGAAATGTTTAGACATACAAAATTTAATCAAGACATATCTAACTGGGATGTAAGTAGTGTTAAAGACATGGAATGCATATTTCAGGATTGCCCATTAGAAAAGAACCCACCAGCATGGTATAAGAAAAAATAAATAAATTAATATATGAAGAAATTAAGTCAATTCATAACTGAGAAATTCAGATTATCAAAAGACAATCTTGAACCTCATTATAACTATCATCCTAAGACAAAAAAAGAATTTAATGAATTAGTATATAAGCTAATTAATGAACGTGGGCCAAATGCTGATCTTAATGATATAGATACATCTGAAATTACTAATATGTCTCATATATTTATGAATTTAAAATTTTATGGAGATATTTCTGATTGGGATGTAAGTAATGTAAAAAACATGTGTGGAATGTTTTATAATTCTGCATTTAACGGAGACATATCTTTATGGAATGTAAGTAATGTTGAAGATATGCAAAATATGTTTTATAGATCAGAGTTTAATGGGGATATATCTATGTGGAATGTAAGTAATGTTGAAAATATGGAAAGTATGTTTTGGCATTCTAAATTTAATAGAGATATATCTAATTGGAATGTAAGTAATGTTGAAAATATGGCAGGAATGTTTGGAGAAGCAAAATTTAATGGAGATATATCTAATTGGAATGTAAGTAATGTTAAAAAGATGAATGCAATGTTTTTTGATTCCAAATTTAATGGGAATATCTCTGAATGGGATGTAAGTAATGTTAGGACTATGGAAGGAATGTTTATTCGTTCTAAATTTAACGGAGATATATCTGAATGGAATGTTAGTAATGTTGAAAATATGAATAATATATTTAGTGGATGTCCATTAGAAGATAATCCACCAGCATGGTATAAAGAATAATATTATTCACAAATAAACTGATCTGTTTCTAATGTATGAGAGGTATGTTCATATACCCATTTTTGTACAATATCATATAGAAAATCCGGATTAATGATTATTACCCCATTAGTATTATAAGCTATCTTCCCTAAATTATTCAATCCATATCTTTGTATATTAGTATAATACTCTGATCTTGTTATATTTTGAGTATTTCTTAATTCTTCTAATATATAATCATTATGTATTTGTTGGGAATAGCCATTTAGAATTTCAACTATTTTATTTTCAAGACTTATTTCTAAAAGATAGGCTTTGTCTTCATTAAAAGAAGATGTTGTATGCCCCTTTACTATATTATTTGCAATATTATATATATGATTTAATAATTGTCTGGCATACATTCTATATTTTCTTTCTAATTCTAATTTTTGATCAGGCTCATGTTGAATGACAGCATCTGGATTCAATAAATGATGATTGATATTATTGTCAACAGGTTCAGCCATTGTTTGTTTAGCTTGTCTAAAATTAAAATTCATTGGAATGATACTTTCATCTAACTTTATTTCTTTCATAATAATTTATTCAGAATATTTATATACAACAACCTGTTCATATCTTAATATTTTGTCTTTGAACTTATAGCCTTTATGAAATACATCTTTTATCATATTATCTAATTCAGATTCATTAGTTGGTATAAAAGATATAGCTTCATCAAATTCCTCATTAAAATACATTGGTCGTTCTTCATATATCTCTACAACATCATTCTTATTTAATATATTGATTAATTCCTTTTCAATATATTCAATATCTTGTATTTCTGAGTTGTATTGTTTAATTTTTTCTATAATATCTAAAATAGCAATAATGTCTTTTAAAATAGATTCACCTTCATACTTTGAATTATTCTCTATTATATTAAGATATCTTCGTTTTGTGTTTTGAAGATCTGCTAAAAGATATTTATATTTCGATTCACTTTCTTCCAGTTTCTTCTGCGTATCTTCTAGTTCTTTTAAAAGATTATCTTTTTTATCAATTATTTGTGAATCTTCAGTTGTTTGCGGTATTGGTATTAAGTTTGTTTCCATGTATATTTTATAAAATTAATATATTATTTTTTACCTAATTTCCATCCATCATTTATATATTCTTTTATAATATCTTTTATCAAAATCATTAGTTATTTTATAAACAATATGATATTTATGTTTTTTCATTTAATTCATTTAAAATATATTTTATAATTTTATCTGTAGCATCTTTTGAATCTAATTCAATAAAATTTAAATTATATTTATGATAAAGATTTTTAATTTGATTATCAATAATTTTTGATTCATTTTCATTATGTATTCTTCCGTAGTTTTCAAATTTTATATTATTTCTACATAAGAAAAAATCTATATTATGAAATTTTTTATATTCATATATTACTAATTCATGTAAATATTTATTATTTTCTTTATCATATTGTACATTTAATAATAAACTTCCATCGTGAATAATAACATCAATTTTATTTAATTTATTATTTAATTGATGAAGTTCTTGAGCAAATAAATATATTTGATCATTTATTACTAAATTATGCTCATCATATATTCTTTCTTTTATGTATTCTGGGACTAATTCACATTTGACACCCATCTTCTTCAGTCTTGCAAAAAGTTCGGCAGCAATTGTTGATTTCCCAGAACATGGCCCACCTATTAAATTGATTACTAATGTCATAAAATTAAAATATGTTAAAATATAATTATATAATATATTAATATAGTAAAATTAGCTAATTATATTATTTTGGAATTCCAATAAATTCATAAATTTTCTTTTCAGCAAAACTTTTTGCTTGCTCAACATATAAGTCTTTTTTAGCCATTTGGCTTTTCATATTATCAATTTGTTCTTTTGTCTTATTTAGTAATTCATTATTCTTTATTTGAGCCTGCATTCCTCCTAACATTTCTCCCAAAGAAGATTGAACATTCTTTTGCTTTGCTGTAGTAAATCCCAATGCCGCATTAATATAATTATAACAATAATCTATAGAT
This sequence comes from uncultured Bacillota bacterium, assembly GCA_900317975.1. Classification (GTDB taxonomy): domain Bacteria; phylum Bacillota_I; class Bacilli_A; order RF39; family UBA660; genus RUG343. Next base: position 32,335 of record ONIZ01000001.1, read on the forward strand.
TGCTCAGCATATAAGTCACATCTATCACTTACATACCATTCACCTTTTGCACAATTTTGAGTGATATATTCACAACCACATGAACCAGCTTCAACATGTTCACTTAACCAGCCTGTAATATATTTTTTTACTTGTTCTCCTAATGCCTTTATTTTATCCCTTTCATCTGCTAGCATTTGTTCATTAGATGCTAATGTCTGTTGTTGTAATTGTGCTTGCTCTGTTTCCATTTCTTCTTCTTGTTCAATACCAAATAGATCTTTTCCTTTGCTCTTAAGTCGTGAAACGGTATCTTTAGCATTTGCTATTGTCTCTTTACCACTTTCTATTACATTAGATACCTTGTCTGATGCTTTGTCTAATTCTGCTTTTAAAGCATCAGATGCATCTTTTCCTAATAATTGTCCCATAGCATCGGCAGCTGACATTAACTTAGCCTGTAATGCACTGGCTTTACTATTAGCAATTGCGTTATCATCCCAGCCAGTCATCTTATTGGGTTCAAGATCAGGTCTTGATATTGATTTAACAGAATTTTTACCTGATGTATCTTTGTCTGCATCTCCGGCCGGCTCAGGTATTGAAATCCATTCTGCTGCATCAACCCCCATAACGGTAAGTGCACCATTTAAGTATGGCATAACCTCTCCAACAATATAATTACGAACAGGAGGATGTGTTATAACATGAACTTCTCCCCATATTGTAGGATTAGTATTAAGTATGCAGGTATCTTCTCCATTAGTAAATTTTTGACCAACATTACACTTTTCCCTTAATAGTTTTTTTATTGCTGATACTGGTACTCCTGAGCTGGGTAATTTTGTTGACATATCTTAAGAATTCTTATTTGTTTTTGATAATATATCATTAGCTGCTGTTCTACATTTTGTTCCTAATTCTATTAATGGCTGTCCTAAATGAGAAGTATATGGATTACCACTAGCTAATGTTCCGAGATTCATAATATTATTTCCAAGATCTTGCAATAACTTTTGAAGATTTTCTCCTAATACCATACATTGGGCACTTCCTTCTTTTCCCAATATGACTTTACCACCATTTAGAGAAACTTCTCCTTCTTCATCCTGTAAAGCTATTTTCTTTTGGGCATCAATAAATATTTTAGAAGTACCATTCCAAATGTTTAAACCATCAGAATCATTAAAGAATATATATGAATCATCATTATCTGAACCCATTCTATGCATCAATACTTCTGAATTCTCTTGAACCATTATCTTGTCTTTAGTAGATGGTTGGAGATCAACCATAGGGATATACCAATATTCTTCAGGTTGATTAGGATTATATATCACCCATATCTTAGTATTCTGTTCCATTAATGAATAATGTTGGAATCCACCAAAGGTAAGAGGATATATCCATGGCATTGCTTCAGGTGGCACAACATTATTATCAAACAAGTTTGCTACACTTGCCTTCACTCTTCCGATCTTTTCAGGATCTTTATTCTCTATAACATTTCCGGGTAAAAATTCGTAATCAGATAATTTCATATTATATATTCGCCCTCTATATATTTTTATTCATCATTTAATATAATATCAAGTATTTCTTGAGTTTCCTCTTTTGGCTTTTCATTAAAAATAGTATTATAATCAAACTTATTCTCCAGCTTATGGAATTTTCTAAATACTTTGTTGATATTTGGTCTTAATGTCATTTCTAGTTTATGTCTTAATTCTCCTAACTTGTCTGTATCTGATATATCCAATAATAAGATTAAAGTCAATAGTTCTGTTGGTTTTAACTTTAATGATATTAAATGTTCATTTGTATTTTCTAAAATCATTGTTTCTAAATCTTTCATAATCATTATCTTTCATAATATTCTTGTATTAATTGGAAGACATCTGGCATCCATTTGAACTGTTTCTGATCATTGTAGTCATACCAGTCATATTTTGAATGCTCTTTAGATATCTTTATATGATCAGTTGGAGTAGTTTCAAGTTTTGTTAAGAAATAATAAGATATTGAATTGTCTTTGTTCTTTATCTTCTTGAATTCTTTCATGTCATGTTCTTCATTCCAAGTCAATTCAAGTCCAGTCTCTTCTTTTAGTTCTCTTATAGCTCCATCTTTTATTGTTTTGTCTTTTCCCTTTTCATATGATCCACCAGGAAAACCCCAAAGTCCAGGGAATTTCTTCATATAATTTGCTCTACGCATAATTAAGATCTCATCATTATCCGAAATGACTATAGTATTGACATATATTTTGTCATCATTGCTTTCTAATATAAATTCCCCAAACTTCTTCATTTATTGTTTAATATGATTATTTAATATATATTTTTATGCTTGAGTAGTTGCGGTTGATTCTGGTTGTACATCTCCAAGCATTTCATCATCAATGTCTCCACCACCTTCGTCAGATTCTGGTTCTTCACCACCGAGGTCTTCACCACCTCCTTCATCGCCACCGCCTAATTCTTCATCTTCATCGCCTCCTTCTTCATCTTCACCGCCTCCTTCTTTCTTACCAGCTAACTCATCTTCTTTCTTATACTTTTCATTAAGTTCAAGATCAGCTTCAGACATCTTAAGATATTTAAGTATCAAGAATTTTGGTGAGAAGTATGGATTTTCATTTCCTTCGTCATCTGTTATTGTCAATGAATCTTTCATAGTTCCAATAAATTCTACTCTCTTACTCATTATCTCTATATTTGCCATCTCTTCAAATTGGTTGTAACTATTCCATCTAAGAGATACAGCATCCAATATACGTTTGTCATTCTTTATATCAGGTATAGATAATGACAATTGAATACGTAATGGTTTAAGCATAATTTCAGCAAATGCATTTCTTATTCTTGTAACAAATCGGCCAAAATTGATCTCTTCACGTAATTGCTGAGTAGGATCACTTCCAAACCAAGTTGATTGGGCGTCTTTGTCAAATCTTGATGATGGAATCTTACTCATCTTATACAATTTCTCTTCAAAGTATTTCAATTGGTCTGAATCATTAAGCATTGGTCCATTGTCTACTAATGTTTCAATCTCAGGAGTACCAGCTTCATTTTGAGGCATCCAATATTCTTTATTGAAAGGAAGGTTCATCTTACCATTTATCATAAGTTCTCCAGTGTCTGTATTGAAAGATATGTCTTCTTTATATCTGTTCATAGCTTGAGACAATGTTTGCATACCTTTTGCCTTGTTCATACCATTAAGTGGTATTGTGAACTTTGTCTTGAATGAAGCCTGTGTAACTGTCCAAATGACCTGTGCTTGCTCAACAATACGATAGATATTGAATGGACGAATAAGTCTCTCAAGATATGATTGTCTAGTTGATACACCAGAGTCTTCATATTTGATATAGATGACTTGTGAGTCTAATAGTCTTCTTTCTCTTCCAACTATGTCTTTGAATTGGACCCAGTATGTGATATTGTTTTCTATGACTTTTGTTAATGTAGCTGGATCAATTTGTATAAGACCGATTATTGTCTTCGGTGATTCTAGACTATCATATACAATTTCATAAGCAAGTACACCCTCAATAAGATATCTTTTGAATATGTTCCATGCATTTCTTTTCCAGTCTAACAACATATATAACTTATAGAATGATGTTTCAACTGATGCATTAATCTCACTTGCAGACTTTTCATTAAGCTCTTGAATCAAAGCAGTATCTAAGAAAGGAGTACAAATATAAGCTTCATTGTCATCATATACAACACATTCATTTGCCATGATATCCAAGATGTCTTCTAGCTCTGAATGCATTGCCATCTTTCTCAATATCTCTCTTTTCTGGTCTAATGTCTTTTCTGTAAAGTTTTTCTCTTCATCAGACTTTATCTTCCAGTTATTGAGAAATCCAGTTCCATATAATGTTTGTTGTAATAGGGGATCTTTAGGTTGGAGAGCTTTATCTGCAGGAACAGCAATCATGTTTTGATATACCTTGTCAGAATAGTTCATCCCATAATGAGACAACGAGGTAAGAATCTTTGACATAACTGTTGGCTTCTTAATAGGGGCTGCATTGTTAAGCATACTATTCTGAATAGCTTCCATTATATGTTGATCTCCGTCAAAAACACTTTCTAAATTTCCAAAAATCATAGAATATTATCGTAATTAAACTATTTTTGATATTATATAAAAATAAAAACCAAAAATTAAACAATATGAAAATACATATAATTTATTTTAAAAAAGATACAAATGATTGAAATTATGTAAACTTGTGAACTATATTATATTAAATTTTATTTATAATTATAATAAGCTATGCCAGATAAAGAGAACAATAACTATTTTGCAGAAACATGGCCAGTTAATGAAAATAAGACAAAACCATCTACACTGGCTAACGAAACAATTGAATATTTTAAGAAATTTTTTAATAAGTAAGATGTATGAAGATAACTATTGAAAACTATGAAGAATATATTCCAGAAAAGGATATGAAATTGTTCTATTCTCTATTAATGGATCTTGAGGAATTCAATAATAAATTAGATACAAACAATCTAGAAAACAAGAAACTATACATTGATTATCAAGATTTCCATAATAATTATAGTTGTGAAAGAACAGATCCATGTCCAGACTACTATGGATATTATAGATTGAAATTTGAGGAAGATCATACAGAATGTGTTGGAACAGAAATGACAATTGATGACTTAGATAATGCATTATGTGTTCTCATTAATTTTATTGATTTCTAATATTATTGATGAATGAAATATCACTAGACGAATCTAAGAAAATAAAGTTGTTCAATAGAAAGGAGACTAAATATAAATGTAGTTTTCTTGAATATTGTTGTATTATAAAATATCTTTATGATAACTATTTAATAGTAACAAACAATAACAATACTTTATTTTCTTATGTATCTATCTATTTTGATACTAATGATCTAATAATGTATAATGAACATAAGAATGACAAAATAAATAGGCAAAAGATTAGAGTAAGAGAATATGACAATGGAGAAAAATATCTAGAAATTAAGAAGAAGACAGAAGATCATCATACAATAAAGACAAGAATACCAATAGACAATGTTGACATAAACAATAACTTCAATTGGATAAAAGACAATCTTAAATATAAAGTTGATAATCTTCAGAATGTTCTTAACGTAAGATATAAGAGAATGACATTCATTAGTAAGAACAAACTTGAAAGAATAACTATAGATATTGATATTGAATTCTTCAACCAATTAAATAATATATCAAAGAAAATTAATGACATTATTATTGAGATAAAAGAAGAAGGAAATCATAGAAGTAGTTTTCATAAAATACTTAATAGTTTTAATATATATGAATGTAAGTTTTCAAAGTATTTTAATGGTCTAACATATACAATGAATGAATAAAATGTTTATTATTTAATAACTGAAAAAATAGAGTATACAAATTACACTTAAATAAAGAAAGAAGAAAAGAAGATGAAAAAGTTAATTTTAATGATTATGATGCTTTTTAGCATGAGTTTATGCTTTGCGGATGTTAGCTATGATGAAACAACCAAGACATTAACCGTTATTGGGTACACTAATTCTGGAGAAATTTCTCCATATTCTCAAGCTACCACATTAGTAATTCAAGATGCTTCTGGATTTGTTAATATGGCGAATCAATATGGGCAAAATCTCCCTAATTTGGAGACTTTAGTGTTACCGACTAGTATAACGGAGGTACCAAGTCAAGTATTTAAGAATTGTAAGAAACTTGTAAATGTAAATTGGGGGGCTTTAACTAATCTTAAGACTATTGGTGAGGAGGCATTTATGGATACTGGGATTGGTCCTGATTTTATAGTTCCAAATTCAGTAGAAGAAATTAAAAATGGAGCGTTTCGAGATTGTTATAACATAAAGACTTTAACTTTTACTGAAGATTCAAATATATCTCATATATATGAGAATGCATTTTATATGACAGATGAAGGTAAAAGTGTTTTATCAGATGTATATGTAAATTGTATAAAAGAGATTGAATGTGATAAAGGCGCATTTGATAAAACTAACACATGTAATCAAACAAATGTTGGTACGGTGAAAACACGTTTACATTATCCCCCTAAATATTTTGAGCATTATGTTGGAGCATATAAATCTGAATTATACGACCAAAACTATAAAGACGCTAATGGAAATTACATTAAGGGGGTTATAACGCAAACTATCATTGACCAAGCATATAGCGGTGCAAATAACGGATGGCAACAATTTTTCTCATCTGGTGTGCCAATTGGTTCTAAATCACTTTATCGTACATATTCTGATAATGTAGCATATAAAGTTCCGAGTAATAGTGCTCTTCAAGTATTTTTAGTATATGATTACGATAAGGAAAGGAATGTGGCATATTGTATAAAAATGAAAGAAGGAGATATAATTCCAGCTTATACTGGAGTTATTGTTCATAGTACACGTGTATCTACAGTATATATGGAATATGTAAAAAACCCTTCGATAACAAATCCATATAATAATGAATCATATCCCAATAATTTATATCATTATCATGGAACTGAATGGTATAAAAACTATCTAAAGCCTATAAATGGTTCATTACATATAGATAATGTAGAGATTGTAGATGGCGTAAAGACATATAGAAATTATTTCTTTAATAAAGGAACAACTGCGGCTTTACGTCCTGGTCCTGATTGGAAAGAAGAATATACTACTTTAGGTTGGGGATTCTTTAGAGCAGTAAGTAATAATTATAGAGTATTTAATAAAGCATTCTTACATCTTCCTGCAAGTATGACTGAAGCAAGTTCTACACATATTGATGATAGTGGTAATTTACCACAGGACAATGCACAGTCACAAAATAACTCAAAGGAAAGTTTTACAATGTTTATTTCAAATTGGGAGGATATGATCATTGAACCAACAAACTTTGGTATTGCAACAAATGTCAATAATGCAGTAAAAAGAATAGATAATAATTATTATACACTACAAGGAATTAAAGTTAAGAACCCTTCTAAAGGGATATATATTAAGAATAGTAAAAAAGTAATAGTTAAGTAAAAAGTTATGAAAAAGTTATATTTAAAACCTAGTATTGAATCCATTGTTTTAAAAAGCGAAGTAGGATTTATGAATGGCTCTGAACCAGAGGTTAGTGGAAATATTGGTGCAAAAGAAAACTCATGGTTTGATTTTGATTGGGATGATGATGAATTTGCTGATTTATGGGCAGAAGATGAAGATAAAGATATTTAATTAAATCTAATATATATGAAATGAATTGGTAATCTTTTTTATAAGGTTACCAATTTTTGTATGAATTCGTTTAAACATTTTAACTATTTTAAATATAAAATATACATTACTTTTAATATGAATATAGATATTGATAAAGATTTGGTATATAATACCGAGAAGACTATTAAAGATTGGGTTGATCATTGTATAAATAAACTTGGTGCTGAAAGATTCTACAAATATGTTTCAGATAACTGGGAGACAGTTAGTTTTCCAATAGAATGCTATATATTAGATTATATTAGTTCTAAGTCAAAGCCACAAAAGATTGAGACAATTGAAGATCTTGCTAAACTTCTTGATGGGAATGAATATAGAGATGAATTAGATAATATGGCAAATATTAATGTTATTGATCTTTGTAAAGAAAAGGGTTGGATTGTTGTCTACGGAGCTTCTGATGATTTATTAGAGATTGATGGTGCTATATCTGATGAATTAGGCGCATGGGAAGGATGTGTTGCTAAATTCTATAAGAAAGGAGAATTCTACCCTGAATATGAGGAAGAAGATATATATCATAAAGCATCTGAAGATAGTTTCTTTGCAATAGATGATAAAGAACTTAATAGAATAAAATTTGCTAAAGAAGATGCATTAATTATTGAATCTGTTTGGAGCCCATCTGGAAAAGATGTATCTTGGGAAATTAATTGTACAGGAGCTCCACATGTAAGTTTTAATGTTATGGAGGATGATGAAGTATACTGTGAAGCTTTAGTAATAGACATATCTAAGTTTATTAGTAAATAAAGAAATTATTTATTTTTAATAAAACTATAATAAATAACAATTATGAAAGACATTAAAGATTATATATTTGAGAGTGAAGATAATATCACACAAGATGACGCACAACGTGAGTTATTACCACCAGAAGAAAGATATTGTGTAGTTCAAACAGGTGGATCAATTGGTGAACAATCTAGTTTTAAGTATCGTTTAGGAGGACAAGCATGCCGAATAACAAGAGATAATATGACTAATGAAGAAGCAAAAGAATACGCAAAACGAATGAGAAAATTCTTAACACCAGGAGAGAGAAGATATTATGGAATATCATATAAAGCAGTATTATTTAGTAAACTAAAGGAAATTTAAAATATCAAAAAAGCAAGTACTTAAGTACTTGCTTTTGTTTTATATATCTTCTTTATGTCTTTTATTGAAGCATTCTTTACAGAACGGATATATCCAATGATGCTTTACAATAGGTTGATCAATATGCTTACCACAGATTTCACAAACATTATATGATTCATCTTCAGCCTTGTCTATCATTTTATCAAGTTCTTCAGTATAATAGTTTGTATAAAATCTTAGACCTCCATATTTTTCTTTTATCTGGTGAATCTTGATTGGATTGTCTTCATGTGTCTTGTTATATTCAATAATATATTCAATTATTGGTTCATATAACTTCTTCCATCCAGATTCACATTCAATACCAAATAGTTCAAATGGCCATTGAGGATTGTTGTTATCGTTATTCATAGGCATCATTAATATATTTTAAGTTATTCATATTGTTATTATATATATTGCCATCAATGTGTTCTACATATCCATTAAACAGGTCTATGCTATCATCAATGAAATTCTTATAAATCAATAATGATACTGGTATGATGGGGTTTTCTATACATAGTTCTTTCCCATTCTTATATTTATGTAATTTACATTCTTCTTCAATTAAGTCATCTTTTTGAATATATGATTCTGAAATATAATCTAAATCAACCGTATCTTTGAATCTGTAAACATAACCAGTATTTGATAGTATAATATAGTTATTGTTTTCTAAAAATACAATTCTAAAGTCTTCCTTAATATTGTTTCTATATTTAGCAAGATCCTTTTTGAATTGATCAGTCTTAGAATAATTACATTTACTCATCCATTCAGGACAGAATCCTCTATAGATACATTCGGGAACACATTTACTTCTCAATACTGGATCAACCTTCTCTAGTTCATCCATTACTTGATTCCATGCTTCTCTTGTCTCTTTTGATGCACAGTTGCATAATCGTTTTCTTGAAATGCTTATTAATGCTTGAGCATTGCAAGTCATATCCATATCATTCTTAGCTCCCTGGTAGATATGGTCTCTGTCACAAGGCAGCTCTCTTCTGTCTCCTCGTTGAGAATGAACAAACTTTTCACAACCTTCATGATGTCTTACAAGATGAGCAGTCACCCATTGTCTTATATTGTTCCATCCAAAGTCATATTCCAACAATCTGATTGGCGAATGCTCAGCTAACAGGATCTTTGCTTTCCAAGAATCTGATGGCTCATTAGGTACAGGATTCTTGCCAATTGTTCTACGAGCAGCATTCAATACTCTTTTCCACGATGTAGCACAATAAAGATGATCTAGTTCTGTTGTGCCATTAAGCATATCTTCATTTGTCTGCATTCTTCTTATTCAATAGCATATTTTTCTTATGAGCCCAAGCATATACTTTATCCATGAATTCTTTGTCATATGGGAATGCAGGATTATGTATAGCATACATTTTGTTTGATTCTGGGATAATCTGCCCAGGTAATTGGACAATAATACAATCAACAACACTTCCCTTAGGGATATAGTTTTCATTTTCTAAAGCTGTCTTGTAGAAATAGACCTGCATTGTGTATGTATACCAGTTCAATGCTAACATGTCTTTACAGGGTCCCAATAGATATCCTGTCCATGGGCTTGGCTTCTTGTCTACACTACCACTGCTCTTCCAGTCTACAATAAGATAATGCCCATTGTCAGTATTATAGAACAATGCATCAAATCTTCCCTTTATGTAGAGATCTGTATTCGGAACATTATAATACAAAGTCTTTTCTCTTGTCACAAACTGAAGATTTGGATGTGTATCAAGTATTTCTTGTACAAATGCATCAAAAGAGCTACAAACTCCATTCAATCTTTCATCACCATCTCTATCATAGTCAAGATTGAACAGCTCTAACTCATCTTCTTGTTTGTTCAATATCATACCAATATAGTTATCCAAAAGACTTCCATAATGGCATGATGCTGCTCCCTTAGCATTCCACATCTCACAAATCTCTTCAATAGACTTTTGGTAATATTCACTATTCGGATTGTCATGATGCTTGTTGTAAGTCTTTGTTGCAACACCTATCTGATCAAATGGTTCTTGAATCAAACCTAATACTGTTGAAATACTAATGTATTTGTCACTTGTCGGTTTTTGTACTTCATTGATATTGTTCTCTAAACTTTCTCTAATTTCTTTTATTTCCATTTTTCTTTCTTCTTTTTTATTTTTTATTTCGTATTTTTTATTTCTTATTTTTTATTCTGTTATTTCTTTAACTTTATTTTAACTTTATTATATATATAAAATAGTTTTCTATTGAAATAGTTTTCAATTTAACTATATTATTATTGTAATTAATATTAAAATTTAAGGATTATGTATACTACAAGAGACATCACATTGGTTACTCGCAACATTGATTGCTCAAACATTACTGTAGAGCAGTTCATTTCTGCAATGTTTTCAGATTTCCTTGAGGCTGAGGAGAAGTACAATGAGCTTTATGTTCCGGAATGGGAAGCTTCGAAGGTCAGGTCCTTTGAACGTTATATGAAATGGGCTAAAGAACATGCTATCAAGTTTGCGGAAAAGACTTGGAAGACCGAGAAACGTCGTAATCTTTTCATTACTACGGAAGTAAAGAAGGCCCGCGAATCTTATAATTGGCCTGATTATTATTATAGTCTTTCATTCTTTGATTTTGATGTTAATCCAGGCCATAATGGTCTCTCAGGTAACTGTTGCATCTCTTATAAAGAATTAACTCCACGAGCTTTGGAACGTTGTTTCAATGAGGTAAAGGACAATAAGTACTTCAAGAAAGCTCATGGATGGATGCTCACTTATAATGCTTGTGAAGGTTCTTACCAGAACAATTCTCGTCCACAGATTAAGCTTATTGTAGATGCAGAAACTGATGCTCAAATGAAAAAGGATGCTCAGGATCTTGCAGATTCAATCCGCGAGTTCTATAAGGACTGTCACTACTGGGGAGACTAATATATACTCCCCATTATATATAAATTAATTAAAATTATTCATTATGTATAACAATAGTTTTTTCATAGGATGCTTGTCAATCCTGCTTATTATAGTTGCTTTAGGAGCTATTGAAGGTCTTGTTCTTATGCTTTTGTGGAATTGGCTTGCTCCATTGTTCTGGTCAAATGCTCCAATATTGTCATTCTGGCAAGCATGGGGAATATTGGTATTGTTGAATTTGATTTTCTCACCATTCAAGAGTTCATCTAACAAATAAAACATAAATAATATGATTGAATTAGTTGGAAAATATACAACCGCAAGGATATATGCTGAAACTATTGAAGAAGGCGTATATTCTCAGGTCTATGATATAATAAATTGCAAGGCATTTGAAGGACAGAAAGTTGTCTGTATGCCTGATGTACATGTAGGAGCAAGTGGCCCATGTGGACTTGTTGCTACAATTGGTGATTATGTTTGCCCTGAGCATGTTGGAGTAGACATAGGCTGTCGTGTATCTATGATCTTGCTTGACAAATGTCTGCCTAAGGATAAATACGCAGAGTTTGAACGAAGACTAAAGAATAGTATTCCAACAGGATTCAATATCAATAAGAAAACAGTTTTTGATGAAAAGGAATTCTATAAGTTTTTGTCGCAAGGATTTCAGAAGTATAGAAACTATTGGCCAGAGATGTTGGCAGATCTACCATCACAGGTAACTGAGAAATGGATATCTGATGTATGCAGAAGAATTGGGCTTGATGAAGGTGTGTTCTATCATTCTATTTGTTCAATTGGTGGTGGTAATCATTATGAAGAATACGGGGAGACTGAAGACGGTAATCTGGCTGGATTCTCTGTTCATTGTGGTTCTCGTAATTTTGGTCTTAAGATCTGTAAATATTGGACAAATCTAGCAAAAGGCGGTGCATTGTCAAAGTCAGAAATCAAGGATTTTACCAAAGAATTCAAGAAGACTTATTTAAAGACTCATGAGAATATGACTAACTTCAAGAAGGACTTAAATAAGTTTATTGAATCTAAAAAGGAAGGACATATTGACGGCTATCTGACAGGTGACAATATGAAGGGGTATCTTTGCGATATGGCTTTGGGAGAACTTTATGCTGAATGGAATCATAAGTGCTTGTTACAGAAAGCTACAGAACTGCTTAAGAAATATAATATAAAGCCAATCAGAACAATCTCATCTGTACATAACTTCATAGATTTACATGATCATACACTACGTAAGTCATCAATTCGTTCTTATGAAGGTGAAGAGATGCTTGTCCCATTCAATATGAGAGATGGAGTAGCTATTTGTGAAGGTTTATCAAATCCTGACTGGTTGAATTCGTGTGCTCATGGTGCTGGTCGTAAGATGTCTCGTTCAAAAGCAAAAGCAAACATCTCTATGGATGAATTCAAAGAATCTATGAAAGATGTATATTCTACAACAGTTTGCAAAGGAACAATTGATGAATCACCTATGGCTTACAAAGATACTGATGAGATAAAGGATTTGATACAGGAAACTTGCAAGATCAAATTCATGATGATCCCAAAGATCAATATAAAGGCAACGGATGGAGAGTGATATCTTTATGTATCATTTTCATAACAAAAGAAAACAATACAAAAAAAATGAAAATTATAACAATCAAAAATCATAAAGGGGAAACTTGTGACTATCGTCCTTATATTGATATAGATATAAATGAAGAGGTAGAGAATATGCAGAAGCTTATAGATAAATGTAAGCAAAAAATGTATGAAACTACAGGAATCCCCAAAAATAGAATTTAAATTTGTTGAATATTATGTATTTTTTACTATATTATATATGTAATTAAAATATAAAATTTCACAAGCTATTGAAACATTGTATCATATGAAAGAATGTGGAAAATTTAAAAAGTAAAAAATATGAAAATTTTATTTGAAAAATATGATATAGCATCAAGAGATTTGTGTCAGATATCAAATCGTATATCATCTGTTGTAACTAATTATATAAAAGAAACAGTTGGATTTGCTGGTGAAGCCGGTGATAAGAATAATATTGGCAAAACTAATCCTTATGAAATTGGTTGGATTATATTAGATAATGATACAATTCAAATTTCATATAGCCCATATAAAGATCAATGGCTTGATTATTGGGATGATGAAAAGTATATTAAAGTGAAGTATGATGAATTGATGAAATATGAGCAGGTTTACTAAACGTAGAAAGCAATTTCGTAAAAATCAAGAAATTAGCTTAAAACAAAAGGAAGAGAATTCTAAGAAATTTGAGAAAGCAATGCAAGATCATATTGAGACATGCAGGATTATTAAAAAAAATTATCCTGGGTTTGATAATATGAAGCCTGAAAACGCACTTAAATTATATAATGAAATATATAATGAAGTTCATGTTAAAAAATAGAATAGAACAAATAAAACATATTTGATTATGAGCAAGAAACTTACAAAATCACAGATTAGAGAGCATGAAAGACAAAAACTAGTAAAGCAATTAGAGCATAAATACTCTTCATATATTGATCTTGCTACATTATATAAAGAACTTTGGCATAAAACAACAAATGAATTAGGTAAGCTTCGTCAAGAATATGATATTATCAAAGGAAAGAATGCTGAGCTTGAAGAGTCTGTTCGTAATTATAAAGATTGGGTAAGACGTATGCAAGAATTCATGGATCTTCCAGAGGAACAACGTTCTGAAGCGTTCAAAGAATATTGTGATTCATTGAAAAGTTCCAAAAGATTTCATGAGATGACAGATGCATATATAAGTATGATTGATAGATTTTTTGTATTGTAAAAATATTTTTATGATTTTATGAAGATAGCAGCTATTAGTGACATGCATGGAATTCTTGATTTCAACATTGAGAAGTCAGATATTCTATTTATTTGTGGAGACATTGTTCCACTTAAGATACAAGGTTATAGTAAAGAATCTAAGAGATGGTTTAAGAACACATTTATTTCTTGGTGCAAGAACCAGCCAGTAAATGATATATATCTTGTTGGTGGTAATCATGACTGGTGGATCTATAGACATCCAGAGCAAGTAAAAGAATGTTGTAAAGAACTTCCGAATCTACATTATCTGTTAGATGAAGAAGCAGTCTATATGGATGAAGATGGAACAGCTTATAAGATCTATGGTACTCCTTGGTGTCATCAGTTTGGAGACTGGGCATTTATGGGCTATTCTGATAATGCATTAGCTCAAAAGTTTATGAATATGGGAGATGACATTGATTTCCTAATCACTCATGATGCTCCCTATGGGGTATCAGATATTTGTGATTCATTTTGGAATAGAGGTGAGCATATAGGTAGTCATGGGCTTGCTTATGCTATTGCTCAAAGACAACCCAAATATAATTTTCATGGACACCTGCATTCTTCTAATCATGGATGTGAAATGCTTGAAAATACACAAGTTTATAATGTGTCAATGATTAATGAGCAATACAAGTTAAGATACTATCCGTTGTATTTGGAGCTCTAACAAAATTATTTTATATATATAATAAGAATGATTGATGATAAAAAGATAAGAAAAGAACTTGTTAGCTTTATAGGAAAGAAAAACTTGAAGATGTTAGCTAAGTTCTATAAAGAACATAAACTACTGTTTCCACCAATTGTAGAAGATGGAATAATCATATATACAAGACAAGTCTATGGAGATGCAATTAGTAATCATATAAATGAAAAGTTTCATATTCATCCTGACATAATTGAAGACTGGACAGAATTTGATGACTACATCTACTACACATTGATTGATATATTGCAAGAAAAGAAATATATTAAAGAAAACTGTTAAAAAATTAACATAAATTAATTTTGAGGCGGTTTTCTATAGAAATCACATAATTTCTTATAACTTAGAAATACCTATGGTTATTTTAAAATATAAATAATAAGTATATACCGGACACTTATTATTTGCCATAAATATATCTAAAGTTATAAGAAATTATGAAAAAGTTTTTATTAGTTTTAGTATTTGCATTAGCTTTCGGATTGCAGTCTTTTGCTAATGATAAATTTACAGTAGATGACAAAATAGAATATTTGACTAATGATTCTATTGTCATGACAAGTATCAACAAATCTATCAATCGTTATCTTAATATCAAAGATGATCAGATATTATTCTATGATATATTTAACGATATGTATGATTACATTAATGTTCTAGACAAAGAACAGGATAAGATTGTCAAAGAATTCAATATGCATCTAAAGCATGACTTAAATTTAAGTAAGATGATTCTTGATGATACTCAGTATAAGAAGTATCTTCTAGTTTTGAATCAGACTCTTTATAATAAAGATCTTCTTAAATATATTAATAATAATTAAGTTTTGTCATGGAGAATAAAAATATTGAAAAAAGAACTAATTGTGGATGTATGGTAGGTCTTTTTGATCTATCATACATTTTTTCTTTGTTCTTATCTCATTGCAGCCATCATTGCTCTGTATTCTTCCATGTCTTCACAGAACTGTTTATATTTAGCAGTCTGTTCTAATAATGGTATTTGAGCCAAAGTCATTACAATATCATCATGCCCATAAGATGCTGCATAGTTTCCATTTCCTGACTTGTCTTCAAAGTTCTCTATTTCTGTTATTGTGAAATAGTCATATATTACAAGATAACCATTTTCTAATATAAGTTTCAACAATGAACATGCTGTCTGTTTATTTGATCCATTGAATCTTACACCAGGTATTTGTTTTGTTTTCTTGACTTTTGTTCCTCCTTCATCAACTTCAAACTTCATCTTATATCTTACTATAGCTGTTGTATCAAATTCTTCTGCAATGTTGAATCTCCACCCATATTCTCTTTTGTATTCTTCTTCATTGAGATTCAACAGATATTGGAAGAACAATGCTCCATAAGTATTCCATTCTATACTATATATGCAATGATCAGGATTGTCTCTGAACAATTGAGAGAATAGAAGCCAGAATTCAAGTGCAGCAAGTTCAAGATTCACTTTATTAGAATGCCAATACCCAACCTGTTCATATCTGTTCTTTTCTTTAAGTTCTAATATATTGAATGTTGTATAGTCATTTCCTCCACCTTCAGCAAGATCAACTAATACTATATAGAACCCATAGTCAAATCTAGAAAAATCATAATTGGGATTAAGATATAGACAATCAGAATATAATATAGAAATGTCAAATGTGAACTCAATATTATGCTCATCATGGAAATATTTGATAAGAGATGGTATGTTCAGGAACTTTACTTCCGAATCATGCAGTTCTTCAAGCTTTACACGATTGACAATACATTTGTCACTTGCTGAGAATTGTGTTCCGTATTGATAGTAGAAGTTTGCTTCACCACCAAGAATACCAACCATCTTCTCTTTCCATTCATTTGTACGTTTCTCCCATTGATGTGTGTCCATATTGTAGTTAGGTACTTGATCCCAATCGACTTTGAATGGAGCATAACCATTCCAATCTTTACCGATTTCATTAGCACCTTTCCATAATGTATAGAAGAAATTGAAACCGTTTTGAGTAGACATTATACATACATTTGAGTCAGGCATTGTTGTGATAGTAGGAATGATGTTCATATAGAACAATTCTACTTCATTGTTTGGACACCACGCAAACTCATCAAGAATAAGAAAATTAATTGTCTTACCAAGACCTGCTGTTGGAGAGAAAGCTTCAGTAGCAATTTTAGAGTTATTGTCAAAAGCAATCTCATGCTGATTCCATTTGTATATACCAGGCTTGAGATAATATGGGAGATTCAAGAACATATCTTTTATCTTTGACAATAAGTCAATACCTGCGGGGCCAGACTTGGAAAGAATAAGTCCTGATTTGTCTATGCTAAATAATATCTTCCAAAGACAATATATAGCTGTTGTAGTAGAATTATGACTTAAAATACCATTTGAATAAAATCTATGATTATGATCATTAACACAAGTATCACACATAGATATCTTTTGAGATTTATATTCAATATTTATTACTTCTTGAAGACCTTGATCAGTTTGAATATAATCATGAATTTTCAAATCTTGTACATATATTTCTTTAAAGTCTTTATTAAAAACCCTATGTTCATCTGCACAATTCAATTGATAACCATTTTTAAGAGTTATTATATATTGTTCAAATGGTTTTGTTATTGTTATACATGATAAAGGCTTAAAACCAGTATCCGATAATATTTCTATATTATTTAAATCTATTTCATCAATAGTCTTATAATTATCTAATAGTTTTTCTTTCTTAATATAATGATAATCTATATAATCTAATAATGAAATAAGTTTAAAGCATATATTAATTATATTTATTTTCTTTTTCCCCTTATAAGTTAATTTATACATCAATTTATATAAAGAATATTTAAGTTTCCATATTAATGAATGATTACAATACAAATTATATAATTCAAAAATAGGTAAACAATATATATTATCCTTTATATAATAATGAAGTATCTTTTTAACTTCTGGACAATTTTCTTTATTAAATTTAACGGTAATATTTGACAAGAGGTTAAGAGATTTTCCAGACTGTCTTGCTGCTAATAGGATACTGAATCTATTATTCTGTAAATGCTCTAGATAGTCTTCCTGATAGTCTCTTAACTTACAAGGCTTTAATCCTTCAGGTGACATAAGATAGCATTTAGAAGCAAAATAGACAACATCCTGCATACAATGGATATAGTCTTCTATCTCTTCATCTGTACGACGAAATACCAGTTCTGGCTTAAGCAGTCTTGTATTATTTCCAATGAATGGGTTCACTTTAAGAGGAAGACCTTGCTTCATAGCATCAACTGCTTTGTCTAATGCCTTTGTCGTCCATATTACTTGCTTAGCTTGATCATTACCTTTTAGTTCTTTTACCGGATCAAATTCATATTCAAATTCTTTCTTTGACATATAAAACTATACAATAATTGAATAAGTTAATTTTGTTATTTAATAATTAATAATAATATTATTTAACTTATCCAGTTATTGTATATATACGTTAAAATCATCATAAATGATAGACCCTCATCTAAAATATTGGAGATATTAGTTTATATGTCTTTTATAGTTGAAGGGAATCTGGATGAAGAGAGGGCCATCTGTGTGAATATTTCTAATCAATCCGCAATTCAATACATTGACACTCATGATCAAAGGTCATTTTTGCCCTTTGTACAACTTCACATATATCATCATAGATAACAGAATTAACATAGGGAGACTTCGATACCCATATACCTAATTCAGTATTCTTTGTCGGTTCTTCAGTAAACATGACAACTTTTCCATTCTTGTTTACAGCAAACCATATCATTTGAGAAGTATATTCTTTCATAAAAACATGTTTAATAAATAATGATTATAATCAATATAGTCATTTCTAGTTTTTATTTTTAATATATAGTATATAAATATATATAGAGGAGCAAAATATATATTTATACTACATGTTATGTTAAATGAATCTTTAAATATAGTTACAAAATGTATTATGAGTGCGAATAAAAAAGGTTTTTTCAGAAAACTAATGGATAAAAATGATCCTGAAATAGCTGCAAGTAACTTCTTTGTTATTTGTGTATTAGCTATTGGACTAGTATTGTTAGCTGTTCCTATCTTTGCCCTTATTATTGAGGCTTGGTTTAATCATACTATTAGTACTGATCTTAATGGAATGGCTGCTTATATCATGGCTGTTGCTGCAATATTTACTTCTGCTGGCATCACAAAAATAGGTGTGCATTATACTGACAACAAATATCTTGAAAGTAGAATGAAAGAAAGAGAATTTGAAAGAAGAGAAGATAATTGTGGTGAGGAAGAACATAATGAAGAAATAATTAGTGATTAAATATGAAGAAATTAAATCAGTTCATAGCAGAAAAGTTTAGGATATCAAAAGATAATCTTGAACCTCATTACAATTATCAACCTAAGACAAAAAATGAACTAAAACAATTAGCAGATAAATTAATTAAAGAAAGAGGCAATGATGCTGATCTAAATGATATAGATACTTCGGAAATTACTGATATGTCTTCCATGTTTGAAGATTCAAAGTTTAATGGAGATATATCTAATTGGGATGTATCAAAAGTCAAAGACATGGAAGCAATGTTTGCTAGTTCTGAATTCAATGGAGATATATCTAACTGGGATGTAAGTAAGGTTAAAAATATGAATAGGATGTTTTGGGGAACAAAATTTAACGGAGATATTTCTCAATGGGATGTAAGTAATGTTGAAGAAATGTTTGGCATGTTTAGTTATTCTGAATTTAATGGTGATATTTCTCAATGGGATGTTAGCAATGTTGAAAATATGGGATGGGTGTTTAATTTTTGCCCATTACATAAGAATCCACCAAAATGGTATAAAGAATAAATAAAGTAATAATATATATGAAGAAATTAAGTACATTTATAACGGAGAAGTTTAGGATATCAAAAGACAATCTTAAAGAACTAACATATAATTATTATCCAAAGACAAGATCTGAACTAGAAGATTTAATAGATGAGTTGATTAAAGAAAGAGGTAATGATGCTAATCTAAATGATATAGATACTTCTGAAATTACTGATATGGCACAGTTATTTTATTATCGTAGTTTTAATGGAGATATATCTAAATGGGATGTAAGCAATGTTAAAGATATGAGTGGATTGTTTAGAGATTCTCAATTTAATGGAGACATATCTAGTTGGGATGTACATAATGTTGAAAATATGCGTTATATGTTTGCTGACACTATTTTTAATGGGGATATATCTAATTGGAACGTAAGTAATGTTAACAATATGTATGGTATGTTTATTGATTCCAAATTTAATGGAGATATCTCTCAATGGGATGTAAGTAATGTTACACTTATGAGAGCTATGTTTATGGATTCTCAATTCAACGGAGATATATCTAAATGGAATGTAAGTAAAGTTGAAAATATGATAAATATGTTTAAATGTTCTAAATTTAATGGAGATATATCTGATTGGGATGTAAGTAATGTCAAAAAGATGTCATGGATGTTTGAAGGATCGAAATTTAATGGAGATATATCTAAATGGGATGTAAGTAATGTTAAAGATATGAGTGGTATGTTTAAAGATTGTTCATTAAAAAAGAACCTGCCAGCATGGTATTTTGCGTGGTTATAAAGAATAAATAAAGTAATAATATATATGAAGAAATTAAATCAGTTCATTATAGAAAAATTCAGGCTATCAAAAGATAATCTTATACGCAAGTATAACTATCATCCTAAGACAAGAGATGAACTAAAAGATTTAATAGATGATTTAATTAAGGAAAGAGGTAATGAGGCTGATCTAAATGATATAGATACTTCTGTAATTACTGATATGTCTTTTTTATTTATGAATTCTAAATTCACCGGAAATATTTCTGAATGGGATGTAAGTAATGTTAAGGATATGCAATTTATGTTTGCTTATTCTGAATTTAATGAGGATATCTCTAATTGGGATGTAAATAAGGTTGAACATATGCAATGTATGTTTAAAAATTCTGTATTTAATGAGGATATATCTAAATGGGATGTAAGTAAAGTTGAAAACATGAGAGGTATGTTTAAAGATTCTGTATTTAATGGAGATATATCTAATTGGGATGTAAGTAATGTTAAAGATATGCAATCAATGTTTTCACATTCTGAATTCAATGGAGATATCTCAAAATGGGATGTAAGTAATGTTAAAGATATGCCATGGATGTTTAAAAATTCTGTATTTAATGGGGATATATCTAATTGGAATGTAAGTAATGTTGAAGATATGTCATGGGTGTTTCAAGGATCTAAATTTAATGGAGACATATCTTTATGGGACGTTAGTAATGTTAAAAGTATGAGATCTATGTTTGTTAGTAATGTTAAACATGTGGATTATATATTTAATAATTGCCCATTAGAAGATAATCCACCAGCATGGTATTAAAAAATAAAGAATATAATAATATAATAATTAAACAATATGAAGAAACTTAATCAGTTCATTATAGAGAAATTCAGGTTATCAAAAGACAATTTGAATAAACAACAAAGAGATTTATCAAATACTGATATCTCTAAGGTAAAGCAATTAATGCGTTTTAAAACTCCTCGAGAAGAAAATATGAATTGGGTCAAAATGGAACAATATTTTAATAAAAAGTCTAATCCACAAAGATTAGTAAACAGTATTAAAGATGATAGAAAACTATTGTTTCGTTGGTATATTTGTGTATATAATGGATATTCTGATTATTATCCAACATTTAGAGAAGCCATTGTTGAAAGAGATATATGTAATGAAGATCAATTAGATGCATATATATTATTTAAGTATAATTCAACATACGGAGGAAATTCGACATATACAAAAAGTATTAGAGAACGTCTTGAAGAATATTTAGATACCTATGATGTAAAATATGATAAAAAATAAAAAATGAAGAAATTAAGTCGGTTCATTACAGAGAAATTCAGGTTATCAAAAGATAATCTAAAAGATATATGTCTATATGATGAATCAATAATAGACATTACTATTGATAACTTTAGGCAATTAGTTGATGTTTTAGAAGAGTATTTTAAGTCATCTGATAAATATAAAATAACAGCGGCATTACCAAAGACTCAGCAAAGACAAATTAATGGTCCAAATCTAATTATATATGCTAATAATTGCGCATTTATAGATATTAAAGACTTGGAAAAGGATTTTATAATTGCTAGACTAATTGTTATTGTTAATTATAGAAAGGGTGCTTATTTTCAAGCTTGGATAGTTGGTAAAGAACCAAATGATAAAGGAATAACTGAAACTCTAATTATGGCGCCTGAGCATCAATTTGAGTTTGGACATAATTTTAGAGATTGGCTTATGACAATTAATAATAGTAAGTTAAAAGACAAATATAAAAACATATTGAATTTATTTTTCCAAACATAATAAAAAAGAGGAATCTTAAGATTCCTCTTTTATTTTGTTTTATTCTTCTTCTTTCTTTACCTTTTCTTCAAGATCTTCTTGATTTTCTAATTCATCTTGATAGTCAAATAGTTCTCCTAAAGTAACTTCAAGTTTTTTAGTTTTTTGAGCATATTGCTCATTAGAAGAATTCTTTTGTTGTTTTCTTATTGATTGTATAGCTTGTTGAAGAATTTCAGTATCTGTTTCTTTGTCTTTGCATATAGTAACAGTTACCTTATTACCATCAATAGCATAGTTTTCTTTTCCTTCGAATGACTTTACTGTTTCTTCTCCATTTTCTATATCAGTAAAATCAAATGTAAATGTTTTAGAATCAGTACATTCAGCAGCTTCGCTAACATTAGATTCAATAAGATATTCTTTTAAACTTCTCATAAATTTTTATTGTTTATATTTATTATAATATTTTTTAATTCCTTCTACATGAATATTGATTATATCATTAAGACCAGAACTACTTAATAGATAGTCAACATCTAATCTATTGTCCATAAACATGTTTTCCGTCAATACAGCAGGACAATTAGATCCCTTTGTTATTTGAAAACCAGCTTCCCAGTCTTTGTCTCCATCTGAAAAATCTGTTCTAATTGGTTTTTGCGACTGATGACCTTTGAATGTATTAATAAAGTCTTTGTTAGAATATAATACTTGTTCAGCCACTTCATAAAGACAATCAGCAAATTTATCTGAATTGTTTTGTCCTCTTGTTGTCCAAGCTGACCATCCTCTTGCATTCATCCATCCGCCATTACCTGCGGCATTTACATGAACAGACAACATTATACAATTTTTTGTTCCATATTTTGTACAATAATTATTGATTCTTTTGACTCTAGAGCCTAATGGTACATCATATTCTTCTGGTGTGATCATTATTATTTCTATATCCTTATTGTCTTCAAATCTTGCTTTTATTCCAGCAGTTACTTCTCTACAATATTCCCATTCATAGAATCTTGTACCATCCTGTAATAATGGGCTTCTTTTGCCTGGTGTATTATTGCCATGACCATTGTCTAACAATACATATAGTTTACTCATAATAGTTAGAACTGAAGTTTTGGGAACAATTCACCAAATGCTTCTCCATATATCTTTATCTTATTTGTGTTTTCATCTATCTTACAGTTAAGTACATAGTCTAAAATTTTCAAGAAATCATTAAGCTTCTTATATTCTGCTGGACTATTTGTAAGATTTGCATTATTACCACAACCACAGAATCTTTGAGATACACTGCTGAAATCAAGATTGTAGTCTAATGCCATGAATTCTTTCAAGAACAATTGTAATGCTTCTATAAGTAGTTCATTTGGAACATATTCATTTTCAGTTAATTGTATCATAAACCAGTCTTCATAGAACTCAGGATCACCAAACATTTGTTGAGCATATAATAGCATCGCTTGCTGATATTGGTCTATACAAGGAGAATTGAATGATGTTGAAGTTCCAGTTGTACATCCACAATTTTGAGGATCTAATGTAGGCATAGTAGTGAAAGTATATTGACCATTCATTATTGTACTTAATATAATAGATGCTTCATCAACTTTTCCTTTCGCAAAATAGTTCAATACAATGTCATAGATCTGGTTCTTTGCTTTATTAGCAATTTCTGGGTGATCTTTTATTGTAGTGTAATTCAATATGATCTGTGCAAAAGTTTGGAAGAAATTATTTAGTTCTTCTTCTGAATATGTATTTTCTAATAGTTTGTTTCTGTTATTGAAGAAATCTAAGTTAGTATAGTCCTTGATGAACTCATTAGAAAGATCTTCAAAATATACAGTCAACTTACCCTTATCATCAATATAGTCAGGTAGTTTTATTGTTGAATAGTCAAAGTCTTCATCAGCAATAATGAGATTTGTATTCATTAGATAATTGAACAATGTAGAGTTAAGATAGTAGTCTACACCAGGACGGAATCCCTCTATACCAGTACTATATATCTCGTTGTCTTTTGCTGACTTCAATATGAATTCTTGAAACTTTGACTGATCAGACATAAAGTTGTCAGTTATCATTATATATAGTCTTGGTATGTCTATGACTGTTGTTTCATTTAATGAGTTTTCCAATAGAATTCCAAACATATTATTTGTCTCTAATGAAAGGAATATACCATCTGATGATTCTGTCAATAAATAGTTCTCAAAGAAATAGTCAATGCCCCATACATTATAGTTGATAGCATAATGACATCTAAGGCTTTCAGGAATCAATTCATGATCTGAGAACTTTATGATATTTGGCTGTATATGTCTATAGAAAGTATTCACTGTTCTTAAAATATATTTAATTTAATAAAAATAAAAACTATTCAATCAATACTAAAATTTGTACCAAAAAATTATTTTTAATTAAATTAAATAATATATTATTGAGGCGAATATAAAAATGAAAAAGAGTGATGTATATTCTTATATTGTATCATCAATAGACATAATAGACAAGAAGGTGAATGTACAAGAAAAAAATGTTGTCAGTCTCTTTTCTTATCTATATAATTATAATGTATTACTTGAGAATAATATAACTGATCTGAATCTAAATATTGCTAAATATGAAAGTCAGTTGTCAAAATATCAAAATGAAATTGATAAATATAATGCATCAATAAAAGAGTATCAAAAGGAAATAAAAGAACTTAAGGATGCTAATAATGACTATGAAAAGAAAATGACAAAGATGACAAGTGACATCAATGCATTCAAAAAGGATGTATCAAAGACATTGTCTAAGAAGATCAATAATATTGTAATCAATGAGATACATGAGGAATATAATATATCAAAATGGTTTCATAAGCAATGGGATAAGATAAAAAACTTTTTCAATACTCAATATGATAAAATATATAAGATAATCAATAGAAAGAAGATAGAGCAAGAAATAGAAGAACAAAAGCAAAAAGAACTTAAAGAGGCGGAAGAGAAAAGACAAGAAAAACTAAAAGCAATCAAAAATATACTTCAGAACCAGAAATAAGAAATGGACATAAAACAAAGCTTAACATATATGAATGATACGTATGAAAATATTGATAAGTATACTCATACTGGCTTCAATAACTACAATTACTATCAAGATGGTATATTACGTAAATGTATGCCAAAAGTATTGTTTAAGGGAAATTCTATTCTGGTAACATTCTTGCAGCTTATAGATCTAAAATTGATTCTTATAATGAAGTATATAGATAGACTAAAAAGATTCAAATATATTTCTTGGTATTAATATTCCATGAAAAATTTTCCAAGTACGTTAATAAAGCAGGAAACAACAAAAAACTTATTGGGCAACAATATAAGAGAAGGTGTGACAAACATTGCTAAGCTAGCAGCTAGATCATTGTTTGCAAATACTTTTGGGCTTGGAAACTACAATGAGTTTGCAATCAATAAAGCTTTTGATGAAGGATACGAAATATCTGACTATGCATCATTAGCAAGCGAAAGCAATATATTCACTAATAATGTATACAGTAAGACAAGAATATCAAAAGCAACAATCAATGATGGATATGATATCTTCACAAACAATCTATTTGGATGGAAAGAGCATTATCATTATGAAGACCCATTCAAGATTGGTGCTAATGTAGCTGCTGTTGTCAATAACTATAAATATACTTTTACTAATGCTATTCCTGAACAACTTGAAAGCGTTGCTATGGATGCAAGTAATGTGAATGATGAGGGAGAAGGTGCTGGTGAAGGGCATATGACAATACTTGAAAGTATCAATGTTCCTTCATTATTCAATCCCTATGCATCTATTAATGTTATTGGAATTACAGAAAACATTCCATTGATAAATGATTCTTCTGTTGATGCTAGTGTATTGAATGAGCAATTAGGTAGTAGTATAGGAGAAGACAATTTAGATAATTTTGTACAAAGTGGCGGAATGAAAAAAGGAGCTAATGAGACCGAATCACTTACTCTTAATACCCAAGTTGCATCTAAAGATCCAACAATTGGTGATTGTTCTATTACTGCATTAGTAAATGAATCTAATAAAGCTGGTGGAGGTTGTCTTGGTTTAGCCACTTATAGATATGCTGATTTCATGTACTGTAAAGATGTAGGTAAGATACCAAACAACAGATTGATAACATTAAGAAGATTCCCTGGCCCAATTGGAGACAACATATTCAGATCAGCGCATCCTAAAGCTGGTAGTAAGAAAAATCCTGCTCGTGCATATCAAGACATTGGAAGATTGATAACATGGTTTGACAATGATGACAATAAGTTAGAAGATATATGCAGATATAATTATAGAGCTACATGGAAGCCAATGACGGCTGAAATTGACAAAAGACCATCGGAACAAAGAGATGATGGCGCACTAGATAGAATTGCTAATTTCTTAAGCCCTGGAAACAATATACTTGTAGGACAGGGATTTAGTGGGCATACTGGACTATTAAGTTCTGTTCTTGGTAAGATTAATGTTTTTGATATACCTATGGATAAGATGAATCAGCCATATTATAGTAATGTTTTTCTTTCAAACTATGACAAGCATAGAATATATGAACCGCCTAATAGAGTATGGGATACACATAAATATGAAGGAAAATTAGAATTCTCACAAGAAATATCTTTGACATTCAGATATTCATTACGTAGTTATGCAAATATCAATCCAAAGAGTGCATTCTTAGATCTTATTGGAAATATTCAAGCAGTTACATATAGAAAGGGATCATTCTGGGGTGGTGAGAATTCAGTATATGGCCCATCTGGAAATGTTTCTGTATATAATAAAGCTAATGCATGGATAGATAATGCTTTTGATAAAGTGGGAGGATTCTGGCATGCCTTTTCTGAAGGAAGTATTGATGTTCATGCTTTACAAGAATGGATAAATAATGCTATTGAAGGTGCTAAACAAGTATTGAACAAAGGTATGGAAAAGGCTAGTGATGTAATAAATGACCCTAGTCAAGCCGTTGAAGACACAAAAACAAAAGTTCAAGAAGTATTACCGGGTATTGCTGGTAAAGTAGAAAAGTGGAATTCAAAATACCACTGGACAGATGCGTTGAAAGGTATGATAAAGAACCAATTAGGACGTCCTGCTATGTATGCATTCAACTCATTATTGACAGGTGAAGCTGTTGGTCCTTGGCATTTGACAATAGGTAATCCAAAGAATCCTATATTAGTAATGGGAAATATGATAATGGAAGATGCAGAGACAACTCATTCTGGTCCATTAGGCATTGATGACTTCCCAACAGAGATAAAGGTAACAGTAAAGCTTAAGCATGGTAAATCAAGAGATTCTGTAGACATTCAAAAGATGTATACTAAGGGTATTAGCAGTATCTATCATTCAATGAAGTTTGTTAAGTCTCAGAACTACTGGTTCAATGAAGCAGCATTTGGAGATGTAAAAGATGTATTGACACATGATCCTATGCTATTGAGAAAAGCATTGTCATTCATCTAAATAAATTAAAGAATTATATATTATATGGAGATCACAGATAAAGCTGAAGTTTCACCTTATGATGAAACTATAGAAAAATATGCTAAGCTTAGATTAGATCTAATAAAAGAATGCTATGAATCTTTAGGTATGGATCTATTAGATACAGATAATCAGATTCTATATAAGAACTATTTGATGAATGATGCTCAAATGTTTGGTGGTGGTGCTGGCTGTGATTTAGGCGATACAAATGTTAGTGGTATACCAAAGATGACAGCTAATGCAGAAAAGAATAAAGCTGCATGGAGAGCAGCATTAGCTAAATTTAGCGGTGTAATGGGTCTTAATAAAGTTGGGCAAGTTGTTATAGAAGCTAATGTGATTGTTGAATCTGGTAACTATAACTTCTTTTCCGAAATCGGACAAGGGCGTGGTAAAGCTTATGGAAAACCGGCTGGTCCTTATGGACAGATATATTATGGGCGAGGTCCTATTCAAGTAACATGGTATGATGGCTATAAGCGAATATATGAGAAGTTCTTCATACCAAATGGATTAGGACAATATGATATTGTAAGAAATCCTGACTTAGGAACAGATCCAACAATCGGAAGTTATATGAGTATTGGATGGTTCATAGTTGTCAATAATAGAGTAGCTATTAAAGCCGCAAATGCTGGTAAGGTAAAAGCTTGTTGTAAAGCAATTAATGGTGGTTATAACCATCTAAAACAAAGACAAGATGCAGCAATACAATTAGCAGAACAAGCAGGAGTACAAATTTATATTGATGAATAAAGATGTCAGAAGATGCTAATAGAATATATACTGATGATACAGGATTAAACTATACTAAACAAAGAACACTTGAAAGTCTTTTTGATTTAGCAAGTGGTGCTGTGTTTTGTGGTGCTGTAAATGGAAACTGGTTAGCTACCGTAACAAATATGGGTAAATGGTACGAAGCAAATATACATACATATCAAACAGGAACAGATGGTAGAGCACATGGTAGAAAGGGCTGGTATAGATGTCCAATAACAAATACTAATGTTGCTGATGACTGTTCAGGATTTGTACAAGCTTGTCTATTAGCTTTTGGTGTGAAATGCCCTCAGATTACAACAGAAAGCATGAATGGAGATGCATTTATGAAACTAATGGAAAGTGCAGGATTTATACATTATACTGGAATATTTAATAAAAACAATAGTCAACCTGGAGACATACTTTGTGGTAAACCTCGAACTCATACAGAAATCTATGCAGGTGATGGCAAGTCATGGAGCTGGGGAAATATACATGATGGCAAAAACGGTAAAAAGGGAATGCCATGCGGTTTTTGCCCTATAGACAGTAAAGGTGGATATATACATTGCTGGAGAAAAAGTTAAATATATAATTTGAATGAATGGACTTTAATTCTTTTAATTTATGTGGTGGGTGTATGCCTACTCAAATTGTAAATCTCAATTTTGCATTCAATAATCTAAATGGATTGAAGATATACAACAAATGTGATGAGCCTTATGATTTGAACACATTACAGTTTGCTTATAGTATTGATTCAGTTTGTTGGTCATGTTGGATGAGTTATTCTGATCTGTTAAGAAACACAATTGAAATGAATAGTGACTTTTATGCTAAAGTAAAAGTTCAAGGTGATGTATCAAGAATAACTATAGATGATGAGCCTTATTATAACTATTCTACACAATTAGACTCTGAATTCAGTTTTTCATATTGTGATTCAAATCCTAATGTATATAGTCCTTATAACAATATGGAAGGCGCTATCAATCTTTATCAGAATTTGTCTAATACAGTATCATGCATAACAGGAATCCCTATATATTATTTCAAACTATCTCCAAATGCTGGTTCAACAGATCTCACATTCAAAGAATATGCATTAATGGATGTGGAGTCAGTAAAACAGATAAAGCTGATCATAAATGACAATCAAATGCCATCATCTAAACCTGAATTTTCTGATTTTGGATTAGAATGGCAAACAGATTGGGAAACAGAAATACCAAAGGGAATATTTGCAACAGCATTTGGGCCAACAGCTCAACCAACAGAAGGTGATCTTATATATATTCCTATGATGAAGAGAATGTGGATGGTCAATGAAGCATATGAAGAGAAAAGAGATTCATTTATGTGGATTGCAACAACATTCAAGGTAACACTAGTAAAATACCAAGAAAAGGATTCAGTTGATCTCAAAGATACTGAGGCTATGGTGAATTCATTTGTAAAGAACAAATATGAAGACATCTTTGGTGAAGATGAAGATACAATGGGTAGTGGTGAAGAGTTCAATGATGCTCCATTGTATGCTGCAGATTCTCTTTATCCAATATATGAATCAGATTCTCAACGTAAATATGTATCATGTGAAGGCGTAGACATATTAGATGAATCAACACATTTCAAGGGAACTGTAATATCAGACAAGATGTATAAGTTTGATAACATGTCATTACAAAGAAAGATTGTATATCAAAGACTATTCTGTGGAGAAAATGCAACAATATCATTCATCATAAAGCCAGAACCTTGGTATAATGACTATGACGGATCATTACTTTCTATAGGAAGATTTAAGATAAAGATTCATCAAGAAAACAATATGACATATCTTAGCTTGAATAAGAATGAAAACGTACAACTTCAGTTAGAGAACAATACTACATATTTTGTATATGCAAGATGGTCAAAAGAACTAAATGTTGTAGAGATGTCAGCAGCAAAATATGTATGGCCAGACTCTATTCCAATATATAAATTGAATTCACATCATTATTGGTATGACATGGACAATATGATGACGTCAACGGGGAAATATAATATAGAATTCAATATAGACAAGAAGACAGAAGTTATGTTGGAAGGATTCTATGGTAAGATAACAAACATAAAGATATTTGATATATACAATGATAACATATCTGAAGTTCTTATGATGTACCCAAACAATAAGAGACTGTTGATAAATGATACAGCTAGAAACATTATAGGAATGAGTGGGCATGTTGTAAGTTAAATAAATATATAAAGAAGAGGCAAAAATGAACAAATTATTTTCAATTATCAATACAGTAAACAAACAGGCAGTACAAACTTATGGAGAACTAATAAGTACAGATTCACCAAAAACTAATATAGTCAATAAGTTGTCACAGGAAGAGAAAGAAGTATATGAAGAAATTCAGAACAAAGACAAGGAAAGACTTATTGACAGCGCCGGAAACAATAGAGAAAAAGATAACTCTATAACATTCAATAAGCCAAACAAGAAGACAGTAGTAATACCCGGAATAGGTGAAGTCACGCAAATGATGTAAAAATATATATTAATTCTAAAGTTTAATAAGATATATTATGAAGACAATTACTAATTTCATTAACGAGTCATTATCAGGAAAACAAAAGGAAATCATAGGAGAAATATTTTCTAAGTTATTCAAAGGATCATCATTATCAAAAGATCAGATCATTATATTATTGAATAACATAGATGACAAAGAAATCATCTACTGTATATCAAAATATTTTTCTGAAAATGACACATCAAACTATCTTGCTTATGAGCCATCCGATGACTTATTTATCAATTATGAATCTACTAAGAAAAAAATTATAGAACAACTAGCAGAATTCATATATAAGTATAAAATAATGAAATGAAAAAAAGTTATTTTTAATATATAAAATATCAACATATATCAAACATATAAAATATAACAATATAATATCAATATGAAGAAAACTAATAGTTTAGAAGACTTTATAGCTAACAAGTCAAGTTTTTCTAGAAAAACAAGCATTATGGAAGCTAGAAGAAAAAAAGATGAGTCTGATGTAAAGCAGGAAGATGTAGAAGGATTGTCTGCTGAAGAAAACGGCTCAGAAGGAAAATGGGCAGTTGAGCCACCAACAGATGATGATCTATTAAAAGGTATTGATAGAGAAACTCTTACAAAGAACAAGAAACGTATATTATTACGTATGAAAGCTAACAAACCATTCTTTGTTGAAGGTAGAGCTGGTTGGGGTAAGACAAGTATCATTACAAAGTTAGCTCATCAATGTAAACGTACAGTAATTACAGTATATCTTGATAAGATTCCACCTGAGGATCTTGGTGGTACTCCTGTTCCATTCAAATCAAAGAAGGGTGGTGACTATGTAAAGACACTTATGCCAGGATGGGCAGTAATTATGTATGATAATCCTGATACAGATTACTTATTGTTCTTTGATGAAATGAATCAGGCAGATCCTCAAGTAATGAATGCATTGATGCCTATTGTATTGAAGAATGTAATTTGCGGTGTTCAATTCAAGAACTTCATCGTTGGTGGTGCTGGTAACCTCGAAGATGAAAACCAGGGCGGTGTAAACCAACTTTCAAAACCATTGAGATCTCGTTTTGGTGGTATTATTAAATGGGAAGATGGTGACTGGGCAAGTTCATTTGACTTCCTTCATAAGAAATGGGACGCAAAACTAGGCCGTAAATTTGTTGACAGAATTCAAGACAACTGTGAATGCTTTGATAACCCTAGAGATATTGACAATCATATTATTGACACTATTGCAAATATCAAAGCAGGTAAAGAAGATGCAGATATCTTTGATGCTTCTGACTGGTTAGACCAATTGAATGACTTGGCAAAAGAAGATCTATCACACACTCAAGAACATAATCTTGAAGAATTGGCAGACTACATCTACAATTATGTAAATGGAAATGAAGATGAAGATGATGATAGAACAGGTTCAAGTAAAGACATCAATATGGTAGATGAAAAGGTAATTGCATTTATCAAGAAAATTATGACTAGAGGATGGGTAGAAGATCCACATAGCCCACAGAAGAAGTATGGTGTATCTAGAGAGAACCTGAAGGGAATAGCTGAAGAACTTCTTCCAAATGGTGAGTTAGTTGAAATCATTCTCGATAAGTTAGAAGCTGAAGGTGCTAAGTTCAAATATGAAACAAATGCAGAATGGAAGAAAGCTAATCCTAAGTTATTAGACCCTGATGCAGAAGATTAAATAATATCTAATAAATGACTATTATATTTATATAAATTAATTTATAAAACAAATAGCTATGTTAATAAAACCAAGAAACATATTACAATTTGATAATGATGATGAGTTTGACAGATATTGCATTGTCCCTAAACTTGTCAAGAAATCATATGTAAAGAAGGATGGAAGTAATAGTGATTATATAGATTTTGACTTTACTCCTGAATATGAAGATTCTGTAAAGAACAATGATGCGTTCATTATTTTAGACAGAGATTCAGCAACTCTAAGAAGAAAATGTGTATCATATAGAACAATTGCAAAGAAAGTAAAGAATCTATATCCTTGGTATTATGAAAAGATCTTTAATAAAAACAAAAAGGTAAAGACAATTTAATATGATAGAAATAAAAAGTACAATACTTAATTCAAAGAGTTTACGACATGTCAAGGATAGTCTTATTGAAATATCCGAAATTGATCATGAAGAAACTTTCCGTGTAAAGGCTCTTGAATATATTAATTTTAGTTCATTGGAACAGGATGACCGATATTTCTATGATATGATGGAGTTTGTTCGCTTTCTAGATCCATCTTCAGACGCAATTGCTTATACTACACCAGAACATCTTATATATCTTAATGCTCCTAATAATAAAATTGATAAGAATGTCAGATATTGGGAATTCATATTTGATCATGAATGCTTGCACCAGTTATGGGATACTTTTGGTGTAGAAAAGAAGATTAAAGAATCTGGGGCAGTATTTGATCATTATATATTGAATGTAGCATCTGATTGTGTCATTAATGACTATTTGGCAAACATTAGAAAGAAAGCTTTGCCAAATGGTGGATTGATAACACCTGATCTTATATATAAAGAGACAGGAGTTGTATATGATAGAAAAAAGGATACACAGTTCTCATTATATATGAAATTGATAGCACAGAAAGATAAGGTGGACAAAAGTAATGCTCTTAAGAAAGCAGAAGAATTTGAAGGTAAATTGACTCCTAAATCAGTTCAAAAACAGCAGGTACCACCAGGTCCTCCACCTCCTCCAGGTGGCAAATTTTCAGATGAATATATTCAGGGAAGAATAGATGGTATACAAGATGTATTAGACAAGAAAGTTGATCCACATAAATTTACACCAAAGACACCAGAAGATGATGATTACAATAAAGGTTATAATGATGTTATTGCAGAGATCAAAGAGGGATTAGACAAAGGAATCACATTACCCGATAGCCCAAGCGGAGGTGGAGGTGGTGATGATAATGGTCTACCACAAGTTCCATGGGATATTCCACAAGATCAGAAACAAAGTGGTCAATCTGATGGAGAAGGAGCTCAGCAAAATGGAGAAGGAGCTCAGCAAAATGATAGTATACCAAATAATGCTGAAGGTGCTCAAGATGCTGCTGATCAAGCTAAAGATGCCGCTGATAAAGCTCAGGATGCTGCTGATAAAGCCCAAGAAAATGCAGAAAAGGCTGAAAAGCAAGCAAAGTCTTCAGGTAAGCAAGAAGATAAAGAGACATTAGAAAAAGCTAAGAAGATAGCTGATCAAGCAAAGAAGGCAGCAAAAGAAGCTAAAGAAGCTGCAGATAAAGCTCAAAAGGCCGCAGACAAAGCTAAGGATGCTGCTGGAAATGATGGTAAAGACAAAAAGGATGCTAAAGGAAAAGATGGTACATCATCAAAAGAGTCAGATGCTGCAAAAGAAGCAAAAGATCAAATGCAGAAAGCTAAAGATGCTCAAGCAACAGCAGAAGCATGTAGTAAAGGCCAAGATCCAAGTAACCAAAAAAATAACAATTCATCACAAGGTGCTGGTAAAGGTCATATAGCTCCAACTTTGTCAGATGCTGATCTTGAAGAAATAAGAGCAAAAGCTGCTAAGATCATTGAAAAGTATAAGAACAAAATATCTGGAGAATTTGGTAAGTTCATTTCAAAATGTCGTTCAAGCTTTACAATGAAAAAAGAAGGTCTTGTTGCCCAGATCAGTAAAGGAACAATGTGGAACAAACAAATGAACTCTATTTTACTTGGATATATCAAACAAAAGGTATTAATGAAGAAGAGACAATATGAGCCATCCTTCAAACGAGTAAAGAGAGGAACAGGATTTGTGAACTATGGAGATCCATTACGTAAGGGAAAGATTCGTAAAGATGACAAACTATTGATAAATGGTGCTTTCTATGCTGATAGATCAGGAAGTATGGGTGGTACAATCAAGAATGTTGTAAAAGCTATCTATGCAATTAGTGAATCATTGAAGAAATTGTTCGGTGGTGAAAGAGTTGTTGAAGATACAGTATTCAAATTGTATGCATTTGATGACTATATGAAAGAAATTCCATGGGGTAAGTCATTCACTGATGGTGGTGGTACAATGCCATTTGATGAATTATTAGGAAAGATAATGGATCAGGATGAACAATATCTATTCAATATTGTCATAACAGATGCAGAATTCCCTAGTATCAATAGAGCAAAAGTAAATCAATTCTTGAAGGATATCCCAGGAATAGTAATATTCATCACTAATCATGACAATGATATAATGAAAGAAATTTCTAAAGATCATCCAACAAAACTTTTCTATATTTTGGCAGATTCTAATTTTGAAATTGAATAAAGTAATACATAAAAATTAAATAACCTAATAAAAAGATCTATATTTTATATATAGGTCTTTTTTTATTTTTATATATAAAGTTATGATTATAATAATATGATAACATTAAGAGAATATATATTAGAAGAGAAAATTCTGAATAAAGACAATGTATTTGTTTGGAATTATGCTCAATTTGATAAATGGGATGAGACAAAAGTACTTGCGGAACTTAAAGAACAACTTGTCAAATTCCAGTTATCTTGTATTGTTACTATGGTAGGTGCAGCAAATGACAAAATGGAAAAAGATGAAAAAGAATATCCAGAAAAACTACGTAATGCTGCTATCAAAGCATCCAAAGAATACAAGTCATTTGAAAAGATGAATGATGAGAAAAAAGAACAATGGATTCTCAATAAGATAGAAGAAATCAAGAAGAATGCTGAGTATCTTACAAAGGACAATGGTAGATATAAGCATTTAGCTAAGAATTCTACAAAGGTTCCATTAATAGTTCCACCAACAAAAATAGATACAACAACAATTGGTATTGATAATTTCAGAATACTAGTACGTAATGACATATATTCACAGCATTCTTCACAATTAATACATTGGGATTCTACAGATATGGATCAATTGGCTAAATCAATATTCAAAGCTTTTCCTGATGACAATGAATTCAAAGATCATTTTAGAGGATTTGCGATATATACTGATCAAAAGAACATAACTAGTTTTAATGCAATAAACATTACTTTTATGTTTGATGAAGAATTTGAAAACCAATTAGATAAATCTGTTAATCAATTTGCTGATTTTATGCATCAAGAATATCAATCTGGAAGATATATGGGAGATTAAATAAATTCATACTAGATAAAGAAGAAAATAAATGAAAAGGTTGATAGATTATATTTGTGAATTAAGAGATGAAACATACTTTAAAGTTGCCCGTAAAAGAAATGAACAAGGCAAAGATATATCTGATATAATTTCGCATGCTAATGAAAGAATAACTAAAGATTTTATCAAGGAATTGACATCATCAGATTGGTATAAAACATATGTAAAGAAAATAGAATACTCAGATGATTCATCAACTATTAAACTATTGTTGTCAGAACAAATGAGAGATGAATATGGGGCTGATCCAAAGTATGAAAATGAAAGACAGGAAATGTATGATAATCTTAAAACCCTTGCAAGAAAATATGGGCGTTTAATTCATGGATTACGATTTATGAACTGTTATGCAAATGAAGAACCAACTATTCTATTCTATTTGTTAGATAGAAAAAAATATTTGAAAGATATCAATAAAGATACTATACTATATCATGTTACTTCAAAATTAGAAAATGCAAACAAAATTATTGAAAATGGAATTATAGTTAGTCAGCCGATTTTTACAACGTATACATATAAATGTGTATTCGCATTCAAATCTAAAAGATTTATTGATATGTTTAGTAAAAAATTCTTAAAAAAGAAACAATATTATGTAATAGAATTCAAGGCTGGTGATAATATATATTTTGATGATTGGATGCTAAATAGTGAATTAATAACAGAATTACAATATAAATCACCTGGTGGCAATATGGATTCAATAAGAAAACGTGCATCACAAGCCATATTTACATTATCTAATATTGATAAAGAACAAATAGTTTCAGTAACAGAAATCAATGGTAAAAATAATAATGTAATATATTCAAAAGACTAATTATGAAATCATTAAGACAATATCTAACCGAGGATTTACATGATGTTATTGTTAAAGTAGGAGACTACTGGAGAATAAAGGGACATGCTGGCAAGGGAACAAACACTCCTAAACGTGGATATTGGAAAGCTAAATATAAGACAAGAGAAAAAGCTGAAAATGCTTTGAAAGCATATTTTGCTAATAAAGGATAAAAAATAAATAAAGAATATAAACTTATGAAATCCTTAAATAATTATATAAATGAATCATTAGGTTATTATAAAACTTTATCAAATTTCTTAGAAACATTTTGGTCTGAAGAAGATTGGTATGATGACATAAATGGAGCATTAGATGATAATGATGAACAAACTAGATTAAATTTAATTGATAACGGATATTGTTTGACTGTATGTAATTGTGTATCATTTTTAGAAGACGAACCATTTTATGATGATGTTGAATATTACTTATTAGATGATGGTGGTTCAAGTTATCATTTCTTTATGAAATATAAAGATCTTTATTATGATGCTTATAATTATAAAGGAGTAAAAAAATTATCAGATTTACAATTTTGCAAAAAATATATGAAAGGCAAATCTGAAGAATATTTAAATAAAAATTTAACTTTAGTAGGAAAAGGTGCCGATTTTAATTATGAAAAAGCACAAAGTTATATAAAATAATAAAAAAACATTCCTAAAACATAAACCATGAAGAATATTACTGAATATATAATAGAAGCTGCAAAATTCAATTATTGGGAAGATGTTATTGGATTTCCAGGCTATGAATTGAAAGTTCCTAAAAAATATATAAAGCCAATTAATAATACTAAATATTATCAAGCAGAATTTTTAGAAAAATATTTTGGTTGGCTTAACCAATGGATTGATAAGAATATTAAAAAGATAGTTCAAATAGTAACTAAAGAAAATAAAGATTTTCCAAAAGAAATTTCAATTAAGTTGCCAAGTGAATTAGGCGGTAGTTTACAATTGGACTGGGACTGCGGATGGACGGATAATATACCTCATGGTTCTGTTCGTGATGTTGAATTAAAAGTAAACAACGTTTCTCCATCATCAATGAGTCATAGTTCATTCTATCAAGCTCAAGAAGATTTAACTAGTTTTAAATTAATTAATGAAATTAAATTTTAAAATACATAAAATATAATATATGAAATCATTAATACAATACATAACAGAACGAGTAAAAGATCTACCAAAGTCTATTACAGGATTAATTGTTTTTGATATTGATGATACTTTATTGAAAAGTAATCCTGCAACAATTGGTATATATAAGAAAGAACCAGGGAAACCTGAAAAACGATTGACAACTGAAGAATTCGCAAAAGATCCAGATGCTGGTGATCCATCAAAGAAATCATGGTTTGACTATAGAGAATTCAATGATCCAGTAAAAGTATATAACTCAATCATATCAGGAACGCCATTGATTAGAAATCTTAGAATAATGGATGACTATATTGAAGCCGGCTATGAATTCTGTTTTCTTACTGCAAGAAGTTGTGAAGAGACAATAAAGAAAGCTTTGAATGATTTCCTTAAAGTAAAGAAGACTGATGGTGCATTACAGGAACTTGGTGATATATTTAATAAGACATTATCACATGCAATAAATGATTCTTCTAAACAATATCCAGGCAGTTCTGATGCAGAAAAGAAAGCAAATGTATTAAGAAAGCTTTGTAGTAAATATGATAGAGTTGTATTTGTTGATGATGACAGAAAAAATGTTATAGCAGCAAGAGAACTTAATCTTCCAAATCTTAAAGTCATAAAAGCATGGGATAACTAAATAAGAAAATATGATAATATATTAAAATCAATACTAAAATGTTAGAAGATCTGTGTAAATACGTAGGTCTTCTTTTTTATTTTTATATATAAGAATAAATTTGTTATATAATTATGAAGCGACTTAAAGATTATATTTTTGAAAGTACATCAGATTTTATATTATTAAAAACATTTGAAGATGCTAAACAATGGTTTGAAAATACTGGGTGGATTAAAAATAATGATGATTCTAAACTTAAAGAAAAAATGAAAATTTCTTTAAATGATATATTAACTATTTATGATATAGCTGATGAACATAATAAAATAGCACCATTAGTTGGTAATTATAAATCTAAAAGAGTATTTGCTATGCGTAGATGGATTGATAATTATATTGATGAATGGTCAAAAATATCAAAAAATTCAAATATTACAGATGATTGGTTTTGGACTCCTATAAAAGGAATTTACGGTGGTCCTCATAACACAAATCTTAAAGAAGATGGATCATTTCAACCTACAGCAGAAGATATGGAATCTGTAATTAGTTTTGCGTATAATCATTTATCTAATGAAGAATATGATGATTATGAAAATATGAATTATGTTTGTAATTCTTCTAAAAATAAACCTAATCAAAAAGTAGAAAATTTATTAAATTATTATCAAGATGAAAAAAGATTTATGGATGGATGTGCAAATGCATTAATTAAATTTATAAATAATAAATCTTTAAAATTTCATAAATTATTAACTAATGGGAAAACTTGCACGGAATTATGGAAAAAATTAGGAACATATGAAGAAGCTAATGAAAAAGTAAATAATACACCTAAAACAGATATTATATCATCAGATAATCAATATAAAATATCATTAAAAAAAGCTCATGGATCTCAACTAATGTCAGGAGCATATTGTGAAAGTAAAGCAACAATAATGAGTATTGCAAAAGACACACTTAATAATGATGATTTTAAATTATTAGAAGATTTATTAAATGTAGATAAAAAATGGGCAAAATTATCTGGTAATAATAAAGGTATTGCAAAACAAAAAATAAATGGTTCTGATGAAATTAAAAAAATAATTAATGATTCTGAGAATGCTGCTAATGATGTTAATAAAATATTAAATAATTTATTAGATCATAATGAAGAATTTAAAAAGGCATTATTATATGAAGCAATGACAGGAGAAATTAAATTTGGGGAAGAATCATTATTAGCAGCTAATTATGTATTTGTTTGGTCAACCAAAGAAACTGAAAATAAATTATATACAGTTAAAGATTATCTTACATATTTATTAAGTAATAAATGTAAATTAAAAATTGAAGTTTCTTGGAAAACTGGTGGATCTACTTCATATCAAACATTAAGAATTGTAACAAATTAAATAAGTAATATAAATTATGTCAAAACAAAAATTAAATATAGCAATCGGTCGTTTTCAACCATTTACTCAAGGCCATTTGAACATGGTTAATGAAGGTGAAGGACCATGTATAGTATATAGAATCAATTCATCAAATAAGACTATTGAACGTAAGAAGAAAGGAATTAAGATTGGTAGTAAGTCTTGGACTGATGAATCTGTAAATAAGGTTATAGCTTATATTGATAATCCAACAGGTGACTTAACTGAGCAAGAAAAGGAGCTTCTTAAACGTCCTTTCACAAATGAATTAATTGACAAAGAACTTGAGTCAGTCAAGAAGGCTAATAAGAATATAATTGATGTTGTTCCTGTTACTCATGTTTATGATGCTTTAGGAAGATTTAATGCATTTCTTACTGAACATTCTGATGAATATGAACCAGGATATTGGATGTGTGGAGATGATCGTAAAGCTGACTTTGAAAGTAATATTGAAAAGATGGCTAAATATACAGATCTTGAAACAGAATTCAAATCGGGAAAAACATATCCAAATATTCTTATTGGAAAACTTAA
Source organism: uncultured Bacillota bacterium (assembly GCA_900317975.1). Taxonomy (GTDB): domain Bacteria; phylum Bacillota_I; class Bacilli_A; order RF39; family UBA660; genus RUG343. The sequence continues at coordinate 73,363 of ONIZ01000001.1, forward strand.
AGTGAATACTGGCAAGGGGCGTACTGAAGGAGTTTCTGGAACAGCAGTTCGTAAATCTATTCTCAATAAAGACAAAGCTGCATTTGAAAAAATAATGCCTAAGGGCGCAGGATCTTTATTCAATGATTTCACTAAAGCATTTGATGAATTTAAAGCTCAATTACAAAATATCATTAAAGAACATAAGATGATGACACTTAAAGAATATATTTTTGAAGCACAAAAAACTTGGCAAACAGAAATAATAGATATTGCTAAACAATATATTATTGAACCAAATAATGGAGAATATGATATATCAGATATTACAAAAATGATCAATACTAAAAAAATAGATGAATATTTAATTGGCTATTTATGTGAATATCTTGCTTATTCTGTAACAAATAGATATGGGGATGATTTAACTGTTGATGAAATTGTGGACAAAATGAAATCTCAATCACGAAAAGAAGCATATTTAAAATTGCAAAACTATGAAGATTCAGATAAAGAAATAACTGATTTGATAATTCAAGGATTACAAAAAGGATTAAGGAGAAATCCTAATTTTCCAGAATAAAAAATATAATTAAAGAACATAAAATGCTGACACTTAAAGAATATATTACGGAAACAAAAGTTACAGATAACCAATTATATGAAAATATAGAATGGTGTTTATCTGATTTATTAGAATTTAATGATGTCGATGAAAATTATTTATTATTGGCTATTGATGAATTTAATTCAGTTTATAAAGCATTAACTGAAAAAAATGTAAAATATGATATTGATTTTATTTGGAAAACTTTATTAGAAAAATATGAAGATTTAATATATGAAAAAATAAATAAAAATACATTTTTAAATATAATCAAAAAATATGATAAACAATTAACAGAAAATATATTGTTAAATGCAAAGGATAGTATAAAAGATATAAAAGACGAAATACAAAAAACAGGTAAATTAAGTTAATAAAAATTATTATGAAATCAATTAATCAATATATTTCAGAATCACAGGATAAGTATTTTACACAACAAGAAATTGGTAAAATAACTAAAGATATGTGGGATAAGAATGGTCAATTTTATAAATTTATAAAAGATAAAGTTGATTCATTATCTAAAGAGGACATTAATGATTATCTTGACCAATGTCTCGATGATGATAGATGCACAGCTGAATTTGCTTCCTATATTGAAATGATTATAGGACGTCATAACTTCAGTTTAGAACAAGTACAGCAGTTCATAAATACAGAAGATTTAAAAGGATGAAAGTAGTGAAAAATAAATATATTTAAATATTAATAACATGAAATCAATTAGAGAATATATTAATGAAGCATATCAAGCAACATATTTAAAAGGTTGGAAACCCGTAGAACAATTAGATAATAAACATCATATTACTGTTAAAGATGATAATATATTAGGAGTATTTTTTGATAATACATGGAAATGGCATCATAAGAGATATGGTAATATATATATAGGAATGCTTAATAAAAATGAAATATCTAATCCAGAAATTAAACTTTATAGTGATAAAGGAGTTTTCACAAGTATTAAAGAAATTCAAGATGCATATAATACTACTGAAAAGAATTTGTCAAAATTAGTTAAAGAAAATAAAATTAAAATGTCATTAGTACTTAATAATTTTAATATATATGTTAAAATAATAAAACGAAATGATCTTTGGTATGATGAGATTGCAGCAGCGGGATTAAAATTAGCAGGTGTAGGTAAATCATTAGGTAAATGTTCATTTGAAACATTCTCAGTTGTTGATATAGATTTATCAAATCCAGATAATAATGATGCAAAATATGTATATAAAAATTATTCTCAAATATCTATTAAAAACCAAGTTGAAACAAGTGCAAGAAAAGATGGCGGCAGAAAAGTAACAGGATATTGTGCATTTACATTTGTCCCATATCATAATTATGAAGATATTGAAACTGATGTTATTAAAGATAATGTAGATAGAAATTTATTACCTGCATTATTACTTCAATATTTGAAAAATACAAATATAACATTTGATGATAAAAAAATATCATTATCATTAATTAAGAATCAATTAGAATTACAAGAAGATAAATATAAAGAGTTTAAAGAATTTATAGATAATCATATTAAAAGTTTAAATGCTGATGTTTTAAAACGTCATGAAGAATACTTACAATCTGATGATTATAAAAATGGAGAAGCTAGTAGAAAACATGATGATTATTTATTAATGACAAATGGAATGTAATAAAAATAAACTATGAAATACACTTATTTAAAAAATTAAAATACATAATTTTAGTTTAGAACAAGTACAGCAGTTCATAAATACAGAAGATTTAAAGGGATGAAAGACTTAAGTAATTTTATAATTGAAAGAGGAGCAGCTCCTAATGTTAATATTGATAAAAGCAAAGTTATGTCAAAATATCCTCATGTAAATATGGTTATGTCTATTATCGATGAGTTAAAGAAGCATAATGACTGTAAGTTTGATGGTAAACAATGGTCTGGTAATGATGCTGATTTATGGAAAGGTGCAGGACAATTCTTATTTGACTATATGAAAGAATTAGGACAAAAAGAACTAAAAGATATTGTTGCACATTTTGGATGGGAGGAATATATAACAGATTTAAACAAGATCTATCCAGCAGAAATTTCTATATGTATGGCTCAAGAATTACAAAAATAACATATATAATATATAGAGATAATATTGGATGTCATAATTTTAGTTTAGAGCAAGTATAATAATTTATAAATATAGAAGATTTAAAAGGATAAAAAATAAACTATGTTAACTTTATTAGAATATATCAATGCAGAACGTTCTAATTTTCCAGATGAAGTTTGGTTTAATGATAAATGGTATAACACAGAATCAAAATATGCTCGTCCATTCATCATTAATATAAAAACACACCAATCATTATTTGGAGAAATTGGTCAATATCATTGTAAAATGTCTAAATTAAAAATAATGTTAAAATTTTTTTGTACATGGGATAGCTTAAAAGACGAATATAGAGTTAAAACATCAACATATCATGGGAGAATATGGGTAATTAATGATACAGATATAAATACCGTGTTAATATGTTGGTGGGAAGACTTAAATGATCAAAATTTTTATGAACTTAACAAAGAATTAATATTAAAATACAATAAAAAATTTAATACAAATATAACAAAAGCATTAGTAGTTAATAATAATGATGAATTTGTTAATTTTGACATAAATAATAAAAACATTGAACATATTAAACCACGTTCTTCTGATAATAAAAAACTAAAAGAAATGCATAAAATTATTCATTTGGCTTCTCAAAAGGATAAAGAAGAATACTTTAAACAATTTAAGAAAATAAGAGATGAAAATAATCAAACAAAATATTATAATCATACAAAATCAAAAACAGAAGCTGAATGGAGAAGTATTAAATATCAAGAAAGTTTAGAAGAATAAAATAAATAATAAATTTTAATATGAAATCTATTAATGAATATATAACGGAATCTGTAGCATCAATTAAAGTGAATAAGATGAAACAAGAATTCAAACAGAAATTTGATAATAAAGTGACTATAGGTTCAGGCCGGGCAAATCATCAACAATTATATGATGTATATATCTATGATGATAAAATGAATACTCTGAAAGAAGTAAATGAAATTCTTAAACGTTATTTGAAAAAATGGAAAGGATTTAGTTATAAAGAATTAAAAGATAAACTTAAAGAAAAGGGAGATTTCTTTAAAGATTATCAAGATGATGATTTATGCACATTAGATAGATATCCAGTTGAATTTATCAGATTTACTTCCAGAGATTTATAAAGTACTATAGAAGATCTAATCAATAGGTCTTCTTTTTTATTCATTTCCTTATAATATTTTTTTTTATTTTTAACTATATTATAAATGTATAAATAAAATAGATCAATTATGAAAGATATTAAACAATACATTACAGAAGGCAAAAATGGATGGGAATTTTTTGATAGTGCAACCGATACTTTTGGCGGTGGAATAGAACTATCTGGACTTGAAAATAAAAAAATAAAATGGCTTTTAGTCAATACAGATTCAGAAATTATTGCTGGTGTTACAGAATATAATTTAGATTCATGGGCAGAGGATGATGAATATTTTAAAGATGCTGCAAAAGCAATCAAATCATTAAAGATAGGAGACTCTTATGATGCTGATGGCGGTATAAATATTTATCTTAGAATTAGAAAATAAAAATAAAATATTAGTAAATAGTATGAAAAGTATTAATGCATACATAACAGAAAGATATCAGAATAATGCATCAAATAAAGAGGCTATGTTCTTGCATTTAGATGGTTTGCGTCAATCAGAAGGATTTTCATTTACCGAAGGAGAAAAGGCTTTACTTTTAAAATATGATACTGATGGATATCGTATTCAAGTTAGAGGTATTGTAGAAATTGAAAAGGTACTTAAGAACAGTATTCGTATAAAGACCGAAGATGCAGATTCAACCGATTTTTATCATAGTTTAAAATTTGATAAGACTGGTATTGCTATAGTTAAGACAAATAGCAAATATCGTGGTAAGTCAACAGCATATTGGGTTCTATATAATAAAGAACTTATCAATAGTGATAAAGATGGTAAGGATATTACTGAAATATTAAATACTAAGGGTAATATCTGGGGATTCCATTTATATGGTCATGAAGATTTCCAAAAACAAGATCTTAAAGATCTTAAAAAATATGTTAAAGAAATGAATAAATAAATATGAAAGACATAATGAATTTTTTGATAAATGAATCTAGAACAAGATTTATAGACATTGAACAATATGGAAATTCATGGATAAAAGAATGGGGTTCTGAATATTGTGGGGATGTTTTGAAAAACTTTATAAAAGGAGTTGAAAGAGGTATGAAATGTCTTAAATCAGATGATGCCAAATTTCAAAAACGTTGTGAAGATTGTATTAGTGAAATATTAGAAAAAATAAATAAAGACATATATTAAATATGAAGAACTTAAAAGAAAAGTTAATAAATGAAGCAAAGAAAACAGATTTTGAAAAAATAGAAGATCTTGGTGCTTCATGGATAAAAGAATGGGGATCTGAATATTGTGGTAATATTCTTAGTTCTGTTATAAAAGGAATTCAGAAAGGAATAAAAGAAAATCCATATACTAATGATAAGAATGCATATCCAGCAAATAATACATTTCAGAAACGTTGTGAAGACTGCATTAAGAAAATCCTTAATGAAATAAATGAAGACATATATTAAATATGAAGAACTTAAAAAATATTATATATTAAATTATGAAAGACATTAAAAACTATTTAGTTAATGAAGCAAAATCATATAATTTTAAAGATATTAAATATACAATGATATCCTATTATAAACCAGAAGATCCATTAGCATTTTTATTAGAAGATATATCAGAAATAAGTGATATATATTATGATTGGGATTTTAAACCTGAAGATGTCGATAAAATTATAGAAGAAGTTAATAAGCTTCAAGTAAATGAATGTTATGTAAATAAATCTGGCACAAATGATTTTGAAGTTATTTCAAGAATTAAATAAATTATAATATTAAAATCAATACTAAAATGATTAGAAGATCTGTATGAATATATGGATCTTCTTTTTTATTTTTAACTATATATTTAATTATTAAAGATTATGGAAACAATTATAAGCTTTTTCTCAGATCATTTTTGGGCAACTTGTGCAATGCTGTCATCAATTACTGTAATTATTGCAGGTTATTTCAATGCATTATTGAATACAAATAAGATATGGAAACAAGTTGTATCTTGGTTAACTAGTATCATATTGACTGTAGGAGGTTATTTTGCTGGAACTATAACACTTAATGAGCCAGTATGGTTGACAATTATCTTAACAGGTATTATTGTTGGTTTGTCATCAAATGGTATCTATGATATTCCTAAGATCAAGGAGCTAATAAACAAAATAACTAAAAACATTCCTAAAGCATAAGCTATGAAAAAATTCTTTAGTAAAATTTGGAATTGGATCAAAGGATTATTCTTTGATAAGAAGATCAAATATGAAGATGAAATATTATTGACTTGGAATCCTAGTTGTCCCAAATGTGGAACAACAATGGGATATTTTGACACAGGTGTTGTTGAAGTTAAATATGAATGGTTTACCGGAGGAATACGAACACATATATCTGGTCATGGTTCACAAGAATATCAATTCCATTATTATAAATGTGGTCGTTGTGGAGAATGGCAGATGTATGAATACCGAGAAACTCCATCATGGTGGGATGATCTATGGGGAAATGATTGCCCATTTACTCGAGGAGACATCATAAAGAAATGGCAAAATAATGAATTCCGTATGAAGGAATATGAAGGTCATACAATAACAAAATGGTAAACAAAAAATTAATATATAGTTATGAAATCATTAAAACAATTTATAAATGAAACTATTAATAAATCATTAGATGAAATCATTTTTGAAGGATTTTTAGATAAATTAAAGAATGCTATTAGTGATGTGATTGATAATCCACAAAAATATATTGATAATGTCAAATCACAGGTTGATGAGTTAAAAAAGACAACATATATGCGGTATAAAAACAAAGAAAATATTGAAGCTGTAGCAAAAGAACTTGATAAATTAAATAATGATGAAAGCCTAAAGAACATATATAATTATGTTAAACAGATATTTAATGGCAAAGATAAGCAATTAAAATTTGGTTTATTAGGTGATTCTGGATATTTAGAAGATATATTCAAAGATGTTGAAAAAACATTTAATTCTGATGATAATAAAACATTTGCTATTGTACAGATTGCAAATGCTATAGCTATAGCAACAAAAGATAAATTTCATGTTCCATCCGCATCAGATTATTATAGTAATTCGCATTCACATAATAGTTATCATTCAAGTAAATCATCAAGAAAAGCAGGTATGATTTCAGCCGCAGTAGGAGCCGGAATGGCAATGAGAAGATAAAGAAATATTAAATAAACATAACAAATAATTTTATGAAATCACTTATACAATATATTTCAGAAACTGAAAGAATATCATCAATAGATGATTATATACATGAAGCCTTGCAACCAATTTTAGAAGGTGGTGCTGGTGGTCACATGGCTCATCCTTTTGATTATACTGACTTTACAGCAAACGACTTGATAGAATTAGTTGACTCATTATTTCAAGGCAAGGTTGAAGACTTAAAAGAAAAACTTGATGGATTCAATATTGAAGCAACAATGAATAATGATGGTCAAGTTGTATTTGTAAGAAATGATGAGGAACGAAATTCTGAACAAGGTGGTATTACTATTGATGAAATGTATAAGAAATGGGAAGGCAAAGATCAACAGATAAAAGTATATACATCTTCAGGAAAAGTCATTGAACAGATTTTCAAGAAATTCCCTGTTAAGTTTTTCAATCCAGATCCCAATCATCGTAAAATGTATAATTGTGAATGCATAGTTTCAGGACAGACAAACATTATGCCTTATGCTGCTGATAGGGTAGCGTTTCATGGATATAAGATTTATGAAAAGGGAATAGGAACAAAGAAAGGTAAGTTCTTTAATAAGGAAGTTTGGAATGTTGTTGAAGACGTAGAAGGAAATGTTGATGATATCTATAAAGCTGCTGAAGGAATAGACAAAGCTAAGCCACGTCCTAATTTGGTTATACGTTCATTAGAAGATGGAATTAAGTTTGCAAAGAAATTCTCACAAGACATATCTAAATTATGGTCTGATGAAGGATTAGAAAATACTGCTTCTGTGGAAGACTGGAAAAAGTCTAGATTTAGAAAATTTGCTCCTGCTTGGTGTAAAGATGATGATCGTATATTTAATCGTCTATGCAATGCTGACAAAACAGTCAACTTGAGATTATTGAAAAAAGAATATGAAGATCATATTGATGAATTGAATGAGCTTGATAAGAAGGAAGGAAAGAAACTTGTGGGCAAGATCATGGAACCAATGGACAATCTTTTCTTATCAATAGGTAATGAACTTATTGATCAACTTGATGGATTCATTAATTCAGGTTCAAAGGAAAAGATTGTAGCTCAATTGAAGGCAGATATGGAATCAACAGTTAAAGCAGTTGAAGCATCAGATTCTGTTGATGCAAAAGATAAACTTGAAAAATCAATACAACGTCTTCAAGCATTGAATAATAAGTATAATGCAGCTGAAGGAATTGTAATAATGTATAAAGGTAGAAGAATGAAATTCACTGGAAGTTTTGCTCCATTGAATGCTGCCTTAGGGACAAGATTTATGTTAGAAGAAAAATAATAATAAAATAAATTATGAAATCTATAACTCAATATTTAAAGGAAGACAGATTCAGTGATTATGAAAACAAAGCTTCCGAACATATTATAAATGTTTTGCAAGATTATGCAGATTTAGAAACTCCAATTGAAAAGAATGATTATGTTATAAAGTTAAATTCAAATATCAAAAAGTCAGATCTTAAAGATATAGATAAAGAATTATGTAAAGTACTTGCATCTCATGAAGTTTCTGTAGGATTAAAAAGTCTATCTGTCAATGTATTCAAAGAACCATTACTATCAATATCTGAAGTTAATGGAAAATATATTGTTTGCTTAAAGGGCAAAGCAAAGACATACTATGAAAATAATTTTAAATAAATATTATAAAACAAAAAGGGAGTAACTTAAGTTACTCCTTTTTTATGATTGTTCTGCAAAAAGCGATAGTTGTTTAGATTCATTGGCTTTGTCTTCTTGTTTCTTGTTTTGTGTAATGCCTCGTTGTATCAATGAATTGATGAATTCTCTTGATCCTCTTACACGTTTTGTTCCATTCTCTTCATCCTCTTCAAGATCTTTCTCTTCAAATGTTTTCTCACAATTCTCTTGCATTTCTTTGAAGATATCTTCTACATCATTTGTAAGTTTGTTTAATTGTGCTTGGATAGATAATGTAGTATTTTGAAGAGATGTCAAAGACTGATATAGACTTCCCTTTCCTGCATTTATAGTAATATTTTGAATCAATGAATCTTGTGCAGCCTCATTCACAGAAAGCATTTTCAATAGTCTTCTTATATTATTGATCTCTTGACTAATTTTGTTTCTTAGATATGGATGCTCTTCAAGATATTTCTCATCAAAATAATAGTTAGACAAGCGTTCAGTAATCTCTGTTGCTTCCTGTCTAGCTGCTTCATTAATTTCATCAAGATTCAATATCAATGTTGGATTGTCTAATTCTTCTTCCGCATCATCTATAATTGGGTAATTAGAATCAACATAAAGATCATTGATATTGATTTCGTTTTTATTATTAGATAAATTATCCCATTCAATTTCTTTCATAATAGAAAAAAGTTGTTAAAATATATAATATTTAATATAGTTAATAATAATTTTTTATTTTTAATAAAACTTAAAATTTGTTTTATTTTTAATTATAATTATTGACACACATATAATAAATATATTCAAATATACAAAGCTTAAATGGCAAACAAAAAATGTATGGTATTTGAGACCATGAACAATATCAACTCTAGTATGCATATTGTTGAGTCTTCAAATCCAAAAGAAATTCGTTTAACGGGTGTATTTGGTGTTGCAGGTGTTAAGAATAACAATAATCGTATTTATGACAAGAAAAACTATGGGATGATGGTTGAGTCACTTCAGAAGGTTATAACTACTGAAGGTTGTCTTGGTGAATTAGAGCATCCAAACTCTATGAACATCAATCTCAATAATGTATCTCATAAGATTGAGTCAATTCAAATGAATGAAGATGGTACAGTAGTTGGAACAATAGTATTGCTTGATACTGATAAAGGTAGAAATGCAAAAGCTATTATTGAAGGTGGAGTTCCATTATACATTTCATCTCGTGCTGCTGGATCAATTGATGCTTCTGGTCATGTTACATTGACAACTCTTAAGACTTACGATCTAGTTGGTACCCCTGGTTTTAGTCAAGCAAAACTTAATCTTTCTGAAAATCAGACATTTGAATCTTTGAATGAGTCAATGTGCGTTATATATGAGAATGATGACGAAGGTGATGATCTCTTAGGCGATGATACAGATGACAAGAAAGAAGAAAAAGATTCTAAAGATGAAAAAGATTCTAAAGAAGAAAAGGATTCTAAAGAAGACAAAGATTCTAAGGATGATGATAAGAAAGATGAAGACAAAAAGGATTCTAAAGAAAAAGAAGAAAATAACAAAAATAAAGAAGATAATAACATTACTATGAAAGATGTAAAAGAAGCTATTGATAAACTAACTGAAAAAGTTGAATCACTTCAAGCCGATTTACATGTAGCTCAAGAAAGCTTAGAGGAAAAAGATCAAAAAATTCAAGAATTAACAGAAAAACTTGAAAGTAATAAAGTAGATTATCCTGCTATTCAGGAATGGGTAGAAACAGAATTTGCTAATAACTTCAAGAGTGATATCCTTGAATCAGTTGATGAATCAATTAAAGAATCAGCTGGTAAGAATGATCTTGATTCTATCAAAGAGTGGATTAATGAAGAATTTGCTCCTGTATTAGAAGAGTGGATTACAGAAGAATTCGCTCCAGAAATACAGAATTGGGTTACAGAAGAATTTGCTCCAGAAGTACAAAACTGGGTATGTGAAGAATTTGCTCCAGAAGTACAAGGATGGATCACAGAAGAATTTGCTCCAGAAGTACAAAACTGGGTATGTGAAGAATTTGCTCCAGAAGTACAAGGATGGATCACTGAGGAATTTGCTCCTGTAGTTGATTCTTGGATCAATGAGGAATGCATTCCTGAAAATGTAAACAAGATCTTTGAAACTCGTAAGAGTGAAAGTCTTAGTTCAATTGACAGCTTATTAGAAGCTATTGAAGGCAACAACAAGCCAAATGAAGCTCTTGAACTACTTAAAGAAAAGCAAGTAGATGAAAAGTATAAAGGTGTCTATGTTGTTGAAAACATGCCAAGTGAATATATGCCTCAATGGTCAATGGTATCTGAAGCTAAACAACAAGATATCATTAGAAGATCAAAGATGTATGATTTCACAAAACAAGGCGTACTTGAATCATTCTGGGCTAGTGTAGACTTTACTGAACTTCCAAAGGAAACTATCAATGAAAGCAATGTAGACAGCTATCATGCAAACATTTTCCAGAGAATGAAGTCATTACGTAAGTTCTAATAGACCGATTAACACTTAAACATAAGCTTTTAGAAAATTTTATTTTTATATAAAATTAATTGCTTGTATTATAAGTTTTCGTATATACATATACAAAAATATAAAATATAACAAATAAATTTTTAATTATAATTTAATGATTACAAATACAAATGGCCAAGAAACATGGTCAAAACTTTTAACTGAACAGTTTGATATTAAAGATCAAAGTAAGTTAAATTGGGTATCTGAATACGCTGCTATTCATGAAATTCATGAAAGTATGTTAGGTGTAAATGCTACTCCAGCTCAACCATCTTTAGTACCAAATATTCCTGCTGAAACTGGTGTAGGTCCTGTTTATTCTACTCCTCTTAACACACACGGTATAGGAAATCCTTATGCTCCAGGTCAGTTGAGCACTATTTCTGCTAAACCTTCTGATCTTTGGACACAAATGCCAGGATCTGGTGATATTCCAGTATCTACTCTTCCTATGGCATTAAATATTGCTCTTATGACAATTGGTTTCGAATTACTTCCTGTAGTTCCTGCTAAGGGTCCATGGCAAATGCTTTCTTATATGGACTTCCCATATGCTAACGGTAAGTTAGGTCGTCCAAATGAAGTAAAGGGTATTGACGGTATCGGGGACAATAGAGAGAACAAACCTCTTTATGTTAAGTTCATGGTAGATGCAGCTCCTATTCTTGATGAAGATGGTAATGTAGATGTACAAGCTCAAGAAGCTAGAGATACTGCTATTAAAGCTCTTAAAGCTGCTGCTAAAGAAGAAAAAGAAAATGCTGCTGTTACTGTTAGTGGTAATGGTGTTACATTCAATGGTTTCTTCAAGACATTTGGTAGAATGGATGGTGGTATCATCGTAGAAGTTAAGGATTGCAAGAAGGGTAATGACAATGCTGCTATTGCTGATCTATTTGATGGAGATGCAGCTGTAACTCTTACTTTAGGTTCTGCTTCTGTTGAATTGCATCATGTTGACTATGCTCAGACAATGGTTGACTTCGTAGATGGTTTCGCTAACTTTGCAACTGGTAAGAAAGAACCAATGACACGTGCTCAGAATGAAACTGGTACTGGTAATGCTCTTTCTTTGAGATTGTTCACAAAGTGGGTTGAAATGGGTTCTTATGAAGTAACTGGTTCTGTAACTCGTCAGCAACTTCAGGATCTTCCATTATATGGAGTTGATGCTGTTGCTAAGATCATGGAAGCAATGCAGAATGAAATCTCTCAGACAATCAATGCTCGTATCCTTGAACACGTATTCCAACTTGGTGTAACTAATGCTTTACATCAGAGATTATATCAAGGTGTAGACCTCAACTTACACATGGGTACATCTGATACAAATATGAAAGATACATCTGCTAAAGAATATACAGACGTATTTGGTGTTGATCATAAGGAAACTTGGGGAATTATTGCTAACTCAGAAGTCAATACTTCTGCAGAAAACTTACACACACGTCAACGTCGTATCATGAGCCGTATCCTTGCAGCTGCTAACTTAATCCAGATCACTGGTCGTCGTGGACGCCCAACATGGATTGTAACTAATGGTCAGATTGCTACTGCTCTTCAGGACTGCGCTGGTTATGTAGTTGCTCCAATGGTTAACGGTATGGTACAGGATGGTTCTAAGGACCTTTACATGGCTGGTTCAGTAGCTGGTCTTAAGGTTTATGTAGATCCTTACATGGCTTGGGAAGATACACGTATCTGTGTTGGTCGTAAGGGTAATGGTAACGAACCTGGTGCAATCTTCATGCCTTATATCCTTGCTGATACAGTATCTATTACTGCTGAGGGTACTATGGCTCCTAAGATGCTTATTAACTCAAGATATGCTATCGTTGATGCTGGTTTCTTCCCAGAAACACAGTATTATACATTCGTTGTTGATAGCCCTGAGTTCGGTATCATCTAAAAACTCTAATAGATATATAAGCGAAAATATATATTCGCCTCTATATATATTTACAAGTTTAAATACTTGGGAAGAACGGAATTTAGTTCCGTTCTTTTTTTGTGTATTAATAAATATCTATCTAAATAATAGACTAATCATTTGAATTTTTCTTTATTATTTACTATATTATTATTGAACTTAAAATTTATTAGTTATGTTAGTTACAAAGGAATGGATTTCAAAGAATTACGCCAAGTTCAATAAGTTGTATTGGAATGATCAACTTCCACACAATCTGAAGTTCAAGCTTTCTAGTGCAAAGAAATCATGGGGTTTTGCAGCATTCAAATATGACTACCCAAACAATACAATTATTCCTACCGAATTGACTATTTCTAACTATTATGATTCTCCAGAGGAAGTCAAACTGCATACATTACTTCATGAAATGATACATATTGCAGACTACACTTTTCACCCTGAGCATTTCATTAAGAATCACCGAGCAGTTCACGGTAGACATTATGACGCTCACGGTTGGTGGTTTTTGAAAGAAGCAGAAAGAATCAATAAGTTTGGCTGGCATGTATCAAATATTGTAACAAATGAAGAAATAAAAGCTTCTAGACTTTCTGTAAGATCTCAAAGAAGTGAAAGTACAAAGAAAGCCAATGCTATCATATGCGTCATCTATGGTACAAACTGCAATTTCTACTTCAAGACAGACGTAAATAAAATTGAAAATGTAAAGAATGCAATTAACCGATATACATTCATTAAGATTGGAGATATCAAAAAGGTAAAATACTACAAGTTTGACAATAAATCTATGGCAATGAGAAGAAGCTGTTCAAATTCATTAATAGGATGGTTTGCAACTTATCAACAAACAATGAACATGCTTCAAAAGATAAAAGCAACAGAAGTAAGATTTTAAAAATATATATAATCATGAAAGAGTTTAAAGTAATTCAGATTAAAACATCAGAATTTGATGGTCGTATGTATTATGATTCATTTGAATATGTTTCTGGAATTATAACAGATTATCGTGGTAATATTAAAATTACTATATGTGAAGATGTTCTTGATGCTATGAGATTTAATGATTGGCATGTATTAGATGATCATGAGAAAAAAGTTCGGGACAAATTCTTGGATCTTGTCAAATCATATTTTCCAAAGAAAGATTATGAAATAACGTATCATACAGTAAAAATAGTTTATTAGAAATATGAATACAATTATATCAGCATTAATAGTTACTATTATATTATGGATGATTACTCGTTTATATATTATCTATAATATGGGTAAGTCAAGTATCAATGAGAATGCTAAAGATGCTATTATGACAATATATTATTTCCTTACAGGAGTAATTATAGGGCTTAGCATAGGATATATTATTATAACATTCAATAATATATAGTAACAATAACCAATGAGTGATTTACTAGAAGCACTTACCATTCTTTGGAAGTATATTGCCGGATATCATGAAAAATATCCATTGCATTGCGAGCATGATGTTCTCTTTGTTTGCGGAATTGATTTCTCCATTATGGATCATAAGACAATAAAGAAACTTATAGAGTTTGGATTCATACCTGGGATTGATGATGATTGGGATACTGTAGAGGCAATGCTTGGCAAGAATTTTGATTGGGATGATATGACTGAAGAAGAATGGAAGAAAATTTCCCCAAACATTACCGCTTGCATGCATTCTTATAGATACGGTAGTTGTTGAATATACTTATTCTATATTATATTTTAACTTGAATACTTTGTCAATAAAGATAAAGTATTCTTTTTGTGTATTTATTGGCATTAAAAAGTTTTATTTTTAATTATAAAATTGGAAAACGCAAAAAAATAATAAATATATACAAAAAGATAAATTATAAAATGATTCCTGTATATTTACAACAATTCAAAGCTGCAGGTATTTATCGTGTAGTTTTTGATAAATCAACAATTTTAAATGTCGATAGCGAAATTTTAAGATTAGTTGTAGGATATTCTGAAAAGGGACCTTTTAATATTCCAGTATATATTACAAATGTTACAGAATTCAAGATGTATTTCGGTGACATTTCTAAGAAATTGGAAAAGAGAGGTATCTATTTTCATCGTTTAGCTTTACAAGCTTTACAGGCAGGACCTATTCTTTGTCTTAACTTGAAGAAATTCAAGAATGAGGCTGTAGGCGGTTCCACAATTAGTACTACATTTAATTCTAAGTACGAGATCATTGAAAATGTCAAACTAAAGGTTGAAGACATTTACAATACTTCTAGATTCTGGGAACTTGATGCAGACAAATTGAATAACCTTAAGTCAATAGATGGACAAGTAATGGATCAATATATCAATATTGCTACTACTAATACTAAAGAGTCATCTGCTTCATATTTTATTCGTAAAGCATCAGGAAATAAGGTATCACAGTTCAATATCACAGTATCTGATTGGTATAGTGATAGACAAGATGAAATGCCTGATTTCTTAGAGCCTTATAAGAATAGTCTTGTTAGTGACTTCTTTGCTGAAATCTATGTATTCGGCACAAAATTTACTGCTGCACAAGTATTGTCTTCTAGTACATTGAAGAAATATTTTGAAGTAATCATCAATGAAGATGGTGCAATTGTAACAGATGATAACAATGAACCAGTATTGAGATTAGTAAATCATGTTACAGATGCTTATGGAGATTGGGTTGATACCCTTGATGAACTTTATAAGGATCCAACTTCTCATGCAATTGGTCATTATGTAGGATGTCTTATTCCTGAATTTAGAGACAAGCAAGGTAACTATGCATCATTAGACACTGTATTCAATCAAGAACAAAGTGAGCATAACATGATGATGGCATTCAATGTTGATATGCTTTATGAAGATGAGACTGCTGAAATTGATCTTTCAGGTCGTCTTGCTATTATCAATGAAAACAATACTACAGAAACAGCTCAAACCAATAAGTTGACATTGAAGAATATATTCAATGGAACAGCAACTACAAACTTACTTGGTAACTCTACTTCTAAAGTCATTGCAAACAAGATAACATTCTATAACAATGCTGTTAAGTTTGATGAAAACGGTGAATTAGAACCAATTATTCCATTCAATAATACTCAAAAGAAGATCACTGGTACATTATTTGTAAGCGGTTATTCTTTAGGTACAAATGAAGGTGAATATTCTATTACATTACAACAGATTGGCCCTGGTAAAAATGGAGAAAATCCTGATTCAGTAACAATCAAGATTGGTAGTGATGAATATGCTAAGGCTGAGTTCTATAAATTAGCTGTAAGACTTGGATTTGGTTATGAAGTATTAGCAACATCTGAAGGTGCTGAAAAAATCATTCAAAGAGATGGTATTACAAGATACTATAAGTTATATAAGAGTGGTTATGGTACATATTATAATCCAATGGAAGATGCTAATGTTTCTGCTGATCAAGCTGCAACATCTACTCCTTTCATTGAACAAGATGGTAATGTTAAATCATTTGTATTTGACGGACCACAAAAGGTAATTACTGCTATTACAAGAATTGACAGAACAAATGAATCTTCAATTTATGATGATAGTGATAGAAACTTGAAGGCATCTATTATGGATGTAACTATTTCTATGGTAAATGATGAAGAAGATTCAGTATATGGAAATTCTATATCATTCATTCCTATTATTGATAATAACTGGGAAAATGGAAGTATCAATGGATCATTTGCATTAGTAACAGAAGAGATTTCCGATATCTCTCTATATTCTATTGTAAAAGTTGGTGATTGCTTCCTTGCTGCTCATGAAGAAACAGATATAAATAATACAGATGTTAAAGTCAAGTATTATGATAATGTATTTGTTCAAGAAGTAGGAGAAGAAAGAGATGCAGATGGTATAATCACAAAGTATTACATTAAGTTTGCTGGTGTTGGTAGAGATAGTAATAATCCTTATACTGGAGAACCAGAATTCTATTCTAATGGAGATACAACTTATCTTGTAAGAATTGATCAGGCTCTTAACCAAGAAATTGGTACATTAAGCCCACAATATCTTGAAGGTTATACATATGAATCTGCTAAACCCGCATCACCTACAATGTATGACAAGTTACAATGGCAGAAGTTTATTCTTTCAGCATTAACTGAGTATAAGGGTCTTAGAACTGGTCTTCTTAACAAGTCTGATATTGATTATCGTTACATTGTTGATACATTTGATTCTTATGTTGATAGTTCATTGAAGTCAACATTAAGTTATCTTGCTAAGCAGAAAGAATCAGCATTTGCTATTCTTAACTTCCCAGCAGTAAAGACATTCATCAAGTGCCCATATACTTCATTCACAAATTCTGAGGGTGTATTTGATGTCAACTATATTGCTAAGGGATACAACAAGAAGAAAGCTACATACATTAAGTTCAGCTTACCAGAAGATATTGAAGGTGCTTCATTCTGCGCATTCTATACTCCTCTTAAGTTCTCTGATGGTTATGTAGATTCAATTATTCCAGCAGCTGGTCTTGTATCTAACTTATTCATTGATAAGTATACATCACGTCAACCATATTACATTATTGCTGGTCCTACTTATGGTAAGATTACTGCATCTAACTTGATTGGTCCTGACTATAACTACTGTAAGGAAGAACTTTATGTAATGGAACCATTTGGAGTTAACTGTATGGTTTATCGTCCAAACTTTGGTACATTCATCAATTCTAACCAGACAGCTAAACAGACTCCTGTATCAGCACTTTCTAAAGTCAATATTCGTGAGTTGGTTATCTACTTACAAGATGAGATTGAGAAAGTATTACAGCAATATCAATGGGATTTCAACAACCAAGTTACACGTAATGCAATCCTTGAAAGAGCTAATGCTATTTGTTCAAGAGTTCAAGCTAATGGTGGTATTGAAGTATTCCGTAACGTTATGGATGAATCTAACAATACTCCTGAAATCATTGAAAATGAAATGGCAATCTTGTCTACATCAATTGAACCAGGATTTGGTTGTGGTAAGATGGTACAAGAACTTACTCTTTATAGAAGAGGCATGCTTAAAGCATCTATTCAAGATTAATTCTAATTAAAAAATATATTTTATAAAAATTATAAAATGTCACAACAAATTTCACATTTACCACATATAAAAACAGTTGAAGCCGGTATCAATAGATGGGATCCGATGCATCAATCAATCTATGAGGTAATGTTTACTACTCCAGTAGGACTTGAAGGTGTTGTAAGTGGTGAAGATTTCAATATTCTTAGCCAGCAAGTAATTTCAGTTTCTGGTTTGGATGCATTACAGAAGATTGCAGCAGCAGGTTCTCAAAAGTTCTTAGGAGTTGATGTATCATTCCTAAATCCTGTTCTTGATACAACATATGTAGAATTTACAATTAATTTCAACTTGAACATTAGAGACAATAATGATGCTTATGTATTAAGACTATTCAAGGAATGGGGTAAACTATCATATGATATTGGTAAGGGACTTAGACGTCTTAAGAAAGACTATATGTGCGAAGCTATGACAATCAATGAAGCTAACCGTGATGGTAGAGTTTGGAGACATGTTGTATTCCATGATGTATTCATTACAGGTATGACTGGTCTTGAAACATTAGACTACCAATCATCTGAAGCTCGTCAATTGTCTGTAACTTTCCGTTCTGACTACTGGGATGAATCTACAACAACTTATACAGTTGGTTGGGATGCTGAATTATTGGAAGGTGGAGAGTAATACATATATGAAAATATAATCAAAATTAATAATCAAATGGGTGGACTTAAGTCCACCCATTTTTATTTTTAATTATATAGAAATAAATACTTTTATAATAAATGCCATATCAAATAGCACATTTACCTCATTTGAAGAATGCTCCAGCAGCAATTGAAAGATGGGATCCTGTACACAATTCATTATTCAAAGTCATTTTTAGTGTACCGGCTTCTATGAAAGGTGAATATAATTTGGAAGAATTAGACATTTTGAGTTCACAAATTATATCTATAGATGGTTTGGACAATCTACAAAAACAAATACAAACTTATAAGAAAAAGCATTTGGGAATTGAGGTGACCTTTGTGAAGCCATTTGTCGAATCTACCGGAATTGAATTCACAATATCTTTTAATCTTAATCTTAGAAAGATATCTGATAACTATGTGTTTAAACTGTTCAAGGAATGGTTAGACACTATCTACAATCTTGCAACAGGTATGCAGACATTAAAATTCCAATATATGGCGGAAAACATGACTATCTTTCAGGCAAATAGAGATGGTACAATATGGCGTCAAATTGATCTTAAGAATGTATTTATTACTAATATAGGTGGTCTTAACAATTTAGACTATTCAAGTTCTGATGCTCAAAATCTTAATGTTACATTTTTTGCTGAATATTGGGATGAGCATATAGCATAATTTTATAATCCTCCTTTATAAAATTTTATTTTTAATAAAGCATTTAATTAAAAAATATATAATATATTATAGATAATATTTATGGCCACAAAACTTTTTACTGGAGACATTGATAAGAATGTTGATTGGGGCGGTGATCAAGAACATACTCAAGGATTGCCTGTATGTGGTGAAAAGGTCCAGAAATTTATCAAAGATACATTAAACCAGAAATTTGGTTCTTTGTATTTTGATAATGAAAAGCTTCCTGAACCATACGCACAATACACTGGAACTAACCAATATATCATATTCTCTGATGATGCCGATAAAGCTAAATGGTTAAAAGATCCTGTTACTAATGCTGGATTGGTATTAGGTAGATTTGATGCACCAGCACCAGCAAGAATTCTTATTTCTAACCAATCACTTATTAGCAATAATATTTTGCTTAATAACATTGGTGCAAGAAATGAAGATACTGGCGTAAGCAATACAACAATCTATTTTGATTACAGCATTGTTGATAACTCTGATCAAGTTCAACCATCTCCAATTACTGTAAACATTACTATAAGTAATGCAACTTATGGAAATGTTGTACTATCACCTCAAACTGTTCCATTTACACCAAAGAAAGATGAAAATGGTGTAGAAGTGGAAGGTGTAGCACATTATGCAAAAGAAATTGGTGAATATCTTAATGAAGGTACAAATATCATTACAGTTACTGTTCTTTCTAACTTATTCAATGTATCAACAACTTTGATGTATACATTCAATATTTTGGACTTACAGATCAGATCTACATTCAACAACGATTTAGCTGATGGAGAAGATTCAAACAATGTATATAGAGCATTCAAACCAATTTCTAATCAAAATGAATCATTTACATTTGGTGTTACTGCAATAAGTACAGGGGCAAAATACCTTAGAGTATTTATTGACGGCAAACCAGTTGATTTAAGAGCTACAGCTACTGCTCAACCTGACAAGAATCTTTATTTGGGAACTGATAGACAAGTTGATAAGAATGTTATTGTCTATTTGGCTGATCTTGATGCTGACATGAAGACAAATACAAAGCATAGCTTACAGTTCTATTTCTATGCTAATGAAGAATCATTAAAGTCTAATACACTTTATTATGATTTTGTATTTACAAATGGAGTTGGTCAAGACTCTAAGGAATTTGTATTGTTTAATAAAGAATTGTCTGCTGGTAAGATCTTAACATCTACAGAGGAACTATTCAACTTAGATTGCTATCAATATGACAAGATTGAAATTCCTTATGCTGTAGTTAAACAAAATTCTACAAATCCATTAACTGTAAACATTAGAGTTATTAATAATGATACAGAGTCAGAGGTATATAAAGAATCTCCAGAAATTGGTTCTGGTAAGAAAGGAGAATTCAGATATACATTCTTGACATCAGGTAATATGTCAGTAATATTTGATGTAAACGGTAATGATGAAACAGCTATTCCATCAAAAGTAGAACCAATGAATTTAGGATTTACTGAAGTTGTTGATGAGACATTGATGATTAAATTATCTGCAGTAAATAAGAACAATTTGACTAATGCCAATTCTTGGGAACCTGAAATAATCAGCACATATATTGAAGAAGCATTCAATGCTGCTGGTGGTGTACAATTTAGTGATAACTTTGCTTGGACTGACAAACAAAACGGTTGGATAGACAATACATTAGTTTTGAACAATAATACAACCGTTACAATACCAATTAATATTTTTGCACAAAAATCACCTAATGGATTGACATTTGAAATTGATTTTGAAACAAGAAATGTTCAAGATGATGATGCTATCATTATGAACTATAGTGGTGATACAGAAGCTGTTATAGCTGAAAAGGATGCTTCAGGTGGTAATGCCGGAAAACTTAAGACAACTGGTATTTTGATCAAAGCATGTGAAGCACAATTTAGGGGATCAGATGTATTGACAACAAACTATAAAGAGAATTCTAGACAAAAGATGCAATTCATTATTGTTGGTAATAATGATATGAATGCTGGTCTTATGTATATTGTTGTAAATGGTATTCTTGATAGAGTCACTACATTAGATTCAAACCAATTATTCAATGGTCAATTGAATGAGTTTGTCATTGGTAATACAAACAATATGGCAGAAACTCGTATACATGGAATTAGAATATATAGTAAAGCATTATCACTTGATCAATGTGTAAATCATTATATTCTTGACTCTGATAATGTAAAGACTAATTATGACAAAAACAATATCTATGTTGAAAATAGCACAAATATAGATATTGATAATTTATTGAATCAGAATATTCCTGTAATGATTATTTATGGAGATATTTCTAATTCAATTGAAGCAAAATTTGATAAGAAGGCAAATGTCCCTGTAGATGTATTATATAGAGACAACCTTCATCCAGAATTCAATTTCTTTGCTCTTAATGCTTGGATGTCTAATCAAGGTACTTCTTCAATGAACTACCCAAGACGTAATCTGAGACTTTATTTGAACAAGAAGCCAGATGCAAAGTCAGTTAGAGGATTTGCTCCAGCAACCGCATATCGTTATGAAACTGTTTTCTTGCCTGGATTGAAAAATACACAAGAGGTAGAAAATTATATAACTAGGTTACAAGAATGTGTCGTAGATAGTGAACAAATTGATATTATGCCTGATATAGATGCATTAACTACTGATATATTAAGTGCTGGAAATTGTAAAACTCCAAGATATAATAGTAAGACTCTTAAGAGTAAATATTATGTTGTAGATGCTGATTTAGCTAGAGAATATGTACATGCTGGTATTAAATTGTATACACGTACATTGGATGAAAATACTGGTAAATATATATACAATAAACTTAAGCCAGCTAATTTCTCTAAAGCCTTCAAGGACAATGGAACAGTATATGCTCTAGGTGGTTATACCAAGTTCATGACTAAATCATTATATACAGATCGTTGGACATTGAAATGTGACTATGCTGAATCTTCAATGACTCATAATGCTGGTATTGGACGTTTATGGGGAGATGTATTACAAAATACTATAATATCAGGATCTGGATTTACATATAACGTTGATGGTGATAGATTCTCAACTGATACTCCTTGTAAGACAAATGCACAAAGAGCAGCTGACAAATATAATGCAGATCATCAAAAAGATAATGATGGCCAAGGATATAAATATGGAGATGTTCGTACATCATGTGATGGATATCCTATAGTAATATTTAACAAACCAAGAAAGAGAAATGATCAAGGCAAGATTGAACCCGGTAAATTTGATGAAATAAGATTTATTGGTCTATATAATATTATGACTGATAAAGGTTCTACTCCTTTGTTCGGATTTGAAACACTTAATGAAGAAGACAAAGGTACTATCTTTGATGGTGGAACAAATCTTGAAACACAAGAAGTTAAAATTGAAGGTGAAAAGGTAGAAGTAACAGAACATGTCAATCAACGTACAGAATGTTGGGAATGCTTACAAAATGGTTCACAACTTGCACAGATGAGTACATTGATTACCGATGAACAAGACGGTTCAACTGCTACAACAAATGAAAACAGATTGATCTGGAACACATATGAAGCTCGTTGGCCAGACAATGATGATCTTAATGACACTTTGACAAACAATCTTGAAACATTCATCAGATTCATTAACTTCTGTAAGAATGCTGTTTCTGTAAGAGTTGGTGAAGGAGAAGGAAAGGATGGTTATAACTTATCTGACTATAGCGAAATAGATATAGATACTGCAACATTCTTATTTGATAATAAAAACAATAAGAGTGCTATTGCAGAAACATATCCTAATTTAGCTAACTGGGATGGAAGACTATTCTTAATTGTTCCTGCTACAAGTTATAAAGACAAGAGCTCTGATTTCCAAACAACAAATGATGATGGAATACTAGTACCAAGATCTGTTGATGAGATCACTGCAATTATTCAGGCTCAAATGGACAAGGGAAAGAATACAATCTATTTCTATCAATCATATGAATCTGGAAATGTAACAGGACAATCATTTGCTCCATTATTTGATGAAAATACTTCTGTAGCTGACAGAGCAGAAGCAATATTCACTCAATTAAGTGGTGCACAAAATCAGGTATTTACAGAATCTGTTTCTGATGATCCAAGTGAAATTGATTATGTATTGACAAACCAAGCTCCTGAAATTGGTAATAACTATGCAATATTTGATAATACTTATGATAGAGCAATCATCAAGAAAGTAATCAGCACAGATACACTTAAAGAAACTGTAAAGACTGCAAGAGTTGCAACATTTGATGGTAAACGTATTTGGAATGCAAACGACAATCAAGTTAAAGCTGGTTTGAAAGAAGCTGGTGATTTCCGTTATCCAGATGGACAAGCAGATGTTACTGTATATCTTACAACTGAAAACGGTAGATTATATTACACAAATGAAATGGGTGAAAAAACCCAATATACTGGTGAATATGAGGATGAAGGATATAATGGTAGAACATTGATGGATTACTTCTCTGATAAGAAATATGAGCACTTAGATATCTGGAAGGTAGCAGCATATTATGTATATCTTATGAGATTTGCAGCTGTTGACCAAGTAATCAAGAATACCATGATGACAACTGAAGATGGTAAGCATTATTATTTCATCAATTATGATAATGATACTATCTTAGGTGTACGTAATGACGGTTTCTTGGTATATGACTGGCAGATTGATAGAACAACATATGATGAGTCATTAGGATCTTATGCTTATGCAGGATTTGGTTCTGTACTTTGGAACCTACTAGAGCAAGATGCGGACTTCATGGATAAAGTACAAACTGTAGCAAATGCTATGGTTACTTCAAATGCCTTGACATATGCTATTGCTTTGGATATGTTCAATGTTAAGCAATCTGGAACATGGTGTGAAAGACTTTATAACAGATCACAAGACTACAAATATCTTTCAATCTACAATAATGAATATGGAGACCAAAAGAGAGTAGGTAATGATAGATTCTTAGGCTTCTTACAAGGTTCAAGAAGATCTCATAGAGAATGGTGGTTAAGACATAGATTTGATCTATATGATTCAAAATGGAGAGCTGGTGAGTATGCTCAATCATTCTTAACAGTATACATGCAAATTGATGGATCAACAGAAAAACCATTCCTTGATATTGAGGCAGCATCTAAATATTACTTCACTGTTCTATCAAATGGACGTCTATATGGGAATAACTTTGTAGAATTGAATGCTGGAGACAAACATACATTTGTTGCACCTCGTGGAACTGGTACTACAATTGGTGACCCACCACAACTTTTAGGTGCTCATAAATGTAGAGTAATTGACTTTAGTCCTTACCGTGACATGCTATCTGGTGTAATGAGTTTTGACTGGACATCTGATATGTCAATGGTACAAGAAATTATATTAGGAGGTACTACACCTGAAGCTGGTCAACCTAACGGCGCTGCTAATTGTGGTGTAACAAATATCAATAACCTCCAAAACGTAATTTCATTACAGAAATTAGACATTAGAACATGTAAGAAGCTTGTTACAACTAACTTGCCATTTGATCAACTTCCTAACTTGAAGGTTCTATATGCTGATTCATCAATCATCACTTCATTTGTAGGAGCAAAATCAAATATTTATGAAGAAATAACTTTACCAAGTGCTTCATTACAAACACTTAAGTTAGAAGAAAATGAAATCACAACAAGATTCAAGTATCAACCAACTTCTACACTTAAGAACTTGTCATTAAAATATGTAAAGGGTATTGATATTCCTCATCTATTATTTGACTGGTATAAGTCTATTGTAACTACAACTACATCTGAAACATTCAATGGATATACATGTACAATTACGCTTAATAATAATGAAGTATTAGACTTACCAAAATACATTGGTGCTTCTGATATGGCAACTGAAGCTGATGACAGCCCATCTGTTATATTAGTTGATCTTGAAACAGTTAGAAACTTATCAGAAGAACAACGTATAGTATTAGGTGGTCAAGATGATTATGAAAAGGCTGTTAATTACTGGAAGCAACAAGTTTCATTAAATCCTGATAAAGATGTAAGACTACATTCAATGATTTGGCTTGTAGCTATGAGAAGAGCATTTGGTACTAATTCATCAGGTAAGCATAACTTTGATTTTGTTGATAATGCAATCATCAAACTTTGGGGTTCTACTAATAGTACAATTGCTAAGGAAGATGGTAAGTTGACAGAAGAAGACTATAACTTACTTATTGATGAGTCATTGTTTGGTCCTTCATATATGGCATCTACCTCAAGTGTAAGATTTGAAGCTGCATGTACTTCACAAGTAACATTCATTTCTATTGTAGAGGATGGAAAGATCATACAGCCAACTCAAGAAATGAACCGTAATGTATATCGTCTTAATTCAGGATCTACTGCAAATATTGTTACAACAATATTCCCAATGGGTGGAAATGAAACACTCGTATTTGCACCTTCATTATGCGGTGGTACTGGCGGATGGAATATAATCAATGGTTCATTCCAACCATCAGAAATTGATGGACAAATAGTATATACAAGAATAGGTAATATTGCTGGAGAAAATAGTGCTTCAGTTTTGACAAATAGATCACAAGGTGCAGAATTGTATATTGGTGAATTTATTGGATCACAATCAGATACTACAGTTAATATGCAAGTTTCTGTTATGACAAAGACTGGAAATGAACAACCTAATCCTACAGGTAATATTATTTATCTTTCTATTAATAAGATCATTCCGCCATTAAATGAACAAATAGTTATTGAAGATGATAATCAGCAAGTCGTAAGTAATATTACAATAACTAAAGCTCAAAAATATACATATAGTATATATTATGATTTAGGAGTTGATAATACATTAGAGTTCATTAATCTAAAAGTTAGAAATATTAGTATTGGATATGATCTATCAGGATCAGGTATTACATTAGATCAAATAGGTCTTATTGGTACATTTACTCCACATCCTAATACAGAAAAACTTGTGGTTGAAAACAATAGAATCAAACTTGGTACTATTGAGTATGATGCAAAAATACATAAAGCAAATGTATCATTTATTACTAATATAACTATTGATTATGAAACTGTATTGAATAATCAAAATAATGCCGCATCATTAAGATTTGAGGTACAAAATAACCCAATTGATGAAATTGATATTGAATTTAATGAGGAACTTCTTGAAAGAACTTCTTATAGTTATTCTGACTTAGAAACAAAACTTGTTGAAAATGGAATTAATTATATCAATTATCAAGGTATATTAGATCTAATTGGAAGTGATTATGCACAAAATATCAATTATATTGAGTTAACTCAATACTTACAAGAATCAGATAGCATTAATTATGACTATAATTTGAAGTTTGATAAAGATGACGGATATAACATTGATATTAAATCAGTTAATGTAACAGATGTATCTGGATTACTTAACGCAAATGTCATTTTGAATAACAGAAATGCCTTTACAGAAAACAAGTTCACTTTACAGTTTAATGATAATAAGTTCTCTTCAATATATATGGGTTATATCTTAGTAACATTAACTGATGAATTTGATAGAATAACATATCTTGTAATTAGATATGATGTTGGTATGCTATACCCAGATCAATATGTTATCTATAAGCAAGATTCATATGACAATGTTGGAGACATTACTGATACAACTGCTAAATATGTTATAAGCAATACTGGTAATATATCAAATACAATATTAGATACATATGTATTAAATGAATTGAATTCAGAAAATGCATTAAAACAAAAAAATATTAGATATACAATTAAGATTGCTTCATTTGTAGATGGTATTACTAAAGAATGGGAAAGCATTGATAATATTAATCATAAAGCTATTAAAGACTATTTGTCTAAATTTGAATTAAGATATAGTGATGACACATTAATAATTAATGATAATTCTTCACAATCAGATAATCAGTGGAATAATAGTGATACAACTACTATCAAATATGTACATATAGAAGGTCAAGATGATGCTATTTACATAGATGGTATAAAGACTGGATTTGTATTTAATTTAGTTACTAAATATGACAAAGGAGTAAATAAACCTGATAGTATACATATTGATATTATAAAAACATTATCTGGTTCAACATCTGAATTTAAATATTGTTATTATACCAATATATACAAAGTAATGGCAAAATATATCAATGGAGAAACCCCAACACAACCAGGAGTATATGTATTTGACAATAAACTCAATTTATATGACACAAGTGTTGAGGTAAGCCAAACAATTGGTCGTTCATATGAAGGTGTATGCATTGCGGTTGAAGTTGGTGATGATATTGTTACATACACAATTGATAAAGATTGTTTCAGTAATGATAATAAGAAAGTATTCTTCAATCCTGGATCAAAATTTGCTCAAGCTATAACTACTCATCCAACAACAGGTTCTCCAAGTATACCTCGTATAATAACATTTGATCATTCAAATTCTGCCCAACATTATCTTAATACATTAATGCCATGTATAACTGATATTGAAAATCCATCAATTTCAGCAAATGTAAATAATAGGGAATGGAATCAAGACTGGTTTATGAGAGGCTATATTATGTTATGGATTATGATATGTTATCTAAATAATGATAATATTAATGGTTTATATACAATATTGGATAATGGTTATATAAATATGAATACAGATAATAGTTTAGATAAAAGATATGTTAAATTTAATGATAGTAATAAATATGCATGGGATAGAGATAATTTATCTGTAGTAATAAATGAGGTCATTAATCCACATATATATGAACTTATCAATGAAAATAAACTTTATGAATATATCTATAACTGGTATTGCTTTGTTTCTACAATGTTTACACTGGCCGACAATAATAATCAAAGAATGATTAATGGGCAAAAGGATGATATTAATATAATTATATCTTCTGTATCATCATTAAAATCAATAGCAAATGGATCAATTCTTGGTTATGATAGCACAAATTCAATTGAAGAAATCACAGAGAATACAACGTTAGATGTTCTTTATAAACTATTTGCATATAAGAAATATATGAAGAACAATAATGCAAGAACAAAATTTGTTCAAACTAATTCAATTATTGGTCTTCATGATAAATATGCAAACAATATGGGTACAAATACTATTATCTATAATAAAGAACAAATATTCAATTTATATCAAATAATAGGAGATATACAATCTGATCTTAGTGCAGCTATCAGTAAGTTTGGTGATAATAACATATATAATATAAATAATTTATTCTATAACGCAACTAATACAGAAGGCGATAAATTAAGTAAGTATTTGAATAATTATCATACTATAACTAATGATAGACCTGCTCTAAAATCAATGAATAGCGCTTATATAGCTGAAATTGCCGATAGTAAGTATAGAAATAGTACATCACCTATTGTTTCAACTGAAGAAAGTGATTATAAAGTATATTGGACAGAAGATTCATTATTGAATTATGGCTATCCTAATGGAGATACTCTTTACATAAATGAATATGAAATGATATGTAATGAAGGATTGGTTGGACTTGGTGCTTGGTTATTCTATACTGGAACAAGCGGAGTAAGTGCTATGCAACTTGTAGATAATTATACAATATCTGGTGAAGGAAAAGTAATAAATAACTTACCAGTAAATAATAACTATAAATTATCTGTAATATATGGTCCTGAATTAAAGGGATAAGATGACAAAATGTTAGGGAACTTAGTTCCCTAACATTTACAATATTTATTAAGAAAAAAATAAACATTATAATAATTTCATTATGAATAAAATTTTTATAGAAACAGGAAGTTTTAACAAGTATATTCCATTATCACAAATCAAAAATGGTAAATATAAAATTTCTTGGGAATTAGAAGAAATTAATTCAGGAATGTATAAGTGGAAATATACAATTGTTGATAGCAAGCCATCATTATCATTTGTAAAAACATTAATTGAAGATAGCATTAATAATGATATTAAAAATGTTATTGTAAATGGTTTTTATTGGAATGACATGCATATTTATCTTACTGTTGAGCATCAATTAGACTATAAGTTATTATATGATTCTACAATGATACTTGATGGTACTAACTTACCAGAGAATGCAAGATTTGAAGTAAATGGTAAACCAATTATCTATAAGTTCAAATCAATTGATGATCTACAGGATTTCATTTTATGTATGAATGAACATATTAGAAAATGCATTAATGCTGGTTATGAAAGAAAAGAAAAGATAATATATTCTGACTATGAATAAACAACAAGAAAGGTAGTATTTTATACTACCTTTTTATATTTGTGCAAGAATACGATTACATTCATCAAATATTTCTAAAGCATTATTTCTTATATTGAAAACATTTGTCCGATCCATAAAATTCTGATCATTTTTTGTTTGTTGATTTTCAGATATTCTATTCTCTAATGATTTCTTAGATACCATATTGTTAAATGCTATAGACAAATTCATTAAGTTATTTCGTAGTTTATCTATTTCATACTGAGTTATCATAGTGTTAAACCTATATTTTTATTAAAAATAATTTTTTTTATTTTTAATTATATAAAATATACATAGAGCATATACATATATTATAATATGGGGAATAGTTATAGTAATTCAGTGAAGACATCTGAATTGGCAAGAATAACTAATATTAACATCATTGAAGGTCTTGAAGATCAGTTTTGGATTCCTGTAGCTTATTATAACAGTTTGACTAATTCATATAACAATTTAGCCATAAATCTATCTGCTATATTAAGTTACAGTAATTCTTATTCATATAACCTATTCTCATATGAACTACAAAACATAGCTTATTATATTATAGATAACAATGATGTAAGCTATAGTTATGTTGAGCCTTATGATATAGATTATGATCAAATATATAATGTTTGCTATACGTATATAAATAGTGTCTATTCAGAAAAGCTGGCATATCTTATAGCAAATCAAAGACAGAAAACATCTTCTTCCTCAGCAATGAGATCAAATTCAAAGAAGATTTCTGAATTGACTGCAAGAGATGTAATTACTTATCATAAAGATCATTCTTGGTTCCCTGTTGCTCAATATGATTCACGAATTAATTCTTATGTCAATCTAGCAATGAATCTTGAATCTATTACTTCATATTCTATCAATACTGTCAAGGATGACTATAAAGACTTAGAATCATTAAAGGGATTGGCATATTCATATAATGATAGTTCAGAAATAGCATATGTCATCAATAATTCAAATATAGCTAACAATATAGTCTCATATGCTTTTGCATATAACAAAGACTATTTTGAATGGCAATTCTTATAATTAGCATGCCAGACATAAACAATAAGATAACATTAGAAGAAATTCAGAATCTGTTGATTGAAAAGAAATTTGTAAGAATTGAATCTGACAGATATACTGATGATGCTTATGATTTTATTCGTTCATTGATAGATCAGGAGCATGCTATATTATTTGACAAATCTAAACATCGTATCTATACATTAGGTGATTATTATGGAGGTGATGTATTCAAGGAAAACTTATATTTTTATTCTAAGATAAAGC
Source organism: uncultured Bacillota bacterium (assembly GCA_900317975.1). Classification (GTDB taxonomy): domain Bacteria; phylum Bacillota_I; class Bacilli_A; order RF39; family UBA660; genus RUG343. The sequence goes on from ONIZ01000001.1 coordinate 104,658, forward strand.
ATGTAGATATAGATGACACTATAATTGAAGAGATCAATGCTATAGCTCCAGAATCAGAATTATCTATAGAATCAAAGGATGGCATTAATATAAGTTTTGAAAATGAAAAGATAACATTTGGATTAACTATAAAAGAACTTATAGAAGAAAATTCAAATTCTAAATATAAGTTAATCATTAATGACAATAATAAGATTGATATTATTGAGTATCATTCTCCAGTTATTTCTATTAATAAAGTTGAATTCAATCCAAATAAGACACAGTTGACATTAGCATATCAGATTGATTCTATAAATAATCCTGATGACTGGGAAGAATTTGATGTAGAATGTGAAAACTGTGAACTAGTATCTTTGAATAAGACATCAAAATTAATAACAATTGGTACTAATAATGATAATTACTATAATCATATAAATGAAAAGATAAAGTTTGTTTATAATGATTTATATGAAACAGGTGAAATCATAATAGATGGAATATATAACATATATGTATTCTATGGAACATATGACATTAACTATTCCAGATTTGTACAATTAGGCAAGATCAATATTGATGATGTCTTTACTAGTGTTATTACAATCAATCAAAGAACAAATGAAAGAGCATATATACAATTACCAAGCAATATGAAAGTGATATTCATGGATAACATTAGAAATATTCAAGGGGCTTGGTATAAACAAAATACAACAGTCATAAACAATCTCAACTATAAGACTTATTGCACTACTAATGACAAATTAGGAAAAATGAGTTGGAAAATTATTAATAATCAGTAAGAATGGATCTATCATATAATAGAAGTATTTTCACAAAGGTCAATAAATGGGATAATGAATATTCATATAATGGAATACTAGTATCTGGTAAGCTTAATCAGTTGAATGGGCAAGGCTACAAGATATTAGATGTCATTGATCTTGACTGGGATGGGGCATACATCAATAATCTTAATTCTTATATCTATACAACAGAAGATCTTATAAAAGTATTAGACAAGTATGCAGATAACTTTTCTTATATTGGGGCAAACTATGTAAAATATTCTTATCTTAATGACTTTATTGAAGAAACAAATGAAAATATTGAAAATCTTATTGATGATAGAGCAACATATATTCAGTCTTATGTTCTTGAAAATATTATTGAAGCATTGACATTTGACTATGATATTCTTAATTCTATTTCTGATCTTATTCTTGACCGTACAAAATATATTGAAATTAATTATGATGACATAGATTTCAATGATCCTACGGCTGAATACTATATATATGAAGATAATGAATATAAGCTTGTTGATTTTGACTATATAAGAAATCATCCAGATCAGACATACTATGAATTCTTAATTAAAGACATTATCAAACTTCAAAAGAACTATAATATATTAAGAGATATAGTTGGCTCAAAAGAATATAATGAGATTGATGATAGTTATACATATACTGGTCTGCAAGAAGATATCTATAATATAAATAATGATATAGCATATCTTACAGAATATACTGACCAATCTTATTATTATGCTTATACTGCTTATAATACTTCAAATATAAACAAAGAAAGAATAGGATATCATTCAATATATAATATATATGAAGTATGTAAGGATCCTGCAAATTATGATGGACAACTATATGTTTATGACAATGAATCATATATTCCCGCTTCTTATAATTCATTATATAATGGAGATTATTATGTATATTATCCAAAGATAGATGGTACTGGCATTGAAAAAGAATTAGAAGATATTAAAGACAAGATATCTAGCAGTACTATAGAAGCTAACAATTTAGATCCAGAAAATGTTATTTTTAATATAAATAATGATGGCATTAATAACAAGAAAATCATTAATTTAGGAATAAAGAAAAGTGAATTGAATAAAGAAAGCGGTGACATTAGTTATGGAATTGTAACTACAGAAACGTTAATTGATTCATTTACATATTTTTATGAATGGAAATTATTATAAAAACAATATATAAATAATTAAAAAATATATAAAATATAAAATTTTATGAGTACAAAAATAGGAAATAAACTTTTTGCTTATCATAGTAGTTACGATTATGTTCAGCAACATGCTGATACTATTAGAGGAGAATATCCTAATTCTATTGTATTGATTGGTGATGAGCAAATGTTATGGCAACCACTTACTAATTCATATGTAGGCGTTCCATATTCTAAATTTGCATATGCTTATAATCTTGCAATTCCAGACTTACAAGAAAGAATGGTTGAAATTGAAAAACAAGGTAATATTATAAGTAAAATTGATATTGATGGAACTAGTTCACCAACTGCGCAAGTTACACCTAATCTTTCTAACGAAATTGGATTAATTACAGTAAATACAGCTGCAGCAGGTAATGCATATCAATTAATAACAGTATCAGGACAAAACAGTGATATTACATTAGATTCTGCTAATGCTTATAACTTTATTCTTGATCAAATTGAAGAAGCAAAGAAATATGCTGTAACTAATTCAATTGCTACATCTGATAATATCTACAAATTATTATTAGGAGATGATAGCACATATATTGAACATGAAGCAACTGAATTTGTTAAAGAAAATACTTATACTGGAGATTATGATATATTCTATAACGGAGATATATATGGTAAACTAGATGGCAATTATCAAAAAATAAGATTTGTAAAAACTAATGATGGCTGGAAAGTCTACATTGATAGAGGAAATGCCACTGTTGATCCTAATGATGAAATTGGTGATTATGATCCTGCTACTGGTACATTTGATATTAATAGTAATAATACTAATAGATGGGAAATTGAAAATGGAGAAAATCTAGTATTATATACTCTTAACAATACCACACAAAATTCATATAATATGAATATTACACAAGGTATTGAAACATTGAAAGAAGTTGCTTATATCTTAGATGTAATTACAGATGGTTCTCAGGATGCTGGTATTAGTCTTGCATATAATATTGCTTATAATAATCAATATATTGATGCAACAAATGATAGAATTGATGATATTGTAGCTGGTTCTGTCGAAAATGTAAATAGTCTTTCATTATCAAATCCATTATCTGTTATAACAACATCATCTAAGGCAAATTATACGGGTAATGTTGTAACATATAATAGTATTAAGACAGCAATAATTGGAGCAAATAAGGAAGCATATTGGAGTAGTGCACAATATGGAAATGTAGAAGGTGATATATTATCATATGTACAAATATTACCTACAACATTATCTGACGCGCAAATCAATGAACTTTATAACACAAATTCTGGATTATTTGTTGATAGTGTAGCTGGTAAACCAGCAGGAACATTTATTCCAGTATCTCAAGGTAGTGGTGGTACATGGGGTAAAGATACTAGTAGTCCATCAAAATATCTCTTAACACATCAACCTGTAATACAAAAGGATGGTAATACTATTGATGTTGAGGGTACCAATAATGATCTTGTTACAACTGTTAGTTGGGTTCTATCTTATGTAGATCAGGCAACAGCTGGTATAAAACAGGATATGGATAGTCTTGATGTTAATGATAAGATACAGAAATATTTGGCAGGAGGCACATATGTAACATATACTCCTTATACTATTGATACATTAGGTGGTGCTAATGATAGTTTACATGTTGTAAAATCAATCCCTACATCTTTTGCATCATATTTTATTACAAAAGATGATGCTGCAAATACGGTAGAATTTGTAACATTTGCAGGAGAAGAATACAATATTGTTAAGGATGAAATAAACATATCTCTTAGTTCAACATATTCATCTGATATTGTTGAATCATCATCTACTTATGGATATCAAAATCATGCACTTGCTTATACAGTTCATGATGTTACATTACATACTCAAACATTACAAGAAGCAAGTGAAAGCAATGCAACATATACATATAATGGCTTTGCATTAGCATATGATGTTGCATCTACAATTGAAGCAATGTTTACTTGGTATGATGTTTCAAGTGGTGATCCTATTGTAGATAATTGGAATTATAATAACCCATAATTCATATTAAGATAGTAACATTATAAATTATATAATAGAAAAGAGCAGATCTTAAGATCTGCTCTTTATTTTTGAATAAAATACACATAAAATATATATGAAAAGACATTTTATTTTATTCATTAGTTTAGTTATGACCTTGTCTATTATTGCTCAAAAGATACATAAGTATGATCAAGTAATAGATATGACATACTATAAGTCATTTTATTCTAAAGATATCATGGCTCCATCATTTGTCATCTATAAGTTATATAAAGGTGGTGGTGATGTTTCAAGAAGTGGAATGAATTTCAAGGCTTATGATAATCTTCCTCATTTCTCTTATAGATTGACAGGATATGACAAAGGACATCTTGCTAATGCTGAAGACTTTGCTTGGTCTAAAGAATCATTAAGAAGTACATTCTATTATATTAATGCTGTACCGCAGACATCTAAGTTAAATAGAGGAATATGGAAGAAATTTGAGACAGAAATAAGAAAGCTTTCACAAACAGATAGTCTTCTTATAATATGTGGTGGTTGTGACTATAATGACATTGATGTTGGTGTTCCTCAAAATTGTTTTAAGATAGTATATAATCTTAGAAATCATAGATGTGTATATGCATTAATGTTCAAAAATAATTGGTTGAATGAATATTGGGATGAGCCTAAGCTTAAGAGAAAGATGTCATTCAAAAAAGCTATGAAACTCTATGAATCTACAAAATAATAATGACTATTTTAATTTATAATTTTATATATATTTAGTTTAAGAGAAAAATTAGATAATGATACATTTTGTTTTTTCAGACAAAGACCCAAGATATTTGTTTTTGAAATATGATACAGAAGAAGATGATAAATGGCTAAGACCAAATAATAACTATAAGAAACAACCTAATCTCACAAATCATCTTAATCTTGTTGATCCCACATGCTATCTTAAGTCTTACAATGGTCCAATGTATACTCAAGATTTCTTATTTGAGTTCATTCAATCATCGGGCAAGAAGATATATTATTGTTCAATCGGATTATGGCAGGAGATATATAAGTTCTTCAAAGAGAACAATGTTGAATATGATGGGTTGGAGCCTGGATTCTTCAAGAGAAGTCTATTGCATACATATGATGAGTTCAAGGAGATTGTCAATTCTTGGGGTCTTTCATTAGAGCCAAGAGAATACCAGTATAAAGCCGCTTATACAATATTGAACTGGAAACGTTCCGTATCTGAATTAGCAACACGTGCTGGTAAGACATTGATTGCCTATATGGTTTTCAGATATTGTATAGAATATTTAGACATGAAGAAGATTCTTGTCATTGTGCCATCTATTAGTCTTGTTAAGCAGATGTATGATGACTTCAAAGAATATAAAGAGTTCTTCAATACTGAATGTGTTTGGGGAGGTGGTAAACTTGTTGAGTCATCAAACATAACGGTTGGTACATTTCAAAGTCTAATTAAGTTCTTAGAAAAGAAAAGCAAGAAATATAATCCATCCTTTTTCAATAATTATGATTGTGTATTTGTAGATGAGACACATAGAGCATCAGCAGAGCAGATAAAAACAATCATATCACAACCATTTATGAAGAATGTCATCATTGGCTTTGGTATGACAGGAACATTACCTAAGGAGAAGACAATTGAAAGATATTGCATACATAGTCTATTGGGAGCAAAAATACAAGAGATATCAACTGCTGAACTAAAGGAGCAAGGGTATATTTCAGACATAGAGATCTATCAGTACAGATTAAAATATAATGACATACATAAGCAAATAAGACTATATAATACTTGTGCTGAATATGCATTGTCTAACTATGTAGAAGTAGATGATGAAAAGCATCCAGGAAAGAAAAAGAAACAAGATCTTCCAAATGCAAGATTTCTCATTAAGAATGTAAAGCAATTGTCATTTGGACTACAACAGGTGAAAGCTAATATCTATGGGAATAATGAGTATTCTGAAATAATGAAAGATGTGAAATGGATGAATATGCTTAAGAAGCTTGTATCAGATTCTGTTTCTGCTAATTCATTGTTCATTGAAAGAATGATGATACATTTCATGGAAGAGCGTATAGATCTATTATGTGACAAGATCATTCCAAAATGTGATAAGAATACATTGATACTTTGTCATCATACAGAATATATTATGCATCTTGTTGACATACTTGAGAAAAAGTTTAGTGACAATCATATCATATTGAAGATTACTGGTAGTGTCAATACAAAAAGAAGAGAAGAGATAAAGCAATTACTTAAAGAGAACAATAACTGTATATTAGTTGCAAGTTATGGTACAATGTCTACCGGAATCACTTTAGCCAATCTTTGCTATGGGGTGCTATTTGAAAGCTTTAAGTCAGATGTTGTTAATATGCAGTCAATTGGTCGTGGATTGGGATTGTCAAAGTTTAAAGACAAATATAGACTATTTGATATAGTAGATGTATTTGACAAGAACATAACAAACAAGATCTTCCTGCAAGGATTAGCAAGAATAAAGATATATAATAAAGATTTCAATAAGCATAAGTATTTCATTATTGAAGAACATCTTGGAGAAAACAATGTATCATATAATGAGTCTTTTAGAATTGCTATAGAAAAATGCAAAGAAGAAGAAAAGGAAGACAAGCCAGTAAAGAAAGCTAAGAAAGAAAAGAATGTTGAAATTTCAAATTTTATGGAAGATTTGTTTAATTGATTTTAAACTTCTAAATTATTATTAACTATATTTAATAAAGATCACAAATTAAAATATATAAAACTTAAATAATTATGTTAAATTTATTAGATAATATTATGAATACGTTAAATACGTTAAGTCTTATTGATACTCCTGATTTGAAAGATGAGTTAGACTTTACAAAGAAAGAAGATCTCGATAAACTTGATGATGCTATTGATGCGCTTAAGAGTAATAAATGGTTTATGAGTTTAATGGATAGTAGTCTATTAGATGAAATAAAAACTCAGGCTCATAAGATCTATAATGAATCTCAACAAAAGAAAGAAACTGATGTTCCAGAAACAGTAAAGAATACAATTATCAATCTTGCAACAGAATATGTCAATACAAAGATTGTTCCAGAAATGGATACTACTTTAAATGCAACTACATATAAAGCTATTGTAGATACATTTGCTGATTTTGGAACATGGATCTATAAGAAATAAATTGGTTGTTATATATTATGCTTAATAAGAAATTTCTAAAAGATGAATTTCAAAACTGTTTTGAAAAGACTATTCCGGTTGCATTTGAAAGAGCATTATTAGAGACTTTTCCTGGTGTGACGGCTAAAGGAAATAAAGTCGCTAAACAGTTTGGTCAAACATTATCTGATCTTTTAGCAGAACAATGGGCAAATTATATGGCTGATGCTATTCATATATATGTTAAGAATATGCAAATCAAAGGAAAGATCATTACAACAGGTTCAGCAACAACCCAAATGGCAAATGTAAATAGCACATCAATGCCATCTATAAATGGATCAATTCCTAATACATTAAAAGTAGAATAAGATAAAAAAAATTAAAAGAATATTAAAATTTTTAAAGAATGTTGTCTATATTAAATTATATACAAAATAACTTAACAAAAATTATACAAATATATTATTAAATTTTACAATTATGACAGAACAAGAAATTTTGGGCTTTAACCCTCAAGACTTATTTAACGAAAATTCAAGTGAAACAACAACAAGTGGAAATTCAATGGTCTATAAGACACGTCCCGCAGATTCAAAATCAGAGGATGGTGTATATAGAGCAAAAATCAAAATTATCTATAATCCAGAGAATCCTCGCCAGTCATTCCTTGAGCAGCAGTCTTATGGTATGCAGGATGTTAATGGATATTTCTCAGCGGTTTCTTCATTAACAGTAGAAGACAAGAGTTGTCCTATCTTTACAGCATGGAAAAAATGTCATTATGCAGAAGCAGGAAGTACATTACATAATCAAGCTGTTCCTACAAAGGATGGCGGTAAGGGATTATTTGACAAGCGATTTGCACGTTATGTAATTGTACAGATTTTGAAGGACAAGAATCAGCCAGATTTGGTAGGATCATTTAAGATCTGGAAGCTCCCAACATCTATCTATACAATGCTTCAGCAAAAGATGAAGCCTTCAAAGGAAAGTGGAAAGATGCCTATTCCAGTAATGGACTATTTGTTTGGTAGAGCAATCAATATTGAAGTACATCCTGGACCAGATGATCCAAAGAATCCTCAGAGAAAGACTCGTGAAATTACTTATCTTGGAGAGATCTCTAATGATGTAGTATCATGTATTAATCCTGATGGAAGTCCTATTCTTAATGATGAAGAGCAGAGCATTCTTGATGCTTATGTAGCAAAGATTCAGAAGGCATGGAATATGGAATGTGAGGATGATGAGGATCTTGAAAAGAGAAATGCATTAGTTACTCAGATCAATCAGTCAGAAGAGTACAAGGCATTGCTTCCTATTTATGGTAAGGTAATTGCACAAATCAAGGAATGGGCTCCTAAGTTGGACAGTTTCTCATACAAGCCTTGGCCAGAAGATTTGAAGAAACGTGTAGAGGATTGGATTGAGGTTGTACTTAGTGGTAATGATCCTGCAACAACTTCAATTGATATGATAAAAAAGGGTACTAGTAATGCAACTACTGAAACTCCAACTCCTGCACCAGCAGCTCCAAAAGTAGAGACACCAAGTCCAGTTGTAGTAGAAGCTTCAGATCCTGCAGATGACTTACCATTCTAATAATGGAATTTTTGAAAATTAGTATAAAAATTAGTATATATTTTTTCTATTTATATTTTATATATTTTAATTTTTTGTATATATTATTAAGAAGGATTTCTTTTTAGAGGTCCTTCTTTTTTTGTGAAATAATGACAGGATATGACTATCTTAAAATATAATAAATAAAATATATGTAATAATTAAGCTTATGAACAGTAATGAGACAATTATGGATGTTGTAGAAACTACAAAGGTAGAAGATACTACAGAATTCACAGGAACAAATGTAGCTCCTCAGGTAATAAATACAAACAATATAGACATGTCTAAGTTTGTTATGCCAAGAAAGACAAGGACAATTATTAGGGAATATAATAAGAAGATCGGTAGAAATGACCCATGCCCATGTGGTAGCGGAAAGAAGTATAAGCACTGCTGCATGAATGAAGAAAAGTACAATAATCGTATTGAACTTACTAGTGAGCAAATGTACAAAGTTAAACAGAGTAGTGCAAAAATAAACGGCATCAAGAGGGCGGTTTAGATGAATGAGATCATCATCAAATTCTATAGATATTAGTTTATATGTCTATTATATTTGAGATGAGCTCAGATGAGAAGAATGGCGTTCTGATGAATATTTGAATATAGTTTGTAATGTTAAAAATATTTAATCATAGAAATGGATAAAAAATATTTAATAATATATCATAAAGAAGATAATGATGGTGTATTTTCTGGTGCAATCTTTAAGGACTATCTGATGTATGAATTGAATATTGCTGAAGCTGATATTGATGTATTGCCAGCTGACTACAATATATTAGCAGATTTCTCAAAAGCTTATTCCGACATGGAGAAACTTAAAGAAGAATATACTCATATCATAATGACTGACTTGTCTTTCAATGACTGGAAATATATGAAGAAGCTTTATAATGCATATGAGTCTAATCTTGTTTGGGTAGATCATCATGCTCCTATTATACAATGTTCAATTGACAATAATTTTGATGATATCCCAGGATTGAGAGACACAAGTAGGTCAGCAATATTGAATGCTTGGAAATATCTTTATGATCAATTTGATGAAGCATACAAGCAGAAGAAAGTACCAGAACTGTTGAGAATATTGTCTGCTTGGGATTCTTGGTCATATGAACGTGAAGGATATGATTTTGGTTATGTTAAAGATGTCAATAAGGGTGTTACCGACAAATATGATCTAAATTTGAAGAAAGTATGCAAGCTTATTGAAATCATCAAAGTATATTATAGAGATGAATCTGACTTGACAAAAGACAACAATATCATTTTAGACATGTATAATCATGGTCATGCTCTTAATGAATATGAAGACAAGAAGATGACAGACATTGTAAAGAACTCTGGTGATATGACATGGCAAGTATGGGATTATGATGAAGAAGATTCTGCCCATCCAATTATTCATAAAGCATGTGCAATATTTCATCAAGGTGCTACAAATTCTACTATGTTCAAGTGCTTAGAAGGCTCAGTAATAAGACATGGTTTAGTATTCAAGCATCAACCAAATGGTAATTGGGTATTGTCAATGTATAATGTTGAGAACAAAGATCCATTCCACTGTGGAGAGTTCTTGAAAAACAAATACAATGGTGGAGGTCATGCCGGTGCTGCTGGTTGTACATTCACTTTAGAGCAGTTTATAAAAATATTGAAGAACAAGAGACTATAGTATGAAAAGATGGGATCAGTTGAAAGCTGGTGACTACATATATTATTATGATCATCAGAAAATACATAAGCAATTAGTAAAGAAAGTAGACACAATAGCATTTACCAAAAACGAAAAGTCATTTGACGGTAATTTCAATATTGTCACATCAAAGGTTGTTGAAGAATATTTATTGATCTATGCTGGAAAGAATACATTGATAAAACTTCCAAAGAACTGGATAAAGACTCAATGTGAGAAATATAATGACTATTCTATAAGATATGAGTGCATGCCAAGGTTTTGTGATGAAGAAGATGCTCGAGCATATATGGAGAAACTCATTTCTATTCGTAAGAAAAGAGTAGAAAAATATGAGAAAAAATATCTTAAAGAAAAGAAGATCTTGGACTCTTATTGCTTAGAAATTTAAGATCTATTGTTTATTTTTATATACAAATTTCCTATTTTTATAACGTATTATGAAGACACTTGAAGGCTATATAAATGAAATGCATATTGAAGATAATATATTGAAGAGAATATATTTTCATACTTGTATAGAATTCAAACTGCCACATAATCTTTATCCTTATATAGTTGAAAGCAATGGAAAGTTTGAGCAATTAGGCCCAAGACTAGTTTGTCAATATATAGACATGAATCTTAAAGAAGTATGTTTTGACAATAGTCTATTAGATGAAGAAACATATTGGGACAATTTAATATAAAAGAAAAATATATATGGAAGAAATTTATGAAAGTAATCAAACGTGATGGCACTCCTCAGGAATATTCGTTCATAAAGATTGCAGATGCTATAAGTAAAGCATTTGAATCAGTTGGACAGGATGTTCCTGAAAAGTTTTTAGAACAAGTGAAAGACTCAGTTGAAAAGCTAATAATCAAAAACAATGGTCAAGGAACACCAATTGAAGAAATTCAAGATGTCATACAAAAGGAATTGATAAAAAGAAACAAATATGAAGTTGTAGAAGCATTCATAAACTATAGAAGAAAACGTGAAGAGATTCGTGAGCAGAAGACCGACTTAATGAAGCAAATTCAGGAAAAACTTTCTGCAAGTAATGTCCAAAATCAGAACGCCAATCTAGATGAAGCTTCATTTGGCGGAAGACTTGGAGAGACTGCAGGAGCTGTTGCCAAGAATCTTGCATTGAAGAAAATGTCAAAACAGTCACGAAAGAATCATGATGACAATATGATATATGAGCATGATCTAGACCATTTTATGACAGGAGACCATAATTGCTTAAGTATTCCATTTGATAAGTTATTAGCGGAAGGATTTAAGACAAGACAGACAGATGTTAGACCCGCTGGTTCAGTAAATACCGCAATGCAATTAGTAGCAGTAATTTTCCAATTACAAAGTCTTCAACAGTTTGGTGGTGTAGGTGCAACTCATATTGACTGGACAATGGTACCTTATGTAAGAAAATCATTTATGAAACATTTTAAAGAAGGACTGAAATATTGTGAAGGAAAGACTGATGAAGAAATTGAAAAGATAATTAATGATATATTAAAAGATTAATATGAAAAGATATAAGATACATTATAGAAAGAATAGTTTAGAAAATTGGACTGAATATGATAATGTAGTATATGAAGACTATTGTCTGGCTTATTATGTTATGAGAGATATTCAAGAGCAGTTTTCTAATTATTGTTTTGAAATATATGAAATATAAAAAAAAAATATATTATATATGAAAAGCTTTAAAAAATATATTAAAATAAATGAATCGGTCAAACCAGAAAATGGAAAAGACTGGGAAGTATATCTTGATGGTTCTTTAGACAATACTTTTACCGAATGGGCTAAGAAATGGAAGAAATATCCAAAAATAGGTAAAGGATGGTATGCCGGAGGAACTGTATTCAAGGTAGTAAAGATAGAAGACAATAAAGTATATGTTGAAGAAGATAAAAACTGCAAACCATAAAAATTTATAAAAAATAATGTGAAAATAAGTTGATTTCCAAAGCAAAAATGATTATTTTTAATTATAAAAATATGAATTATAAAATATGTTAAAAGAAGAAATATTAACTATATTTAAACAAAAAAATATAATATCTTCAAATAATAAAAAACATTTTTGTTGGAAGAAATATTGGGATTTGGAAGCAGAACAAATATTTAATGAGTTTAAACAAAATTATAGAACTGATAAAGAAGCATGGTTTTGTCTTTTACATAATATTGAACCATACCATTGTGAGATATGTGGTGAATTAGCAAAATTTACAGGAAATATAAAATCTAAAATTATTGGATATAATACAACATGTGAAAATCATTCTCCAAATCAAGTTAAAAATAAATTAGAAAAATTTTCACAAACAATTAGTAATCATACTGATAATGATAGAAAAAAAATATTAGAAAAACGCAAAAAAACTAATTTAGAAAAATATGGAGATGAAAACTATACTTTATTTGGATCTGATAGTTTTAAGCAAACTTTAAAAGAAAAATATGGAAATGAACATTATAATAATAGAGAAAAATTTAAAGAAACATGTTTAGAAAAATATGGAGTTACATGCAATTTATCATTAAATTCTTCAGAAAGAAATAAAAAAATATGGGATGAAAAATATGATAAAATCATTAATAAAATTAAACAAACAAATTTAGCTAATTTAGGAGTAGAATTTATAGGACAATCTAAAGAAATAATTGATAAAATTGTTAATACTAAAAAGAATAATGTTTTAAATATAGAAAAAACTTATAATTGTACTCAACAACGAAAATTATTTCAAAAATATGGGCAGGGGTGGAAATCTTTACATTTAGATAAAATTATTATACATGGTAGAAAATTTATATCAAATGAATATATTCCGCTAATAGAAAAATATTTTAATGAATGTCATCATACAAATCAATTTACGTCTAAAGGAGAAAAAGAACTATTAAAATATATAAAATCAATATATTCAGGTATTGTACTAGAAAATGTTACAAATATAGTTGCAAACAATAATTATAGATATTATGAATTAGATATATATTTACCTGAAAAAAATATAGCATTTGAATTTAATGGTATATATTGGCATTCAATAAATTATAAAGATAAATTTTATCATCAAAGAAAAACATTATTATGTTATGCTCAAAATGTACAATTAATACATATATGGGAAAATGAATGGTTAAATAAGCAAGATCAAATAAAACAACAAATAAAAGAATTACTAAATGGTCAAGATTGTTCAAAATATAATTGGATATCTGTTAATGATTATTCTAATTATATTTTATCTGAACCAGAAGAAATACATGTAGGAAATTTAACAATATTTAATGAAGGAAAATTTATTAAAAATATATAAAGTAAAATATATGAATGTAACAGATATTGAAATTACAGATTCCAAGTATAAACAATATAAAAATGCTTGGAATTATGCTATGGATATGACTGAAAAAGAAATCCATCAAGCAGTTGAAGGAATGTATCACAACTTAAATACTTTGCAGTTGAATAAAAAATTTAATATGGCTGCCTAACTATATAATACATAAATAGTTATGAAAAAATGAGCAAAATCGGTAGCAGTTGGAATTAAGTTTCCGAGAGATAAGGTTAAATAACGAATAAGCTGCAGAAGAAAACCTAAGGTCCAAACATATATTTGGATAGCTGGTAATACCGAGGTAAATTTATAGATTACGAAAGGCTATAAATCACCGTAGAGCGTAGGAAATGAATAAATATAATTTTCCCAAGAGTGCTCATCATCTTAGTTATTAAAAGATGAAAATGTACGCCGAACTTATGGAGAAATTACATAAGAAGTTAAGATAAAAAGCTTAGCGATAACAAATTTGCAAGGAGTGGGAATCAGCTCCCGTTCACCAGTATCAATTATGGAACCTGTCCATTAGAAGCTGGACGTATGGTTACTAAAGCATTGTTAGAAGTATCTATGGAGGGATTAGGCAATAATGGAGTAACATCAATTTTTCCATGTGGAATCTTCCAATATAAGAAAGGAATTAATGACAAACCCGGAACACCAAACTATGACTTAAAGAGACTAGCATTAAAATCAACATCAATGAGAATATATCCAAATTATTGTAACGCTGACTGGACAAATAATGCTAATGCACTAAAACAAGACAGAAAACAAAAGCAAGAATATATTGATTCATTGTCTGAAAAAGAATACGCAAAACTAGTGGAAGTTTTAGAACAAAATCCTAATGTTGCAGAAAAACTTGGATTAGAATTAGAATAATGATTAATGAATAATATTACAATATGAAAACAACAGATAAAAATTTGCATATAATAGCAAAAAGAATATCTTATAAAGTAAATGAAGAAGACATAAAGACAATTATTCCTATTATTATGCCATATAGTTTACATACAATTGGAATTATGACTTTAGGAAACTATAATGATGACAAAAAATACAAAAGAAATATATAAAGACATAAAGATATGAAGAAAATCAAAGTTAGTTTAGAAGAACGACCTATTGAATTATTTAACACTATGGGGTGCCGCACGGTCAATTTATTAGATATAAATGCATTAGATAATTTCAAACAAAATATACAAAATGTCATTAATGGAGAATTCAACAAGATTGATGATGTTTTCTCCGCTATTCAGAAAGATGGACGTGGAAATATATGCCCAGTAACTATCATATTACCTACTCTTGCTGCAATGACAAGAAGAAAACTTGAAAAGAAAGAACAGTTTGACAATAAAGAACTAGTATGGGAAGAATTCATGAAGTTAGTAGACAAGAAAATACATGAAGCAAAAGACATGTTATTAGAAAGATTCAACCATATCTGTTCACAATCACCAAAGTCTGCAAGATTTATGTATGAAAATAATACAATGTCGGGGTATCATAAAAATGAAGGAATCATATCAGCATTGAAGCATGGAACACTTGTAATAGGTCAAATCGGTATGTCTGAAACTTTATATCTTTTGTTTGGATTTGATCATACTACAGAAAAGGGAATGGAATATGCAAAACAGATTGAACAACTTTGGTTAGACAGAACATCAGAATTTAAGAAAGAATATAAACTAAACTTTGGAGTCTATTATACACCAGCAGAGAATCTTTGCTTCACTTCATTCAACAAATTTAGAAAAGCATTTCCTGAATATGACTTAGAAGGTGTCACTTATTTTGTTGATTCTAATGGAGAAAAGAACTACAAAAAATATTTCACTAATTCTATTCATGTACCAGTATATTATAATTGCGATGTATTCAATAAGATTGATATAGAAAGTCAACTCACAGGTTATTCAAACGCCGGGTGCATCACTTATGTAGAGTTAGACAGTACATGCTATAATAATATAGATGCTATTGAAAAGATTGTTGACTATGCTATGGATAAAGACATTCCTTACTTTGCATTGAACATACCATTGAACAGATGTGCAGAATGCGGTGAGCCTATCTATGATGAAGCATTGACAGAATGTCCAAAATGTGGTTGTGACAAGATAACAAGGCTTGGACGAATAACTGGCTATCTTTCTACAACTGTGGAACATTTCAATAAAGGAAAGCAAAAAGAATTCAAAGATAGAGTTGATCATATAGGACAAAGTATATTTAGTGATTGTTGATAGATTATGAAAAGAATTATTGGAGAAACTATCTATATGTCATATGTCTTGATTGTAAGCTTGATTGGGATTTTCTTTACATTCAAAAAATAATACATGTTTAACAGAAAGAAACTGTTTTTGAACAATTAGAAACTAAAATAATTATTTTTAATTATAAAATACTCAATTAATTACAAGTTTATAATATTATTATGTTAACTATTCCTATTTTCATTACGGCTAGAGGCAATGACAAGAATACGTTTGCTAAAAATAAAGAAGCATTGAAGTTTTCTTATTTGTTTATAAGGGATCAGAATCTTTTTGATCAGACGTATATCATATCGGACAACAAAGATATGCTTAACTATGCATTAAAGATAGGCTTCAAACATATAATCCATTATCCATGTGGATCTAAGAAAGACCTTAAATATCTAGAATATTTTGCTACATATAGATTTGCTGTTGATAATGACTATAGACCTGATTGGATCATATTATTAAATATCAATCAATTGTTTAAAGACAATTCATTATTGATAAACTGTATAAATAATATTGATGACAAATACAATGTTGTAGCATCTTATACAGAAATATCAAATAGAAGCCATTTCTTTATTAATGATGATATGGAACTTAATAAGACTGATGAGCATCTACTATCAAGTGAATATCATAGAGTACGGATGATAGATGCTGCTATATATGCAGTAAAGACAACATTTGCTTTTGAATGTATGGAATATGATGATCCTTCTGAACATTTCTGGTCAACAAAGATAAAGTATTTCAAGAATAAGTCATTGTTTACAGACATATATGAAATTGCTGACATAAACAAATATTATACAGTAGGAGATGTAATTAATGAAGTAAAGATGATTGAAGACTAATTATACAAAAAATGGTCAACTTGTTTCTCAACAAATCAACCATTGTATAAACAATTAAAATTCAAAAATTATTAACAACTTACAATAATAATATAGTTTAATTAGAGAAAAATTCAAAATAAAAATGAGAAATTCTTAGAATTTCTCATTTTGTTTTTATATATGATTATTTATACTTTCTTTTTTATTTTGTATACTTATATCTAAGATTAAGTATTGATGTAAGTTCTGCAACTTGTATATGTAATTGGTTCAGGTTAAGATGTTCAATAGAATTCTCTTTCTTGTATTCTAGTACAAATAGACCAACTAACATATTGTTCTTGTCATACATTCCAGTATATATGATTGTCTCACTTAAGTCTTCTTTAAGTAATGCATATAAACTTGGACTGTTTTGTTGTAGATCATCAATATTATATATTACTTGTTGGTTTTCAGCTTGTTTCAATTCATTTACTACATAAGATAAAGAGCTAATAGACAAGTTTCTGCATTTGAATTGTAATGGTGACAATCCTTTATCAAACCATTCATAGAAACAAGAATATCTTGGGAAAGGAATACCAGACAAATTTTCTCCAGAGTTATGAAAAGAAAGAACAAAAGCACGTTGAGCATTATGTATATTCATTATGTCTTTGAGCGTCATATTGATCTCTTCTGACAATTCCATTTTCTTATTAAGCATGACATTATGATTCTCTTGCCTAGATATGTCTTTCTTTATTATATAGTCTACTAATTGTTTTTGTTGATCTATAATAGTATTTGTGAGCTTGTCATTTTGCTCGGACATTTTGTTTACTAGATTTTCACCAACTTTATCTAAACCATTGGTTACATCTTTAGTGATCTTTTTTGAGATATGTTTACTTATTAAATATAAGACAATGCAGATAACAATTCCAAGTAATCCCCACCATCCGTAAAGTTTGAAAATTTCAAAAAGTACAGTCATATTTGTAATATTCTACATATAATTAATCATTGAATGATATATATTAAAAATAAAAATTACCTCATTGGATAATTATTATACTTACTATATATTATCCTTATTTTATTTGCCTCCGTTCATATTTTAATGTCTTGAGCTCATAAAACATTATGATCATTATGATGATAAAACATTAAAAAAATATTATTTATCTAATTAAAAATAAAACAAAAAATGTGACTATTTTTATTATATATAATATGTTGGGAAATCTACCCTAATTGATTGTCAGCATACGTTAGATACTTACTATTTTTTTATTTTTAATTATATCAAATATACATATATATAGAGGTGAATATGCTTAGAATTGTAGACATAACTGCTCCAGACATCAATAATGGAAATGGTATTAGAGTGACCTTATGGGTTGCGGGTTGTAAACATCATTGCAAAGGCTGTCATAATCCTTGGACATGGAACTTTGATCAGGGAAAGTCTTGGTATTATGAAAAAGAATATATAAAGAAAAAATTGTCAGAATGGCTTTCGAAAGACTATGTTGAAGGTTTGACATTATCTGGAGGAGACCCATTATGCCAAGATATAGCAGGATTGCATGAGATAGTTGAAATTATTGGTTGGGTGCGAGAAACATTCCCTACAAAAACTATCTGGCTTTATACTGGATATGTATATGAAGATCTTACTGATCTTAAAAAAGAAATTGCTAATTCAGTTGATGTATTAGTTGATGGTCCTTATGTAGAAGAACTAAGAGACATTGCTCATACACCATTCAGAGGAAGCACAAACCAAAGACTTATTTATATGAAAGAAAAATAATAATGATATATAGAGACAAATGAAGAAGACAAACATATTAGTAGTATTTGACTATGGAGATACTCCTGATTCCAAATATGTACAAGAACTTAATAACGTATTGAACAAGAACAAATACAATATCATATCAGAATATTATGCCCAATACAGTCCTAAAGAAGCTAAGACAGATATTGAAAACATTTCAAGGGAAAAGAAGATTGATATCTATGTAGGTATTGGACTTGGTGGATATATTTTGACTTTATTAGATAATGATTTCAAGAAGATATTGATAGATCCTATATTTGATCCTGAGACAGAACTTAAAGACATTCCTGCTCATGTAATTGATTTCTATAAGAAAGACAAAATAGAAATGAAGAACAAAAACATTATAACTATGTTTATTGATAAAATCCCTAATGGATATAAAGATATAACAGATGTGGCTAATATTCATGAAGAAGACATCTACAAGACTATAAAGAACATAATAGAAAAATCATAAAATTATTTTTAATAAAATATAAATATATACAAGAATATGAAGAATATAACAGAAAAAATATATGAAAATCAGCATTCATTATTTGGTGAAATTCAAAATGAAATAGAAAAGAATGCAGCATATCAGTCTTTTGACTATTCAGCAGGTTCTAAAAAATATAAGAATGGATTTATGATGTATAATAAAGATCAGGAATTTGTTTCTATAGTTGCATTCAATAAATATACTGATCTTAATGAATTATTTGGTAATGATATTGACTATAAAGCACTAGAATCATTGAAGCCTGGTGAATATAGTGATATTGATGAACATGACTCTATTTGCAAATATATTAAGATATGGTAAAATAGTTTATGAAGAAACTAAATCAGTTTATAACAGAAAAGTTTAGACTTTCAAAAGACAATCTTAATTCTAAATATAACTATTTCCCAGAAACAAGAGATGAACTAAGAGATTTAATTGATAAATTAATTAAAGAAAGAGGTAATGATGCAGATCTTAATGATATAGATACTTCTAAGATTACAGATATGTCTTTTTTATTTAGTGATTCTAAGTTTAATGGAGATATATCTGAATGGGATGTAAGTAATGTTGAAAATATGGAAAGTATGTTTGATAAATCCATTTTTAACGGAGATATATCTGGATGGGATGTTAGTAATGTTAAGTACATGGACTGGATGTTTTCTGACTCATACTTTAATGGGGATATATCTAGTTGGAACGTTACAAATGTTACTAATATGTTTGCAATGTTTTATCTGTCAAAATTTAATGAAGATATATCTAATTGGAATGTTAGTAATGTTAAAAATATGGGTAGTATGTTTGAAAACTGTATTTTTAACGGAGATATCTCTCAATGGGATGTTAGCAATGTTAAGAATATGCAAGAAATGTTTTATAATTCTAAATTCAATGGAGACATATCTCAATGGAATGTAAGTAATGTTGAAAAAATGAATGATATATTTCGAAGTTGTCCATTAGAACAGAATCCACCCAAATGGTATAAAAAATAACATAAACTAATATATATATATGAAGAAACTAAATCAGTTTATAACGGAAAAGTTTAGGCTTTCAAAAGACAATCTTAATTCTAAATATAACTATTTCCCAGAGACAAGAGATGAACTTCAAAAATTAGTAAAAAAATTGATTAAAGAAAGAGGTAATAATGCTGATCTAAATGATATAGATACTTCTGAAATTACTGATATGTTCGGTATATTTTCTTGGGAAAAATTCAATGGAGATATATCAGAATGGAATGTAAGTAATGTTGAAAATATGAATACAATGTTCATGCATTCTAAATTTAACGGAGATATATCTAAATGGAATGTAAGTAAAGTTGAAAACATGCATGGAATGTTTGCTGGCGCCGAATTTGATGGAGATGTTTCTAAATGGAATGTTAGTAATGTTAAATATGCTGGGTATATGTTTAGTGGTTCTAAATTCAATGGAGATATATCTAATTGGAATGTAAGCAATGTTGAAAACATGGAAGCTATGTTTAAAGATTCTATATTTAACAGAGATATTTCTCAGTGGGATATAAGTAATGTTAAAAATATGAAAGAGATGTTTTTGGGATCTGAATTCAATCAAGATATATCTAATTGGAATACATCTAATGTTAAAGATATGAGATATATGTTTAATAATTCGCCATTAGCAAAAAATCCGCCCGCATGGTATAAAGAATAAAATCAAGAATATAATAATATATATGAAAGAAATTAATGTAATATGTGTTGAAGACTTAAGTGTCAACAGAAAAGACATAAACATTACATTTAGAAAGAATGAAGAATATTCTGCTTCAAGAATAAACAGTAAATGGTGGATAGTGGAGCAGATAGGGATAGATAATGAGACATATGAAAAATATTTTATAGAAAAAATAAGTAATAAATAAAAATGAAGCAAATAAATGAATATCTGCAAGGAGGAAATACTTTTAAGAATGAAGTAAGATACTCTAAATCTGATTGGGAAAAATGGAAGAAAGCAACTACAGAAGATGTATTGGTTGGAAACTATGAAGATGACAAGGATCTAGAACTTGTATATATTCCTGATCATAATGACAAAAAAATTGAACATATAGGTACATATAACAAGAAAAAGGAGATTCTATGGTGTGATGACATAGCTTTCTTTGGACATGAAGTATAGATTGAATTTTTTGAAATAATTTACTATATTATTATTGTAAATATTTTATTGTAAATAACATTAAATATCTGTAAGTCATGGAAAAGTATTTTGTAGTTTGGTTCACAGTTAATGCAAAGAATCCCTATCACACTGAGGAACAGGAGACTATCTATAATGAAGACCACTTCAATACAAGAAATGAAGCTCATAAGCTCATCAATAATACAACTATTGACTATGAAGAGGCAATGGTCTATCAAGTTAAAAAATATGACAACAGAACCATTTATAAACAAGTAGATGTATTTTGTAAAGTATAATATATGAAACGTATAGAATAATTCACACAGATATACACAGAATGAATCGGACTCATCTCAAATATATTTTATAAGTAATTTAATATTTACTAGAATTGAGATGAGTCCGATTCATTTATGATGAGATTCTACATATTTACTCTTAACATTTCTTTTATATTATTATTAAATATATATTAAATTAATTATACTAATATTATGAAAAGTATTAATTCATTCTTAACGGAAGCTATTAAAGATGTTGATAAGGGAATTATTGATATGCTTAATCTATTTGCTAATAATAGTGATGGATATAGAAAAGAACTGTATTCTCAAATGGCTAAAGATGCTAATTCAATTGATATAGTTTCATTAGATGAAGTTTTTACAAAAGAAGAAATAAAAGAAATAAAGAAAAGAGTACAACCACAACCAAAATGCTGTTATGAGAATGCTTGGAAACTTTGTGACAGATTTGAATATGAAGGAAAGCATAAGATAGAATACTGTGAAGGATATATGAACTATAAGGGACTGCCAATAGAACATGCCTTCAATAAAGTAGACGGTAAATATGTAGACATAACAGTTGAGTTAGCGTTAAAAAGAGATCCCAATGATGACACTTATATAGTAATTGGAGAATTTGATACCGATAAAGTAAGAGAAATACTTGTTCAAAACGGATTCTATGGTAATATCTATGATACAATATTTCTGAACAAATACAAAGAAAAAATATCTAAAGTTGCATAATTATATTCATTCTTATTGAATTTTTGAATATTGTTACTATATTAATAATGTAATTAAAACAATTAAAGATATGGATATACTTATTTATTATTTGATAGGTTGGCTGATTTTTTCAGTATGTATATATCTCTATAATGTATACGGAGATGATTGCAAAGAAAGCAAAAAGCTTTGGGTATGGAGAAGTTTCTGGTATGGAATATATTCTTGGGCTGGAATTATTCTTTGGTTAGTCATCTTCATTGTTTTTATAGTGTTTGAAATTAATGATTGGGTTGAAGAAAAACTAAAGTAGACAAATTCATTATATATTATGAAAAACTAAGGGTAACTTTAATGTTACCCTTTTCTTGTTTATATCTTAAATAATTATTATCCCATTTCAAATGAGTCTTCTACATTACCGCAAGTTACTTTGATTTCATCTCCTTCATTGAATGTAGTAGCAGTAAATTGTGCAATATAATTTGAAGGATTGACTGTCTCTATAAAAGTATCATTTACATATAATGAAAGACTATCAGTTGTATCAAAGTTAGTATAGCATTTAATTACTCTGTCAACTTTCTTAGTATAGTTTTGTCCACATATATGAATAAATGGAGTAGGATTCCACCACGCTTTATATAAGTAGAATGTATCTTTCTTAGTAATATGATCACGTTCTACAAGACCTTTATTGTTCAATCTTCTTAATGAATCATCTGTTGTTACTGTTTCTCCATCAAGACATACAGTATAACCTTCATTACGATTAGATACTGCAATATCAAATAATTGCCATTGTGATGTAAATGCTAATTGTGGATAGTTCTTGATAGCAGCAATCTGTCCTTCATGCAACCACATCATATATTCAATATCATGACGTTCATGGTTACCTCTTGTTGTTGTAGTCAAAGGATCATCAGAGTGACATGACTGAGTACCACCACATCCATACTCTGAATAACAAAGTATCTTAGATTTATTAGTTATAGTATTTGTAATACGCTTATTGATTTCAGATGATGGATTATTTGAATTAGGACTTGCATACCATCCTACATAAATATTACATCCAAACCAATCACAATTAGGATTATTATAATAAGCTGATGGATCTACAGCAGATTGTGCCATTACATATCCAACCCATGCTGTAGGAAGTACATTCTTAATAATTGTAACATACCCATTCATCTTTTCCTTTGCAAAATCTTTATCGTCAGTTGTTGTCTCATTACTTAATCCCCAGAAGATAATACATGGGTGATTCATATGTTGTTCAATCATATCTTGATATTGTGTTTCAAGGTGTGTGAAATAATCAGCAGGCATTGTACTTTGCATCTTATTGACACATGGCCCTTCAGTCTGAACTATAATACCAAGTTGATCACATCTATCATATACTTCCTTAGGATGTGGATAGTGAGCAAGACGTAAGAAATTAAGATTAAGCTCTTGTATAGTATTGAATGTATTGTTATAGTCAGTATCATCTAATGCATTTGCTTTTCCATCTATATCATCGTGCATACAACATCCACGTAATAATAATGGTTGTCCATTCAATAAGAATCCTGTATATGGATCTTCATTAGCAAGAACTGTTGTATCATTAATTACATAATCATAGAAACGTAATCCATAAGGACGAACAAATCTATGATAAAGAACATTATCTTTAGAAATTTCAAGTGTTATATTATATAAGTGTGGATCTGCTTTACCATTCCAAAGATGTGGATTAGTAATTGTATTTGTAAATGTCATTTCTGTTCCATCACTTACTATAGTATCTGACCAACTATATGTTCCATCACTTATCAAACATGTTACTGAAGCCCCTGTAGGAACAGTTGTCTTGATATTCAATGTTGCTGATGCTGCAGTTACTGTTGAATATACATGGAATCCATCATATCCATATTGTGTCCCTGGTAAGCATGGACTAGTAAATAGTTTAACTTTACCCAATGTTGCATTGAAGTTGAAGTCAGCATTTGCCGGAGCAAGATTATTTCCTTCATTATTCTTAAGTTGTATCTTTACATTATTTTGACCAGCATGTACAAAATTAGATATATCTACAGTAAATGCTGTATATCCTCCCCAGTGCTTTGTAACTTGTACATCATCAATATATATAGTTGCAGATTGGTCGGCATGTTGGAACCAAAGATAGGTAGGTTGAGCTTGACGTAATGCAAAGCTTGTTTCAAATGTGAATGTACCTTTTGAATAACTTGCTGAGTGACCATCAACACCATTAGCTGAGAATGGAGCTGTAACTTCTTGACCACCATATTGCCATTTATTCAAATCACGATTAGATGCTTCAATAGGTACATCACTAACATATACACAAGTTTGTTTTACAATACGACTTTCTACACCATTTAATTCTGAATATGCTTGAACTACTGTATCACCGGTAATTGTTAGAGGTGTTGAATATGCAGTAAAGTCAGTATCACCAGTAAGTTTATAATATATTGTTGCTCCTTGAGTTTCACATGCTAATGTAATGGTTGAGAATCCATCATAAGTAATAGTTGGCGGAGCAACAGGAACATCATCATAAACTAGCCAGTTTATTGGAATTCCATTTGCTCCTCTTGACCAAGTAGAAACTGATACCCCGCTATCTTTAACAAATGTACCTGATGATGCAACGCCAGTCACCCAGCCTTTTTTACAATCGGTTTGATTAAATCCTGTAATTGCCATACATTTGATGAAATTAAGACTTGAACATCCAGTAAACATACTTCCATAACAACTATTAACTAATGTTTCAGCAAGAAGATCTGGAGCTTCTGTTATAGCACATGATTCAAACATATACCAATAACAGTATTTAGCAAGTGTTGTAGCAGGTAATGCTGGAGCCTTTGTTAAATTAGTTGCCCAACTAAACATAGCACGATAACATGCTTCTGTTAATGTTGTTACAGGTAATATAAGATTTTCAGCTGATACGACTTTTGCCTTCTTAAATAATGAACATAAATTATATGTACCGCTTGGAAATGATGTCTGATTTATAAAGTTATCTCCATATATTAATGACATTACGTTACCTTCAACATTAAATGATGCTGCATTGCTAACATAATCTCCATTCGTACCAGATTCTCCTAATCCGAATCCTGAATATTGTGATTTATTATTATTACAATATGTTGCATTATTACCACGGAATCTAATAGTATCTCCTTGTGAAACATTTATCATAACACCATTTGATGTTGATGTTATTGATGTCCAAGGGCCGCCATTTAGACTATATTCAATAGTTTTTGATGTTGTATTTTGCTTCCAAGGTATTACACCATTTTCCAATATTTGGAATGTAAGATAATCCATGCTATAATCATGAACATCACTATATATACAAGTTTCAGAAACAACTGAGCTTTGTTTGCCTCTTAACATTGAATATGCCTGTACATATGTATCATCAAGTATAGGAATAGGACCACTATATTGCACAAAACTACCTGTATTATTTAATTTATAGAATATTGTAGCATTTGCGGTTGGACAATTTATGACAACAGAAGGTCCATTACCAATAATTATTGGTGGGTCTAATAAAATAGGATCATAGATACAGTTTTCAATAGCTGTATGTCCTTGTACATTATTAACCATTACATAAGCTTCAACTACAGTATCTGCAAGTATTTCAATAGCTGAATCATAATGAGTGAATTCTCCGGTCTGATTCAAACGATAATATATTTCAGCATTTGCCTGATTACATCCAATTGTAACTATTTCACCATTACAGCTAATAATTGGAGTCTCAATACCGTTATCATAAAGAGCAGTTGCTATAATAATATCACTTCGTTCATTTCCTACTTGCGCATATGTCTGAATAACTGTATCTTCTTCCAATTCAATAGGTGTTGTATATTGAATATAACTTCCTAATTGGTTCAATCTATAGTATATAATGGCACCTTGAGTATCACATGTCAAAGTTACTATATTATTAGAATTATTTATTTCAGGCTCATCAATACCATTGTCATATGTATAAGAACGTGTTATGATATCTGATTTCTCTGCTTCAAGTTGTGAATAAGCTTGAATAGTTGTATCTTCTGTAATTGATATTGGACCTGTGTATAAAATGTATTCTCCAGAATTATTTAATTTATAATATATTGATGCACCTTGAGTAGCACATGTTATGGTAATTGTCTGACCATCTGTACAGGTAATGACAGGATCCTCAATATTATGAAGTTTCTTGATATAGAATTCAGATACATCCATATTACAGAAACGATAAGGATTACCATTTCCATCTAATGCACAACCTACAGTTACTTTAATATATTTAAGTTCATTAGTATCTGGGAATGTTCCAGTTTTTGCCGCATGATAACCACCAATTAATTCATCACATACAAATTGATTTGAAGAAAGTGTTGGGTCATAAACAATTTTAATATTATATTCATGAACATCATTAGAACCATTTACCTTATTATTAGCTGTAGCTGTTATTGTTGTATTGGTGTTGCTACCTGTGGCAAATTGTGTACCAAGTTGAATAGTTCTTGGGGCCGATTCCGCATATCTAATTTGAAACCCATACCAAGGTGATGGATTTTGCCGTTTCATCGCCATCACATTATGGTGATTATCATTTTGATTTGGTGGTTGATTTGTGTAATCTATGGTAAAGTGTAATACCATTTCAAAACCATGTGTCAAATCAAATGCATAATAATCAGTATTAACACCGCTTGTACCATCCATATTCATTGAGCCTCCTTCACTTCCGGATGTATCAATATCATATCCAGTAACTACAGGATCACCATTGTCATTATACTCAACTGTTTGTGTAGATGTATTACCTGATGTATCTTGTGTCTGATTTACTTGATCTGTTGGATCACCGTTTTCATTATAATTAGTTGTTGATGAACTTGATGAACCATCTGAATTAGTTGTTGTCTCATTAGTTGTTGAACCAGTTGTATTACCGTTTTCATCATAATGAGTTGTCTCGGTTTGTGTCTGTGATGATCCATCTTGATTATCCACAGTTGTTGATGTTGTTTCAGAAGAAGTACCATCAGAATTTGTAGTTGTAGTTGTTTCCTCAGTAGTAATAGCACCAGTTTCAGGATCAGGAGCAGAAGTGTTTGTTGTAGTCTCTGTAGTTGTACCTGTTGAATCTGTTGTCGTAGTTGTAGTAGATGATGAACCATCAGTATTCTCAGTAGTCTCTGTTGATGTTGTCTGAGAATAACCATTTTCATCAGTTGTAGTAGTGGTAGTAGTGGTTGTAGTTGCACCAGTCTCTTGGTCTGTAGTAGTTGTAGTAGTCTCTGTAGTAACAGTACCATTTTCGTCAACAGTTGTCTCTGTAGTTGTTCCTGCATCATACACCAAATTGATTTGTTTGGTCGCAGTATATGTATTATTATTACGAGTATATTCTGCTTCAACTTCTATAGTACCTGATGAAATAATAGTAATATTACCACGATTGTCAATTTGAGCAAAATTATTACCGTTTACAATTGTCCATTCTGGATTGACTATTGTTGAATTGAATCTACCGATGACATTTCCAGATGTACCTGTAATAGTATCTGCACCTTCAATAGTCAATTGGTTGTCATAAGATATAGTAATAGTCTTTGTAGCTGTCTTTCCTCTATATACTGCTTGTACAACTATAGGCTCATTTATGACACCAACATCAATAGTGACTTTACCGTTCTCATTGATTGTTGCATATTGACCACCTGAAATAATTGACCAAGTTGGAGCGACTATTCTATTATTATATACATAAGTAAGATTGAATGTTTTACCAGTGAATGTATCAACACCAGAAATAACATAAGTGACTTCATCATCAATCTTGACTTCACTATAGAAATAAATATTAGATGTCAATATACTTGACTGAACATCTGTTTGTAATACCCATTGCCCATCAACTTTTCTATAGACATCTAATACTTCAACCCATTCACCATTTAGCTTTATATAATCCGCCATTACTACCTATAAAAATGTATTTCCTCTATATATTTTTATTATTCTGTAATATTTATTTCATTTTATAGTTGTTATAATCACTCCACCATTTAATTACTTTATCTAATTGTTTATCATCTGGCTCACCATTACCAGCATTCTTTTTTCTATCATCATTATCTTTATATGCATTTAATGCCTTTTTAATGACTTCATATTCAAATGGTGGAACTTCAAATACTCGTTCATATTTTTCATTAACTATATAGTCTTTAATATCTTTCATAATTTTTATTTACTATATATTTTTTGATTCATCCCAAATATCTTTAATGATTTGCTTTACTTTACTATCATTTCTGATTTTCTTTATAATTGGTGTTAAATCTTTTAATCTTTTATTTTTATTTTTAGACCATTTGATATAGTCTTCATCTTGATCTAATATCTTCTTAATTGCTTTTAACTCTCTTTTATGCTTAAATTCTTCAAATTTATCTTTAGTAATTTCTTTTAATGTACTTATACCAAATGTAGCATCTTCAAGTCCAGTGGCAAAAAATATGCCAGCCCATAGAAAATATAAAACATACACAGCAATAGCATAAGGTTGCCATTCAGCTGGTAATAAATGTACTGGATATACAAAATTTTCATCAATTTGTTGTTCATTTTCATTAATGATATAGTCTTTAATGTCTTTCATAAAATTATTATCTATATTTTTTTATTAAATTATTTTATAATACGGCTGAATAAATAATGCCATCCTTTTCTTCCCCATGGCCAATATTACGATAAGATGTTACTTTCCCATAGTCATTACGAATGTTATAAACAACATCGTCAGTATCTTTGCATACAACAATTTTTTCTAATGTCTTAAACCATTCATAACCGCGTTTCTTGTCTTTAAGTACATCTTTTGCTTCTTCTTCATTAGTTGTATAGAAAGCAACATAAGTCAATTTCTTAGCCATTGGACGTGATGTAGTACAAACATATATTGATGCATCTTTATCAGTTATGTCAGATGAATAAGTTGATTGTACAGCAAATACTTTATCTTGACCTTCAATTTTACCACGTTCTTGATATATTGATCCAGTTGAACCAACAAATGAAAGTTTTTCTTCTGTATCTCCACCACCAGCACCATTAGCAT
The DNA here is from genome assembly GCA_900317975.1 of uncultured Bacillota bacterium. Taxonomy (GTDB): domain Bacteria; phylum Bacillota_I; class Bacilli_A; order RF39; family UBA660; genus RUG343. Next base: position 134,376 of record ONIZ01000001.1, read on the forward strand.
ATTTTAGACCAAGAAATTTTTGAACATTTTGGGGAGCTAATGTATCACCATTTCTCCAACCTTCTAGAATATATGTCTTTATATCTTTCATAATTTTTATTTACTATATTTGATTTATTTTATACTACTTTATAAGTGACATCAACTTGAATGATATCAATGTCCCCATAATGTCCTTTTGTTTCTCTATCTGCGGCGTTTTTCTCTACTTTGGCTTTATATAGTGTCTTACCTTTCCATGCATGACTTATATTTTTAGTAGTCTTCCACCATTCAGCATCAGAATATATATATTCGTCCTTGTGTTCACCATTTTTGATCCTAAGAACAAAATATCTTTCACTGCTTAATGATTCATTAACAAATCTTTCAGTAATGTCTTTCATACTTTATGTTGTTTTTGATATTTTTCAAATTCTTCATCAGTTTTATCGCTAAGATACTTTTCTTCAAATTCATGCATTTCAGAAGAAGTAAAAGGTTGATTAGATTTATATTTTTTATCGAACTCATCAGAAGACCCAAACCATGCTGTAAGTATATATTCTAATCCATCATTTGAGTTTTTATCTCCACAAAATTGTGAAGCCGCAGCATAAAATTTTGGACATTCATTTTTTATTTGTTTAATATTAATATTATCTTTAATTGATTCATTAATATATTGATTAATTGATTTCATAAGCTTTATATTTTATATGTTTTTACTCTGTTTGCATATATAAGTCTCCATTATTTCCATTAGCATTATTTGGTACACCTTGTCCTGAATATAAAACAGATGGAGAAACTAATTGCCATTGACCATTTACTACCATAAGTATCTTTCCATTATCAGAAGCAGAAACTTGTGGAAGTCCTGATACAACTATATTTCCAGTACCTACAAGTGATTCATTATTGATTGTCTTAAGTGATTGATGCTCTGTAAGGAATGTTGTACCTTTTGTCAATGTTATCTCATGATTATTTACTGTTATGTCTGTTACTGCATTTCCTGCACCTGTTGTAGTACCTTTTGATAGTGGAGTTTCGGTTTTCAAGAATGTATTATAGTTATAACTACTGTCTGCTATTGTTCCATCTGAATTAAAATAAGCAAAATTACCAGTTGTTGGATTTGATACTTTAGGAATCTTTGCACTTATTTGTGTTGTTAATGTGCCTGCCAAATCTGCATCATTATTTAATGCATATGCAATTTCTTGTAATGTATCTAATGCATCAGGAGCTGTTCCTATCAAATCAGCAAACTTAGTATATACTGCACCACCAGAAACAGGATTAGTATCATTCTCAGTTACTGTTGTTGATGTTGTTGGAACTGTTGGTATAGTTGGCTTGTTTAATATATAAGCATAACTAGTAGAATCAGAAATATTCCAGTCAGCCCTTATATTATTACGAGCATCAAGAGCCTGTTGGAGAGTTTCATTAGTTTGGTTTTTAAAAACAACTTTTATCCAATCCCAATTTGAAAACTGAGGAGCAATAGAATCCATTTTAATAAGTTCAGGCCCTATAAATATATTCGTATCTATATCATTTGTAAATATTTTATTACCATAGATATATTCTTCTCCCATTGTATGAACCAAATTACTATCATTCGGAATTACTGGTTTATTTAATATATAAGTATAACTTGTAGAATCGCTTTCATTCCAATCTGATTTTACTAACTCTGGTATAGTTGGTTTGTTTTGAATATATGCAGCACTTGATGAATTAGTTTCATTCCAATTTGGATTAGTTTCAATTGTTAAGAAATTTGAAAGATCTGGTTTATTCAATATATATGTTTCTTTTGTAGAATCTGACTCATCCCAATCTGATTGAACATTTTCATATGATGTGCCTTCAATACCACTAAGACGATCATTAAGATCATTTATTCTTTGAGATATTGCATTATTGTTTTGCGGTATAATCTCTAATATAGCTTGAACAGTTTGGTCAGAAATTATATATGATACACCATTTATATTGATTGCTGATAATTTATTTACTGGATATACTGGATCTGCCATTACTTATAAAACATATTTATTTATATAATTAAAAATAATTTTTTTAGACGAAAAGAGAGCTATATTTCTATAACTCTCTTTATGTTTTTTCTTAAGTTGTATATTAACTATTTATATTATGCATGTGCTGCACTTGTTACTCCATTTACTGCAAGAATAGTAGTTGTTGTGAAGTTCATTGTATAAGCATGAGTATTATCATCAAATGATGTTCCAACATAATGCATCATTGTTTCATAAGAATAATATGCAAGTTCTAAGTTTCCAGATGTAGGAGCTACACCATTGATTGTCTTTACTGCTGCAGTAGCAAGTTCATTGATTTCAGATTTGTCTGCCTTTTGATTTAAATATGCATAAGCAACGCCTGAACTGATGACATTTGTTGAATTTTCTGTAGGAGCAGCATCAAATGTTAAAGCATCTTGTTTTGCATCAACATAAGTCTGTACATAAGATAATGTAGCATAGTCATCCAATGTTGTTTCTAATGATGTAGAAGTTACATAACTTTGTTCACTTAATACAGCCTGTGTTACATAACCATCTAAACTAATTTGTGTAGTACCAATTAATTCCCAACTATAAGTATCATTAGTAGTATCATGTATTAAAATGTATTCATCTTTAACATTTCGACCTGAACCTTCATTAGGAATTAAATAAATGATATACATATTATCAGCTCCTGGATTTGCTGGTAATGCACCGACTGTTTCATACTTAAATTGATCAATTCCATTTATTAAACCATTAATTTCATCCTTAGAATATGAATCATCGATTGTACGATAATAAGATGCAACGTAAGAAAGTTCTGCGTAAGGAGTTAGATCTGTAGCTGCTGGTTTATCAATTAAATCGTTGAAACTACCAGTAAATGCAACAGCTGCTAAGTTTTCAGTATTTGCTTTAGCACTTAATCCAGTGTAAACAGCACCTGAACTAATAGCATTTGTTGAATTTTCTGTAGGAGCATTATCAAATGTCAAAGTGTCTTGCTTACCATTAATATATGATACTAATGTAGCTACTGTTCCATCAAATGTTGATGCTAAAGTATCAAGTGCAGGATCATGAATCTGATATAACTTGTTATCAATGTTTAACTTTTCAAGCAAATTAAGACTTGAATTGGTATGTAAAGCATCAATTTGACTTTGAGCTGTGTTTGTTATAACTAATTCTGCCATATTTTTATCTTTTTATTTATATATTTTATATATTTTTGGTTTTATTTTGTTTTTAGTTATTTAACTGTAGTATGTTTCTAGCATATTTACTATGTAATTCATCATTTATCTTAAGTGTATTACCATCATAGTCATAGTGTAGATCATAGATAATCATATCTGTCTTCTTATATGGAACATTTATCTTATTGTAGATCTTTTTTATCTTTTCATATAAAGTTGAACTTACAATGGTATCGTTTTCTTCATAAAGTTCCGAATCATCACATGTATTTATCTTTTCTTTTACTACCTTGTCATTTACAATATTCTTATATACTAAACGGTTTTCTTTATTGAAAAAATGTCCATATACAATCTTATAAGGAATCTTCAATTCAGTAGTTATAAGTCCAAGAATGTATAATGTTTGATTAATATAATAGTATTTTAGTTTCTTGTATGTACTAGCAATAGCATTATATACAATATTGTTTTCAATCTTTCTTATATAGTATCTATTGTTGAACTTATCAAATCCTACTTTATTGAATTTTTCTCCGTATATTCTTGAATAATTATTGCTAACAATCATAATTCATTAAAAATGAACTTAAATATATAATTAAAAATAAAACAAATTTAGATTGAATTTTATTTGTCTATTTGACTATTTTATTTTATAAAAAATATTAAATTCATTTAAAAATGATTAATAATCAATTATTGTATATTGGACTAAACGGTTTAGCAGGATCAGGGAAAGACACACTTGCAAAAATGCTTAATGTAATACTAATGAAAGATTGGAAAAACATTGATGAATGTAAAGAATTCTATGATAAATTCTATGTTCGTCCTAATGTTTCTGCAACATATTATGAAAAGACAAAAGAATATGACAATAAAGTAATATGTCTGGCTTTTGCTGATCAGTTAAAGACAATATGTTCTGATATCTTCGGTATTCCACTTAAATATTTCTATTTCAACAAATCAACCGCATGGGTATGTATCAACCATAATTTTGAATATACGGAAATACGTCCTGATAATGTTGTTACCTGTGAAGACTATTTCTATAATATATCAGAATATAGTGAATCAGAAACAAAATATTGGATGTCATTACGTGATGTACTTGTCTATATAGGAACATATGTATTGCAATCCGAAGTCAATAAGAATGTATTTGTCAATATTGTCTCAAACAAGATAAACAATCTTTTATTGAAGAATCATAGTTTGTCTTATGCTATCATAACAGATGTAAGATTCACTCATGAGATTGAATTCATCAGAAAGAATAACGGAATAACAATCAAGATAATCAGGGATAGTGTTGTTCCTTTGTCAAATATTGCAGAGCATGATCTTGATGATGAAGACAGATATGATTATGTAATCTACAATAATGATACCTATGATGACTTGTTCAATCAGGTATGGGATATTGTCCATAGTAACAAAGAGTTTGAAAATGATGTTGTAGATATGACAACCAGAGAAAATATCAACAACTATTTGAGAAAGATTGATGAAGATGAATATCAGGTTTGTTCTCCCTATGGTATACAACAAATTGGTCATGAAAATGGAGAGATATCAATGATAGACCTAAAGGGCGGTCCAACAATTTATATAGATCAAGAGATACCCGGTACATCTATCATACCATATAGTATTGTTATGGATGAAAATACAAGTAAGTTCATAATAAAAGGGAATAGCGATTAACTATTCCCTTAGTTTTTATACTTTATTTTGTGGTAATGGTTTTATGTTAGTAAATGGAAATATTTCCCAATTTGGATTCTTGCATTTCCATTTTGTTATGTCTCCAATTGTCTTTAGCCGTTCACAACCTTGAAACATACATTTTAGATCTATGTCTTCAGTTATATTCCAATTAGATATGTCCCCAATGTCTATAAGACTCCTACAGTTATTGAACATAAATGCCATGCTTTTCACATTAGATATATCCCAATTTTCTAATCCTATTACTTTTCGAAGATATTTGCAACCACCAAACATTGCAGATAGATTTGTAACATGAGATATATCCCAATCAGATACATCAACTTCAACAATGTTCCAAGATGAAAATGTATTTGAAAGATTTTTAATATTTGATATATCCACATTATTCATATCAAGAATATTACTTTCTCCAATCTTATCACTTATTATATGTTGTAGTTCTGAAAAATTCTTTGGAACAAGATTTGATTGAATATTGTCTCTTGATAACCTGAATTTCTCAGTTATATACCCATGCAAACATGGGATCCTTTCAGCTTCTGAAATATAGTGATTTAGGTTTTTCATACGTAATCAAATAGATGCAGTATATGTTTTGAAGATATCATTTTCTTAGTGATCTTTGGATTATTCTTTTCTGCATATCTCTTTATTGTCTGTCCAAGATTAAGATGTCTTATGTTATGAAAGAATGATTTGTCAACATGCCAATTGAATAGACAACAGTTGTATTCTTTTATTTCTTTTATGATATTTTCATCAAACCATAATGTAGTCCATGGCTTCTTTATTCCATACCATATCAATGCTGGGTATATATGTTCTAGACCAGTTATTTCATCAATGAATGATTTCTTAACTTTTTCATTTCCTCTTTCAAGTATTATTCTGAAATAAGCATCAGGATATTTTTCTGAAAAATATTTGCATAAGTTGTCAATTGACAAGAAAGAGAAGTCTTTTAATGTTGCCTTGTCATGACAGAATGTCCAATGCTTGTTCTTCAATGTTATACGAATATCAAAGAATCTTACATTTTCTGCGTATTGTTCATCTAATGTCTTCTTTTGGCATCTCCAGACAAATGAAAACAATTCATTGAAGAAATTAGACTTTAGATATGTTAAAGAATCATGTGTACCTATCATCTAAATATATAAATATATTTTATTTTTGAATTCTAAGTTCAGAATATTCATCTTCAAGTAGATGCTTCTTAGCAGGATTTACAAGATATGCTAATTTGCTCATTAAGTCTCTATTCAACAATACCTTTTGTTTCTTCTTTCTATTGTCAACTAAAGCAAACTTAGCATTAAGGAGTTTTCTTGTTCCTATTTGGATGCATGGGATCTCTACAACTGTTCTTTCTTCAGTCACTTGTCCAACAATAGCTTTAGATACATCTACTTTCTTGAAGTTATATTCTTTTCCTTCAATTGTTGCAATGACATCATCACCTTGTATAGATATCTTCTCACAGCCAATTGTTGATGCCTTTGCTCCATTTCCAGTATCAAATTTTGCTTCAAATGTTATCTCTTCTTCATTTTCCATTGTGAATGTAATGTCTTCAAGATATCCAACTGATTTTGGTGACAATACTAATTCATTTATGTCATTTATATTGTCTAATAATATTTTGCAGAAATTTTCATCAATTACATCACTTATACCTTCCGTACCAGGAGAAGCATTGAATTCAAGAACAACGTTGTCACCAATTTCTGGATTTGATCCCTTGACAAGTGGCATGATGTCAACAGCACACCAAGGCATTCCAGATATCTTTGCTACTTTAAGAGCTATCTCTTCTTGTTCTTTAGTCAATTCAACCTTTTCAGCAACAGCACCTAAAGAGACATTTGAACGGAAGTCACCACCAATCTTCTTACGTTTCATCTGAGCAAGAATCTTCTGTTTTGTTCTCATTGTCAATACATGTACTCTTATGTCACCACCATCTGCTTCTTCTTTCTTCTGTACTAATAGTTCTCTTTCTTCATCAATAGCAAATATAGCTTGAAGGATTGAAAGAATAGTCTTGCCGTTTACCATGAATACACCAGTACCACCATGACCATCCAGGATCTTTACAACATATTCATATTTTTCAGATTCATCAGAATTCTGATCTTTATATATGTCTTTCAATTTCTTCTTAAGACTATCCATTCCGTCCTTTATGTCATTCTTAGATACTAATGTGAACTTTGGTTGTGGTATCTCATATCTTTCCATTAATACTGCGGACTGGTATTTGTTGCATGCCTTCTTCAATGACTGAGCAGGATTGATTACAAATATACCCCAGTTCTGGATTTCTTTTATACATTCCATACATTCTTCAGACTCTTGAGCTCCAAGACGAACAATAGCAATAGTATCAATATTTGACTGATGATCAATAGTATACTTAAGCTTATCATCCCATATATCTATCTTGTCATCAGTTGCTTTATAGTTAAGCTGTTCTGCTACAAATATTTCTAGTTTGATGTCTTTTCCCTTTATAGCATCTTCCAAGTTCTTTAATGTCTTGTTCTTAGATGCATCTCTTTCATTAGTGAAGAACAATATATTTTTAAAGAAATATTCTTTGTTAGCTCCTAATGGGTCCTTTTCTGATGGTTCTATATCTAACTCATTTGTAGCTGATTTGTCTTCTTGTGATTCACCAGGTTCTTCAAGATCTACTGGATCAATAGCAGAATCATCTTTTGGCAATAAGTCATCATCTGCTTCTAAGACTCTATTTATGTCATTCAAATTAGTCAGATAAGTATGTAAATGTTCTTTAAACTTTTTCATGTATATATTATCTCATATATTTTATTATGTTTCTATATAATTAAAAATAAAATTTGACTATTTTAATATTATGATAAGCCACATATAAATATGTTGATGATCATATGAAAAATATAAATATATGTAAAATATAGTTAAATGAAGTTAATAATTATAGAGGGAACAGACAATGTTGGAAAAGATACACTTATTTCAAGAATTATGGAAAACTACGATGTAATGACACTCATTCATTGTGGTAAGCCAAAGTCAAAAGATCATCCAAATGAATCACAGGACAGTTTATTCAATTTCTATATAAAAAGTATAATAAACAAGAAATATAATAATTCAGATGTCATTATTATGAACAGATCTCATATAGGTGAAGCAGTCTATGGAGTATTATATAGGAATAGGGACATAAATGAAGTATTGAAGAAGATTCATGATTGGAATGTTGAGCTTATGAAATGTCCAGACCTTGAAGTAAAGTATATACAATTATTAAGTACATCCGAAAGACTATTGAAGAACAATGAAGATGGACAGTCATTATCAAAGGGAAATAGTTCTAATATAATAAAAGAAACAGCATTGTTTACAGAAGCATATGTAAAGTCATTTTTAGACAAGAAACTTATATATGTAGATGATAATGGAGAATTCAGGACAAAAGAAGATATATTTGATGAAGCATGGGATTTCATTAATAAATAAAAAGATATTAGATAAGAAGATATTATGATTAAGACAGAAGATATATTGAAACAGTTCAAAGAAAAGTATGATAATAAAGATTTTAGAATAATTGGCAATAATGTACAGCAAGCAAAGACAATTGAGTTACAGAATGTACAGTTTGAAGTAGATAAGCCATGGATAGTAAGAGAACCAAACTATGATTATTTCAATAGAGAGCTTGAATGGTATAAGTCAGAATCATTGAATGTGAATGATATCCCAGAAGGTGCTCCAACAATGTGGAAGTCTTGTGCAACACCAATAGGATATATTAATTCAAATTATGGGTGGATGATCTGGTCTAAAGACAACTATAATCAATTTGATCATTGTCTACAAAAACTAATTGAGGATCCACATACAAGAGAGGCATGTATGATATATAATAGACCATCAATGCAGGAAGACTATAATAAATTTGGCATGCATGATTTTTGTTGTACATATTCTGTTCAATGTTTCATAAATGAAGACAAAGAAGGAAAGAAGCATCTAAAATATATTGTATATATGAGAAGTAATGATGCAGTATTTGGATTTGATAATGATGCATTATGGCATAAGTATGTTCAGCAAATGCTAAGGAATAGACTTAGTGAACATTTTAATGAAGAATTCATAGCAGACAATATTATATGGAATGCAGGATCATTACATATTTATGAAAGACATTTCAAATATTTAGAGGATGGACAAAACGAGTGACATAAAGAGAAAGTTGTTAGATGAGCTTAAAGCTAATAATGTAAAAGATTGCGGATATAATTGCCAAAGTGGAAGAAGATATGTAGAAGTAAAGAATGCATTGTTTGAAGTTAACAAAGATCGTATTTTTGAAAACATTCCTAAATTGTCTTATATGGATGATTCTTGGTATGTAGCAAATTATGAGCCTTTGCTAGAAAGGAATGATCAATATAATAAATGCATTAATAAGTTGATTGAGAATCCAGCATCACGTCAAGCAGTTCTCATATTAGTAGATCCTAAAGAATATGACAATGAAGACAAAACATTCATATGTACAATGTATATGCATATCTTTCTCAATCATATAGAAGAAAATAAATATGAATTGGAATATATTGTGCATATGAGGTCAAATGATGCTATAGAATTCATAACCGATCATCAATGGCACCAGAAAATTTATTTTCGAATTTTTAATGAATTAATTGAGAAAACGAACTATATTATAATAAAGAAACCTATTGTTTGGAATGCAGATACTATTCATCTATATGAGCAGTTTTGGGATCAAGCAATAGACAATTATTAACTTATAATATATATAGAGTATGAAACATAAGATATCCGCATCAATAATGTGTGTAGACAACCTATTAGATCTACAGTCAGAAATAAAGACATTAGAAGACATAGGTATTGACTATTTGCATTTGGATGCGATGGATGGGCATTTTGTAAATAATATTACATTTGGCCCAGATATTTTCAATGCTGTTCAAAAATGTTCTTCAATTCCTTGTGACTATCATCTTATGCTTGATAATCCATTACCATTCATACAAAGACTTGATCTTAACAATAATGATATTGTGACTATTCATGCTGAGATTGATTCACAAAGATTTGAAGAAGCATTTGAATATTTGAAGACATTAAAGAAAAGAGGAGTAAAGATAGGAGTAGCAATCAATCCGGGTACATCAATAGAATCATTGGTGAAATACTTGGATGATATTGATGTGATATTAGTCATGCTTATCAATCCTGGTTTTGCTGGTCAACCTATTATTGATGGAATATTACAAAAGCCTGTATATATCAGGAAATATCTAGATTCACTTAATCATAAGAAGATAATGATATCTGTTGATGGTGGTGTATCAGTGGAAAGAGCAAAATATCTTTCAAAGAATGGTATAGACATGTTTGTTGGTGGTACTTCTGGTCTGTTCATAAAGAATAGTGATTTGAAAAAGAATGCAGAAATATTGAGAAAGAACATAAACAATTAAGACATAAATAAAACATAATAATTAGATAATATATATGAAAGTTTTTATTACAACATCTGGAATTGGATCAAGACTATTAGAGCTTACAAAATATACTAATAAGTCAATGATCAAAATAGGCAAGAAACCTGTTATATCTTATATTATTGATGAATATCCTGAAGATACAGAGTTTGTCATTTCTCTTGGATATTTTGGTGATCACATCAAACAATATCTTGAGTTAGCATATCCTGACAAGAAGATTACATTTGTAAATGTTGATAACTATGCTGGTCCAGGATCATCTCAAGTCTATTCACAATTACAAGCTGAACAATATCTTCAAGAGCCATTTATCTATCATGATTGTGATACTATTGTTCAGAACCTTCAAGAGCAGATACCAATGGATTTCAAATATAATTTCTTAGTAGGTTATGAGACAAATTCAGAGTTATATGATGCTTTTGATTATGATGTGAATACTAAGACAAATGACAAGTATGACTCATATAAGCTTATAAAGACATATATGAAGCCTGATTCATTAGTAGGTATGCTTTCATTCATTGGTATTTGTGGTATATATGACTATAAGACATTCTGGAAATATATGCATAAAGCTTATGAGAATGAGACAGTTCCCTATGACTTCTTGGTCTATCACAAATATGGAATGTTCAAAAACAGTCTTAGAGCAATAAAAGTTGATAACTGGACAGATACTGGAAATATTGCTGGTGTAAAGAATGCAAGAAAGATGTTCAAGGATCAGTTCTCAATATTAGACAAGAATGATCAGGCTATCTTCATCATAAAAGACAAGGTAATCAAGTTCTTTGCTAAAGATGGAGTAGTAGACAATCTCCTTGTTCATTATAATGCTATAAAAGAATTCTGTCAGCCAATAACTCAGAAGACAAAGAACTTTATGTGCTATGACTATATTGATGCAGAGAATGCTATAGACAAAATGAATCCTGTAAGATTTGAGTCATTTATGAACACACTTAAGGATTCAGGTTTCTGGGACAACAAGGAATGGATTGACAAAGAATTGTTCTTTACATGTATGCATAATTTCTATCTTAACAAGAACATACAACGTGTCAATCAGTTCAAGGAATTCTATCAGGTTACAGAAGACAAAGACATCTATGTGAATGACATTCTTATTCCAAAAGAATGGACTATTGAAAGGATGCTTAATGAGATGACAAAACTTGATGAATGGAAGAATAGTGTACCTTCTGGATGGCATGGTGATTTTGTATTAGACAATATATTATATGATAGTAAGAATGAAAAATATATATTGTTAGACTGGAGACCTAACTTTGGGGAAATCATAGAATACGGAGATAAAAACTATGACTTTGGAAAGATGAATCATAACATCACATTCAATTTCAATAGTGCTTATAATGATTTGTTCTCCATTGATGAATCCGATCCAGATAATATCTATATTAATATATTATGCAACAATTATGTCTATGAATGCAAAGAGGTATTAAGAAAATTTGTAGAAGAAAACTATAATGTAAGATTCCCTTATATTGAAATGATTACTGGAGCATGTTGGGTAAGTATGTCACCATTGTATTTCCTCAATCCAGTATCAAAGTTCTTGTTCTATATGGGTAAACTTACTCTTTATGTAAACTTAATGAAATTACTTGGAAATAAGATAACAACAAAATTTGACAAATAAGATATGAAGATAGCCGGAATTACAGTTGCTTACAATGAAGGTAATATGGTGAAATATGTAATGCCATATTATGAGAAAATGGGTATTGATAAATTGATAGTCTATGACAATATGTCTACTGATGACATGTGTGAAAAACTTTCTAAATATCCATTTGTGGAGATTCGTCATTTTGATACTAATGGGAAGTTTGATGACAGAAAGAATTCTGATCTCAAGGAAGAAGTGTCTTATGAATTACTTCAAGAAGGATATGATTGGGTATATACTGGAGACTTTGATGAAATAGTCTATTGTGAAGGTGATTTCAAGAAGGAACTTGAGAAAATTGAGGAATTAGGTGGAACAGTACTTTGTAGAGACATGATCCAGCCATTCAATCCATTGCCTTATGACTTTGATGAGACAAAACTTATTCATGAACAATGTACTCATTTCCTTACATGGCATGACTGGTCAAGTACATGGGGTGGATCAAAGGTATTGTTGAGAAGTAAGAAAGTACCGAAGATAAAGTTGTCATTAGGTGCCCATGGAACAGGATTTCCAAAGAAGGGTATTGAGACAGATCCAGTATTGTTTGGCTATCCTTTCATCACATTCCATCTCAAATATGTTGACTTTACTGCATTAGAGCATAATTCTCACGAAAAGCATGCAAGAATACAATGGAGATTAGATGTCCCAACATGTACAGCAGTAGATGCATCATTTACAAAACGTCTTTATTCTCGTACAATGGGTGATGCTGGTATAAAGAATACTATAGATAAATTAATGAAGAAGACAAGTAAACTTAATATTGCTCCTGGTTGGGAATCATTCAAGGAATACTATGATAAAAACTATAAGATGAATATGACTAAATTTAAAAATATTAAACACGTAAAAAGATTAGATTATGAACAGAACAGCTGAAAAGAACATTTTGATCGGAAAAATTGGAAAATCAATTAAATTCAAGAACTTAGACATTAGAACGGGTGGTGATGCATGCATGATATTCTATTCATCAATTGCAAGAATGAATCCTGAATATAACTTCTATTGGATTGGCCCAAACCAGATGAACAAGCTTAGTCAGGAGGAGTATGACTATATATTCCCTAACCATAACGTATTCTCTGCTTATGGATCAGATTATGACAACCCTAATGCACATCCATTCCAGCCAATATTGGATTATTTCAAAAATAATGACATAAAGATTGACTTCGCTTTGCTTATGTCTGGAATGTGCTCAGGTCTCAATGTACCGAATTTCATGAAGAGTAAGAAGACTGGTGAATATGCTAAGATCTTGAATGCATTCAAAAACTATGTTGGTCCCTATATCTGGACACTTAATGAAACAAATGTGCCTTTCTATCTTATTTCAGAGGATGCAAGATATATTACAACAAATGCTACTGATCTCTGTAACAGGGAAAGACTTATCTTTACACAAACAAATGGTTATTTCAATCCTATTCCCCATATCACATCATTGACAGACTTCACATTGAAAGAAGATAGCTCAATCAAATGTATCTATGGATATGTTGAGAGAATATTTATGATGGGTCTTAGTCATGACTGGAAAGAGAAGATTGATATTGACAGGAAACTTCATTCTACTGGAAACAGACTTATTGTTATCTCAAATGGATGTGGTCAGAAAGATATCAATAGAGCAAATGGCGGAAAGGGTTCAAGACTTCCTGAATACAAGAAATATATCATTGACAATCTTAAGAATACCGAATATTCTGGTACAAAGATCTATGGACAGTGGGATGACAAGACATATGCTAAATATCCTGATACTGTCATTGACAAGCCACTTGTAGAACTTGAAGATGAAGTAGCAGATGCTCGTTATTCATTAGTATATTCTATCATGCCTGGGTTTGTTACTGTAAAAGCTTGGGAAATGATCATCAAGGGTCTTATCCCATTTATCCATCCCGATTATGACAAAGACAGACTTCTTGGACTTCCTGAATATTGTTATCTTAAGGATGAGAAAGACTTGTTGATAAAGATGAGAGAACTTGATGCTCATGATGAATTATATCTACGCTTATTGAATAATTGCTTTAATTGCATATCAGAAGATGATCTCAATGGTAAGCGAATGAACAATTTCATATTCAACAAGATTGCAGAAGATCTGGGATTTGAGTATAAAGAGAAAGAAGGATGTGAATCTATTTTTGATCATTTCTCAAAGACTGTATTTGATCCTTCAAAAGTTATAAATAAATAGACAATATATATGAACAAGATAATTGTAATTAGCGATATTGATGGTTGCTTGACAGATGGAGGACTTTATTATACTGCTGATGGCAAAGTAATGAAGAAGTTTGGAGTTGGTGATCATGAAGGAGTAAAGCTTTTACGAAAGAACAATATAGATATCCTGTTTATCACTGCCGATAAGACAGGATATCCTATTGTCAAACGTAGAATAGATGATATGAAATGTGATCTTGTTGTTGTAAATGAAATAGAACGATTAGACTTCATTAAAGAATATGTGAAAGAATATGAACAAGTGGTATTCTTTGGAGATGGTCTTGGGGATGCTAATGTGAAGAGCAAAATCCCAGAAATATATTTCATAACTCCAAGAAACGCCAGAAATGAAGCTAAATATGTTTCTGACTATATCACCGAAAACAAAGGTAGTGAAGGAGCTTTCTTAGATCTTGCTATACATGTTTCTTGGAAAACAAATACATATTATAATAAACTATATGAATAGACAAATAAGATGGGCAGCAATACAACCGCTTACTGGAGGTATGTATCTTGGGGCTGAAGAAGCTATAGGAAATAAAGCCGAATGGATCATGTCATTCAAAGGATTAGATACTGTCAAATATTCAAAGACTGATCCAACACAAATGACATCTGTTGGCAATGAATATAACCTATTGAAATATCTAGAAAAGAAAGGGAGATCTGTACCCTATTATGTCATTAATAGTCCAATGTTTGATATTGACATAAACAGTACAAATGTTGACATTACTTTAGATGGTGACAAGGCAACTCCTGATTATAATGATATTGACATAATTGTTGGTGTTCCTGTTTGTTCAGGTCTTTCAATGGTCACAAGTGGTAGTGAAGAGACAAAGAAGCAGAGAAACTGCAATATGCAATGGATGGCTAATTATACATTACAAGTAATAAGGCCAAAGGTATATATATTTGAGAATGCTCCAACATTGATGACAGAACGTGGTGAGTATCTAAGAGAATGGTTTAATGAATTAGCATCTTTGAATGGTTATTCTATTCTCTATTATAAGACAGATACTATTCTTCATAACAATCCGCAAAAACGTCCTCGTACATTTGTCATTTTTGTAAAGCATAACAAGTATGAGGCACAACAAGATCCACCATTGTTTGATTGGGAAAAGAAACCTATATCATTAGAAGATTTTTTGAACAATATACCAGAAGGACTTGAGCAAGATGTTCCTGTATCAACAAGCCCAAATAACTTCTATTTGAAAGACTTTATGAATGAAGAATATAATAATGACTGGAAGAAACTTATCAATGGATCCGTCATGAACTTCATCATCAAAGAAAAGAAATTAGACAAGTTGATTAAGCATACTGAAAATAATGACAAATATGGAGATGAGAACAAGGAGAAGACATTGAAATATTTCAATCATATTAAGAAGAAGAAAGAAATGGGATTGAATTTCTATGGTAATGATCTTGTATATTTCAAAGACAAACTTCCTTCTGTTCAATTTAGAGCAATCCCTAATATGGTACATATAACAAAGGACAGAATATATACTATAAGAGAATATCTTACATTTATGGGAATGCCTTATGACTTTATCTTATATGGAGACAAGTCTAATCTTCCAAAGATCGCTCAGAATGTTCCAGTAGGTACAGCAAAATTCATAGTTGAACAAGCAGTAAAGATCATTGAGAACTGGGGACAAGAAAGAACAACAAATCATAATGCGTTATATCAAAACAATATAGAACAAAAGACAAGAAACGGGGATTAATTTCCCTGTTTTTTTTTGTAAAATAATTGTGAATTTTTTCCGTAATGAACTATATTATATATGTAAAAAATATTAAATATATATTATTATGGAAAAAATTATCAATATTCTGATTTCAAGAGACAACATGGAATATGAAGATGCCAGAGCTCTTGTTATTGAGACTAGGGATGAGATCATTTCAAATCCTGATTTAGCTGATGAGATCATTATGGACTATCTTGGTCTGGAACCTGATTATCTTGAAGATCTATTGTTTTCTTAAATATATATAAGATATGAAGGCAGAAAATAAGATTATTGCTTTGTTTTTCTATGGTGCTATGGCTTACCAATTGTTCTATGTCAACAATACAGTAGCAGAAAACAAAACTAATGTTATTACAAGAGACCAGGTGTTCAATGAATTAACAATGTTCAATGATGATGAACAACCAAAGAACATTGAACAAGTATCTTCTAAGAAAATTGTAAAGCATCATCCAAGAAAGAGATACAAGTTATCAAAGAAGGGAAAGAACTTCATTAAGAAACATGAGACTTGTGTACTTCATGCTTATAATGATCCAGACCCAAAACGTCGTTCAGTAGGTTGGGGACATCAGATTCAGCCAGGTGAGAACCTTGAACATATCACTAAAGCTAAAGCTGATGAGTTGTTTGAAAAAGATGTTGAATGGGTAAATGATGCAATCAACAGGCTTATTGCTCAACAAGACAACAGGTTTACTTATTCACAAGGATTTATTGATGGTCTTGGTAGTCTTATCTACAACTGTGGAGAACGTGGAGTTACTTTGACAGAGTTCTGGGCAAGATGGAAGAAATGCCGTTATGATGCCAGCTCACCAGAATATATCAATAGGAATGACTGGAACTATACTATTGCAGCAGTAAAGACAAGCAGGATCTCAGCTCCCGGTCATGTAGAAAGAAGATATAATGAGCATATGCTAATGTTAGACTAATAAAATGTTAATATAAGTTAAAAACTTTTATCAAATTTTGAATTATTATTAAATAGTTGACTATATTATAAAAGAAATAATAAAATATATAAAGAGATTTTACTTTAAGAATTATTATTTTACAAATTTATTTAAACAAAAGACGTAGAAAGATGAAGAAGTTTATTTTAAGTTTGATGCTGATGTTCAGCATGGTAATGGGTGTTTCCGCTCAGACCGCTATTGAGACACCCAAGTTTTTTGACAATTGGTATGTTGGTGTAAATGCCGGCGCTACCACTAATTTAGAGTTCAATAAGGTTTTCCCAGTAAATGCAACTGTTGGTGCAGTACTTGGAAAAGAGTTTACTCCTGTATTTGGTGCACAGATTGAAGGTGTAACATGGCTTGGTGATGCTAATTTTGCTAATTCACATACTGCTTTCAAAGCAATTGATCTTTGTGTAAATGGAACAGTTAATTTTAGTAACTTGTTCTTTGGATATCTTGGAACACCTCGTAAGTTTGAAGTAAGTGGTGTAGCTGGTATCGGTTGGCTTCATATCTATGGTGACCACAATCTTGATGGCACTTATGGTCATGAAGACAATGATGAGTTTATAGCAAAGACTGCCGTAAATCTTGCTTGGAATCTTGGTAAGACAAGATCACATCAGTTATATGTACAGCCAGGTATCTATTGGAACTTGACAAATGGTCCTCGTGATTATGTACATTTCAATAGTAAGCATGCACAGGTTGGTGTATCTGTTGGTTATGTCTACAAATTCAAGACAAGCAATGGAACACATAATTTCAAGACTTATGATGTAGGCATGATGCAGGATGAAATTTCAAGATTGAATGATGCTCTTGCAGCTTGTGAGAATCGTCCTCCACGCGAAGTTACAAAGGAAGTTGCCGTAAGGGTTCCTGTACCTGCATTTGAGGTAATTGAGTTTGAGCTTGGTTCTTATGAATTGTTAGATGAGGCAAAGGCTAAGCTTGATAAGATTGATGAGCGAATGACTGTAGAAATTACAGCTACAGCTTCTCCTGATGGAAAAGAACAATTTAATAAAGAGTTGTCAGACAAACGTGCTCAGGCAGTAGCAGACTATCTTAAGGGTAGAGGAGTTACTGTAAAGAGTGCCGAAGGTCAGGGAGTCAAGTTGAACAGATTAGCTATAGTTACATTTGTTCGTCCTGAAAGACCACGTAGATAACATCATTTGTTATATATTTTATATATTTTATTATACACAAAGAAAGAGTAGGATAACGTTATCCTACTCTTTGTTGATTATGTTTGATTATAAATTTTCTTTATTTGTATATGAGAGTCCTGTTGTCTTGTCTTCAATGATTTTCTTTAATATAAGATATAGTCCGTAAATATAGTCTTTAGTTTGATTAATATCTATATGTATAGTATCATCAATGAAGTCTATGAATATCTTTAAGTTTCCACCAAATATAGGGTTATTGTCTTTATTCATATTCATATAGTCTTCAATTGATTTCTGGTTAAACCCAGGTGTTTTCCTGAAATAGTCAACAACATCTATAAATGATTTCTTTTCATCATCTTTCTTATTGAAATATGTATTAAGTTTCCAGAAGAAATTATCATCTATAGATTCTTCAATTTGTCTATGTCTTATATATTCATTATACTTTTTCATTTTTGTCTTCTTTATTGTCATCATATTTGATTTCTTTAACAGCTACTGAACCAAATAACTTGTTTTCTTTTACAAAGTCACAATCATTCAAAAGTTGATTATACAGTTCTTTATTTGCTTTCTCTTGACATTGTATTTTGACAAAATCTTTAGCTTTTAAGATATCTTTACTGTCTAAAAGAATTTCAACAACATTTTGGAGTTTTATAGATTTTTCATATTCGGTAATTATTTGAATCTTAAGTAAATCTAAGTCAAAATCATTCTTTCTACCTTTTATCAATGCAACAATATCTTTTATCTCTTCATCTTCATAGCATAGACCATAGTATAAATCATTTTTGTTATTTTCTTTTGTCACATAGTCTTCAATGAACTTATAGAATCCAAGTTTATCATCTTCATTTGGAATGACACCTTGTGGAGCTATAATTTTCTTTATATGCTTTTGATCAATATACATCATTTTGCATTTGTTTAGATCAAAATGCTTTTTAATATATTGCTTATATTTCTCTATACTATCTCCCTTAAATATCTTATCATATTCATCCGGATCATAACGGAATCTGTCATATTTCTTAGTTGATGGAGAAAAAAGATTATTAAACCATTCTTTTATAGCATCCCAAATCTTTCCTTCATGTATCTCATCATTGTATTCTAATTCTTCTAATAAATATTGTTGTAAAGTCTTCATTTAAAATTCTTAAAGAAAATATTTTTATTGTTGTTTTGAACTTTATAACCTAATAATGTAGTCATAGTCTTCTTTATTTCAGGCAAAGATAGAATATATTTAGCACCATTGAAATTTTTGTTCTTCATATTTGTTTCAAAGATACTATAGATATACTTTTCTACTGCTTCTTTGTTGTCAATTGAATCAATCACTTCTACATTAAATACATTAACATAGTTTTCATCATTTTTTGTATCTTCATCAAACAATATTATACCTATATACTTCTTGTTGTCTGTCTTCTCATCCATTATATAGAAATATCTGTCTATCTTTATTGGATATTCAATTTTCTTCTTGTTGTCAGGAGATTCATGAACAAAATATTCATTCTTTTTAGATATCAACTTAGATGTAATAGGGAACCCAATATTCTCATCATTAATTATCTTCATTTCATTCTTATCTGCTAATGTGTCTGATAATTTTGATGGACTATCAGGGCTTTTTATATTTTTGATATTCTTATTGTCTATTGTGAAAGTTACTTCATCGGGTGATAATTCTTGTTGTGATTTGAATAGATTCTTAAACCACTCAGATATCTTACCAAGTAATCCTTCATTAAGTGTTTCAATTTCTCTTTCTGTAATATATCTATTGAATGATTGCATAAAAAATACTATATTAATTATATAATTAAAAATAATTTTTTATGATGAATTATATCACTTTATGAACTATTTTATTATTAACTAAAACATTAAATTATAGAATAATATGGAATGGATTAAACTTCATTGGAAAGAGATTGTGATGGTAGTATTAGCTATATTTTGTTTGAATAAATGTACACAATCATGTTCAAGACAGAATGAACTTAATACACAGCAAATACAAATGTCACGACTTGATTCAATCAATACAGTAATGATAGATTCAATTGCAAAGCTTAATACAATAATAAAAGTATATGAAGAGAAAGTTTCAGGTCTAAATCAGGCATTAAATATTCAAGATGAAGCCAATAAGAGACTTTCAGAAGCAAAAAAGAACATTAATGTAAATGTTAAGAAATAATGAAAAAAGGAATAAAAATACCATTGATGAATTTGTGGTATGTAATATTGACATTAGTATTCATACTTGCAAAGAATAGTGGAATAATTGATTGGGGTCCATTATGGATATTGTCCCCTCTTTGGATCCCTTCAGCTATAGCATTATCTATTTGGGGTAGTGTAATGTTATTAAGGATATTACTAGAAATCATAGCATTTATTAATTCATTATATAGAAAATATTTGTCAAAGCATAAAATTAAATAATTTATGAAAATTACAATAGATACTAAAACAGGAGAAGTAAAAGTTGGTGGAAAGCCATTTAATGAAGCAAGTGAGGCAAACAAGAATCTTGCGGAAACTTATCTTAGGAAAGCAGTAAGAGAGAATACAATGCTTTCTGATTATGAAATAGATTCTATGTGGATGTCTTATCGTTATTGTATTGGACGTCATACTATAGCATCTCATATGAGGGCTAATGATATTTGGAAGCATTGTAGAAATCGTATGACTAAGGAACGTCAATTGTTCAATGCTTATGATATGAATAGAGAAATTGAACAGAGAATGGCATTCACATATCCATGCTTTAGATTTCCATTAACAAATCTTAACCGTATCTATACAACAGCGGTGGATATTGTTTGTGAATTCATGGAAGACTACAATATTCAGAGTAAGGAAGATTTTCTCAAATATAGAGATATTGATGTCATTCTTGCAGATAATGAAAGAGGCTATAAGCTTGAGACAACAACATGGGAAGAATGGTTACGTCCTCAGGTATTGAAGATATGCCAGAATATTTATGACAATAATGAATTGACTGAAGAAGAGGCATGGGCTATGTTTGAGAAATGGAATGAAGGTGACCAAGAAATGATAGATACATTTGACTGGAAATTCAAACCATTGACAAAAGACATTCCTAATCCTGAAAACTTCTATTTCCTTGATTTTGAAGATCTATTTGTTTGGAATGATCTTGTACATTGTTTTGATCATGAGCATTATCATAAGTCTGTTCTTGTAGATGGAACTGAATGTGAATGGTTCTGGACATGGACTGAGAAATCTGAAAAACGAGATGATGGATATTATTATAAAGCATTCGGATACAAGAAGATTAGAGTTCCTGTAGACAAATGGAATGGAAGCTATACTACATGGATTCCTGATGAGGTAATTGAAAAAGATCTTTATTAACTAAAATATAATAATTCATGGAAAAACAGAACATAAAAGAAGAGTTATTTCGTAAGCATCTATCATGTTGGCCTCCCGAGAATGAAGCAGCAAAACTTTATCATATGTTTTTAAAGGAACACCCTGAATATGAAGATGCCCCAATTAGGTGTATAATTGATTCTAAGGAAATGGAAGAGGATCATTATGGAAATGGCGGTGGAGTTGAAAATACATTAATCATCTATAATGAAAGAGAAGAGACAGATGAAGAGTATGAGAGAAGAATTAAAGAATGTGAAAACCAATTAATTGATAAATATTCTAATGAAATTGTATTGGAGTTAACCCATCTTGAATCTTCTTTACGAAAACCATCAAATGACTATCTTAACAAGGATAGAATTATCAATGAATTAAAATCAAATATAGACAAATATTTTAAAAATCTTTATATTTTAGCTCACGAAAAAGATATTGATTACATTAAAAAATAAATAATTCATGGATAAGAAAGACAAAAATGGACAAGTGATTGAATATGATTCACAACCGTATGGAAATTGTTATTTTCAATATAAAGATATTCGAATAGAAATTGATGAAGATGTTAATTTAATTAGAATTATGAAAGGTAATAATGTTATTAAGTATTGGTATGCACAAGATACAATACAAGCATCAAAACTACCAAAGTGTTGTGATATTATTAATGAATATATAAAAGTATTTGAATAATATGATATACGAAGGAGTTGACAAATTTGAATATAAAGTTCAAAAGATTAGTTTTAGATCTCTTGAAAAGACATTAAATGAATTAGGATCGGATGGATGGGAACTAATCATGATAGATGAAGATAATTATATATTTAAGAGGAAGGTTACTGAAATCTTAATTAACGAATAAAAAATGGAAGAACTTAAGTTCTTCCATTTTTCTTTTTAGTCCTTTTCAATATAGTATCTTTTTAGCTTCTTGTCATATTTGATAATATCTAAATCTCCTTCATATCTTACTTCTTTATCATTGTCATCCAAATAAGAAAAATATTCCTTTTTTGCTTCTACAGCAGGATGATAGATTAGAGGAATTTCAATTTGCTGTATTGATAATAGAAAATATGTTGCATCTGGATTCTTCTTTATTTTTGAACGTAATCCATTATATATTTTCTCTTCCCCGTTTTCAATATATGTAAAATATGAGTTCCATCCGTCTTGGGCTTGAATCTCAGGAAAATAAGTCAATTCTACTTTTTCTTCTATTATCTTTGTTTGAGTCAAGAAACCATCAATAGTATTCTCGGAAATATTCTTTACAACCTTTCCTACATAATATTTCTTATTTCCTTCTTCATCTATATAATAATATTTGCCCATTTGTTATTTACGATATTTTTAAGTTATAATGATGCTTTGATCTTCTTGATTTCCATATCAACGTAAGCTTTAATTGCTGCAGGAATATTTACATTTGCACTTACACCAATTACTTTGAACTTGCTAGTATCAAATGCATTTTCTCCACCGTTTTCGGTAATTGCAAAATCATTGTCTCCAAATTCAGAAGCAGGAGAAGCTAAGCCCCATGCCTTATGACCTTCACCTGCTCCAAATACTGTGAAGTTCCAAGGTGTTACATCATCTTTGCCTTCATATTGGAATTTGATCATTACATTAGCATCATCTTCAAAACTAATTGCTACCCATGGTAATTTTGCTCCTGGAGCATTAACTGTTCCTTCCCAACAATGTACACAATTTCCATTATATGCAACAGATTCAATTGTAAATACTAGTCCTGTAGATTCTGTCAAATTGATATCATTAAACAATTCTAGATCTTGAGCTTCCATACCATAGAAAATAGGTGCATAATATGTTACATCATTGATGACAAGTTTCTGTGCTCTTTCACTTGCCCATGTTGCTCCACATTCAACAGCTTCATTACCAATATTTCCATGATAATATCTATCATTGAAGTTTACTGCTCTATTTTCTACTGCATTCCAAAGATCTTCTTCTGGATATTTCTGATAATATTTCTTCAATACACCGTTTTCATATGATTCTTGCCAGCTTTGAGCATTATTGATGAATTCATATTCTAATTCTGTTTCTTCACCAAATGTACCTAATTCAGCCTTTGTTGCATACTTATTGTCAGATTCTTCTTTAGTATAAGAATCTCCAACATTAGCTTTACCTGAGATATCTTGTTCAGTTAAATATTCACCTATAGGTTGGAATGCAGCATTTGCTTCATCTTTAGTATAAACATTTTCAATATTTGCCTTTGCAGCAATAGAATTAGTTAATGCAGCTACAGCATCATCATTATTTGCGAGTTTCTCACCGATTTCCTGTAATGTATCAAGAGCTTCTGGAGCAGCACCAACAATCTTCTGAATTTCTTGAGTTACATATGCAGTTGTAGCAATATGTTGATTATCATTTAGTGTAACACCATCTATTGAATTAAGATTCATATGAATTTGAGCTGATCCAAAATCTGCAACATTCCATTTACTTACCATTGCGAGATTATATGTTGATACATTATCAGTAGCTGTACCAAGAATAGTATCATGATTCTTTAATACAATATGATGTCTTTCGGCTGAAGATGCTACCCAAGAAACTTTATCATCTAAATCGGTTTTTAAAGCATAGTTTTCTAAAGCTGATGCATCAAATGATCCATCTTTACCTTTTAATGATGCAAGCCATTCTTCTTCAGTACCTTCAAAACCATTCTCTTGGGCAATTTCATAAGCAGATTTACCGTTTTCACCGGGTTGAGCTGCTGAAGTTCCAAGTTCTTTAATCCAAGATAATAATTCGCCAGTGGTATTGATTTCTTTTTCCTCACTAACTTCTGCCCCATTCCAATCGATATCAATAGCATTTACAACCTTACCATCATCTGTTCCAATTTGACCTTTTACAACAATAGGAGATGTAGATAGTTCGATTCCTTCATTTTTTACTGCATTGAAAGTGATTCCATTCTGTGTTATTTCTATGTTTGCCATATTTGTTATATATGTTATATATTTTTATATTTATTAATTTAACTTATCTTTATCTTAATAATACCTGTTTCAACTATTTTTGCTGATCTATAGACTTTATATCCTTCAATATTAGCCTCTGTATCAACTGTAGTAATATCTGCATCATTAAAGCCTGGATCTACAAATTGTACTGTCTTATCATCTTTTACCAAAACATATACATAACCAGTAGCTGGTGCCTCATATGTAGATTCTTCAGGATATTCTTCAATCTCTTGAGCACCATTTGCCGTTGTATAATTATCAGTAGTTATTTCAGTTTGTCCATAAGAGAAATAATATTTTGGAACTTCAGGAGTATCAGGTTCTTCTTGAATGTTTACACTTAATGTTTTTGTAAATATTGCTTCATTATATGTTTCAGTTTCCAGTAGATGAGCTGTCAAAATAGTTTCACCATTATTACCTGTTAAAGTAACAATACCATTACTATTAATTGTAGCAATATTTGTATTAGATGAAGTGAATTCAATTTGGTTTACTGTAATATTTGGAATAGCAATCACTAGTTCTGGTAATTCATCATTAGCATTTGTTATTTCCCAAGGATCAACATATTGATGTTCAGGTTGTATTCTCCAATACATATCTCCAATGGTAACATTATACTTAAATGATTTAGGATTAACATGAATAATATCCAACAGTTTTTCTTTTGATTCTGAACTAAGATTTGTCAATCCAGCAAAAGCACCATCTTTAACAGTTATTTCTTCATTTAATTCAATATTTACAATTTGTGGATTATTTGCAAATATATCATCAGGAATTATTTTTGTTACTTCATCATCAAAAAAGAATTTAACAGTAGCTTTTTCAACCCCATTACCTAATGTATATTTACCATTATTAGCGTATAATTGAGTTAAATCAATCTCATTATCATTTACAATTATTTTCTTAAATAGATTAGTATTCATTTTTATATATTATGTATTATTTTTTTTAATTGCCATTTATAATTTGAATATCTCCATTAGTATCTGGTTCATATTCATTAATGATATCTGGATCTGCCTCTGGTTCTGCATTATTATTTATGATTTGAATATCTCCATCATCAGTTTCAAATTCTATTTCAATGTCAGGAATTTCTTCAGGTAGAGGTTCTTGAATATTGATTACATAATTCAATATTGTTGCATTATAGTTTTCAGATCCTTCAAATGTTACTGTTATTGTAGCATTTCCTGTTGCATCCTTGAATGTAAGATTTCCTTCATTGTCTACAGTTACAAGATCTTCATTAGAAGAAATGAAAGTAACAGGTAATGAATGAGGATTGTTGATTTCTATCTTAGCAAGATCAATCTCATCTTTATATAATGTTACTGGAGAAACTGGCATTGCATTATTGAATGATATTCCAGAATCTTGCTTACTACCCTTTACAATTGTTATCATGACATCCATAAATGTTGCAGCATAAAGATCAGTACCCTTATATTGAATGCTTAATGCAACATTTCCTACACGTGATAAAGCTGGCGTAATCTTATGTTCTGCTTCGTTTATTGAAATCCATGAAGCATTTGAAGTAGCAACAATAGACAAATTACCATCTAATGGTAAGTTATTTGGATTTGAAATCCATTCAGTAATATCATAGATAGATCCTATTTCAATTGTTATATTTTTCTCTATCATTGAAAGACCTGATGCATTCTTACGGAATGGTAATGAAAGAGAAGCAGAAAAATATGTTCCATCATAGTAAGGCTCTGTACAAGCATATATGATAACATTACCAGATTTGTTTGCTTTGAATGTCATCTCACCAGTCTGATCAATACTTACAATATCACTATTTGATGAAAGATATGTAATCTTCTGATTTGTAGTATTTTGTGGTAGTATATTGAATCCATAGATCTGTTTTACTTGATCCTGTGTAGATGCATATGTTGTCTCAAATGAACGCATATTAGCTCCATTATAAGTGAAATTGATTTCTTCAGGTTTTACTCTGAATCTCTCTTCAATGACATGTGAATAATCATGTACTTCATTCCACTGATCATAGTAATATTCTCCACCATCAGATAGAAGTTCATAGTCAATCTCATCATAACCACCGATTTCATTCTTAGTAAAATATTGAACACTTCCATCAGTAACAATATGATCAAAATCTTCTACCTTTACAAATTTTGATCCATCTGGAATATAGCAAAATGTTGTAGGAGCAAGATCAGAAAAGAAGATTGTTGGTGGTACACGTGTTTCAGGATCTTCTTTTTTTGTAAACTGGATTTCTGTTAATGAGGTACATCCATTGAAAACATTTGGTCCAACATAATCAATAGTTTCTGGAAGTTCAATCTTCTTCAACTTTACACAGTTTTCAAATGCATTTCTTTTGATTGTTGTAATCATTGATGGGAATTCAACCTTTGTCAAATCATCACAATTCTTGAATGCATAAGCACAAATCTCATTAGTATTTTCCAATCCAATCTTTACATTATGAACACCTGAACGAGTGAAATTATAAGTAAATGGAAATACAGTAGATTCATCTAAACTAATATTTACATCATCTATTATTATTTTATTTACCATGGTTCTTATATGTTATATATTATATATTATTCTTCAAATAGTTTGATTTTCTTATTAAAGCATTTTGTTCTTTTGTCTATTCCGTAATATTTGTCATTTTCACTATCATAATATATATCACCAAAATATTCTTTATTCTCATTATCAACAAAACGCTCTCTTTGGTAATTGACACTTGAACAACCTTTGACAAAAGTTACTGGAAGTTTAGTCACATAGTTTTTCTTAGCAACATATTCATCACTTGATACTTTCAATATATTGTAACTAGAATTGTCAAATCTTTTCTCTTGTCCTTCTTCATTCATATATGTATAATACACTGGTTGTTCTGGCTCTTTATGATGAAAATTGAGATAGATTCTTTCCTTTTTCTTAATGATATTTTGCTTGATATTTGTCTTCTTATTACTTTTAACATCAAAAACTATGCTTGCCATAAATAAAATAGTGAAATTAATTTGTATATGTTCTTATTTTATATTTAAAAATAAATTATATTTTTAATTAAAATTATAGGTAATAACAAACAAGCATATGACATCATTCATCAAGAATATGAAGCCCAAGAAAGGGTTCTATAAGCAAGGAATAGTCAATCCAAAATTGTTGAAGAAATATGCGGATTCTTTAAAGAATGAACCTATTATCTATAGAAGTGGATTAGAACTACAATTCATCCAATATTGTGAAAATAATCCATCTATTATAAAATGGGCGTCTGAACCAATAGAGATTCCATATTTCTGTAGATTAGACCAAAAAGAACATAAATACTATCCTGACTATATTCTAGAAAACAAGCAAGGGAACAAGGTCATCGTAGAAGTAAAGCCTTATAATCAGACAATAAAGCCAGATATGACAGATACTATTTGGCTGAAAGAAGCATGGGTAAAGAATATAGACAAATGGACTGCAGCAAAAGAATTTGCAGAAAAGCATAACATGAAATTCATTATAGTAACAGAAAAGTTCTTCACATAAATATATATATTCAATCATTAAATGCCTTTTAAGATAATTGCCAAAGATACTACTCAACCTAATGATAATTCTAAATTAGATGGGATGCAGACATTGCATGATATTGATAGATTCATATATGATGCAAAAAGTATTGAAGAATTCAGAATGGATGAAGCAATTGCTAGTCATCCGTTGATTCATCGTCCAACAAACATTAGATCAAAATTGGCTTATGCAGATCTTCTCAAGGTATGTAAGCCTACAACTAAATATCTTCTTCCTGGGCAATGTGTCATATTTGGCTATGCTGAACCTAAGTATAAGGAAGAACTTGAATACTATGACAAGACACCGTTCACAATGTTCTTGGGAATTACTCGTACAAATAATGGTGATATACGTGAAGTAGGACTTAATCTTCATTACTATCCACCAAGAGTTCGTGCAAGAATTCTCCATACCACATATGAAGTATTTAAACATCATTTTCAGAAACATTTTAATGATCCACCAGAAAAACCATCCGGATTCATTAACTATAATGCTTTGAAAAATATTTTAAAAAGAAATACAAAAATTGCTTTTGGTATAAAGATGTATATTCCAGTTCTAAGAGGCAAATCATATGTTCTTCCAACAAGACTATTACCTACTGCTTGTTGTACTGAAGGACACTTTTCAAAAGCAACATTAGCACAGATACATAAATATTGGAGACAGTTCAAACAATAAATTTAAGTCTCCAGGTTCTAACAACATTTGTTATATATTGGAGACAGTTCAAACAATAAATTTAAGTCTCCAGGACAGTTCAAACAATAAATTTAAGTCTCCAGGTTCTAACAACATAAATAAAATATATATAGAGGCAAAATTTATGAAGGTAGCAATTTGTACTGTTGGTAGACTAGAAAATAGATATATCAATGAATTCGTTGATCATTATAGAAATATTGGAATTGATAAAATATTCATTCATGACAATAACTATGATGGAGAAGATCATTTTGAAGATGTATTACAACAAGATATAAATAGTGGATTAGTTGAAATTATTAATTACAGAAATAGACAAGTATGTCAACTAGAAGCTTATATGAAATGTTATGAACTTCATAAAAATGAATATGATTGGATTCTTTTTATAGATTGTGATGAATTTCTTTATATGGAGCATTTTAATAATATTCATGAATTCTTAGCTCAACCGAAATTCAATAGTTTTCAAATGATTCATATCAATTGGATGATTTATGGTGATAATGATTTAGTATATTATGAAAATAAAAAATTAAAAGATCGATTTATTAATCCAATATTACCTTTTAATTTTAAGACTACAGAAAATGATATGACATTTAATTGTCATATTAAATCAATTATTAGAGGAGGATTAGAAAGATTAATTTTTGTTTATAGTCCACATACACCTGAAAATAATTTTAAATGTTGTGATGCCACCGGTAATGTATGTCAGTCAAATAGTCCATTTCTTGTTCCGTATAACTTTACTGAAGCACATTTCAAGCATTATGTTACAAAGACAATTGATGAATATTATCATATTAAAGTTAAAAGAGGATTTCCGGATGTAAATAAAGATTTCTTTAAAACTAATAATTGGATTGAACAATTTTTTAAGATAAATAAAATGACAATAGAAAAACAACTATATATAAGAGGACTATATAATAAAAATATTGTAAAAAATGAAAAATTAAATGGAATTTAACCCATAGTATTTCTATTTTAATAATATTAAAAATATTTTTTTACAATATATGAATAATAGATTTTGTATTGTAATTCCTGTCTATAAAACAGATTTAAGTATAACAGAGGAATTATCATTTAGAAACTTTATCAATACTTTCAAAAACAAAGACAACAATATTTTCTTCATATGCCCAGATGACCTTGATACAACTGCATATGATACTGTCATAAAAAATGAATTGTCTAAGAAAGATAAGTTATTGATAGAAAGAAAGAATTTTGATGCCAAATATTTCAAAAGTGAATTCACTTATAGTCAGTTATGTGTTAACTATGATTTCTATAGTTCATTTGATGATTATGACTATATGCTTATCTGGCAGTTTGATTGCTATCTATTCAATGATAATATTGAAAAATGGTGTGATAAGGGATATGACTATATAGGAGCACCAATCATTTCTGAATATAGTGGATGGAAAAGCAATAATGATATTGTATGGAAGCCAAAAGTCGGCAATGGCGGATTAAGCTTAAGAAAGATTAGTACATTCAAAGATGTCACAAATCCAGAAGGAGAATTCTTGACATACTATAAGTCAACTTATAATAATAATTTGTTTGAAAAACTTAAGTTTGAAGATGTATATTTCTATAATGTGTTCCGTTATTATTGGGATGCTAATATTCCTTCATGGGAAGAAGCTGGTCGATTTGCATTAGATATGAATCCAGAAGTATATGCTAATTTTGTTAATGATAAAGAATTCTTACCTATGGCTTGTCACGCATGGCCAAAGAATATTAGATTCTGGAAAGACAAAATAAAAGAAATAGACAATAACATAATAGATTATTGTGAAGAAAAATATAAAGAATTTTTTAAATTATATTATGGAGAAAAAAAATGATGTAAAGATTTGTATTTTATGTTTATGCTCTCATCATCAAATATTTCAATACCAAGTAATGGTAGATAAAAATACATGGATTAAACATGCTCAAGAAGAAGGAATTGATGTATATAGATATGAAGGATCAAATAGAAATGAAATTATAGATGATATAATTTATTGTGATTGCGAAGATGATTTTTGGCATACATATGAAAAAACAATTTGTGCATTTCAGCAATTAGATATTGATAAATATGATTTTGTTGTCCGTACTAATCTTACAACATATATAAATCCAAAAATATTAATACAATATTGTCAATTCTTAAAAGATAATAATTATAATATTGCTAATGGCTGCTTATGTATAAAAGATAATATTATTAATTATCGTGGTAATAGTTTAATATTAGATAATATGGTTTGTCATTATTTATTAGATCATATTCATCCAAATACTGAACATATTCAAGATGATGGAGTATTTCAAGAAGTATTTAAAAATATAGATAATTTAAAAATTCATTCTGTTCCATTTAGATATTATTGTAAAGAAGAATATTTTAAATATCATCCACAAACTATAAAAGAAATAACTAAAGAAAATCTTGAAGGAATTGTATTTATTAGTTATAGAATAACAGAAATTAATAAAATAAATACAGATAAATTACATGAAAAATATAGATATATTGAATTAGGAAGATGTTATGAAATAGATTCAGTATATAATCAATTAGAAAATAATAGTATTAAAGATAATTTTGGTTTAATATATGATGATGCTATTAATAAATTTAGATCAAATATAAATACTATTATTCAACATAATAATACATTAGTTTATGAATAATAAATATAATATTTAATATTAGATAAGTACTAGCAAACTTATAGAACAAATATTTTATTTTTAATATATAAATTCATAAACAAATATTTAAGATAATAGCAGTATGAAGAAATTCAGTAAATCAATAAATGAAGGATGTGTAACTGCCGATGTTAATCCAGGCAATGCATATTCAAATACTGGTGTAATGAATCATCTTACTCCTG
The DNA here is from genome assembly GCA_900317975.1 of uncultured Bacillota bacterium. Classification (GTDB taxonomy): domain Bacteria; phylum Bacillota_I; class Bacilli_A; order RF39; family UBA660; genus RUG343. The sequence goes on from ONIZ01000001.1 coordinate 166,439, forward strand.
TTGGTAATATTGTGGCTCAAATAAGAAATTTGTTTGGCCCATTGACAGGAATTGTTGCATCTGTTGCAGAAGATGGTTTTTCAGTTAAGCTTAATTCTTCTAAGTTTGTGTCAAAAGAAGAAGTGAACAAGATCTTGTATGATATGACATCAATGAGAAATGTAAGTATTGATTCATTGATTAGACAAAGTGGTTTAAGTGTTCAAAAGCTTATTCCAATTGGTCAATATTTTGTTGTATATTATTCTCCCAATGACATAAAGGGAGCAAAGCCAGGAGTAGAACCTGAACCAGCTAATCTTCCATGTAGTGAAATGCGTACAATAGATGCTGAAGAAGTTGAAATGTTTGCATTCATTACAGAATCGGATGATGATGAAGAACTTAAAGACATCACAAAGGAAAAGATTAGTGAATTGATAAAAGCTAAAGACAAAGTAAAAGCAGCACAACAACTAGAACTTTTGGTAACTCAAGAAATGGAACTTCCAAGAGAATACTATTTTGCTGGTGTAAAATCTAAAGATGGCGATGAGTCTATTGCTTTAAGATGGAAATATACAAGAAAACGTCCTCATAACAAATCATCCGAATCTGTAAGATCATTGTTGAATATCTTTGATGATTCAGAAGAAGGCATATGGGTACAGGACTTTGTAAAAGACTCAATGTTCCAATTACCTGATGAAGTAAAGAAGCTTATTGAATCTGTTCTTGAATTCCTTGGCGCAGAGAAAACAAATGATCCTGCAATCTGGTCATTGAAAAAATCTGAAAAGAAGGATGAAAAGAAAGATGATGACAAGAAAGAAGAGGACAAGAAATCAAACAAAGAAGAATCAGATGATGAAGATGACAGTTCAAGAGGAGATTCTTCAGATGATTTATTAGGATAAAATAACAAATAATCAAAATAAATAATAAAATAAAAGCAACGATATGAAAGGGGTATTATACTTCTAGTGAGAAGTGATTGATATTCTATAAAATTATTTATATTATATCAGATACCCTTTATCGTATTTTAATTTTTCACTGGAAGGAAATTTTAATACGTATAAGAAAGTCGAATAAAAATCAATTTTTGAGGCAGAAAAATTGGGTATGATTTTTTGAAGACTAAATGCATATGTTGACCGAGAAGATGTCCAATAATTATATGCATGAAAAATAAAAATATCAAATACAATAATATGAGTAGAAAAATGAAATTTAAGAGAGTTTTATTATGCGCATTATTGATTTCATTACCTGTGTTATCAATGACAAATGTGAATAAAGCTAAAATATATACAAATGGAATTGACAACAAACAGGTAACAATGTGTTATGATAAATATGATACTGCCAAGTTTGGAAAGATAGATTCAATTCTTTTTGCTAAAGATAGTTTGAAGAAAGATTCTATATATAAGTCAATATTGAAGACCAGACAAGACAGTATCAAAGAAATCTTGATTGATGAAGTTGACAAATATATGAGGAAAATAACTCCAAGATTCCATCAAAGTCTTCCTCGTGAATTTGTCAATCATTCTTTAGAATATGGTATTGATCTATCTTTTATGTTAGCTCAAACTCAACTAGAGACAATCTTTGGTACAGCAGGAGCAGGAAGAGAATCATCACGTAGATCTCTTTTTGGTGTAGCTGTCAGAAGATATTCATCATATCAAGAAGCAATCAATGACTATTGCAAACTGCTTAAGAAAAGCTATCTTGTAAAGGGAAGAACGGAACATCATCTTATGAAAAGATATACTACTGGTTCTGGTGCAAGATATGCAAGTAATCCACATTATGAAGTTGAACTGTCAAGAACATACAACAACATCATACGGAATACTAATATAGATGAAATACAAATGCAGATTCAGTCATTAGGATAAAAAATATATAGATGATTTAGATTATGAATAGCTGGAAGTCTTACAAGTATATGTTCATACTTGGATTAGTTAGTTTCTTATTATTGATTTCTAATTTGTTTGCAATCAGACAATGCTCAAACAATGTTAGAAAGAATAATAACAATATCGTTGCTCTTACTGATTCTATCAAATATCACAAGACTAAGGCTAATGAGCTATATGTTTCTAAGACATTATTAGAAGGTGATCTCAACACATTGAAGATTGCTAATGACAGTTTGTATAATGTTATAAAAGACATGAAGGAGATAAAGCATCCATCATCTGTTGTATATATCAATCAAACTGTAGATAATGGAAAGAAAGATACTGCTTGGATCATTGAAAAAGACACTTTAGTAAGATACCCAATTCTTACCAAAGAGTTCTCGTTTGACAATCAGTTTAGAGCATTGAATGGGAATGTCTTTCTTCAAGATTCTATTTTGGGTCTGAATATCAATAATGATAAGGTCTTCATGGATTATACAATTGCTATTGAGAAAAATCAAGTATTTGTAAAATCAAATAATCCTTATATCCAATTCAACAAGATACAAGGCATTACTATTCCAGAGCCACGAAGACGTCTGACTTCATTAGTGATAGGACCTTCTGTAGGTTATGGATATGATTTGCAAGAGAAGAGATTTGCTCCTTCTATCAATCTATCTGTAACTTACGGAATTGATTTAATTAACTTATTAAAAAAATAAGAATAAACATAAAAATATTAAAAAATAAATAATATATATAAATTATGCAGATAACATCTAAATATAGTGAAAATGATAAGGTATGGTTCTATAATAATCATAAATATTATGAAGGTATAATAGTTGCAATAAGTAGTTGGAATGAAAATGATACTTTTATATATCGAATTCAACATAACAGTGCTAATGAATCATTTATGCTATATGTAAATGAACATGACATCTATGAATCAGAATCAGATATTCCTCAACCTGAATTAATACATTATGAATTAATAGAACCAACAGATCCAATGGATGATATTACACCAGATCCAATTGATGATCCTACGCCAGATTCAATTGATGATTCTAATACTCAAGATCCTAATGATCCAGTAGAGCCAATTGATGATCCTACACCAGATCCAGTAGATCCTGAAAATTCAATAGATCCTGAATAATTTTATATATATTAAAACACACAGAATGTCCTCTGTATGTATTCATTTCAAGGATATATAATTATATTAAAACTTGATTTGATGCACACAGAGGACATTTAAGTGTGGTTCTGATGAATATTTCTCTTATGTTCATGAATGTATAATTCTTAATTTTTATTTTAAAATTTTTTCATTTATTTTATAAAATTATTTAAAAACATTGTCTATATTAAATATATATTAAGAGAAATTAAGACATATAGTTAATATTACATATAGTTAATATTACATATAGTTAATATTACATATAATAAATATATATAGCAGCGAATTACTGAAATATCATTATGTTAGACTGGTTAAGTAAAGAACTATTAGAAACATATTGTTTTTCTAATATTGATGAAGACAGAACAAGGTCTAAAGAAGTGATTATTAACGGGCGTCCTTATATAAAGTATGGAGTTGAATGTGCTACAACTGTTGTTGCTTTGAAGTATAAGGTATTTGACCCAAGTATTAACCGTCATAAATTTGTCATATTATATGGCATAGCACGTCAAAATCCTGGGGATTTGATTATTACTGCAGAAGAAGGTAAAGAAATAGCTATGGAAAACGCATTAATCAACCCAGTAATGAAAGTTGAATATATGAATGATCCAGACGCTTTTACTGTTAATTTGTTTATGAGAGCTTATGTTGCGGGCTTACCAGTAAAGTTTGTGAATACTAAGCAAGAACTTAAGTCATTAAACAAAGATCTCAAACTTTATAACAGAAAAACAGGAATGAAATCAAATGAGTATTATCATCAATACTATGTTGATTTTCGTAATAAATTTATGGAAGACTAACAATTATGAGAGATGATAATATACAAGGATTTGGGTATGCTGAAATGTATGAATGGTATGAAGTTCCAGAACAACAAAACAAATTGGGAAGATTTGTTACATTTGACAAAAGAGATCCCAATAAGATAAAGTTAGCTACTGGAGATGACTTTATTATTGGAGTGACTACTGTTTGTGCTCAGGATACATCAGACAATCCAGATGAATGGAAATACTCTTATCTTTGTAATGAATACGGAGACTTATATCTTCAAAAAGAACGATTAGCAGTTGGCGCAAAACAATATGATCAACTATTAGAATTGAACTATATCAAGACTTATCCATGGGAACATTTCATTCGTATTGAGAACAAGTTCCTTGATAAGAATCGTAAATATGTTCAAAGAGCTAATCGTCAAGAATGGATACGAGTCAACCTTATTGGAAAGACAATTGTAAGAGACAATGGGGAATGCAAGCCAGGAGAGTTCTGTGAAGCTTATACTGGAAAACTTAAAGAACTACAAGGAATAGCAGTCCCATCAACAAATACATCAAAGAACAAGAAATTCTATGTATTAGAGCGATTAAGTAATAATACTGTTCTTATTCTGAACAAATAAAGAGGAGATAATGACTATGGATAGAATAAGTGTAATTACAACATACTACAATGCAGAGAAATTTGTTATTGATGCTATAAATAGTGTAAACCAGCAAATAGTTGGTGATGATTTTGAAGTTGAATATGTATTAGTAAATGACAAGACTCCAGACAATACTCATAAACTAGTACAGGATTTTGTCAATAAGGTTGGAAATCCTAAGATAGACTTCAAACTTGTGGAACCTGATGAGAATCTTGGATGCGGTGGAGCAAGAAAGTTTGGTATTGATAATGCAACAGGTAACTATTTTATGTTCCTTGATGCTGATGACTACTATCTTCATACTGACTTCATCCTTAGAGCTTATCATACTATAAAAGAAGAGAATGCAGACATCGTTGAATTTGGTATACTGTTCAATCAACCTAATGGACAGCAAATCAATAATACAGCACCACAGAAAATAGTAATAGAAAACAATCCTTCATTAGCAGAGATAGCATTGTTCAAAGACAATCTCATAAAGTTCAATGTATGGTCAAAGATATATACCAGAGAAATGGTTGAGTCTTATCCATATTCTACAGTAAGAACATTTGAAGATGTACGAACAATACCTATATGGATAAGCAATGCTAAGAAAATAGTAATAATGCCAAATACAGAAATCAATTACAGGGCTGCTGGAGGATCTATCATTCGTACTAATATGGTTGATACACGGCTTGGTACTATTACAGCAATTGCAGAATTGTTTGAACGTTTCAAGGGAGATTTGAATGTAATGAAGGCAATGTATGGAAGAGCAATGGTAGACTTAGAAGCAATTCTTCATAATCATTCATCTAATGATGAAGGGTTCAATGAAATGTCAAGACTAAATACAAAGATGCTTGCTTACATATATCCTGACAAATACAAGACAATGACATTCCATATTGAGGATGAACAAAATATGCAAAATCAGGGAGGTAAGACTCCTCAAGAAAAAAAGGATGATTTGGAAATCATATAAAAATATATTTTAAGCTTAAAAAATATGAAAATGACAACAAATGATATTGTATTAAGACATAATTTTGTAAGTCAAATACAATTCAAAGATGGTAATTCACAACTTAGTAAAGATCTAAAGATCAAACTTATGAGCATGCGTATTGAATACGGAAAGGTACATAAGGAATTTGATAATGATGTTCAAGAATTTACAAAGGGAATTATTTCAGAACGATTTAATGAACTTCAAAGAAAACAAGATCGTACTGAAGAAGAAAACACAGAATTAAACAACTTGACAGCAGAATATAATGCTATGACAGTTGACTATATCAATAAGCTTGCCGCTGAAACTCATGAAGTAAAAGAATATGCATTTAATATTGATGAATATTCTGAGATTCTTGAGACTAATTCTTCAAATGATGTAGAAATTAATGGGCAGAAAATCAAAGCACCAGATTTCTTAGAGGCAATTTATGAGATATTTGTAACAAAAGAGGAGTAGTTAACTACTCCTCTTTTTTATTATATTTTATTATAATTATAAACTATAAGCTATAATTTTAACCACCGATTGTTACAGTAAAATATCCTTCTCCAATAATTAGATCTCCATCAGCATTAGAAAGTTTTGTATCTGCTAAAGTTATATTAGCAGGAGATACGTCAACTAATAAAGTATCAGCAGAGCCTAATGTAGGTGTACCAGCAGGTGTTAATGTTCCAGTAAAAGTATATCTAGTTGTACCCGATATACTTCCACTAGTTCCAGATGTATATTCCACTAATATAGGACCACCTTGACCAGATGCTCTATATGTTATATATGTAGCAGGTGTATTATAATTAATAGCAGTAACATCCCCAAGAGGAGAATACTTGTTACTAAAAGTATTGTAATTTATTTTATGCATAGTTAAAATAATCCATTGATGATTTTCGGCATTAAAAAACGGTAAATATGGAAATACAACATAAATATATGTCATGTATCCTTCATTAAATGCAAATGTTGATCCATCAGGTTTAATATGATCAAAATTAACAAATGTATAAGGAATAAATTCATATCCGTGTGTTGTCAATAAGTCTTGATATTGAGATACTGCTTCTGATCTAGATGTTGCAGTTATGATCCAACCCCATTGAACTCCTATAGCCCATTTAAAATTATTAATTAAATAACCTTGATATCTATTTGTTGCATTAGTTGATCTTAGAAATTGAATTCCAATCTTACATACATATAAATTATTTATATTACACCATTGAACTTGGTATGATCTGCTAAATCCTCTTCCACTTAATGTTATTGTTTCAATTGAATTATTTGCAGGTCTAGTAGACTTAGGTAATAATATTCCACTTTCTCCATAATAAAAACTTAGTAAAGTTGCTGAAGACATATTTGATGATGCTGTTAACCAAGAAATATTTGATTGTGATCCACCAACACGTGTAGATGTTAAATCAACAGTATGTTGAAATATACAACTACCATTATGATAAACGGGGATTACTATATTATAATTTAAATAACCGCCCCCCCGTAATTATAATACATTGTTGAATTACTATTATTAGATGTATAAGTCATCTTTATTATAGGTATATCTGTAGCAGAAGAGTTTGACATATTACCATGATACCGTAGAGTTATAGCTCCTCTATAATATGGACCTAATGAAAATTGTCCTTGTGAATAGAAGAGCCCATTCTTTGGATTCATTTCATAATAATCTGTACTATTTGTATTTAATGGCTCTCGATTAAATGGATATAAATACAAACCACCAGCCTCAAAAATATTACCAAACCTATCAGCTCCTGAACTAGAGTCATCAATTGATAATCCTCCTGTATTATCTATATAGATATCAGCATCAATAAAACCTTGTGTCTGGAATGCGGTATCTCGCCAAGAATATAATTCTCCATCTTTTATTAATATATTCTTGCTACTATCATAAAAATCACTAGTACTTAGTGGATCACCAGTATGATGGCAAACAAAAAAATGAACTTCATTTATTCCAGTAAAATCAGCTTCATTAGCTTCAAAATATTTTCTTGGTATATATCTGTTAGAATCTGCAGAAACTTTAAATACTTTATTTGAAACTCCAGTATAATTTGTCATTATTCTACCAATATCACTACCGGTTAAATATTTATCTGTTATTGCCATATATTAATGTTTCTAAATAACTAATTTTCTTATCTTGTTCTTTTACCTTTTCAATTAATGCACCTACTAATTTAGATAATGCTGAATTATAGTTAACTGAATATGTATAACTTTCATAACTATAGTCTACTGCTTCAGGTATAACATATGATAGTTCTTGAGCAATAAAACCTGTAGCATGCTTATTAGAAGAAATCCAGTCAAATTCTTTTACAATGTTAGAATAAGAACTAAATATATTATTTATGAATTCATCAGATATTGGTTTTATGTTTTTCTTCAATTTCTTATCTGATGCTGAATATACATCATTACCCTTAAAATATGGTGCACCAGCATAAATAGATAGAATTGTACCTGAACTTGAACCTTGACTTGTGCTACCTAATAAATAATATTGGGTACTTGATGAAGCCGTTATAATATATATTTGATCTGCTTCAGATGCCAGTCCATTAAAATAATTTGCAGTAATTGTACCTGTTGATGGATTTGCTTTAATACTAGAACAAAAACGAGTTTCATCAGTAATTGTTGCAGTTGCAGTTGTATACTTGAACAACATTGGATAATTATAGTTTCCTGTTGTTTGCCATTGTTTTACTTTAGGCGGGATCCAAGCAAATGTTCCAGCTGTATATGATAGCATATATGAACTATTTGCATCATTTTTGGCTGGTGCTGTTATAAAGCCTGTTGCACCTGCGCCTGTTTGATATAATAATTGATTCTTAGCACCTCCTGATATATTTGTAGCATTTGTAGCATTTGTTGCATTTGTTGCATTAACTGCATTAGTAGCACTTGTAGCAGATGAAGCTAAAGCATCTAAAGTACAATTTAATGTTCCCGTTAAGTTAACTGTATTAGAACCAATTGTAGTTGTTGTTGGTAATGCAGTAGCACCTGCAGAAGTAGATGAATATAGATTAAAATAATTATATCCATTACCACCCCATGAGCCTCCATCAATAAACTTAAATGCTAATGAATTATATCGGCCGGTTAATTTTGCCCATACTTCAAATGTCACAGAATCAGATCCATTAAAGTATAATAGTTTAAAATTATCTAATGGTAATCCACTTGAAAGCGCATGGAATTTTATAGCAGACGCAGCATATTGATTAGAACTACTATTACATTGTACATATAATATTCCTGATATAGTTGATTGTCTTCCACATGATACATGTAATTTTATCCATCTATAATTAGTTCCTGTTAAGTTAATATCTGCAATCTTATAATAATCATCTGCAGCTGCAGTAGAATTATATACTACTGAATATAATTTAGTCACTGTTGGCACTCCACTGGATAAATATATAGGCTGTACACTATTACCAACAGAAGCTGTTCCAAGTTTAGTTGCAGTTGTAGCAGTACCTAAGAATGATGGGGCTGTAATGCTTCCCTTAACCCATAGATTACCAGTATTAGAGCTTAACTCCATCATATTTGAGATAGCTGAACCAGCAGCATTAGCAGAGCTTTCCCATATCCATCCATAACCAGCAGCATTTTCTATAATACTTCTCATAGCCCATGATGTTACAACTGTTCCAGCTGGATGTGCCGCACCACCAGGAGACTTATCTTTATTAGACATATATTCAATCCATGTGTTATATGCTCTATTATAGAAATGTATACCATACGATGTTTTATGATATTGAGTATCTAAATATAATGCTCCTCTTATATAGCTATTGCCATTTACATCTAATGTTTCTGCTGGTACACGTATTCCTACACCAAGTTTTGGATTAATTGAAACTCCTTGTCCTGCATTTACTAAATCAATATATACTTCATCACCACCTCCAGAGGTATTATTACTAATACGCATATCTAATGATTCATTACCAGAAGTTGCCGCTGAACCTATTCTAAAATTAACAGAATCATTATATGCACGTGTTATTTGAATTGGCCATTGAGTAGCATTACCTCCAAATATTCCAGTATAAGCATAGACATTCTTCCATTTTAATGTAGATGATCCAATATTATAAGTATTATTTATTGCTGGTGTAATAGAATTATAGTTATCAAATACAGTTTTCCATACTCCCCATGTTCCACTGCTTTGACCTCTTATTTGCATCATTCTACCAGATGCATTTGCAGATGTTGGTAAGAAAAGCTGAGCATCCCATCCAGCATTATTATCCCAGTTAAAATGTAATATATGACCATCAGACAATGGCTTATTAGAAGTTGTAGAACTAGTTACTTTAAATGATATTATACTTCCATCTCCTAATGTTGTCTTATTAATATCTGTTGTTGAGTATCGATCTTCATATAAACTTAGTTTTGTAGCATTGGTTGCATTAGCAGCATTATAATTAACAGCAGGATTTTCTTTTGTTATTTCTACGGTTCCACTTAATGTTGTTTCAAGACCAATTTCCCATCCATTATTCCATTTATCATAATCATCTCCACCATGTCCAACATGAATATCTTTTAGCCAAACTCTTACATAAGACCATGCAGTATTAGTTTCTCCAATCCAGACAATATTTCTTGTACCTCCACTATCATGACCAAATCTAACTGTTAAATTTCCATAATCATTCAAGTCATCTCTTAGTGAATATACACTAGTATTTTTCCATAGACCATCAGTATATACATATCCATTAATATGATATGTTGAAGATCTTGAGGTGACATAATTATATATTTCAACAGTAAACTTCATCATTGTTGCTTGTTTATATCCAGTAATTGGAAGTTTAATAGCAATTGCACCACTACCACTATTTGGTCCTTTAAAATAATGGGCATTTGGATAAACAACCGTATGATTATCTCCGACACTTAATGCATATGAAGTTCCTTCAACATGAGATGTACCAGTTACATATAGATTATATGATGGTGTTGTTCCTGTATCTATAGCAGTATTAACATAAAGTGATTGTTTTTTCATTTGTACTGTTGGTACTTCAATTGCAGAACTATACCAGTTACTACTATCTGTTAAATCATTACCGCATTTAAATATGAAACTTGTAATAGCATTCTTATTAGCAAAAACCAATGCTTCATTACCATTAGTCATATATTCAATTTTTGAATTATAGTTTGCATTACCGGGTCTGAAATTAATTGCTACTTTATTAGGTGTAAATGTCAATAGACCTTCATTTGTAGTTCCAAGATTTGTGTAAGAAACACCAAGATAATTTGTATTAGTAATACCAACTACAGCAAGTGTTTTAGAACCCGGATTCCATGTAAAATAATCAAATGATTTATATAATTGATTTGCTGTTGAAGTTGTTTGGGTTCTTGTATTTGCCCATACTATAGGATAATTAGTATTTGAAGTAATATTATGGTTTACTATAACATTAGTAGCATTTGTAGCATTTAATGATGTTGTAACATCCTCACTAACAAATTGTGTTTCATCAGCAGGAATAGTAGTAAATATATAAGTATTATCTACAGTATTACTACTACTTGTAAATAAATTCCAATTATCACTATGAGCTGCCCAAGAACCACTGTCTAATAATCGAATTCTTGCGTGATACCATTTTGCAGGAACTTTATAATATAATTTACATATCAAACTATTTGCAGTAACTTTCGTTGTTAATATAAAATCGTCAGGAGTTAAATGTAAATCTTTTACAATCCATTTAGCATGTGTGGTAGAAGTGTTAATAGTACTAGCACCAGATTCAACTCTAGCTTGTACATATAATATTCCTCTAGCCCTTTCATAATAACCCGATACTAAAAATGTTGCAGTAATATTTCTAGTACTTGTATTATTTTCTATTTTTGCTTCAGCCATTAAATGATATGGATTAGTAACACCAGCACCACCATCATATCCATTTCCGTAAATAAGATATTTTGCAAATGTAGAAGTACCAGTTAAATCACCCTTGAATGTTCCATTTAATATTGTCTCATCCATCCAAAGTGATGGTATTTTCTCTATAGAATTAAGAGTCTTATAATATGTTAAATATGTTGCAGTACCTGTAGCTACTCCTGATTTTAATTCATACGTCATTTCTGTAGGTACACCGGCTGCTAGATATATTCCTTTAGTAGCAGATCCTTTATTAGCTGTTCCAAGTTTAGTTGCTGTATCGGCATTACCTTTTAATGCACCTTGGAAACAAGTAGCATATGCTGTAGCAGTTGCTGGATTAATTTTAACATTAGTATTATAATATGTAGTATCAGCCGTACCAGATGTTCCATTTGCGGTTTTTCTGACTAATATAGGCATTGCATAGTTATATGTTGTTGATGTTTGTATTACTTTAGTGTCGGTATTAGAATCAGATGGCATTGTCATTGTTCTTGTACTCCAACTGGTTATATGACCATTTGCATCATATGTTATAGTTGGTATAGTAAATGTTCCGCCAAATGATAACGTCGCAGTAGCACTACCCGCAGCAGTACCGGCTGTTATATTATTAGTATGTCCAAATTTATTTGATGCTAATGTTATTCCCTTTTCTGCCCCATAAGGAGATAATCCTGTTATATCGCTAGCAGTAACATTAGTACTTCCCATAATATGTCCTTGAGTATCATATGATATTTTATAAAAACCAGATGCTTTTGTACCACTAAACAACGTGTTATGTGATATAGTAAGATCATTATTAGATGAAGATACAGTTATACTGGTGCCATTTTTTACATTCATTGCTCCGGTATCAGTTGCAGTTCCTTTCCATGCTGTGCCATTAACTGTAATATTACGCCATGTGTTATTATCTGTTGGTGTTATCCAAGTTGGGGCTTTATTTGGTCCTTCACTTTTTAGAATTTGGCCTACTGTACCGGATACTATAGGAGCATATGCAATTATTGTTGTACCACTTTTAGCTGCTCCATTTAATGTTACATTAGTACCTCCTGCATATGCTGTACATTGCGCAACTCTTCCATAAGGACTTAAATATATTGGAGTAAAAGCATTACCAAGAGCATTATTATTTCCTGCATGAACAGCATACATGTCTGCATTAAAACTTGGTAAATAGAATGTCTTATTATATCCAACATTATACTGAATTACATTTGTATAGTTAGCTGTTGTACCATATAATCTTAATACACCTCGAGCATTATTAAAACCATTTTGTACAGGTGTATTATCATTAGATACATTTGCTGTTTCAACATTTACAATATTATTTCCTAATTCTAATAATCCTTCTCCTACTGTTCCCTTCTTAGATGCTGTTGATGCAGTACCTAATACACTAATGGTCATTTTACCATATTGATTATTCTTTCCATAAACAACAAATCCACTTGTATTAACAGTTCCCATATTACTTAAAAACCATGAAGAAGTTTCAAAAGTATTAGGAGAAAATGTTGTTCCATCTATATAAAGTCTTGGTTTGATAGTTCTTGAAGCATATTCATAATCGTCATGATTAGTATTTGTTGCTCCTGTAATTGTAAGTCTACCTTTATAGTTATTAATAATTCTTGCAGAAAAATCTAGACCAGTATATGCATAGTGAAAATCTATATATGGAGTATCATGAGATAATTCTATTGATCCAATATTGATGAATGTTCCTTTTGCTGCACTATTTGTTGCTGTATAATTTGTGGCACCAACTAATAATGATGTTGTAAAAAATCCAGATTTAAATCTAAAATTAGTAAGTCCAATTGTATAAGCATCATTAGTTTGGGCAGTTATATTTTGAAATACACTTAATCCTTGTACTTGAAATTTTCCACTTTGAGCTGGAACCGCAGTACCATTTATATTGATTGTTGATCCATTTGTAAATATACCTGTCCCAGGACTGATTGCATTAACCGCACTATAGAAAGCTATTCTATTTGCACTAGCACTATTATTTATTGTAGAATTAATTATATAAGATATTTGAGTAGCTCGTCCATTTTCAGCTACATATATTGGTCTGTTTGTTGCTCCTATAATATTATTATTTGGACCATGTATAGCATACATATCTCCATTAGCACTAAAATTAGGTAAATAAAAGTTTTTATCAGCAGTTGTTGCTTGAGAATATATATTTGTATAATGATTATTTGTACTATATAATCTTATATTACCTCTTGCATTATGTGCACCACCATCAGTTGTGTTTGTTCTATCAACAAATGATATATTATTTCCTAATTCAAGTGTTGCAATACCTATAGCTCCATTTGTGCCTGGAGTAACAATATTATTATCATCATCTAATACATTTACAGTTGTTTTTGTACCAAGTTGCTGAATATAAAACTTGGCATATTTTGAATTGTAGGAATACAAATGAAATCCGTATTGTCCTCCTAAGGCATTGGTGTTAAGACCTTGAGGAATATTTATTAATACTGAAGTAGCTCCTTCAATATGACTACTTGAATATAAGACATTATCAGAGACAAGTCTTGGGCGTATAGTTCTATTATTATATATAAGTGTTCCAATGGAATTTCCTGTAACACCAGTAAATGTAATTCTTCCAGCAGAATCATTTATTAATCTTGCAGAATAATTACCTTTATTTACATTATTATATAGAAAATCAATATATGGAGTTACATATGATAGTTCAATTCTACCAGTTCCAATATATGTTCCCTGTACAGCACCATTTGTAGTAATTTCTCCAGTAGTAGCATTTCCAGTAACATTAAATCCGGTACTGCCAACTAATATTCCAGTACTATAATAAGAAAATGACCATCTATTAGCTGACGTTCCTAATGTATAAGCATCATTTACTGCAGGATATACATTTCCTTTTATACTCCAATGATTAGATATATTACTAATAAAAGCATCTCCATTATTAGAACCATTTTTTGTTATAAATAAATTACCATTATTATTTCCAATAAACCAACTTGTTGTCGAAGTTCCAATATTGCCTATATTATCATTACCACATAAAAGTATTGTTGCCCAATTATTAATCATATGTAAACGGATTCCTTGATTATAATTATTTGCTTGAGCTGTTGGAAATATATTTAATGAACCGTTATTTGTAAAATATGCTATTTTTTTAGCTCCAGTAGCAGTATAGAAATAAAATTGATCTAAATCATCCGTACCTACAGACCAATTCTTATTATTATTTGATGAATAATTAATACATGCATAAGGTTTATTTGTATCTACAGACTTAATACCTAATATATCTCCATTACCATTTATTTGTAATTTTTTAATATTAGGATTCCATGTCAAATAACTATGCGTTTTATATAATTGATTACTTTGTGCATTATTAGTGTTTGCTTCATTAGACCACACTATTGGATAATTGGTATTTAATGAATAACTATTAGTTACAATAACATTGGTTACATTATCTGCTGTTCCTTTTAGCCAGCCTTGAAAATAAGTAGCATATGCTGTAGCAGTTGCTGGATTAACTGTAATACCTGAATTTCTACCAACATAATTAGCAGTATTATTTGGAGATTCTGAATATGTAAATAATAATTGATATGTTGATTTATTTCCTGTTCTTTCATATTGAATGACCTTTTCATCAGTATTGGCATCTGTAACTGTATCCCAAACAAATTTACTTCCATCATATTTAAGATATGTATTAGAAGATGGCGCATCAATAAATTTAGTTATATTAGGGGCTGATTGGTAAGCTATCTTATTTGCATCACCACCAGCTATATTTGTAGCTTTACTTGCAGTAGTAGCAGTGTTTGCACTATTTGCACTATTTGCATGATTAGCACTATTAGCATTATTTGCATTAATAGCATAAGGTACAGTTACATTAGAACTTTTTATTGTATAATTACCAATTTGAATATATGAATAAACACTATTGCCTGATATCCCAATATAAGATGTTTGTAATAAATTACTGGCATGAAATCCATCTAACTTATCAGCATTATCAGCATTAGTAGCATGATTAGCATTATTTGCATCAGTAGCATAAGGTACAGTTACATTAGAACTTTTTATTCCTGCTCCATTACCAATTTTAACATATGAATAAATACTATTACCTGATACACCAATATAAGATGTTTGTAATAAATTACTGGCATGAAATCCATCTAACTTATCAGCATTATCAGCATTAGTAGCATAATTAGCGCTATTTGCATTACCAGCATAAGGTACAGTTATATTAGAACTTTTTATTGTCTTATTACCAATTTGAATATATGAATAAACATTATTGCCTGACACACCAATATAAGATGTTTGTAATAAAGTATTGGCATGAAATCCATCTACTGTATCAGCATCAGTAGCATAAGGTACAGTTATATTACTACTCCTTCCTGCCCCATTGCCAATTTGAACATATGAATAAATATTATTACCTGACACGCCAATATAAGATGTTTGTAATAAAGTATTGGCGTGAAATCCATCTAACTTATCCGCATTATCAGCATTAATAGCAAACAATGCTTGATTAGCAGTATTAGCACTATTGGCACTATTTACATTTAGTAAACTTTCTTTTTTATAACCTCCTCCTCCTAACAAAACATAGGAATTATTTGCACCTCCCGGTATACCACCATGATAAGAACCATCTTTGAATTTTCCCATATATTAAATGTAAAAATAATAAAATTATATATAATTAAAAATAAAATTCAGTTTTCTATTTAACTATATTTATATATAAAGATAAATAAAGATAAATATATTTTAATAGATATTAACGTATGAAAATCTACAATTCATTTGGTATTAAACCAACAAATACTTATGTGTCAGCAGGTTCTGACTATTATATCCCAAATATCAAGACAGAAGAGCAAAAAGAAAGAGCATTGAAAGCGTTTGAAAAGTCTTATAAGAAAACAACAGATGAAATTAATGAAATATATGATGTTATTTATAAGGCAATTGAAGATACACATATAGATCAATCTCAAGTAACTAATCTTGTTCATCTTTATTTAGCATTCTATAATCCAGTAATTGAAGCACTTGATAAACTAGAAGACAATATTGATTATTTTATTAAACAGCATGTTCTTTATGATGAAAAGAAAAAAGTAGTAGGATTGAAAATGGATCTTAATGATACTTTGTTTATCAATTCAGGAATTAAGATTGCTTTAGATACTGTTCTTAGTGATCATGTAGCTCCTAATAGTTCAGCAACAGTAAATGATTTGAGATTGCTTGGTATTGGTATTGCTGGTCTTTATGTAAACAAATCAGGAAAGGGAAATGCTGGATTTGATGTACGTAGCTGCTTGGTGGATGAAGATTATTCTGGATTTGTTCATTTATCAATGGCTTATACAAAAGATTTAATCACACAAGGAGAAAACTATATATATTGTGGAGATAAATTAGTTCAAATGATGCTTATTCCAGTTTTCCATACTCAATATGAAGAAATTGATGAGAATGAATATAATAAAATAATGAGTGAATCGGAAAGAGGAGATGGTGGATTTGGTAGTTCAGATATCAAGCATTAAATTATTTTAAGTTTTTTCTTAATATTTAATTGAAATAATCTTAATATGTTACTATATTGATATTGTAATTAAAATATTAAGATTATGAAAGTTCTTTTTATTAATGTATTTCGGCCAGCTGATTTCCCAGATTGTACAAACAATGGTCTTTCGGCAAGAGTAAGTAATGCAGAATTGTTTATGGATTGCTCGCATTCTGAAGCAATTGAATGGTGTAAAGAACATCATAAGGATCCAGCCAAACAGTTTATTTTAATTAATAGAAGTCTTTGGGGAGAAGATCATTCTTATGCTGAACCGTTGATCAAGCCTTCAAATAGGATGCAAGTCTTTGGTGGTAATTTCCTTTATACATCAGATTCAAGAATGTACAAGACAGGAGGAGTAGCTAAATTGCCAATTCCCATTCATGACAGATTTGAGACTTATGAAGAATTCGATGCATTAAGTAGATAGACATATATACAACAGAAAAGAAGAAGCTAGTCTTCTTCTTTTTCTGTGTCTATAAATACAAAATCTAGATTTGAATATTTTATTTCTACTTTGAATGTTTGTGATTGTGCTAATGGAACATTATAGTTAAGATCTAGCATATCTATACCATTTATTACAGGATCATATACAATTATTTTTGAGTATATTTCTCCAATATTGTTGAATATATTTATAGATATCTGATCAGGCATTTCTTTATATTCTGTATCTCTTGAATATTGATAGAAGAAGTTTTCAAACATCAAGAAATAGTTCACATACCCAAGTGTATGCCTGAATATGATGTTCAATGTCTTGTCAATTAAAGCTATAGGGTTCTTTTCTGCTCTATATGTGTATTCTGAAGATGTATGCATGAATTGATTTGGCTTCTTTCTCCATTCTTTTCTAATAGGCTCTCCAGTACCAGTCTGTTGCTGTTGTACTGTTCCTTCATTAAACCCTAATATTTGCACTGATTGAATGGTCTCATTAAGAAAATCAATAGGTCTATATAGATAACTTTTGTTCTTACTAATGATCTTACTATACTTTTCATTCAATTCTGGTGCTATGAAATTATCTGGTAACTTCAATTCAAAAAGATCTTGTCTTCCGGGTAATGTAAACATATTTTATTATATTATCTTCTTATATTTATATTTTAGTGTTTGCCCTGGCCATTTGCTTTATTTTTAATATTGTACTTATTTGCATCTTGTGCTTGTTTCGCGCTATCAGGGGTTGTTCCACCTTGTCCGTTTGGGTTATTTGGAGGAACTACCTTAATTGGATTACCTGGTGTGCTTCCTCCTGTATCTCCTCCTTCATCTCCATTATCAGGGTTTGGTGTATCATCAGGTGCTTGTGATTTGACCACAATATTCAATGGTTGCTGTATAAGTGTTTGAACATTCTTGATAGCTTCTGTAATCTTGCTATGACGACGGATTTGGATTTCATCTGCCTTATTAATTGTTTCTTTAGATTCTTCAAGTCTATTTGCAAGTTCATTCAATACATAACTTAATCTATTAGCTAATGCATCTGTCAAATTATCTAAGTTACCCATCTTCTTAGCAAGTTCATTCAATTCTCTTACTAATTGAGTTAAAGCATTTGTTCTTCGAAGATCTATACTATTTATAGTCTTTACATATTTTGCTAATAGATCAGTATTTGCTTTGAATGTATTAGTGCTCTTTTGACTAGACATTGAACTGTATATTTGTTCAATTGATATTCTCAATGTAGATGCATTCATCAATGCCATTGGATTGAATCTAATTACAGTATCAATATATTTTCCTAATGATTCACTAACAATATCTAGATTTGTCTTGCCCCATGATGTCTCTATATCTATGTCAAATACCTTTGCTAAATTTGTTAAGTTTTGTTGTAATGCAGATATAATGGTTGGTTCTATTTTCTTAGAATTTTCCATTGTTACCACTATTTGGTCAATTGCTGCTTTAAAATTATTTATAGAGTCAATTGTATTTTTATTGACCGATAACTTAATACCAGTCAACAATGTATTTAATGTAGCATTAACAGTATTAATATCTATCAATACATTCTTTAATAATGAATTATCTGCCTCCCATGTTCTAAATAATGTCAATATTGGATCATAGAATTTTTCTAATATGTCAGTTATGATATTGGTTCCCTTTTTATTATCTTTAATGTAATTAATCTTTGCCAAATCAATCTTCCCAGTATAAGAATCAATTATTTCTGCAGATATATCAATTATTTCTTGTACAGTATCAGCAACATCTTGTAAAGAATTGACTATTATTTGATTGCTTTCTTCATTTTGCTTACGAACATTTTCATTATATAGTTGTTTAATTGTTTGATCTGCTGATTGTCCAGATATAAGATCTTGTAGTTTTACAAATGAAATGAAAATATCATGTATATCAGCAAATAGTCCTATTGTAGATTCAATATTTGCTTTTGATTGTTGTTTATATTTGAATAACTGAGATATAACATCTGTATTTTCAAGTATTGGTTTGAAACTATTGATGACTGACTTTATTGTTGTTGTTATTTCAGTAATTGCTGACTGTATTTGAGCAGATGTATTTATAAGATTCTTTAATGTGACATCATCAATTGCTATTGCCTTTTCATTCTTTGCGGTATCTTCATCAAATATTGTCAATAGACTTGATATTATGTGTCTTGCTTTTGATTTTGCTTGTGTTATTTGATCTTCTTTAAATGAAATATATCCTTTAGCATTTCCATCTTTGTCATAGCCATTAGCAATCTTCATTTCTGCTATTTCTTTTAATGTGTTTGCAGATTTTTTGATGATTTTGTTGATTGAATCATTTACATGAAGTATGCCTGGTAATTTTTGATCAATTTGTTGCTTTTGTAAAGTATCGTATGATGATATTAAGCTTTTTCCTATAGAAGTTATCATATCAGGAATTGTTTTCTTAATATTGTCAATAACAGTTTTGATATTTATCTTTTCATATTCTATGACTTGGCCCTGATCATTTATTTTCTTAGGTATTTGGGCTGTTCCAATCTTTACAACAGAATCAACAATATTTGCAACTATTTTAGTAATACCAGATATTGAAGAAACAGCTTGACCAAATAATGAGTCTTTACCTTCTTTGAACAAATGCGGGTTCTTTTCTACAACACCTATTAATGTAGTTGATACTGAAGTAACTATTTGTTTTATTGTTGTTGATAAAGCTGTTTGTATTTCAGTCATATTAAGTTTTTCCCATTTATCTGGTTGACCAGTCTTAGGATCATAATGAGATGGAACTAATGCATTAGCAATCTTTACAATTGCATCGGTAGTATTACTTACAATCTTAGATATACCACTAACAGAATCAACAACTTCCTTAAGATTACCTGTTGGTTGATTATCAGCAGTAAATAAGAATTGCTTATATGGATTTTTACTAAATGTATCTACTAATGCTTTTCCGATACCAATTGCAATTGCAGCAACATTAATAGCAGCATTTTTGTAATCATCCTCTTTCATTTCTCTGAATTCAATTGGCTTACCTGTCTTAGGATCCCATTTATAAGGTATTTGATTATTTGCTAACTTTATTATTCCATCAGCCATTCCTGAAACAAGTTCATTAACTGGCATAATAGATTCTAATACAGTCTTCATTGTACCATCAGTAAATCTTTCATCACCAGCATATTTTACTAATGAATCTAATATGCTTGTAATGATAGAACCAATAGCTTCTCCTGATGCTCTAAAATCTTCCGGTGTTACATCAACATAACTAATTGGATGTCCTTTATCATCCCAATCATTAGGAACTTGTAGTTTTGCTATATCTTTTATTCCCTTACCGACATTTGCTATTAGTTCAGATACTTTGAATGATGTTTCTACAACTGTTCCTATTTTTGAATTTTTCTTTCCTATTCCAAATACACCATCATTACCATCAAATAATGAGCCTACTGTTATGCCATCTTCTCCATCAATTGGTTTATAATATAGGTTAGCTAATGAAGAAATAACTGCAGTCAATATATTTCCTACGCTTTTGCCCATATCATTAAAATCATTACTATTTAATGTTTTATATTCAGTTGGGTGTCCCTTATCATCCCAATCTATAGGAATTTGTAGTTTTGCAATATCTTTGATGCCTTGTCCAACATTTCCAATTAATTCAGAAATTCTAAATGACAAATCAATAACTTGAGATATCTTTGATTTTGTAGCACCTAATCCAAATAATCCATTAGAATCTCCAGCAAGTAAATTATCCCATTCTGCTTTTGATATACCTGAATTATTATCATTCAAAAATTCACCACTGGCAATCTTTCCTAATGTAGTAAACATTGTTGTGAGTACTGTTGTAATGTTTGTTCCTGCATCAGTAAAATCTTTTTTCCTTAATTGTCTAAATGATATTGGTTTTCCTTGATCATTCCATTCAATAGGTATTTGTAGTTGAGCAATATTTCCAACAGCTTCACCAACAGAACTTATTACTTTACTAACCTTCATTGACAAATTCATTATTCTAGATAATGGATCTTCACCAATCAATCCTAATACAAATGAATTTGCAAAACTAAATCCAGAACCTTCTAATTCAGTATAAACCTTATTAAGTTCTTTAACCATTGTTGTCAATATTGTTCCAACATGCTGACCAGCTAAATCAAAATCAGTTTCTCGTAATTGTCTATATCTAACAATATTTCCTTTTTCATCCCATTCAGCTGGGATTTGAAGTTTTGCTATTTCATAAATTGATTTTCCAACTGTTCCTGTGATATATGCTATCTTTCTTGATATTGACATTAAGTAAAGAAGTTTCATTTCCATCTTACCTGCACCAACAACTTTACCAATTGCTTTTCCAATCCAATTATTACCAACAGCATTAGCAATTTCGCTATCTGATGGCATTGAGACTTTATTTGGAATATTCATGAAGTTTTCAATATTTGAAGATATTGTATCTATTCCAGATTTTAGATCAATGTTTTGTATTGACTTAACTGCTTCTGCCATCATTGAGACAGTATCTGTTATTCCTCTTATAGTTCTTCTAATAGGTATTACACTAAATGCGGTTGCTACAGCAATAGGAGCAATTTTAGATATTCCTTCAAACAATTTGAGCATTGAACCAGCCTTAGGATCTTTATTTGTAACAGTCAAAGACAATTTATTGATACTATCTGTTATAGTATTTCCATGTTTCTTCATGATGTCATTAACATAAGCAATAGAACTACCATAGATGAACAGTATTTCACCCATAGCTATTAATGTAGCTCCACCTGCCGCAACTGGAATACCGATTAATGGATTTGCTACAAGTGAACCAATTGCCCAGAAGAATGCCCCATAAGCTCCAACAGAAGCAACAAATAAAGCCATGTTAGCAAAAAATTCTCCAAAACTTATTTCATTGAAAAGACTATTTAGATAGAATAATGAACTGCCATATATTGCAAGAGTGAGACTCATAAGAATAAGTATACCATTAGCAAGTAGCATATCTGTTTTGTCTATGCCTTTAGCTGCTAATGACATTAATTTAAGTGTACCAACCATTATAAGTTCCATAAGGCCAACCTTAGCAACCGTATCAAATCCTATTTTCATTTGATCAATCAACCAAACTACTCCGCTAAATACTCCTAATGATAGACTTATTTCGCCAATTATTATTGATGCTTCTCTAACTTCCTTTTCTTTTAATGATATCTTAGATTTTCCTGTTAACAACTCATAGAATTTACCTAAAGCAAACATTAATGCTGTCATGACTGCAACTTTTACAAGAACCAATGCTTCTGTAGGATCCTCAAATGGGAACATCTCATCAATAGCTTTTACAACACCAGCAAATATAAGTAATGATCCAGATATGAGAGCTAATGTTTTTGCTCCTTCTTGTACATCCTTCTGGTGTTCATCAAGTGTCTTCATTATAGCTATTATTGACCATGTAAATCCTGCTAATAAAGCAGCATAGCCACCAACAACTAATGGTCCATATTGACTCATAAATGTCGCACCACTTAAGATGATGAAATGCATAGCACCAACAAATAGCATGAATCCCATAAGTCCTGATCCCTTGGTTGCTGAAGTAAGAGATCCCGCTATGCCACCTTTACTTATTCCCATTACAGATAAAGTCTTGATTGCCTGAATAGCAGCAATTGGAATTAGCATCATATCAACAAAGGCAGTAATAAGACCAGCATAAAGAATTGCAGATCCCCAGGCATTAGCAGTCTTCATATATGCTGTACCTGTCAATAGAATACCATGCATTACTGCAACAAACAAGGAGAATGGTTTAAGACTATCTAAAGCCCTTTTATCAAAACCATCTGTTATTCTTTTAGAAGCTAATCCCATACCAGCAATAAATCCATCAAATACTGCCGCGTATTCAGCACCAGCTAGTACTCCGTATTTCTTTGTAAACAATATACCTGTTGTCAATATACCATGCATTGTTGCTAAGAATATTGAGAACGGTTTGAGACTATCTAATGTTTTCTTGTTAAATAATTCAATAATTGTTTCGGATACTTTACCCATGTATTTAATGAATCCTAACAATACAGTAGCATATTCAATAGCAGCCAATGCTCCAAATTTCTTTATGAATGTTGCCCCCATTACTAAGCATCCTGTACAAACAGCAAGGAATAGACTAAATTGCTCCATTTGAGCTGCAGTAGAAGATTTAAGTAATGAATTGATTGGCTTTGTTGCAGCAATAACACCAACAATAAATAATGCTAATAGTTTTGTATAGTCTAAAGCATATTTTGCCATCATGCCGTTCTTCATTGACATAAACAATGACCCTACTAATAGGCATGTTGTAGTGGTGAACATAAATAATGCAAATGTCTTTAATGATGCTAATGCCGTTCCCTTTACAAGATTAAACAATAAGAATGGAGCAATTACACCAGCTTCAAATAGCATCAATAATCCTGTAAATTCTAATGCCGCTTTAACATATTTGCCTCCCTTCAATTCCATGAACAAAGCACCAACTAGTAAAATGATTGTACAAGATACAATTACAGAATTAAATGCTTTAAGACCACTGAATATTTGTCCATTGATCATGCTAAATAATAAGAACGGAGCAACTACTAATGCTTCAAATGTCATTAACAATAGACCAAATGCTAATGCATTGACAACAAATTTACCACCACCCATTTCTATGAATAATGCACCAATTGAAAGTACTATAGTACAAACTATTATTAATGAGGTAAATTCAGTTATTGATCTATCTACACCATCTGAATACTGAGAATATAGAATGAATGGAGCAATGACTAATGCCTCAAATGCCATTAATACTAAGCCAAATTTCAAAGCATTTTCAACCATCTTACCATTACTCATACTCATAAACAAAGCACCAACCAATAAGATAGTTGTACATGTTATAAGGAATGAGTTGAAATCTCTTAATGTTGGGAACAACTTATTTGCTTCATTTTTGAATATCATGAATGGTAATACTACTAATGCTTCAAATATCATTAGAACAACACCAAACTTCAATGCATTCTTGACAAGTGCTCCATTACTTAATCCCATGAACAAAGCACCAATGAGCATTACCATTGTACAAGTAACAACAAATGAATTTAGATCTTTTAGTCCCTTTATTGCATCTGAACTGTATTTCTTAAACAATAATATTGGGGCAATTATTAATGATTCAAATACGGCTAATGTTACGCCAAACAATAATGCATTTTCAACAAACTTACCACCACCCATCATCATAAATAATGCACCAATTGACATTACAATAGTAGAAGTTATCATGAATGAGTTAAGTCCTTCTATTGTTACCAATGATTCTTTGATTTCCTTTTGATGATTATTTACATCTACAGCAGTTTCAACAATTGTATGATTAACATTTTTGATTTTTTGTGCAGCTGCTTCCGCTTGATCTGCTGACTGCCCAAGAACACTTATCTTTTGAATCATTTCATTGAACAAATCAATATTTTCTTTCAATGATTTGACATTTTCTTTGTCAAAATCAAAGAATGTTTGAATAATGTTCATGAAATTCGTCAACGCTTTAACAGTTTTCTTGTCATCACTTAACTTAACTAATTTCAAAAGACTATCAAGTGCATCATCATTTAATCCTGATATAATAAGTTCAACTTGCATCTTTTGATCAGGTAATTTGTTCTTAAGAAGTGACTTATTTGCCTTTATTAGATCTCCAATACTTGTCTTTAGATCATTAACAATTGTCTTAAATTCAGGATCAACATTAGTTGTAACTGTATTAGGAATTAGTTCATCAAACTTTAAAGTCTTTAGATTCTCTAAATTGTCATTTAATGTTGATAAATTAGCTGAAATATTAGATAAAAAGTTTAAACCAACAAGTGAGTCATTATACATTTTTAATTTATCAATAAATGTTGTTATTGTTTGAATATAACTATCATATGCCGGTTGAACTAACTTATCTAATAATGTCTGATTATTAATATTAATTTT
Source organism: uncultured Bacillota bacterium (assembly GCA_900317975.1). Lineage (GTDB taxonomy): Bacteria > Bacillota_I > Bacilli_A > RF39 > UBA660 > RUG343. Next base: position 192,137 of record ONIZ01000001.1, read on the forward strand.
CTCAATTAAGCTTTCTGATATTGTTTTATTTATATCATTTAATGATTTTATAATATTATTAATAATATTTTGATCAATAACAGCTGATTTATTAGTTTCATCATTATTTATCGGTTTTATATTATTGAATTGATTAAAAAACTTTGACAAATTAAATGAACTTAAAGCTGTACATAATGTATCTATCTTATTATTAATATCATTTAATTTTTGTTCACTATTTTTAAATAAATCTTTAATATCTAATACTTTTAGTAATTGATTAATTCCTTGAATATGTTTATCACTGATTGTAGTTAAACCGTCAATACTATTCTTTAATGTATCAATATGTGTTATAATTTCTGGGTCTATTATACCTGTTGATACATTAGAAGATACATCTGGCTGTTCTAACTTTTTATTTAATATTTGTTCAAATTGAGTATAATTACTTGCTATAGCATTAAGACTATTAACTAAATTACTATTTAATGCTTGTATTGATTCGGTATTTGTACTCATTAGTTTACCAAATTCTACAAATGATGTATTAATAAACTTATCTAATGATGAATCAATACTATTTACAGCTGATTTAATAGTCTTTCCATCATCCTTTGAACCAATAGCATCTTTAATCTCATCTAATAAAGAATATATAGAATTATTATTTCCTAATATTGAAGTTCCACCCGCCTTCTGCTTTGATTTGTTTCCTAAATCTGTTGGGTTCTTAACCTGATCATCACCAACATAGAAACTAGCCATTGTTTTACTAATTCCTTCTGATAAGTTTTGAAGAAGATCTTTTATTGTTGCTTCTACACCAGGTATAGCTCCAGCTTTTATAATTTCTTCTGGATTTCCCGCTCTTTTATTTCCAAATCTTGAAGTATTATTTTCTTTCTTGGCCATAGTTAAAATTTTCTAAATCAATATTGAAATATATTATTCTATATATAATTAAAAATAACTTTATTATATAAATTTTATTGAAATTTTCTTATAATGAACTATATTTATAATATAAAAAATTAAAGTATATATGAAGAAAAATTTTTCAGATTTTGAGTTGCATTTGGTTTCAAAAGTGCTTGGTCCACAGTTTAAGGTAAGATTTAATAAATGTGGTAATATTACAGTTGAGCATGCTACACCATCACGAGAATTTTGGACATTATATTATGTTAATCATAATTATCTTTGGAGAAAACATGATGGATATGGTTATTGTTATCCTTTGCACATGATAAATAGACACCGAATAGGTCCCATTCAGAAGTATGTATCATGTGGAAAGACTTATTATTGTTGTCAAAGAGAATTCAATATCAAATGGTGTGAGTTCTATAGTTTCAATAATGCCCTTGAATATTTTGTAAATTATCTTAATAAGTATAGACATATCAAAGTATGAACAAGAATCATTTTAAGTATTACATTTATACCCGTTATGAGTATTATTCACCATCAGGAAAGACCTTTACAGATTGGTTTATAGATAGTGAGGGATATACTGATAAGAATAAAGCCGATGAATATTTGAAGAAGCAGAAAGAGCTGGGAAAGGCTACATTCAAAAGTACTAAGCTTAAGCATGAATATGAACTTAGATATCAGGATGAGACACTTGTTGTCCAAAGAAGATTGCATCGCCCAAAAGGTCGTCCAAAGAAGACAGACAAAGAATATTTAGACAAAATCATAAAAGAATTGAATAAAAGTGGTAGTATTGTTATAAATAATGATGTAAAGAACTATATTTATAATAACAAGGAAGAAAACCAATATATTGAAGAACATATCAAAGACAAAACAAAGTATTTGAGATATTGGTATGATGAAGAAGGAATATTGACATTATTTTTGAAAGATAGAGAGACAGAAAAGGTATATGATTAATTATTATATATAAAAGAAAACTATGGGAAAATATAATGAGATTAAAGATAATTTTGTGAACAACTTCTTTGATAAGATCTTTACACATTCTACAGTTTCAGTAAAGAAGCATATATTTGAGAAAATGAGAGAATATTGTCCATTTGATATTATGCCATCATCAGATTTCAATACATTACGAATTGACTTAGGAGATGATATTGTATTAAGTTTTAATATTGAATGGAATGAACGAGAGACAAATCACGGACATATATATACATTAAACAGAGTATACTATGACAATTAAATTTAAAAGTAAATCAATAAAAGAAAAGGATGCTGTTACATATGATCCTGAACAGTTTCAAGATGTTGGTGTATTGACTGTTGGAAATGAATATATCTTTCCTATGAAGAAAGTGGAAGAGAATTCAAATGTTGCTTTCATTGGATATATTGGACAAACAGAAACATTAGTCATTCAATATAAAGCAATGAAGAAGACACCAGATGGATATGATATTGGATTTAGGACAGAAAATGTTGGATTCTTTTATCATAATGTTCCTGAAAATGTTTGGAAAAATTTAGTGAAAGCAAAATCAAAATCAAACTATATCAATAAGAACATTAAGAAAAACTACCTATTTCACACGGAACAAATAGAAAATGGAGATCATTAAGATCTCCATTTTTGTATGTATATAATTTAGAATTCACTTTCAGCTTCTTGTATTTTAGTTGTAAAATTAGACCATGATGGATGATTCTTATAAACTTCTTCACACCCAGGTTCCACATATATTTTTTGAATATGTTCTGATATTTCTATTGAACCATTATATATTGTATTACCATCTGATTCAACTGCTTGTGGTGGTACTTTTGCTCTAATACGTATAGTTTTTAATTTATCATTATAAGTTAAACCGGAATAATAATAAATTTTTTCTATGTTTGATCCTAATGTTAGTCTTTCTAGATCTGGCATATTCCATATTGCATTATGTCCAATATATTTTACATGATTGCCAGTATCAAGAAATGGTAATTTAGCAACAGAACAGAAAATATGATCAGCAAAATCTTCAACTGTATTTGGAATAGCTGTATTTGCGCATCCACGAACCATAGTATTCTTTAAATATACATGATTACCATATACAAGATGTTCTTTATTTAAATCATCATTAGTCAATATAATAGCATTACAATTACCCCTTGAATCAAACCATTCATTGTCAGGATGAACTTTAAATGTCGTTATCATCGATGCGCTTTCGGCAAATGCAATATTTATTTTTGAAACTGTTGAAGAAATATATATTTCACACCCATTTGGATTACTAATTCCATTAAATGTGCTATTATTAATTTCTTGTATATTTGTTCCGATAATTATTTTTCTAATATTTTGTTGTGTAACTTTATAAGTAATAGCATCTTGATCATTTGATCTTGAATCTTTAATATTATTTCCAAATAAATTACTAGAACTAATTTTGTTTAATTGTTGAGATTGCCCAGATTGTGGATTAATATATATTTCTTTTATTTCTCCATCAATTTCTGCATATATTCGTGTTTCTGGAATCTCTTCCCAATATTCATCTTCAATAGGAATAAAATAATCTTTTTCAATTTCTTTATCATCTAATACTGGATATAGATTGTCTTCATATTCTTTGTTTATTCTAAAGTTTCCTATTGTTCTATATTCATAGTTATTCAATCCATCAATAGTATAGTTCAATAATACATTATAGTATCCTTTAGTATACATATTATTGTAGTTATTATTTTGAATAATCATAATATTTGGATTAGCATTTACCTTAGTAATGTTCTGTAGATCATTTATATGCTTTATCTCCCATTTTTCATGAAGATCAATATTGAACAATTGGTTGTCATTAGTCAAAGTAACAATAACTAGATCATCATCATTGAAGTGATTCATACCATTTGCTTTGATAATGTCCATTCTATTTACTAAAGGTTTCTCAAGACTAAATCCGCTATATTTGATTGAATAGTTTGTATATGTATATTCTGATTGATGTATCTTCAGTTCTTCTTCAGTATTATAATATACAGGATATCTAGAAATAAGTACTATATACCAATATGTAGGGTGTTTTAAGTCACCAGGTTTTAATGCACCTTCTAAATTTCTATTATGCTCATCAATATCATTTTTAGTATAATATATTGGTTCTATTTTCCAATCATCTATAGTCTTTTCATATGCATCATCTCCTTCTTGGGCATTATCAATTTCTTCTTGAGTATAATGTTCACCATCTACTTTAATTGTTCCATATTGTAATGCACCAGAAAGTTTAAGATTATTTTCATTTATTTCTATAATATTATATTCTTCATATTCATCATGCATTAGATAAGCATCATAGTCAGGAATCTCATTTATCTGTATAGCAAACTCATATGAATGCAATTCTGGGAATAGTAATGTATAAAGTTCAATGTTCTTTGGATTATTATCATATTCAAGTTTCACATCATCTTTATACAGCTCAAATATATGGATCTTGTTATAGTATTTCTTATTATAAGGTATTGTTATCTTTCCTCTATAATATTGACTATAGAACTCTCTCATTAACTGTTTGTCATATAATTCTTGAAGTTCTTGTCTTTTCTGTTCTATTTCTTCTGTTTCAATAGATAAGTTATCAATTTCCTTTTGTGTCTCTTCAATTGATGCATCATATATTGTCTTAAGTTTTTCTAAGAATGACAATACCTTTTTGTTCTGACCATCTACTTCAATCATAAGATTATTTGTTTCATCATTTTTGTCTATTAAGAACAGACTATTGATAGATACTAGATCAGGTTGATACATAAATGAATTGAAATGTATGTCATTACCATTTATTGATAATATTTGCTTAAACATTGTCTTATTGTCTTTCAAGAAATACCTGTAATAAAGTTTACCGAATTCCAGATAGATATTAGGCTTCTTTACAGTAAATACATATTCAAACCATTTGTTGTTTACAAGCATATTGATCTTAAACTCACATTTTAACCAGTCAATATTTTTCTTGAACAGTCTTGGTACTAATATGAGATTTCTATAATATTCATTAATGTTTTGATAGAAATTGAATTTGTCATCATCAATAAGAATACCATAGTCAATAGCATAGAGATTTGAATCACTTATAAACTTAAGTTGTCCATCATATATAATATAGTTATTTGAACTGTCTTCTAATCCAAACTTATTATATAACTTATCAACATATATGTAGTTATCATCAATCAATGCATATTTTCTATAGTTGTTTGTGGCAAGTAATGAATCAATATCAGCATAGACTCCATATTTGTCAACATATTCTTGCAATACTTCTTTATATGGTCTTCTATATGTATATGATAGTATAAGATAACAACGGAAATAATATGAGCTAATGTCTACATATCTATTAGATGCATTTAGACGTGTTGGCTCATCGTATTTTGATAATTTGTAATGAGTAGCATATTCTGGTAATGTCTCTCTATATTCATCATTTTCATCTTTACCCAGATATTGAAGAGGCTTGAGATGAACACTATCAATTAGTATATATTCTCCCTTGTCATATTGTGTATATCTTGAGTCTACTTTGATGATCTTTATTGGAATAGTTATACAATTTTCATTCACATAGTATAAGTCTTCAAAGTCATAATTGTTATTATAATTGCTAAATTCATTGAACTTTGAATCTATAAGATGAGTTGTCTTATAATAGAGTAATTCATTTGATTCTGGAAATTCAACAATAACATCATCATTAGATATATATACATTTGAAGGTGTTTCTTTAGTAAATGCAAATGAAGACATCTTTATGTCATTAGCATATACTTTTCTTTCTATAGATGCTCTATTTATCTTTACATGTACAGGAAGGAAATATGTCTGATAGTAATAAGCTAAACAGTCAAGTTTTAATGCTAATTCACGGAATATGAAGTCATAATAAGGCTTATAGAAAGTAAGATGTTCATGTTGTACTTCTTCAACTTTATCAAATAAGTTTTCAAGATATGGATTTCCTTCACCAACAAAGTCAGCATTCCAGTTTTGAAAATTATATATTCCTGTCTCCATATTCTCTTTCAAAGACAAGGACACCATATTTGATTCATTGAAGAATCTATAAGTATATTTTAAGTCATTGTCTATTGTGAAATAGTCTAATATGTATTGGTCTTGAAAGTCGTTATCAGTCTTCAATAGTTTACTTATTTCTATTTTGTCACCCCATCCGAACCAATATAGAGACTTAAGCATTGAATTGAAATTACCGCATTCTCCTCTTATGCCCATATAGTTCAAAAGAAGTTCTTTCATCTTGTCTTTCAATAGTTTCTCATCAACTGTCTTGTTGTATATTGATGATTGATAGAATGCTTTCACAATGTCTTTAGGGAAACGGAATCCCATGTTTTGTCCATTGATAATCAATTCTTCACATTCATCTACAAATGTTCCTCCAATAGTTATAGGTGTATATTCTGTTGCAAGTTTGAATACTGGTCTGTCTTCATCTACCCCATCCTCTGTAACAGTTACCTTACTACTTAAATCAAACCAAATATCTCTTACATCAGTTTTTTCTTCTGCATTTGGACGTATATTTAAAGATATTGCTTCATCAATAGTTAATGTTCTATCTGGTTTTAAACGTTTATCAACATATCTGTATTGTTGTTCTTGGTCATCATAGCCATAGCATTCAACCCATTGCGCTTCATGCTCTTCATCAGTTTCTTTTTCAAATTTAGTAATAATATCATCTGTATTACCATGTGTTCTTTTATAATCCAGATAATCACTTATATATTTACCATCATGGTTAAATCCTATTTCACTTTCACAATAACAACAATGTTGATATAAATGACACTTAAAACGATATATTTTATCTTTACTTAGATATTCACCTTCCTTAAATTTAAATATAACATGGAAAGATTCTTCCGGATATCCAGGTTTTCTGGGTAGGTTAAAACCAAATTTTTTCTTAAAGTTTCTTTGTCTTGTTATTTCAGTTCCTTCAAAAAATTGGTTATTACTATGAGGAGTAATGATTTCTACTTCAACTACATCACCATCATATTCAACATTTTCTCCTATTTTATATTCTGGATAGATTGTCTTCACCAAAGTTTCTGTTGGCCCATTAACTTCAAATATCTCTATTTTGTCAAATGTCTGTTTCAAAAGATCATCATAATATTCTTCCTTAGATGCCGTTATTGTCTTTGTCTTTGGGGTATTGTCAGGGTTTACATCTTGAACATTTGTAGAATAATTGCACTTTATCATTATATTAGACAAGAATGTGCCTTCAAACTTACTATACCCAACAACATAGAATGGGAACATTATATATTTCTTGTCCTCATTATATACTATAAGACTATTGTCAATATTTTGTATATCAAAATAGAAATCTGAAAGATCAAGTTTGTTTGTGAAATCTTTATCAGCTTTAAAGAAGATACTGTCATTAAGTGTTTGGACATTATCTGCTTCAATCTTTTCCTGAATTGTCTTTGGTGAAATAAGTCTATAGAAATTTGAATCAGATTCAATTGTCAAAGAAAAACCTTCATTCACACCTTCTTCATATATATCTGATAGCTCTTTAAGGAAATCATAAGACATCAGAAACTTAATTGGAAGAATATAATAGTTATTGATTGATATCTGATCTTCCTTAATCCAGAACACATATTCTTGCTCATCATATTTTATAGCAACTGGATCATCATCATAAGTCTTCAAACTAAATACATGTCCTAAATTATCAATAAATTCCATAGACAAAAATTATTTCTAATACATAAATTTATATAATTAAAAATAATTTTAAACAATTAAATTTAGGGCATTTATGTTAAACAAAGTTTAGATTCTCTATTAACATTTTCAAGACTATCTGAGGAATGCATTCCATTTTTCATTTCATCTTTACCCCAGACTTTTCTTACTTTGTCTTTTATCTTCTTCATATCATCAATTGGATCATCACAACTCTTATGACAAGAGCAACATAGGCATTCATCACTTGACATATATTGGCATAGATCATCATAGAAATCTTTATCCTTATGCATTATATAAAGTTCTTTAGCTGTTTCAATAGGTAATTTCTTTTGTTCTTTTTGAACAACATCCCATCCATTGTTTTTCAGTAAGGTCAAAAAATCTTCAGTATGATCTAAGAATTCTGGCTTTAAGATAACAAAACCATTCAATTCATTTTGGGATTCTTTAATATGCTCAGTAAATTTCTTCATATATATTATTTAATATTATTTATTACTTTGTTTGTGAGTGCCAGCGTTTAGGCCATTTTGTCTTATCTTTTTCAACTGGGCAATTCTTTACCATGAGACATTGATCTGCGGATGGATCAATATTCCATTTATAAAGACTATGGTTGAATGGAGTATCTTTAAACATCATAGAAAAGTATTTAACATTCTTTACATTCCAGTTAGAAACATCTCCATTGAATTCTGATTGTGTAAACATAAATGACATTTCTTCAACATTACTTACATCCCATAAAGATATATCTTGATTAAACTTTGTACCATTAAACATACCAAACATATTTTTTACATTTGAAACATCCCACATAGAGAGATCTCCGTTGAATTCGGAATTAAAAAACATGCAACGCATAGATTTAACTTTACTTACATCCCATAAAGATATATCTCCATTAAATTTAGAATAATAAAATACTTCATCCATATCTGTTATTTTTGAAGTATCTATATCATTAAGATCAGCATTATTGCCTCTTTCTTTAATTAATTCTTTTACTAATTTTATTAATTCATCTTTTGTTTCTGGATGATAGTTATATTTAGACTTAAGATTGTCTTTTGATAGCCTGAATTTCTCTATTATGAACTGACTTAGTTTCTTCATATACATTATTATTTTATTTATTCTTTATACCATGCTGGAGGATTCTTTTCTAATGGAGAATAACAAAACATCCATTTCATATCTTTAACATTACTTACATCCCATCCCGTTATATCTCCATTAAACTTAGATTTTTCAAACATTTTAAACATATACTTAACATTACTTACATCCCATTCTGATATATCTCCAGTAAATTGTGACTCCTGAAACATGCATGACATATTTTCAACATTACTTACATTCCATTTAGAGATATCTCCATTAAATTTTGACCTATAAAACATACATGCCATTTTTTTAACATTGCTTACATCCCATCCTGATATATCTCCATTAAACACTGATTCTTGAAACATATATTGCATATCTTTTACATTACTTACATCCCATAAAGAGATGTCTCCATTGAATTCTGATTCTGAAAATATATCAAACATATTGGTAATTTTAGAAGTATCTATATCATTAAGATCTGCATCATTACCTCTTTCTTCAATGAGTTTCTTTACTAATTCTTTTAGTTCATCTTTTGTCTTAGGATGATAGTTATAATGATGTTCAAGATTGTCTTTTGATAAGCGAAATTTCTCTATAATGAACTGGTTTAGTTTCTTCATATATATTATTATATTATTACTTTATTTATTCTTTAATACCATGCTGGTGGATCATCTTCTAATGGAGATTCATAAAACATATTATACATATGTTCAACATTACTTACATCCCATTTAGATATATCTTGGCTAAACTCAGAAGCTTCAAACATTTCTTCCATATTAATAACATTTGTAACATCCCATTCAGATATGTCTCCATCAAATTTAGAACTAGCAAACATATGATCCATATTCTTAACATTGTTTACATCCCATTGAGATATATCTCCATTAAATTTAGATTCTGCAAACATATAACGCATATCTTCAACATTACTTACATTCCATTCAGAGATGTTTCCATTAAAATTAGAATTCCAAAATAAAAAAGCCATATCAGTAATTTCTGCTGTATCTATATCATTAAGATCAGCATTATTGCCTCTTTCTTTAATTAATTTATCTACTAATTTACTTAGTTGATCTTTTGTCTTAGGAGATTTATATGTTAGTTCTCTAATATTATCTCTTGATAGTCTGAATTTTTCTGTTATGAACTGATTTAGTTTTTTCATATATTATGTTTATATTGTATTTGTATTGAAGAAGTAATCAGCGCTATGATTTTTCTGAACCCATTCTTCTATTTTTTGTATTTCTTCAGAAGCCATATCTGAAAATCTTGAATAGTTGATTGTTACTCCGCCGGGCATACGGAATTCAAATGCACCCATAATAGTAGACATACTTCTAAGTCCAAATGCAACACATAGTCTAAAGAAATAATAGTTCTTATATAAATCTTGTATCTTACATCTTATAAATGTTTGTAATACCACATCTGATGGTCCAAGATCTCCCATTATTACTAAATCATTAGAGAATTCATTATAGTTGAAAGTTACAGGAACATCAAATACAGATTTGAATGTACTGATTTCATAAAGTCCAGCAACCATGTCTGTCAATCTGTATCCTGAACCGTCTCCATAAGTGTCTGTCAAAGTACCGCCAGCACCAGATGCTAATATAGTATTGTTTATTACCATACGTTCTAGTGAAAAGTCTGACATTGCTCCATAATAATAGTTTGGATTTACTTTATATACACCAAAAACACTAAGTACTTGTGGAGGTAGTTTGACAGTTGTATTATTGCATTTCCTACAAAAGTCTCTGTTTCGTACAACAAAATATCTTTCTTCAATACAGAAATCACAATTCTGCCAAAACCATTGGGCCGCTTGAATAATAAGTGGGGGAATAGATGCTGCTGGAATAGGAAGAGGCAAAGCGCATGATTGAGTCAATTCCTGAATAATTCTCTGAATGAACTGATAATCAATCTGATCTTCCTGCTTTTGTCTAAGCTTCAAATAATCCTGCATTGATGTTGTTTGTGTAACTGGCTGATTTCCATTTGGATTTGTTCCAGAATTGTTTTGTGTAGGATCAATTGTTATATTGTTTATTCTATCTTGAACTGTATTACAAGCCATTTCTTAACTATTATTGATATATATATTAAAAATAAAAAAGTTAGTATTAAAAATAGGTAAAAAAATTATACGTTCCCAATTGAAAACAGCACGAATCTTAAACTATTTTTATATTAATTAAATATTTATTAACGATTATTTGGCAGATTATTGAGCAATTTTCTCACTTCTATTATTTAAAAATATGTGTATGTGTAAGAAATAAATGGGTAATCCAGATTTTAATAATATAAGAAAACTAAATGAGATATATACTAATAAAGCTCAACAGTCTTTAACTGAAATTCTTAAATCATTTAGTTGTATATCTAATAATATAAATCAAGAAATAATTCCCTTTAAGTATTCAAATATAAGGTTTGATGGATGTACTTCTGATGAACAACAACATTTTATCAATGACCAGTTACAACTTATTGAATGCTTAGTAACTGATTCTATTTATGCTAAACAAGGATCTGTATATAACTGGAAATATATATATGATCTTTTGTATGATGAGAACTATGCAAAGACAGATAAGAAATATCGTAAAGTTGTATATTCTACATCATCAACAATTCGTCCCGTTGGACAAACATCTTTTCAAACATGGAATGGACTTCAGATAATTGACTTAGATATCAAGAACAGTACAATAGCAAATTCATTAAAAGACATATTATTTGATGAGTTGTCTAAGTTTCATTGGTTTTTAGGACTATGTAGATCAGCTTCAAGAAATTCATTACATATATGGACAAAAATCACTCCATTGACAATAGACAATAGTAAACGTAGAGTAGAATATATATGTAATTTCAGACACAAGTATTCATATATCTATATTATATTACTTAAATATGCTTCACAGTTTGGTTATACAAAAGAAGACATCTTTAAGTATATGGATATGGCAATGTGCAAGCCTCAACAGGGTATCTTCATATCTTCGGATAATGCTTATCTTTCAACAAATTTCTATGATACAAGATTGGATGTAAATTTTGAAGCCGCATTCAACACAGGAATAGAATCAATCAATTGGATTTCTCATAATGATCTTAAAGACATATTTGCAAAATTGGAATGGTTTACAGTTGATGAATTCTATGAGAACAAGCATATTTCTGTGGAACAATTAGAAAACCTTACTGATTATGACAAGACAAAGGCAAAGGGAAAGAAACACTATAAGCACTCTCAACGTTGGCAGTTAGCAAATACACTTACTTCATTATTCGGAGAGGCAAAAGCATTTGAGATATTTTGTAATATATGTTCTGGTACATCAATAAGGGAGTTAAAAGGTGATATCAAGACAGCAGCAATTCATAACAAACCAATATCAAAATGGGCTGTAAAAGAATTGAACAAACAACATGGATTCAATATAAAGATAAAAGATGATAATACAGATGTTATAGACAAAATTGCAAAAGAAATTGAAAATAGTGATAATGACAAATTAGATCCCATAAAGATATTGAATGACAAGACAGAACATGTAACATTATATATGACAAAGGATCAATATCTAAGTGACATACAAGATCAAATTATTAGTAATTTGTCTCATATAACATTATTGGAAGCTGGTGCTGGTTATGGAAAGACGGAGATGATAAAGGGATTGAAAGCAAAGACATTATTAATATTGCCTTTCACATCAACAATAAAAGCAAAAGTTGAAGCAGATGAAAAGACGTCAGATTGGCTTTACTTCTATGGAAACAAAAGACCAGATCTTATTGACATATTGGGAACACAAAACATTTCTATGACAATTGACAAATTTTCAAGGTTGAATGTATATGAATTGGATACAGCAAACTTTGAATATATTGTAATTGATGAGTCACATCTTCTTTTCACAAGTTCATATAGAGATGTTATGGGACCATGTATTCAAAGGTTGGCAAATTGTAAAGCAAAAATCATTATGATGACAGGAACACCAACAGGAGAAATATTGTTCTTCCCAAATATCAAACATATAAAAGTAAAGAAGGAAGATGTAAGAGACAAGACATGTGATTTTGTATTAGTTCCAACAGTAACAGAGCAGTTGTATGAAATGTGCAGATCAATTGCTGAGGATATAAGGGATGGCAAGAAGATATTATTTCCGACAAATAAGGGCAATATATATTATGAACAGATATTAGGTATCATCCATCATATATTAGATAAAGAGTTTCATTCCGATAGGCAAATAAAGTCATTTTATTATAAGAAGGCAAAATACGGTGAAGATGCAATGGAAGACATTAATAACAATAAGACAATTGGGGACTACGATATCATATTTTGTACAACTTATCTTTCGGTAGGAGTAGACATTTGTGACAAATATAATTTTAGTATATATTTTAGTGATCCATTGATTCCTCAGGACATTGAACAGTATGCTAATAGACTAAGAAACAATAATCTTCATATAAAAATGTTCTTACCTTATGAAGACAATAATGGATTTACAATTATTGGAGAGACAGTTAAGAAATTAGATCTATCATTTGATCAGAGGGATCTTATTTTTGCAAGAGACTTAGTGAAGACATGTAATGATATGCTTGAAAGAAATGAAGAAGAAGCAAAATATAATCCTCTTATATCTAGTCTATTGTCTACAAAAACATATTTGAAATATGATGAGAATGATTGCAGATATTATATAGATGAAACAACATATAAGTTGCATGTATTTGAAGAAAGATATTCAGAATTTGGAAAACAGTTGTCTATAATGGCAGATGGATTAAGATACTATGGATATAACACTCATATTATAAAGAAGACAGATAGAGCAACAGACAATAAAGATAAAATTGATGAGATATTGAGAAACTGTAGAAACTTCAAATTCAATGAGGACACAATAAAGATAAAGAAATTCTTAAATCAACTTAATGATGGGAATATTGATTTCTATAAAGAACTTCAAAAGGGTAATTATGCAGTTTTCAGAGATAAAGATGAAAAGAATGTAAAGACCAGAGAAGAAAACAATCTATATGTTGAAGACATTGAAATATTGGAAAAGCATATGCCTATTATATCTAGTCTCTATAAATATTATGATTGTGACACTATAAGAACAATTTATGAATATTGTATAGATCTAAAGTCTAATAGATTGAATGTCAGTAAACTAAGAAGAATCAGATCATTTGTAAGTATTGAAATGTCTAGACGAAAGAAACGATTAGACTTCCCAATATTAAGATTTATTACTGATTGTAGAAAATGGGCTCTTGATAATCCTGTTACAACAAAGTTAGATATTGATATGTTCTTAGCAACTTGGACTTGTAAATATTGTAATAGTATAAAAGATATCATTATTGAAGACAAAGACTATTTGAATTATATGTATGAAATAGTACAAGAATATTGGAAAATAGTCATCATTCAATCTAATCCAAAATCTAAGAACATTCATATACATCCATTTGAACTATTATGGGAAACAAAGAATGAATTGTCAGATATCTATGGAAATCAGAATACAAAACTTTTCTTTATAAATGAATTGATGAATGAGCAAAAACCATTAGATCCAAATGATGAAGATGAAGAATCACTTCCAGATTTCACTAAAGAAAGTAAGTTAAAAGTTGCAGATATTATACAAGACATTCCAAATATCATACATAAGGAATTTGACTATTATACTTATTCTGAACTTGATGAATCTAACAAGAGATTTATGAGAAAGCAGGAAAATACTAATCCAATCAAGGACAACATATTCTATAATGCTTATGTTCATAACAACAATGATTCAGAAAAGATAGATAAGACAGACTTATTTACAGATGTACCATTCTAATACTATATAAAGACACACATACATACACATACATAATAGATAAAGAACCATGAAGTCAATCTAAAATACTTTGTGGTTCTTTTAAATTTTGATCTCTGATGATCTATATTAATATTATATAAAACTGTTAAATTGATAATAAAAATATGATTGAAGAAAAGAAAGGTTATTCTTATAATGATTTGACTATTATTCCTGAAGTCATTTCAAGTGTATCATCTCGTTCAGAATGTGATTGTAGAGAAGATAATGAATTCTTGCCGATATTTACAGCACCTATGGCAAGTGTAGTTAATGAAGACAACATAGATATTTTTTATGAAAATGGAATAAATGCAATAATTCCAAGAAACATTGATTTAAAAGTTCGTAAAAAATATATGAATGAAGAACATTGGGTTGCTTTATCATTAAAGGAATTTAGAGATCTGTTTGTCAATAACTATTTAGATAGAGTTGGAACTTCAGATACATCCTATTATATTTGTGTGGATATTGCTAATGGGCATATGAAGTCATTATATGAAACTTGTCATACAGCTAAGAAAAATGCAATTGCTGCTGGGTATAAATTGACTATCATGACTGGTAATATAGCTAATCCTAAAACATATGAATGGATTTGCAGATTTAATAATAAAAATGACATTAAAGTAATTGATTATATTAGAGTTGGGATCGGCGGCGGTTCAGGCTGTATCACTACATCTAATGTGAGTATTCACTACCCACAAGCAAGTTTAATTGATGAATGTTATAAAGTAAAGCTAAAATATTTCTTAAAAGATTGCCCGTTTATTATTGCTGATGGAGGTATTCGTAATTATGATCATGTAATCAAGGCTTTAGCATTAGGAGCAGATTATGTTATGATTGGTAGTCTATTTGCACAGTGTATTGAATCATCTGGAGATAAATATTTTCAATCTAATGATGTATTTATTTATGATGAATGGGATCCAAATTATTTTAAAATTAATAATGATGGTGAATGGACTGGTAAATTAAAAGTTTGGAATGATATTGATTATATTGGGCCACTTGAAGTAAAGTTCTTTGGTATGGCTTCTGCAGATGGACAGAAATCTATATCTGGGCATAAGACAAAGACTGCAGAAGGAATCACAAAATATTTACCGGTTAAATATACATTAAAGGGATGGGTAAACAACATGGAAAGTTATCTTCGTTCAGCAATGTCTTATTGTGATTGTAAAGAGCTTAATGACTTCATTGGAAAACCAAGACTTATTCCAAATAGTATATCAGAAATACAAGCAGTAAATAAATAGAAATAATATATATGAAAGATAGAGAGTTTTATGCATGTGATCTATGTAAGACAATGACTGATGAAAAGCATTTGTTAGAGAATGCAAGTTTTCCATGTGCTCATTGCAAAGGTGACCATAATAAGTTCAGAGCATCTAAGCAGTTTACACAGTTTTTATTGAGAAACAATTATAAGCTTAAGCCATTTAATTCAGTAAAAATCATAATTGGATTTCCTGGTGTTGGTAAGACATATTGTAAAGAATACTTCAAAGGTGGTAGTATCAAAGTGTTAGATAGTGATAGTTCAAATTTTAGTAAAGATAATTTCCCTCATAACTATATTGATTTCATAAAAGAAGTCATATATAAGAATGATGCTGACTTATTATTTGTTTCTTCTCATGAAGATGTTCGTAAAGCTATCTATAATGATGACTTTATAATGAATAATGCCGCAATATATATTTGCTATCCAGACAAATCATTAAAAGAAGACTTCATAAACAGGTATAAGAATAGAGGCAATAATGATAATTTCATAAACCTGATTTCTAATAATTGGGATAAGTGGATAGATGATATAGAAAAAGAAGCATATTTCTTTCCAATGAAACTTCAAGTAGAGAATGACACATTATTTAATCAAATAAAATTATTAGCATTAAACAATATATGAGAGACTTTTTAGAAGCAATATATGAATATCCATGGGTAACATTTTTTGTATTCATATTATTAATGGCTATCTTAGAAAAAATTAAAGAAATATTTCACGGAGATTGAATATTCTCGGAGATTTACTATATTAATAATGTAATTAATATTATTCATTAAAAATTTAAAGTTATGGCTAATTTAAATTTCAATCTCCAGGCAGCTCTCAACGGGGCAAACGTTCAAACTAAAAACGGTCAGAAGGCCAGAGTAATTTGCCAGACAAGGGACAAGATCTTGGTTCAGGTATACTCCAATATCTGTAGCTACAAGAACTATCAGGCTAAGTACAATCTTGACGGTTCACGTTGGTCTCCCAATTCGCCTTCCAATGATGACTTGGTCATGGCTTAATCTTCAACAAAATATTTAATTTACTGATTATGTGCAAGTATAAAAGAGAAGATTTGTCTAAACGACTTCTGGAAAGATGCCAAGTATGCATGCATGGCGGAAGAAACATCTTTCCAGATTGTGTTGACTTTGATCCAATTAAGAATTGCTATTATTTTGATGACATAAACGATGATGATCCTCGTGAAGAAGACTATGATTGTGGAGCTTATATGCATCAGAGTGACTATGAAGAATTGAAACAGTTGTTTGGAAAATAATATATATTTATGGAATATTTTTTAGTATATTTAGTATTTGGGGCTTTAGTAGCTATTGTTTGCTGGTTTTTCTTTGGAAACAAATTGTCCATATTCCGTAATATTTTCTTAATATTATTTATACTGATAAGTATTTTATGGCCATGTGTACTTATTGCAATGATCTATGCAATCATATATAATATATATCATGGTTATCTTTTTTAATTATATTTTTAAATAAAATATATAAGCATTATCATATGATCTGTCAAAACAAAGAAACAAAAATCAAATATAATTTCAAAGAGCAAGCTGACAAGAAAATAAAGCTATGGAATAACCTTACAAAAAGAAAATTTGTTTCATTGGATGAATTTAATGAAAATTATAACATTATTGATAAATTTCTGTCACTTTAATACTATATTATAATTAACTTAGAATATTAATGTTTAATCAATAAAGTTTAATTATTTATGAGAAAAATTATTTTTACAGTTTTAATTAGTTTGATTTGTGTATGTGGATTTTCTCAAAATCATTATCCACAATTACCTTCTAGACCTCCTGTAACTCAAGTTCCTCAGATGCCAGATGTTGCAGAGAATTATGATATGAGTGAGATCAATATTGATCGTTTGGCTGAAAGACTTAAGCTCAATGACTACCAGACAGAATATCTTAAGATCGCTCATGAGACTATGGTAGATGACATTGCTAAAAGTGCAGAACAGAATGGATTCATTAAGACTCGTCATCTTGACAAAGCAATTGCTAACAATATCAAAACTATGAAGAAAGTATTGAATGATGAGCAATTTAAGCTTTATAGTGAATTACTTACTACAACAATCAGAAATAATTTTAATATGATGTTGTACAATACTTTCAAGGACATGCCAAGACGACGTCCAATTCCATTCCGCAGAATTATGCCTGCAAATTAAATATTTTATAATAAATATTATGGGTAAATTATTTCATGACATTATTACAGAAGAGCCAGTTGATGGTGAGTACTATTATCTTTTTACAAAGTTTGGAGCATTAATTGGTGAAGGAGAATGGGAAGCAGATAATCAAGACTTTTATAACAATCAGGATGACATTACTTTCTTGCCTGAGAATATTGATTATTTTATGAGTGTACCGAGTAAAGAACAACTTAAATCATTATAAAATATGAATAAAGAAACAACTTATTATGTTAATCATGCAGTAGATGTCTCTGAGGACGCTACTTATTCACTTATTGACAAAGGACTTAACAATGCCGCTACATTGGTAATTAAAGAAGGCATTTCTACTATCTATTTTGAATCTGGTAAGCCTGAGCAAGTATTTTCCGAATTCAATGATGTAATTAATTTTGTTGAAGATGAAGGTTGGACATTTGTAAAACTTCTATCAGGAAACAAGAGATGGAAAGAATATAATCCTAATCCCAAGGAACGAAATATTGGAGATTGTACTCTTCGTTCTTATTGCGCAGCATTTGACATTACTTGGGATCAGGCATTTGATATTGCTTCACAGGTAGCCAAAGAGAATTCTACGCTTATCCAATATGTGGCAGACAAGGTTCTATTGGAATCATTCAATTGTGTAGTTGATGCGACATATAACAAGAAGAGTGTAAAAGGCAAGGATAGGATTACAGTAAATGAATTTGCTATGACTCATCCTTATGGTACATATATTCTTCATATGCGTTCTCATCAGGTTACAGTAATTGATGGTTTGTATTGGGATAGCTGGGATTGTGGAGACAAGAAAATTGATACAGTTTATTTGCCTCCAAAGAAGAAGTAATACATGAATAATAGATATGAATCTATGGGAGAGCATATACGAAACAAGCTCTCCCATTATGAAATGCTATTGACATTAATAAAAGATCTTAAGAAATCTGAACATAATATAGAACAGTTCAATAAGACAAAGAACTTGTTGTATAATGCTGTATCAATTGAACCTCTTGAAGAACTTGTTAGAATATCTAAAATGAATGAAATAGAATCAATTAAATGGATTAGAAAACAATATGATAGGAAAACCAAAGTTTAATTACGGAGATATTGTTGCATTTCAACTTAAAGATGGGAAATATAAGGGAGAAATCCATATCATAGATAAATACGGTACATTTGATAATTCTAATGAGCCATCTTATGATATTTTAGTTAAAGATGCTTATAAAGAAGGCGATAGTTATTATAAACCAAATGGGAATAATGACTGTTTGTTTAAACATATTTCGGAACATATGATTATAACTAAAAAGATTTATATTAGTCTTCCAATTAAGATTGATGAGAAGACAGTTGCAAAACGATTTAAAGAAGCAAAAGAATATATTTCTAAGCTACCTTCATTAAAAGATTATGTTGTTGTTGGACCAATTAATATCAATGACTTTGATGATACTGGACTTACAGCTAAAAGAGATCATGACTATGCTTGGTATATGGGAGAAGACATCAAGGAACTGTTGAGAGCTGATGCTATCTTTATGGGAGCTGGTTGGGAGAAATCTGAAGGATGCCGTTGTGAGTTGGCTACTGCGAAGATCTATAATAAACAAATAATCTATCAACACCGTTAATATTATGATTTATTCTATTGATGACTTATGTTCTGTATCTTATGATAATGAACAAATTGAAGATGTATCAAAAAATTTATTGAATTCATTGGTTGTTGGTATGTTTCGTTATGCTAAGATAGACAATCTTGCTGATAATGAAATAATTGAACTTATTAGGAAAGATAATGAATGGTTCAACAAATATTATTGGACAACTGCTCAAAGAGTTAGATTCATCAAAAAACTAAACCAAGTGTTTTCAAACTTATATAATTTCGGCCCAAATAAATGTCAGAACTCATCAATTGAATGGATAATGAAATACGGGTTGAAAAACAAAGAATTTAAAAAGCCAATCAATAGAAAACAAAAAACTTCTAAGAAATAGATTGAATTGATTTGGTGTTGTTGTCTATTTTATATATAACCACAAAAATATCTTAGTTTAATTGTGGAAATATTTATCGGAATAGACCAATCAATAAATTCAACAGGAATCACTATACAAAAATTTGAGAATAATCAACTTGTTAAAGAAAATTTCTATATAATTACAGGGAAAGTTTCAAAGAAAGCATTAAGTATTTCTCAATCATTAAATAATTTTGATTATATTTTA
The DNA here is from genome assembly GCA_900317975.1 of uncultured Bacillota bacterium. Classification (GTDB taxonomy): domain Bacteria; phylum Bacillota_I; class Bacilli_A; order RF39; family UBA660; genus RUG343. The sequence continues at coordinate 212,685 of ONIZ01000001.1, forward strand.
TACAATAAGCTTGAAAAATCAGATTCAAAAAACAATAATGAATTTGAATTTTTCAAGCTTATGAACATTGTATCTATAACTGATATAATCTTAGACCTTATTGATCATTCTTGTGAAAGCAGTTTAGACAAAATCTATATAGCAATGGAGGGAATTTCTTATTCTTCTTCCCAAACAAAATCATTAATTGATTTGTCTGGGCTTTCATATGTATTAAGATATAGAATAAACAATTTCTTCAAATCACATCAAGATCAATGTGGAGGATTGTATATATTTACTCCTGGTGAAATAAAGAAATTTGCTACTGGAAATGGAAATGCAAATAAAGATATGATGGTAAACTTGTTTAAGAACCTTAAGAATGATTTAAAAGTGTTACCAAAAATTGATGATATAGCGGATTCTTTTTGGATTTGTGCTTATATACAGAATATTCACACAGATATACTTCTGTGACACCCTACTCATCTCAAATTAAAAATCAATTAAATTATATATACACAAGAAAATATATTAGTAGAGATCATTTATGATGAAAAAAATTATAATAATGGTAATGTCATGCAACAAAGATGTCTTTATAGATGAAGAACAGGCAGTTAGAGAAACATGGCTAAAAGATGTTATAGATGGCAAATATGAAAACATTGACTATATGATCTACAGAGGTGATGAAGACTTGTTGAATCATAAATATGAAAAAGACAAGCATTTATTGTCATTACGTTGTGAAGATGACTATGATCATACATTCAAGAAATCTTATTATGCTTTCTATTTATTGAAGAAGATCTTTGGTGAATATGACTATGTATTCAAGACAAATACTTCAACATATGTAAATGTACCATTACTTAATCAGTTCATTCAAGAATTAGACAATGATGATGACTATTATTCTTCAGATGTCTATTCATTAAGTAATATTGCCGCACCAGCTCCATTAGATCTATATGGGAGAGGAAATGGACTTATCTTAAGTAAGAAGCATATTGATACTATAATAACAGAAGGGATTAGTTTCTTATATATAACAAATGGACCGGATGATGCTTACATTTCAAACATATTGAATAGCTATTGGATAAAGAAAAAAGAAAATTATATAGATCATATCAAGTCATTTGCTCATGGATGGTATAGATGCATTCCAACAAATCATGACTTCAAACATCAGTTATGTACATTTGGAAATACTAATATTGATTGGGAATTCTTAAGGAAATTCATAACAGTTCAAATAAAGATATATCATCAAGACAGATCAAATGAGAAAGAAAAGCATTATGAACTTCATAAGATATTCCAAGAGAATAGATATGACAAAGAAGAACTTAATAGACAAACAGAATTCAATAAAGAATATTCTAAAAACTATTCAGTATTCATTGGTTCCATTCTTGGATATATTGACTTTGATAATTGGAAAACTATTGATAAACTGAATCTTTATATATTAGAACAAAATAATAAAGCTACCGATGATGTAGCGTATGGAATAAAGAACAAATGGCTATAACAAACAAAGAGCAGAATATTCGAATATTCTGCTCTTTTATATATGTATTAATGGAATTAATTTTCTAATAATGCAAGATCTCTAGCTGCTTTATTAAGTACTGCAATAATAGCTGGATTGTTCTTATTAGCTTCTGCCAACATTGCAATCTTCTTCTTTCTTGCTATCATTTGTTCTTCTTTAGCCTTTGCAAGTTCTTCTTGGATTACTTCATATTCATCTGGATTTTGTTTCTTTACATCTTCATTGATTCTGTCTTCATAAAGATATTTGAGATCAATACCAGAAACTTTTGTAACTTCCTTAAGAGCTTCAATCATATAGTCAAAGTCCTTAGAATAGATTCCTGAATGAACTGAATTGTTTACAGCCATTGTGACATTATCTTTAGCTTCAATGATTGTACAAACAATACCAGTAGAAGTCTTCAATACATTTGCACAATCCATTACAAATACATGATCCATAGCTTCAAATACTTGTGAAATAGCATTTGTAACATTCATAAATGTAAGCTTCTCATTCATCATCATTGTTCTAGAAATAGTATTGCAATACTCATTAAATTTTTCAGGGCTATCAAATGTTTCATTGATCTTAGAACCCTTAGTAAATTCCAATGTAGTATTTTCATCAGACTCTTTGATTATAACCTTACATGTATCAAATCCACTCTTCCATTCATAAGAAAGAACACCATCATTATTTGTGAATGATTCAAGAAGAGTATTGATCTGATTGAATTTAACATTATCACAAACAGCTTCAGTTACTGTTGATTGATCTTTCTTTACCTTATATGTCTTATTGAAAATCTTGAAATATTTGTCACCATCTTCATTCTCATATACAAATGAAATAGGATTGGAAACCATGTAGTTAGGAGCAATCGTTTCATTTATAGAAGAATTGAAGACTTGCTTGCAAATCATTCTAAATTCTGGTATATATTGGATTCCCTTAAGAGCACCTGACTTAATGTAAGATACAACTTGTGATTCATCCATTTCTAATAGCTTACCAACTTGTTCTACACCTGTCTTAGCGATATAGTTATAAGTTGATTTGTTGTTTTCAATAGATTCACAAGCGCTAGCCAATTGCCAAGAGATCTTATTCTCATTGATAAAACTTAATACAGACTCTAAAATACTAGCTAAACCTGTATCAAAACTATATTTTTGGGCTTCCTTAACGAAACCATTAATAAGACTACAAGATGTTGGATTAGTAAATAAATATGCCTTGTAGTTAGTAATCAATTCTTTACCTGCTTCTGTAACAGCATCACATCCAGTAATCTTGCCAGCAAAATCCAGGTCTTTAAGTAATTTTATGTTCATATTCTGTTTTTATTTGGTATATTTTGAGTTTTAATTAATAGCTGTTATACTATTATATAATTAAAAATAAATAATTTTATAAAATATTGTTTAATTCTTCTTTATTAAATAAAACATTAATTGTCTTATAGAATAATTCTGTTAAATGTTCTTTGTTATCATAATCATATTTGTCATTAAACCATTGATCATAATCAGAATCTTCTAATAATTTATCAATAACATTTAATCTATTACTGTTATCAACATGCTTTATCATACCTAACCCATATTCATTAAAGAATAATAAATAAATATTTTCTTTATTAATATATTCAGGTAGTTTGACTAAAGATTTCCAAACATCTCCACACCATTCTCCAGTATTTGTCTTTGTAGCAATTCTTTTGTTTTTAGGAAAACAATCATGAAATACTATTACACCACCTTTATTTAAATGTTTTAATGAATTGACAATATCCTTATCAACCTGATCTTCATGATGTAAGCCATCTATAAATATAATATCATACATTTTGTCTGCAGGCATTTGAGCAAACATCTCATCAGATGTCATATGATATGTCAAATTGTTTATGCGCTTATTAGGATCACAACATTCTTTATTTTGTATATTAATAGCATTAAATGTAGCCCCAGTATCTGTTCCTATTTCAAGATATGATTGATAGTTCTTTAGTTTAATGATATAGTTTATTGTGTCCCTTTGATGAATTTTTCCCATGTTATAATATTATTTTGTATTTATTTTTGTATTTAATCCCATCCTCCTGAATAAAAAGTAGATGCTACTGTTATATCAGTGAAAGTTTCATGGAATATTTCTTCATCATCCTTTTTACATATAACTTCAAAATCATGATTATAATAAGTAGAGAATGATGATGCATGAACAGAACTTGTCTTACTTCCATCTTTTGATGAACCTTTATCGGTTATGATGAATTTCAAATGATCTGCATCATCAAGGAAACCTTCTAATGTTTCATCTGATACGTCACCTTTAATGTTAGCCTTTTGTTCAACATCTGCATAGTATGAATCATCATTATCATTCATATACATTGAATGCCAAACTTCAAACCCATAAAGCTGATTAATTACTTTAAGTATTAAACCAACAATTGCAGTTCCTTCACAGCTGCTATCATTTGATCCTTGATAATATCTTCTGTTATGATTTGCTTTATATTCATCTTTCAATATATCAAGTAATGATCCCTTCTTTCCATTATATTCACAATATTCAATAATTGACTTAATATGGTTTTCAACACCTATAGCAAATGTTGGGCGAGCTTTCATAATAGAATTCTTTACTCCCTTTATAGCTTTCTTTGCATCTTCTATATTTACTGGATCTGCCAAGAATGCTCTTAGTTCCTCACGTTCACTATATGTAAGATTATTCCCAGGTTTTAGATAAGAAACTAATCTTGCTGGTTCATTCAACATTGCTGTAATTACAGAATCATCTTTTGGATAATAAGGGTTCCAGCATCTAGTGGGATCAATCTGTTTAGCAAGAAACTTGATGTCATGCCATTTTGCCTGATTGATTTTATTTGAATATTCTTCCCACCATTTAATTAAGTCATCTTTAGTAAACTTACCATCTTCTAATTGCTGAAGAATAAATTCTCCATACGCTTCATTATCAATCACAGTTTCTTTTTCACCTTTTCTATAAGACCATTTAACTAGTTCTTTTGGAGTATAACCTGCGTTATCAATAAGAATTTGCATTGGATATTTAGCTAACTTTTCTGCAGGACCTTTACCGGGTCTTTCATTCAAAGGTTTGTTTTTTGCTAATTTATTCTTTCTTGATTTATCAGCTTTATCATAATCAGCAAATATTTTCTCTAATTCACGTTTAAAATATCTTGTTGATTCTGTTCCCCAAGCTTCATTAACAACCGAAACTTGTCCTAAAGATATATTAATAGATTCATTAATTTGATCTTTTAATTTTTTCATATTTATATTTTATTATTATTTTTTACATTTTCCAACCCATTTTAGCTCCAATAGCAGCCATGACAAGACGGGATGTTATAAGATTGCCAAATGTTCCTTTAGGATCTACACCAAGAGCATTACATATAGCATTTCCAAGCTTAGGTCCAAAGGCTGTTCCAAGAATAGCACCACCAATAGCTCCTAATATGCCTTCATCAATAGGAATATTGTTTTCTTTAGCTTCTTGTAGTTTTTGAATAAGTGAATCATAATTAAGATCTTCTGTTATCTCTGGAGATTCCTTTTCCATATTCAATAACATATAGTTTTCATATAACTTCTTGTAGTTCATACCATATCTTCTTATTTTCTCCTTGTCATCATCATTGATATTTTCAAAAGAATATAATGGAAGATCATTAGCTAAAAACATCATATTATTATATAATGAAGGATTATCAAAAATGTCATTTATGTCATTCAGTTCTTCACAATATTTTGCAAATTGTATCAGACTTTCATTATGTTCTTCAGTCAATATGATCTTCTTTCCATTGACGTCAAATTCATATACAATAACAGAAGGATCATGCTTACTATTTTCTTCTTTCACATAATCTTTTAATAGTCCTTCATATAATATCTTATCATTGACAGATATTCTACAATTGCATTCTAACAATTTTTCATATATATTAGAATTCTTTTCTTTCAATTCTTTTATATTATTCATTTTCAATCTGTGCTTTGATATTTTTATATGTATCTATTGAAGTAATAGGATAGAATTGTCTGTCAAAGAAAATACCGATAACTGACAATGGTAATATTCCTTCATCATTTGCAAAATTATAGTTAGCAATTGTACCTTGTACACCTGTTTCACTATCTAATAATACATTAAAGAATTTTTGTCTTACCCATGTCAGGTTTCTTACTTTTTCTTTGTTTTGAATGTCTAATTCTATTCCTGAAGATGCAACTAAGAACATTGGTTCTCTTGACCAACTAAACTTGTTAGAATCCCAATTTTCTGTTCTCTTCAATATAGCATCAACAATATCACCATCATTCTTAAGTTCTTTCAATATCTTCTTTCCTAATGATGATAGATCCTGTGATTCAGTAATAAAAGTGTCTAATGATTTCATATATCTATATCTATAAATTGTAAATCAATATTTAATAAAAATAACAATTTATTAAAAACTATGTTTTTTTGTCTTTTTCTTTTTTTGTTTTGTTTTTATTGTACCAACAGGTATGTCTCCTGAGCCAACAGCTTCTCCATTTGGCGCTGCAACATCTCCCATTCCTGGAGTATTAGCAGGTGTAGCAAATTGGCATTCTATATAATAACGTAATGATTTCATATATTAAATAAAGATAGTATTTATAGCATCCAACATCATTGTATTATTACCATCAAGTTGTGATTTCTTGTCTGGATAATAGAGAATATTGTTAGCAAGTACAGGAATACAAAGATTGTTCTCTAATAATATATTGCCCATATTGTCTAGACCAAGATTAAGATTAGTCTCATAATTGTATCTTACTTTGTTATATAATACTTTGCCGTTATAGTATTTAGCAATATATTTATAATAGAACTTGTTCTTACAAGCTTTTTCATTTTCATCTGAAATAATTTCAAGTGTTATAGACTTTATGTTGTCTACTTTATTGAGAATTGTCTTCAATATATCAGATTTTGCTATAAACTTCACATTGTATTCTAGTTTTGTGAAATATTCTATAATTGCAAGTTTGACATCATGTTCAATTGTCTCTTTTATATATTGTTCATCAACTTTTATATAGCATATGATAGCATATTTATATATAATAGGATCTACAAACTTAATTGATGTACCAGCAAATGAATTGTTAGATTCTTTCAATACTGTTATGATGTTTTGTTTTTGTGGTTCAGTCAATAAGAAATCATTATAGTTTATTGTTGTTGACTTCAATAAGTCATTATTCTTTGCTCTATCTGACAATGCACATACATATAAGACATTTGAGTTGTTTTCTACCCATAGATTGAAATATCCTAAGAATGAGAATTTCTTGAAGAACAACAGATAATTGTCAATAGATGCTAAGACATTACTTCTAGAGTTATATCCTATCATTCCCTTTACCTTTTCAATTGAATCGCTATTTGTACCACCAGATATGTAGTTGTTTATTGATAGTTTAATATAGTCATTCAGGTTGATAGAATTACCATTGTAGTCTGTTCCAAATGTAGTAAACTTAAAAGAATTTCCTGCAATCTTATTTACATTTCCGTTATAGCCACCATGTACAATATATTCAAGTCTTATATTGTCTCCCTTTGTTAGAATAGTACCGTAGATCTCATTTCCAAATGTTATGTCTAACTCATTGTCAAATCCAACAGATATTATATATTCTTTTCCATTTTCTGTCATGTCATATAAGTTAAGAACAGGTGTCCAAAGTTCTCCATTTACATATACTCTGATATAGTTCTTGTCAAACATACCATTTATCAATACATGAATTGATTCTAAAGCAGTTCCTTTTGCTGTATAGTTTGATGTAAACATATATCCTTGGACAACTTTGAAGTCATAATTGAACAAAGGCTTAGATACATCAAATACAAATTTGTCAGCATTGAGATATATGACATAGTTCATTCCAGTATTTTCATTTATGATATTTGAATAGTTGTCAACATATATCTTTCTTATTTCTCTTGACATATTTGTATTACTTACTAATGTTCCCACAATTGTTCCAGTAGCTGCACTACCATAGAATGGCTCATATCCAGAAATCTTTGCTAATGAATATACCGATTTCTTTCTTATAGCTGTCTCAACATTCTGTTCTGTAAAGGCATCTTCAATATATATCATAATATTTTGAGCAATACCCTTCAAAGCATTGAATATTATCTTGAACAATTGATTGTCTGTATAAGAAATTCCCATCTTATTGAGACTTTTACTAAGATAATTATTGATTGTGGCATCAAAATTATCAAAGGTTGTTTGCATTAAATTAAATAACTTCATTATCTAAACTCATATTCTTTTGTAATTTTTTCTTCATCGCTTATATATATGTCTATCATAATACGATATATACTTCTTATTTCACCAGGCGCAAACTCAACTTTTGCCTGATATTGATACATTCCCAAATAGTATAATGTGGACAGTTTTTGATTGATATAGTCTTCAAATTCTGATGTAGTTGGAGTCAATATCCATAAGAACTGTTCAAAGTTGATCCCATATTCAGGATAGCCAATCAATTCAGTATTTTCTGTATTGAATAGAAGATCAATCTCCTGAATGGCTGCATCTAATGGGTTGTATATTTCTATTCTATTGTCTAAAGCTAAGTCTAACATAATTAATAAACAAGATATTCTCCTGATGATATATATTCAAAATTGTCATTCAATATATTATATTTTCCTGATCCCGTACTTATTAATGTGGCATCAACTGAGAAAATGACATAGAAATCATTTCTAGAGCTTTCTCTTATATTGATATTGTCGATGTTCAATATGAATGCATTCACCTTTGCCATATAATCACCAAGATTTATTCCAATATTTTGTGTAAGGTTTTCTCTTATCTTTATTAGTTGTAGATCCTGAACCTTATAGAATATTGGCTTATATATGACCTTTGAGATGTTTGCATCACTTGCATTATATACATTCACATTATTTTTTGAATCTTCTTCTATAACACATTTGAATTTGTCTATAAGATTAAAACCGTTCTTTACATTCATAAAATTTTCTTCAATTAGATTATTTTGTTGTTCATAATATACTGTCCCTGGTATTATGTCATTAATGAAATATTTGAACAGATTCTTTGTCAATACAACACTATTTCCTCTTACAAGATTATTAAGTTTCTTGTCAATGAACAATGCTCTGCATACTAATATGTCCTGCAGTTGATCCCATGAATTGAATATATTGTTCAAATTAAAAGTGAAATCATAGATGAATGCAGTATTCTTAGCATCTGTATTTATAATAGATTCAAATATTACTTCTTTGAAATATTCATCTGTAGCAATTTGAATGACAAATCCAGTAGATCTGATGCCTTCAAAGTCAAGTTCATCTGATATGTCTTCTCTTTCATATTCATCTATAAGATTATTGAGATAGTATGAATTATAGTATTTGACAATGTCTGCATCACTATCTGGAATCTTGTTTGGATAGTCAAATGTATTGATTAATGAAATGATTCCTTCATCATTGAAGCCTATCCTTGAAGTCAATCTAAAATGCTTGTTAGTAGTCAAGAATATACTTGCACAGTTATATGCATTATCTATCAAATATGTGTTGTCAATAATAGCACTATAAGGAAACAACAATACATTTATAGAATCATTGATGAAGTTTATATTATAGTCAGAATCATTTATATATACTTTCTTGTTGTTCTCCTCATCTATTTTCTTTATGAAGAATGGTTGTATCATTGAATACAGATACAATTCATTCTCACCTTCATCATTGTCATTTCCTTGTATATAGTCAAGAACATTAGTATCAGAATCTTCAATACTATCAATGAAGTTCATGTTCTCTTCAATATAGAACTTGTTTGACTTTTCAAAGAGATATCTTATGTTAGGTATATAAAGATCAATATATTCTATATATGATGACATATTGTCTTTTATTTCCTTTGAATATTTCTTCTTAAAATTTGTATTGAGATTACAGAAATAGTGGAAATGAATGTCATTTATATAGTTGTCCACGTATATTATGAATGGCAAGTTCTTCTTTATTGATGGATTATATATCCTGAGAATGTCACATAATACTCTTGGGGTGTCTTCAATATCATCACCATTTATGTCTGTCTTTTTCTTCTTTATTTCATAAGACAAGTCTTTAATGTTCAACAGATGATATTGATTATAATAATATATGTTCTTAGAAAAAATTATGTTATTGTTCTTGTTACAAGGATAGCATAATAGATCGGTCTCTTCATCATCTTTTACTTGTTCATAAAGTGACTTCTCAATAAAATAGATGTCTTTGTCATATACTATATTATTATATATATCATAGTTACGTAATATGACAAACTCACTGCTAATATTGATGTCATTGAAGTCTTTTCCATTTATAAGATGATCAACAAGATATTGGTATTCTCCTAATTTGACTGATCTAAATTTCATCTATAGTAGACATATATATTAATTTATTAAAAATAAAAAAGAGAATTAATTTTCTTGGTAATATTGACTATATTTATATTATTAAATAGATTCAATTAGAAAAAAATTATATTAGATAAATGAAGAATTTTCCGGTTACATTCATTGACCAAGATGACAATCAAAAGAAGACAGGTTGGGTATCACGTTCTGTATCTGTTTCAGGATTTATATTCTGTTATGATTTCTTTCTTTGTCAATGGCTTGTACTTGCAAACAAAAGAGGAAAGAAAACATCTGAGTTTAGTGGATATTGGAATTGTCCTTGCGGTTATCTGAAATATAATGAGACTGCTTCTGAAGCAATGTCTAGAAAAATACTTGAAGAGACAGGTCTAGAAATATATCCAGAGCAATTATCTTTATGTGCAATCAATTCATCACCAGAAGAAAATCATCAGAATGTTGTAATAAGATATTTCACTATTCTAGATCAGGACTATACAAATTATCTTCTATTGACAGATGAATACGGAGAACTGAACAAGACTGAAGAGATTGAATGGATCCCAGTAAATAAAATAGACCAATATCAATGGGCTTTCAATCATGATGTAATAATAAGTGAGATATTCAATAGTTATGTTGATATCCCTTGGTGGAAAAAAATAATAAGAAAACTATATAGTAAATATTGTGCATAATGAAAGAAGATACATATTTGCAATCATATAATAGTGGAGACATATATAAAGTAATGGACAAATATCTGTTGAAGATGTCTCCTTGGAAAGATGGTGAAGATCGTCGTATATATGAATATGATGATCATGATATGACTATTGTTACATATCAGAATGCATGTATGATTGTGAACAAGCAGTTCTTAGAGACAGATGAAGAATGGGAACATAATGGGAAGAAGTTCTTAGCTCGTTCATTAAAAGACAAGTCAATTGAAGAACATGCTGCAATGCTTAATATGCTTCCTGCTCATTATGTGAAAGACACTGTAAAAGTAATGATGACAACACCAAATATGGACAATATATCTATTGAAGACAAACAAGGAAACACATTCAAACTAGTAAAGCATAAAGGGAAGATCTATTATATGCTTATTATTAACCAATTCCTTCCTAAGGTCAATCTGTATGATGTGTTTGGTCAGTTTTGTCAAATGGTAAATATAAAGAATGTTAAACCAATATTTAATGTGACAGATAAAAAATATATATAATTATATAATATGATTGGAATAATAGGTGCCATAGTTGGTGATTTGATAGGATGTTCATATGAATTTAAAGGAACACATGATTATAATTTTAAGTTATTGACAGAAAAATCTCATGTTACTGATGATAGTACTTGTACAATAGCAGTAGCTGATTGGTTATTACATACGGATAGATCTCATGAAGCATTAATAGATAAATTCAAATATTGGTGCAATAAATATAATTATGGATTTGCCCCAATGTTCAAAAATTGGGTAAATTCAGATAAAAGAGAACCTTATAATTCATTTGGGAATGGTTCAGCTATGAGAGTTTCACCTGTTGCATGGGCAGCACAATCATTAATAGAATGCATACAGCTTGCAAAGATATCTGCTGAAGTAACCCATAATCATCCTGAAGGAATTAAAGGGGCTATAACAATTGCTGTAACAATTTGGCTATATAGACATGGATTAACAAAAGATGAAATAATTGATTATATAGTTAATAATACTGATTATAAATTACAATCTTATGATGAATTGAAAAAGAATCATAGATTTAATTGTATTTGTCAAGTATCTGTTCCTGCATGTCTTACTTGTTGGTATGAAAGCACATCATATGAAGATTGTATACGTAAAGCAATAAGTCTTGGAGGAGATGCAGATACGGAAGGATGTATTGCTGGTAGTATTTGTAATGCTAGAGAAGATACAATGATAGATGATGAACTATTGATAAAGTTATGTGAGAACGGCTATATACCAAATGAATTTATAGATATTATTAATGAATTCCATGATAAATATGAAATAAATACATAAATATATATAGAGAATATATGATAACAAAGACAGAAGTACTTGAAAAGATAGATGAATTGAAAGAAATGGTTGCTATCTTACTGAACCCACAATTCAATGAATCCACACACTTTTTATGGAAAGAAATATATGAAGATTTGACAAATATAAGAAAGAAGATAGACAAATGAAGACAATATTTATTAGAAGTATATTAGCTGGAATATGTATTGCTTTAGGTGGAGCTATATTCCTTAAACTTGGTGGTGTTATTGGAGCAGTAATGTTTGCTTTTGGACTATTGACAGTTGTTCATTTCAGACTGCCTCTTTATACTGGTACTGCAGGTTTTATTGACATAAAGAAAGCTGAGGAATGGCAGATGATGTTTGTCATATTGGTTGGAAATATTCTTGGATGCTTATTGACATCTTTATTGAATATTCAGTCTATCAATAGTGATTCAATAATTGCTTCAAGAATAGATGCCGGATATCTACAATGTCTATTGATGGGAATAGGATGTGGATTAATAATGACTTTGATAGTAAAGGGTGGAAGAGATCATAATCAGTTATTGATATTATTTGGAATTCCCTTATTCATTCTTTTAGGATTCTATCATAGTATAGCAGATGCATTTTATTTCTTTGTATCAGATATGAATTATGAATACCTTTATTACTATATTATTATTGTAATAGGTAACTTCATAGGATGCAATGTACCTAATATATTGAGATATTGACAATAAAACAACGTAAAATATAAAAGTATAAGAAATATGGAAAGTATTGAACAATTACAACAGAGTAATGCGAAATTGACAGAACGATTGAACAATGCAGCAAAATTCTTTAGGGAGCAAAAAGCACAGATAGAATCATTGACAAAAGAAAATGAAGAACTTAAGAATAAGATTGAAACATTGGAATATACTTCTGAAGATGATGCTAAAAATTTAGGAGAACTAAATGAACAAATAGAAAAAATAAGACAAACTAGTGAAGAAAATGCTAAGAATCTTGCTAAAGCTATTGAACAAGTAAAAGAAGAAAGAGAAAAATATGAAGTATTAGAAAAGGAAAATATTGAAATTAATAAAGCTCATAAAGAACTTGCATCTGAAAATGATAACCTTAAAGTAAAGATTGGACAAATTGAAAATGAAAAGAATGTATTGATTGACAAATATAAAAATGAATATGAATCTTTACAAGGCCAATTAATAAAAGCTACTAATGAATTCAATCAGTTAAGAGAATTTACAAGCAAGAATAAAGAAGAAAACAATAAGATAATTGAAGACTACAAAAATCTTGTTGATGAAAAGATAAAGTTAGCAAAAGATTTTGAAGACAAATATAATAAAGTCATTCAGGAAGGAGAAATGAATGAAAAGATTCTTCAAGATACTATTGGGGAATTAAATAATAAACTTAATAACATTCAATCTCTAATAACACAATTGCAAGATGACAATAAAAAATTGACTGTAAGTAATCAGAATCTTAGTAAGACCTGTGATGAACTAGATAATGATTGCAGAACATATGAAGAACAAATTCAGAAATATGAATCATTTATAGATACTATTGATAATTTTATTAAAGAATTGAAAAACTAATCTACAAAAATATTTTATTATTATAAAAATCAAACATACAGGACCAAAATCTTGTATGGAGCAACTAAAAATATAATTAACATAAATTTAAGATTATGAGCAACAAAAAGATCATTGGTATCGATTTGGGTACCACTAATTCATGCGTATCAGTTTATGAAGCTGGTGAAGCGCAAGTAATTACAAATGCTGAAGGTAAACGTACTACTCCTTCAGTTGTAGGATTTACAAAAGATGGTGAACGTAAAGTTGGAGATCCAGCAAAACGTCAAGCTATTACAAATCCTAAGAACACAGTTTATTCTATTAAGCGTTATATGGGAATGAATTATGACAAACTTAAGAAAGAAGACAAAGATGTTCCATATAACCTTATTAACGACAATAATCTTCCTAAAGTTGATATAGAAGGGAAGAAATATACTCCTCAAGAAATTTCCTCAATGATTCTAGCCAAGATGAAGAAGACAGCAGAAGACTATCTTGGTAATGAAGTTACAGAAGCAGTTGTTACTGTCCCTGCATATTTTGATGACCGTCAACGTCAAGCTACTATTGAAGCTGGTAAGATTGCTGGACTTGATGTAAAGCGTATTGTCAATGAGCCAACCGCCGCAGCACTTGCTTATGGTGTTGACAAATCAGACAAAGATATGAAGATTGTTGTATTTGATTTCGGTGGTAAACGTCATGAAAACTGCCTCCGCGCTGCAGCTTAATTTAAGTTGTATGTGTAAAATTAAAAACTTGTTAATTGCGGAGAACCCCACGTTAATTCGATAAGAGAGCTCTAATTACCGCACTTGATGGTGACATACAAGGTAGCAGATAGCTTAATTACTATTGGATGGTAAAAAGATTAGAGATTGGGCAACCGAAATAAGCGCAGCGAAGTTTCTTAGTAATAAGAAAAACGTTCAACGACTAGAAAAAGTAATCCTATAAAAAATATCTAAAGGACCAAATTTCCATGAATACAAGTTAATCTAAAGTGGAACTTTTGATTTATTTTTAATTAAATAAAATATATTAAAATTTATGGAAAGTTCTAATAAAGAAGAGATCTTTGACATTTTGATTAAACACATTTTAAAAATTTTTGATGAAAACAATAATGAAATAAAGTTTTCAGAAATAAAAATTAAAGAAACAAAATTAAAATATGCTTCAAATTCTTCAATACATGTATATTTAGATAATAATATATGTTTATCTTCAAAAGAAACAAGAAAATATAGAGTATTATATAAATGTAGATGTGGAAGAGAAAATAAAATTTTGCTTTGTAAATATTTATTAAAAAGAAAAATAGTATGTCAACATTGTTTACAGGATAGAACATTTGAAGATCATTTAGATGTACAACCATATTCAATTAAAAAAGGGTTAAGATCAAAAATTAATAATAACTTAAACAAGCAAAACAATGAATTGATATTTGAAAATATGAATGATGAATTTAAAACAAATTATTATTCTAATCATTTAACTAATGAGGAATTTTTTAGATATCTTCCTTATATGTATCAAATTAATAATGTTATTATAACACCAAAAAACATTAAATTAATTAGATATTTGGAACATTATCCAACAAATAATCAATTTAAATTTACTGCTAAAGTTTCATTTGATAATGGTATAACATATAAATCAATTCAAAATATAAAATTACAATGTTCTATATGTAAAAAAATATTTAATGTACATATTAATAACTTAAAAAATAAAGATTTATCTAATATTAAATGTAAAATGTGCTCTTTAAGTAATCATAGATATAATATTAAATTATTTGATGAATCTGGACTTACTTATCAATCTAATCCAGAAAAATATTTTATTGAGCAGTGTTATAAATATAATATTAAAATTAATAATGGATTAAAAATTCCTTATTACTTTAATAATTCAAATCATATATATAATTCAGATTTTTATTTACCAGAATATAATTATGTTATAGAAATTAAATCTGATAATATTTGGTACAGAAAAGATATAGAATCAGGAAAAATCAAAGCAAAAGAACAAGGCGTAGTAGAATTTGGTAAACTTTATAATATAAAATATAAAATGTTGTTTGATCAGGATATAGATAACTTTATTAAAAACATTTTAGATGAAAGAGATAGTCTAAACAATCAAGAGATTGATTGAAATTAAGATAAAGAGCTTAATGATAATAAAATGGGTACTCATGATGTATCTATTCTTGAATTCGGTTCAGGTGTATTTGAAGTATTAGCAACAAGTGGTGATACACATCTTGGTGGTGATGATATTGACAATGTTGTTATGAAGTATCTTACCGATGAATTCAAGAATGACAAGGGAATTGATCTTACAAAAGATCCTATGGCAATGCAACGTGTAAAGGAAGCAGCTGAAAAAGCAAAGATTGAATTATCATCAACTACATCATCAGAAATCAATCTTCCTTATATTACTGCTAATGAAAATGGACCACAACATTTGGTAATGACATTAACAAGAGCGAAGTTTGAACAGTTGATTGATTCTATTGTAAAGAAAACTATTGAGCCTTGCCGTCTTGCATTAGAGCAAGCTAAGCTTTCTACTAAAGACATTGATGAGATTCTGTTGGTTGGTGGATCTACACGTATTCCTGCTATTCAGGAAGCTGTAAAGAACTTCTTTGGCAAGGAAGCATCTAAGGGAATCAATCCTGATGAAGCTGTTGCTATTGGAGCATCTATTCAGGGAGCTATTCTCAATAAAGATGAAGGTGTTGGTGATATTGTACTTCTTGATGTAACTCCTATCTCTATGGGTATTGAAGCACATACACAATTTGATCCTGATGGAAGAATGGCAAAGATCATTGAAGCACAAACAACAATTCCTTGTAAGAAGAGTCAGACATTTACAACAGCTGTAGACAACCAGTCAGCAGTTACTATTGTAGTACTTCAGGGAGAACGTACATATGCTAAAGATTGCAAGACTATTGGAACATTCAATCTTGAAGGCATTGCTCCAGCTAAAGCAGGTATTCCACAGATTGAAGTATCATTTGATATTGATGCTAATGGTGTATTGAATGTATCTGCTAAAGACAAGGCTACAGGTAAGGAACAGCAAATCACAATTTCTAACAACAATCTTTCAGATGCAGAAATTGAACAAATGAAGGCTGATGCAGAAGCACATAAGGAAGAGGACAAGAAGAGAGAAGAACAAATGAACAAGCTTAATATGGCTCAATTCTTGATTAACTCAATTGACCAGATGTTTGAAGATGAAAATATGAAAGACAAGATTACTGAGGAAGATAAGAACAATATCACTCCTGCTAAAGACAATCTTGCTGAAGTATTGAAAGAATATCAAACAGCTGAAGACAAGGAAGATGCAATGCTTAAAGTTGAAGAAGCTCAAAAGGCTTTGGAAGAAGTATGGAATCCTTTAGTAAAGAAACTTTATATTGATCCTAATGCTGCCGCTAATAATGAAGGTGGTAATCCTTTTACAGGAGATAATCCATTTGCTGGACAAGGTATTGATCCTTCACAATTTGCAGGAGCAGCAAATAAATAAAAATATATTAATTAAAAATTGGAGGTAATTATTATGACAAATGCTTTAAGTTTTAAGAATCGTGACAATTTATTTGGTTTTATGCCAACATTTATGTCAAATTGGTTTGACGATTTCGGAATGATTCCATCAAACTTTACCAATTCCCCAAAGGTTAATGTAAAGGAAACTGATAAAGCTTATGAAATAGAAATTGCCAACCCAGGTTTCGGAAAAGAAGACACTAAGATTGAAGTAAAAGATGGTTCTCTTTATGTTTCTATGACATCTCAATCTGAAGAAGGAGAAAATGATGGAAACAAATACCATGTAAGACAATGGTCTAAATCATCTTATGAAGAATCTTGGTATCTACCTGAAAATGTAATTGAAGATCAAATTTCAGCAAAACATACTGATGGTGTTCTTACAATTACACTTCCAAAAAAGGAAGTACAGAAATCTCATGAAGATCCAAAAATAATTAATATTGAATAATATCATATTGTTAGGTTTAGAGGGATGGGTCTGATCCCATCCCCTTTTATATTTTATTTTGTTTATGAGTAAAGATTATTATAAGATATTAGGAATTGATAAGAATGCTTCAGAAGATGATATTAAGAAAGCATTCAAAAAAGGAGCTATCAAATGGCATCCTGATAGATGGTCTAATAAGTCAGAAAAGGAAAAAGAAAATGCTGAAAAGAACTTCAAAGAGATTAATGAAGCTAATGAAGTATTGTCGGATCCTGAAAAGAGAAAACTATATGATCAGTTTGGAGCTGATTGGGAAAATGTAGCTAATCAAGGTGGTGGTTTTGATGGTTTTAGTGATCTTGGAAGTTTCTTTAGACATATGCATAGTGGCATGGATTCATTCTTTGGTGGTAGACAACAACCACAAGGTCCACGTCCAGGCCAAGATGTTCAAGTAAGATATGGAATAAGTATTGAAGAAATATATAATGGATGCAATAAGCAAATTGAAGTAACTGTTAAGGGTAGATGTGAAGAATGTCATGGAACCGGTGGAGATAAAGAAACATGTTCACACTGTCATGGTACTGGTATGATTACAAATGTTCAAAGAACAGCATTTGGTATTATTCAGAATTCTTCACCTTGTCCTTATTGCCATGGACTTGGTAGTATAACTAAAAACAAATGTCATAAATGCCATGGTGAAGGAATGGTCAATTTAACAAGAAAGATCAAACTAAACATTAAGCCATTTACTGCTAATGGAACAAATCTTAAGTTAACAGGAATGGGATATGAGTCAAAAGATGATCATGGCCTTAATGGAGATCTTTATGTAAATATCTATTATGATATTGATCCAGACAAATATGTTATAAACGGAAATACTGTATATGAAAAGATAAAGATCCCTTATTATGATTGTATATTGGGAACAACAAAGAAAGTTAGGCTTCCAAATAATACTGAAGAAGAAATAACAGTAAAACAATATTCATCAGAAGGTGATCAAATTATTTTACCCGGTAAAGGAATAAATGGAGGCAAATATATTTTCGTTGTTTCTGTAGATATGCCAAAACGACAATTGTTAAAGGGAATATCTGATAAAGAAAAGAAACTATTGAAAGAAATAAAGAAAATGCATGATTCTTAAGAATCATGCATTTATATTTTATTATTTATACCATGCTGGTGGATTTCCTTCTAATGGAGATTCATCAAACATCCATCTCATATCTTGAACATTACTTACATCCCATTTAGATATGTCTCCATTAAATTTTGAACTATAGAACATACAACTCATATTTTCAACATTGATAACATTCCATTTCGATATATCTTGATTGAATTTAGAATCATAAAACATATATCCCATATCTTTAACTTTACTTACATTCCATTGAGATATATCATTATTGAATTCAGATTCTTCAAACATATGACCCATATTTTTAGCATTCCTAATATCCCACTGAGATATATCTATGTTAAATTTATATCCATAAAACATGTATTGCATATCTTCAGCTTTGCTTACATCCCAGTTAGATATATTTTGATTAAATTTAGAATATGAAAACATCCATGACATATCTTTAACACTACTTACATCCCAATCAGAAATATCTTGATTAAATTTAGATTCAGCAAACATACTAGACATATTATTAACATTACTTACATCCCATTTAGATATGTCTTGATTAAATTTAGATTCAGCAAACATATATTGCATATTTTCAACATTATGTATATCCCATAAAGAGATATCTCCATTGAATTTTGATCTACAAAATATATATGACATATCCTCAACATTACTTACATCCCATTCAGAAATATCCCCATTAAATTTAGATGAAAAAAATAATTTAGACATATCAGTAATTTTTGATGTATCTATATCATTAATATCTGCATCAATACCTCTTTCTTTAATTAATTTTTTTATTAATTTTTGTAGTTCATCTTTTGTTTTTGGATGATAATTATATTGATGGGTCAAATTGTCTTTTGATAGACGAAATTTCTCTGTTATAAACTGGTTTAGTTTCTTCATATATATTAGATATTATTTTATTTATTCTTTATACCATGCTGGCATATTATATTTTAATGGACATCCAAAAAACATATCATCCATATCTTTAACATTACTTACATTCCATTTTGAAATATCTCCATTAAATTTAGAATAAGCAAACATCTGATACATTGTTTTAACATTACTAACGTCCCATTGAGAAATATCTCCATTAAATTTTGATCTTGCAAACATAGCTATCATATTTGTAACATTACTAACGTCCCATTGAGAAATATCTCCATTAAAAACCGAATCTTTAAACATAATATGCATATTTTTAACACTACTTACATCCCAATTAGATATATCTCCATTAAATTTAGATTCTCTAAACATACTGTCCATATCTGTAACATTGCTTACATCCCATTTTGATATATCTCCATTAAAATCAGAATTCAAAAACATATTTGTCATATCTTTAACATTACTTACATCCCACAAAGATATATCTCCATTGAAATATGAATCATAAAATATAGATGTCATATCAGTGATTTCAGAAGTATCTATATCATTTAGATCAGCCTTATTACCTCTTTCTTCAATTAATTTATCTACTAAGTCATTTAGTTCATATAAAGTCTTTGGGTAATAATGATATGTATATACGTTCTTTAAGTTATCTTTTGATAGTCTAAACTTTTCTGTTATGAACTGATTTAGTTGTTTCATATATAATAATTTATATTATTTAGTTTATGTTATTCTTTATACCATGCTGGTGGGTTCTGTTCTAATGGGCATCCGTAAAATATATCAAGTTTATTTTCAACATTATGCGTATCCCATTCAGAGATATCTCCAGAAAATTTTGAACAAGTAAACATATAATCCATATATTTGACTTTACTTACGTCCCATCCAGATATATCACCATTAAATTCTGAATCTGCAAACATATCACTCATATTTATTACATTACTTACATCCCATAAAGATATATCTCCATTAAAATTAGAACAATAAAAAGTTGCAGACATATCTTTTATGTTAGATGTATCTATATCATTAAGATTTGCGTCATACCCTCTTTCCTCAATTAACTTACTAATAAGAGTATTAAAATTTTTATCATTTGGATGATAGTTATAATGAGGTTCAAGATTGTCTTTTGATATACGAAATTTCTCCGTTATGAACTGATTTAATTTCTTCATATATATTATTATTTTATTTATAAAATTTATTATACAATTCCGTATACCATGCTGGCGGATTTTTTTCTAATGGGGAATAATCAACCATCCATGCTATATTTTTGACATTACTTACATCCCATTTAGATATATCTCCATTGAATTTGGACTGTTCAAACATATGACACATATCTGCGACATTACTTACA
Organism: uncultured Bacillota bacterium; assembly: GCA_900317975.1. Lineage (GTDB taxonomy): Bacteria > Bacillota_I > Bacilli_A > RF39 > UBA660 > RUG343. The sequence goes on from ONIZ01000001.1 coordinate 233,833, forward strand.
TCCCATTTAGATATATCTCCATTAAACTTAGAATTATAAAACATTCCATTCATAGTTGTAACATTACTTACATTCCAACCAGAGATATCTTCATTAAATTTAGAACGCCAAAACATTCCTGCCATGCTTTTAACATTTGATACATCCCATTTTGATATATCTCCATTAAAATTTGATTCTTTAAACATCCATGTCATACGTTCAACATTGCTTACATTCCATTCAGAAATATCCCCATTGAATTTAGATTTATAAAATAATTCAGACATATCAGTAATTGCACAAACATCTATATCATTAAGATCTGCATCATTCCCTCGTTCTTTAATTAGTTTCTTGACTAATTCTTTTAGTTCATCTTTTGTTTTTGGATAATAATTATATTGATTAATACTATCTTTTGATAAACGAAATTTCTCTATAATGAACTGGTTTAGTTTCTTCATATATTAATTTTATCTATTTTTATACCATGCTGGTGGATTCTTTTCTAATGGGCAAAAACTAAACATCAATTCCATATTTTTGACATTACTTACATCCCATTGGGATATATCTCCATTAAATTTCGATTCTTTAAACATCCACGACATATCTTCAACATTACTTACATCCCATTGAGATATATCACCTCTAAATTTAGAATTAGAAAACATTCTATACATAGTTGTGACATTGCTTACTTCCCAACCAGAGATATCTCCATTAAATTTAGAACCCCAAAACATTCCTGCCATTTTTTCCACATTACTAACATCCCATAAAGATATATCTCCATTAAATTTTGATTCTTTAAACATCCATGTCATTTGTTCAACATTACTTACATCCCATTGAGAAATATCCCCATTAAATTCAGATTTAAAAAACATATATGACATATCAGTAATTTCAGATGTGTCAATATCATTGAGATCAGCATCATTACCTCTTTCTTTAATTAATTTATTTACTAATTCTTTTAGTTCTTTTTGTATTTTAGGATGATAATTATAACGAGGTTCAAGATTGTCTTTTGATAATCTGAATTTCTCTACTATAAACTGATTTAATTTCTTCATATACTATTTCATTTAAATTTACAATTAAAAATAAATTACCTTTTCTTTCCTAAACCATTTAGGAGGATTGACTTCTAATGGAGTTTTACGAAACATATCTGTTATAAAACATTTTTTACTTACTTTCCAGTTATTAAGATCCTGATTAAAATTAGAACCATAAAACATTCTATTCATACTTTTTGCTTTTCTTACATCCCATCCAGATATGTCTTGATTAAATGCACTTTTTTCAAACATATATCCAAAATCTGTAACCTCTGATACATTCCATTTACTAATATCATAATTAAATGCAGTACCTCTAAACATGTCTTTCATATCTCTAACATTAGATACATTCCATTTAGATAGATCTTGGTTAAAATTTTTATCATAATTAAACATAGATTCCATTGTTTCAACCTTACTAACATTCCAATCAGATATATCCTGATTAAAATTAGAACCAGAAAACATCCAACACATATCTTCAACATTTGATACATCCCAATCAGAAATATCTTTGTTAAATGCGCAATGTTGGAACATTGCTGACATATTTTTGACTTTACTTACGTCCCATCCAGATATATCTCCATTAAAATCTGAATAACTAAACATATTTGTCATGTCTTCAACATTAGAAACGTCCCATTTAGAAATATCTCCATTAAAATTAAAAGACTGCCCACTATATTGTTCATAACTAAATATACCACACATATTTGTAATTTCAGATGTGTCAATATCATTAAGATCAGCATCTTCACCCCTTTCACTAATTAAATCATGAACTAATTGTTGTAGTTCATTTATTGTCTTAGGGTGATAATTATAAGATCTGAGATTGTCTTTTGATATACGGAATTTTTCATTTACAAATTGTACAAATGATTTCATAATTTATATATATTGAGTTTATATATTTACTTTGTAGATGTATATATATTTTTGTACCATTTTGGCGGATTATCTTCCAATGCTGAACCTTGAAATGCACGAAAGTCAGATATTATACTGGATGTATCCCAATGATTAAGATCACATTTGAAATTCTCACAGTTTATAAACATATATGTAATATTTGTTACTTTTGATATGTTCCAGTTTGTTAAATCAGAATCAAATTTTTCACAATATCCAAATAAGTTTTCCATATTTTCAACATTACTTACATCCCATTCACTTACATCAGAATTAAAGTTCTTACATCCCCAAAATACTCCAAACATATCTACAACATTTGAAGTATCCCATTCTGATATATCTATATTATGAGGATCTAAGTTAAAAAATGCTCCTGACAAGGTGGTCATTCCAGATACATCAATATCATTAAGATTGGCGTTTTTGTCTTTTGCTAATCTTTTTTTAAGTATATCTTTTAGTTCCTTTATTGTTCGCGGATAATACTTATATTGTGTAATATTGTCCTTTGATAGTCTAAATTTCTCTGTTATGAACTGATTTAATTTCTTCATATATAATAATTTATATTATTTAGTTTATGTTATTTTTTATACCATGCTGGAGGGTTCTTTTCTAATGGAGTATTTTCAAACATATCTGTTGTATCACATATTGTATTTATTTTCCATGTAGATATATCTTGATTAAAAGGAGAGTCTGCAAACATTGCTACCATATTTTTTACAAAGGTAACATTCCACCCAGATATGTCCTGATTAAACTTAGATTTATAAAACATATGATCCATATATATAACATTATGTATATTCCATTTAGATATGTCTCCATTAAATTGAGATTTTCTAAACATTCCTCCCATATTTGTTACTTCACTTACATCCCATTGAGAAATATTTTGATTAAATGATGATTCAGAAAACATCCATGTCATATCACCAACGTTGCTTACATTCCACTTAGAGATATCCCCATTAAATTTTGAACCACAGAACATACAACGCATATTTTCAACCTTACTTACATCCCAATTAGATATGTCTCCATTAAACTCTGATTCATAAAACATGTGTTCCATAGTTTTGACATTACTTACATCCCATTGAGAAATATCTCCATTAAAAATAATAGGCCAAAACATCTTAGACATATCGGTAATTTCTGATGTATCTATATCATTGAGATCAGCGTCTTTACCTCTTTCTTCAATGAGTTTCCTTACTAATTCTTTTAATTCATCTCTTGACTTTGGGTGATAGTTATAATGAGATTCAAGATTATCTTTTGATATACGAAATTTTTCTGTAATAAACTGTCTTAATTTCTTCATATATATTATTACTTTATTTATTCTTTTTATACCATGCTGGCGGATTCTTGTCTATTGGACATTTATAAAACATATCATCCATATATTTAACATTATTAACATTCCATACAGATATATCTCCATTAAATTTAGAATTTAGAAACATCCATTCCATATCAACAACATTACTTACATCCCATTTAGATATATCACCAGTGAATTTGGAACCAGCAAACATATTTGACATATTTTTAACACTACTTACACCCCATTGAGAAATATCTCCGTTGAATTTAGAATTATAAAACATACATGTCATATCTTCAACATTACTAACATCCCAATTAGATATATCTCCATTAAATTGAGAATCTCTAAACATAGATCTCATGCTTTTAACATTACTAACGTCCCATAAAGAAATGTCTCCATTGAATTCTGATTTATTAAACATAGCTGACATATCAGTAATTGTGGAAGTATCTATATCATTGAGATCACCATTATTACCTCTTTCTTTAATTAATTTATCTACTAATTCTTCTAGTTCATCTTTTGTCTTAGGATGATAATTATAATGAGGTTCAAGATTGTCTTTTGATAATCTGAATTTCTCTGTTATAAACTGATTTAATTTTTTCATATAATTTATATTTTTTCTATATTTTAACAATTTCTAATTTATTTTTATCCCATTTATAACCCTTTTCATACAGTTTCTCATAAAACATCTCATATTCTTCATCTGTAGCCAATTTATACCATTCTGGATGATTAACATCTCCTACTCCCATATCTTCAGAAACAACTAATTTATTATATGGAATTACTAATACTGCATGAAATATTATTGTAGTTTCTGAACTATTGGGATAGATTTTGTCTTTTCCTTTATTCAATGATTTATATATAAAGAACTGTTTGCCTCCTTTATTCCATATTTGAATATCAGGATGAATAAATTCTACTATGTCACCATTTTGTGCATTTTTAATAGACCAATTTTCCCTATCAAAGAAATCTAAATTTGCTTTAGATAATCTAAATTTTTCAATAATGAATTGAGTTAGTCGTTTCATTATAAACAAATAAATATTATTATTAAATAAAAATAAATATATAATATTATATAACGATGGCATATAATAAATATGAACAAGCAAAAATTGATAAGTTCAATGAATTAGATGATAACGGAAAATTTCAAGATGTTACAGGATTAAGAAAACATGTTCCTGCAGATTTTGAAGGTGATAAAGCAAATTGGAATGTTCCAAAGGGTGCTTTTGTTTCTGGCGGTTATAGAAAAGCAATGTTTGATGCTGTTGGTGGTGGTGGTAGTTCAGAAGAAACACCAACTCCAGAACCAACACCAAATCCAGATGATCAAGGTGGAAATACCTCAGGAGATGATGATGACTCTGGCTCGCAAGTTGTAGAGACATATTCTGCTGCAGAAGCTATTGAATATAATGCAGCATTACCAGGAGCAAGAAAAGAAGGAGATAAAATAGATTCAAATGAAACAGTTCCTTATGAATATATTCATGATGCAGAATCTTGGGGATTATCTGCTGGTAACAGTGTATTAAAGAAATATTATGAACAATATCCAGATGAAGATCACTGGAATATATCAGAAAACCGTGCAGGAAACTTCAATGATAAAGTATATGAAGTAGAAATTGGCAATGAAGTTGCAGATTTTGCTGCTCATTGGGAAAGTGATAATGTACAAAAAATAACTAAAGTATCTGATAACACAGAAGTTTATTATTTAGATATGTTCTATTCTTTAGATGAAGAAGAACATGCATTATTTACAGATGCAGCATTATCTGAATCAGCTGAAAAGGTTGCAAGATTTAGAGCAGTTAAATGGAATGCAGAAACTTGTCCAATATGTTGGGAAGGTGCAGTAAATGCTCCAGGAGCAAAATTACCTTGGGTAGCTATTAATTTTGATACAGATGTAGATGCATTGGTAAGATTTGATTATGAAGGCAAAGATCCAGTTTATCCTTGGGGTGAAACATTATTTGGAACTGGAGAAGGTAAAAAGTCTTGGGGATTAGCATCTCCTGCTAAAGAATTTAATGATGATACATTAGCATTATCTGAAAATGGTGGTAATGGAGCATTTGATGGAGGTAATTTTAAAGTTACATTAGTTCATATAGTAACTGCTGAAGAAGCTATTGAATATAATGCTAATTTGGATGGAGCAGTTAAAGAAGGAGATCCTAAGCCATCAACTGCAGAAGTTCAAGGTTAAAATAATATAGAAAGAATATTATGAAAAAATTTCAAGAATTCAATTCTGAAAACACGTTAAACTGTGATTATAAGACTTGTATTATAGGGAAGTTGAAGAACGCACTTAAAGAAGAATTCAATGCATGGTATGGTTATATCATTGTTAAAGAATGGTTGACTGGACTAAGCAGAGTTGATATTGAAAAGATGTATGATGAAACCGCTAAGGATGAATTAGAAGATCATGCATTTTGGTTGATGAAACGTATCAATGAGCTTGGTGGAACAATTGAAGACATATCTGCTTCTCCAGCTTCTTGGTTGACAGCTAATCATACTTATATTTCTCCTGTTTGGTCATGGAAAACAAATAATACATGTTGTCAAACTGGATCATGCTGCGGAGATTGTGAAGATCCATGTGGAGATATTTGTGATGATCTACCTACAATTACACTTGGTGAACCTTATGAATGTTGTGGAGATGGATGTCAATGTGGATGTCAATGCAAGCCAGATATAATAGAAGTAAAGCAATCCTTATTAACTAATATAAAAAATGAAGAAGGAGCAATTGAGACTTATAAAGATTTAATTAGAACTGCTCAATCTGATTCTGATTTTGTAACTGAACGTAAATGTAAAGAAATTCTTGCCGATGAAGAGGAACATTTACAAATGCTAAAAGATTTTTTAGCCGATATTAGTTAATATTATTTTTTACATATATTTATATAAATGGATAAGTTTTTTCGGAAATTTATCCATTTTTTATTGAAATTTTGAAAATAATGTCTATATTATTATTGTAATTATTAATTAAAAATTTAGATATGGAAAATCTTTTGAAAACCCAGTTCATTCAACTTACATTGATTCTTAGTGAGTTTGAGCGTGATTTTAGAGAAAAGTTGGAGAATTCTCCAGAAATTAATATGCAGGCAATGTATATGACTCTTGGAGATATTGTTTTGTCTAGTCGTAAAATCATGGGAGACTATTGTTTAGAAGAGTATGATAATCTCAAGGAAGTTTTTGATGATGAATTAGATCTTTTATATAGAATTAATAAAATTAATAATTATCTAAGAAAATATGATAGAGACAATAAGTTCTATCCTTATGTAAATTCTATGTTTGACATCATTAAAGATACCATGAATACAATGAGTAAGAAAGTCTAAAAGACATGTTACCAGGATTTATAAATTTATATATTAAAGACAATAAAATTCATCTATTTTTCTTCAGGGGATTGACTGATGATGGTAGATATTATTATAATCGTCTTAATCTTAAAGATTCAAATTTCAAATATGATAAGATAGATTATGATGATGAATCCTGTGAATATATCTTTTATGATAATTCTATTAAGCGAATAAAATGTACATTAATAAACTATAACGGAGACAAACTTAAATGCGTACTACAAAATAAAAGGGCTAATCATTAAGATTAGCCCTTTATTATTTTATGTCATATATTAAAATGATATTTTCAGTTTATTCATTAAATTATATAGACCACTATTCATGTTATTAATATTTGTAAATGTACCGAGTTTTATATAATTGTAAATAGTATTAGTCTTAGAAATTAGTACAAATATAAGTTTATTTCCCTTATAAAGAAGAATTTCTCCAGCATTTGCTTGTTTTGTTTGTTGTGAATTACTTATATCTGTAGATATTTTCTGTTGTAGTTCAAATTCAAATCCAAAGTTTTCTATATTCTTTGTTGTACTTTCTAAAACATTATGTCCATTTTCGATGTAATCAAATAATGAATGTCCACCATCCGTATTTTCAATTGTTATAGATTTAGTATTATTAATAGGTCCGTCTTGTGTATCTTTACCCTGATATGATGAATTGCTTCCATAGTTATAATCTATAGCAATATACTTATTGAATATAGACTCATAATAATGATATGTGAAGTTCATAGGAGTATTTTGATCACCCCAAACCCTTTTAAATGTTCTATATTCATGTCTTGTCAAATAACTATTTATATCAGAACCAGTAATATTGATTTGACCACTAAACTTACTAAGATTAATTCCAAGATAACTCATTTTTACTAAATGCTCAATATCATAATTATCTAATTGAATATTTGTAAGTATGGTGTTATTAATAAGTCCTGACTTAAGATATGAGATTTCAGATGATTCACCAACTTTTGTTTGAGTTGTCTTATTTTCTAATGCAGTTATCCATGTATTGATAAATTCACTTACTAATTGATTACTTCCGCTTACATATTGAGATTGTGTCTTGTTTATTAATGTAAGATTGACAAGTTTTTCATTTGGAGTATAGTCAAATTGATCAATTGTAATGTTATCTAAGCTTATTGTATTGATATTCTCTGGTAATACAACATTTGTAAATGATTGGTTTGCTCGAGGTACAAATGTCTTTCTTGAAGAATTTGCAGCCTTAAATGATTCCAAATTTGTCAAATTATATAATGAGAAATCTCTTGCTAATTTTTTACAATTTGTTATGTCTATTTCTTTTAATGATCTTAAAGTTGTTATTCCATTTATGTATGCAATCTTACTTTCTTCTGTATGACTAAGATCAATTGATTCTATTTCTATATTTGATAGTTCTCTTTGCCAATTTGATTTTACTGTTTCATTTACATTTACTTGTTTGTTATAATTATGTATGAAATCGATTTTTTCAATTTTATTTGAAATTCCTGACAAATCAAGTTTCTTTATTTTCTTTGGATTAATTATGTCAAATGTTTCATTATTTTCCAAACCTTCATTATTAATATTTGTAAATGTATGTTCTGTATCTGTCAACACATCTGTTCCAAAAACTTGATTTCTACCAGCTGTTACATTAAAATAGTCTTCTTCTATTGGTGTGATCTTTATTTCATCATTACTTTCTAATTTTTGATTTGTTATGAATTGAATAGTATTGTTATACCAGTTATTGTATTTACTGTCAAAGTTAATATATGCTATAAGTTTCTTTCTACCTAATGATAAAGTATTTAATGTTAATTCAAGTTCTGTGTCAAGTTCATAAATGGAATAACATAAATTATCTTTATTATTGTCTAATACATCATTCAAAATAGTATTTGTATTGTTTTCAAAGAATGTAAATATTCTTGGCTCTAAATAATTTACATCAGATACTGAGTATGTATATGCTGTTCTATAGTCAGTATATGCTGATCCTGGGATAGGATTATTAGGATCTGGATTACCAGCTTCATCGGTATGATATACATAAGATATAAATGGCTCTTCATAGCTTGTTACACTATACTTGTAGTCAACATATTCACCAGAGAAGTCATATTCAACTACAATATCATTATTGCCAGCATCCTTTTCATTTACTGTATATTTTGTTCCAAGCTTATTGTATGGATAGTTCTTATGAGCATATGTAATGTCGTAGATCTCATTATTGTTCTTATAATATGCTTTCTTATTGAATGTCATTTCATTAGCATTCTGTAAGAGTTCATATAATTTAGAAGTTGGAACAATATAAGTATTATTGAATACATTGTCTAAGTCATCTTCATAGTTGAAGTTAAAGGTGATGACGTTCTTTTCTATATCTATATCAACCTTATTGTCTTTAAACTTATCCATATATGCAATAGTGCTCTTCATTATATCTCCAACGTTATCATAATGAGTCTCATTTTCAGTAAATATTGTATCTGAACGCATATATGACCAATAATAGTCATTATCTGTAGTTCTTGTCAAATATCCAAATATTTCATTGAAATGACCTACCTCTCTATTTTCCAAAGCACTACCAGCATCTTCTGCATATTCTCCAGAATATATTGTAATATTTGGTAATTTTGAAACAGTTATTACTTTATTATTCATAGTTTATCTATATATTAAACTTTATTTTTAGCGAATTATATAATGATTACAGGACATTCTTTAGATAACTTACCGTTATTCACTTTACTTATTGTTGATACTATGATCTTTGTTTCTCCACGTTTCAATGGAGTAATGATACCATTTTCAGAATCTATACTTAATATTGTAGGATCCTCAACTTCAAATTTGATCTTCTGATAAGTTGTGTCATCAGGATATACTGAAGCAATAAGTGTATATGTATCATTTTCAAGATCAATTGTTATTTGTTCATCTGCTAACAATAGTTCTTCACTACTCATCATAGCATTTATTGTTATATTAGATACTACACCACCATTATCATTTGCCATAGCGTATAGTTTGAATTGACCTGCATTGTTTTCATTCAGTTTCAATATCATTGATCCATCAGTACCGGTTTCCACAGTAGCAATATTAGAATCAGATGTATACCATACAAGATTTTCTACCAAGCTCTTTTCATTGATATTATATACAATTGCATCAGCTGTATCTAATTGATCTGAATATACTATTCTATACTCATTTCCGCTATATAGATAAGTTATATTGTTCTTTATAGATATTGATTCTATAAGTATGATTGAACGTACTGTTATTGTTGTTGTAACACCGGAACCATCAGTTGCACTTACTGTGATTGTTGCTGTTCCATTTCCTATTGCTGTTATCAAACCATTTTCATCAACTGTTGCTATAGCAGGAGCATCTGTTTCATAGATCAATTCTTTATTGAATGCGTCATTATTGACAGTTGCCGTAATCTGGAATGTATCACCTTTGTCTAATGAAACATTGTTTGAATTAAGTTGAATATTTGATACAGGTACTTTTACATTATAATGAATGATCTTTCTGAAGTTGTCTTCATCATTTTCATGATCCATTGCTTTTACTATAATTGTACCAGTATTCTGTTCTTCATTATATCTATTTATATTGACAAATCCATTTATATCATCTCCAGTTACATTACCAATTTGTCTATAACCATAATTGTTGTTATCACCAAAGTCCCATGACAATATCTTATGTGTAGCATTTTCTGGGATGATCTTTGGTTCAATTGTCTTAATATGTCCAACTAATATATCTATATTGTCTTCAACTTCAATATCACTTATTGCTGTTTCAATATGAATATTGACTACAAATGATGTATCTGATGAAGCACCAAGTAATGTTGCCTGAAGTTCTGTCTCACCCTCATTCAAAAGTCTTATCTTAATAGGAGCATTGTCTGTTACTTTATAATGAGATATATATTTGACATGTTTTTCTTCTACTATCTCAACATATCTATTAGCTGATTGTGTCAATGACTTGTCTATAAATGCTTCATATCTGTTACCAACTTTTGCATCTAATTGAATATAGTAGAATTCAGAATTATTCAATGTTGTAAGTTTCAATACATTGTCATCTATAGTAACATTATATTCTATATCTTTACTTACTTCCTCTTCTTCATCCACATATACATATACATTTGTATTGAATGCTCTAGTATGATCATTATTATATTTTTCTACATCTTTTGTTTCAACATATTCATCAATGTCCTTGTCCCAAATATAATATCTGCATGGAAGAGTTTCAGTATCTTCTGCTACTATTTCTGCCAAGTTCTCATTCATTATTGTCCATTCAATTCGTTTATCTGTTGAAGTTGCTGGATATACAATAGGATTAACGGTAAATTCTCTGTCTTTGAATGAATTGATTGAACTAATCCAAGTATCATTGTCATCTATTGTGAATGATATTGATGATGACCATGTAATAACATTTATATGAAGTTCAGTATAGAGTTCTGTATTATCCTGATTCTCTAACCAACCCTTAGTATAGATCTTAACAACTGTATCATCAACATTCTCCTTGATTGCCATGATTCTACCATCTTCAAATACTTTAATGACATCTTCATCATATTCAATGAATATAGAATCATTATTATAGTTAAGCGGCAATATATGTACTGGAACTTTGATTGCTTTGTTGACTGGTAGTCTGACATAGTTTGGTGAAATAGAGATATGAGTAATAGGAATATCAATAACAATGACTTCTTCTTCACTTCTTTGATTTCTCTCTTCCTTATAGTCATCTGGATCAACAACCTGTTCATTTAATATAATTGATGTCTCATCTTCATCTGTAGTAAACTGTAAGTTAAGCCATGTAGGATGTGTCATCAATGTATATTCCCAGTGTGATGAAGCAATTTCTCCAGTTATAGGATCAAATTCCTGTACAAGATGTCTTATAGCATATGTGTTGTTATTGTCTGGATCTTTGTAATAGTCATCCCAAATATCAAATGGCTTATATGTTGTTGTCATATATTTAGGATGATCTACATTTTCATCTGCATCATATGTAGCTTTATCAACTTCTTCAAAGCTATCACCTTCTTCATGTTGAACCCATATCCAATAATGCTTTACTTCTGTAGTAAGCTCAAAGATATCATTATGTTGTTCATCTTCACCAACTTTTATGAAGTATTCATCTTCATCTTCATCTTCATATGTCCAATATTTTACATAAGTGACATGTTCATGATCATCTTGATATAATATCTGAGTATTCTCTTTGTTTGAATTGAATTCAAGATTAAGAAATATTGGCTCATTGAATAATAACTGGTATTCATCATCTGTCATAAATACTTCATTTATTGAATGGATAAGATCTCTTAATAGCTTACCACAATAGGCACTCCATGCTTTGACATCACCACCTTGTTCGGTTCCTGTCTCATTATTATTGACAATAGTGAAGACACCCTTTATGCTTGTATTGTCAGCTCTTTCAATTGCTTTAGCTCCAGATGCACCTTCTAAACCTTTGTCACCCTTATCACCTTGTGGACCAGCATCACCTCTAGATCCACTTGAGAATATAAGTGTTGTCTTATTACCATCATCAAAGTAGATATCAACATTATTGATTTTCTTGTCTGTACTTTCATAGATAGAAGAGACAATACCCTTAATACTGGTTTCTTTGATTTGACTTAAGTTTATAGAATAGTTATCTCCATTGACTGCTATAATTAGTTTTGCATCTCTAATGTTATTCGCACTTAGCAACGGAAAATCAGATAGTTTCTTTACTTCAGTTATCATATTGTAATTATATATATCTTAAATTAATTTTTCCAAGCATCTGTATTTGACCATGGTTTATCATTAATCCAATAACCACGACCAAAACAACTTCTAATATATTGCCAAATAAGTCTAGCGCCTTGATAGACAGCAGCAATATTCTTGTTTTCTTTAAGAATTGTTGTAATTCTTTTGTTATCTACATATAGTGCCATATCTTATTCTTCAAATATGAAATATTTCGTATCATTGTCAATCTTACCGCTATTCAATAGAGCATCATATTCATCTTGTGAACGTAGATATACTTCTTTAAGTTTATTTACCTGAGTATAAAGCTCTTTACCAGCAGCTGCACTTAATATAAGTTCTGTAAGTTCAGCTTCTGAATAGTTATTAAGTTCTAAGTAATTGACAATCTTTTGTTCAATAAGATCACTTTGCTGATCATATATTGCAATACCTGTCTCACCCGGATCTCCTTGGTCTCCCTTTTCTCCCTTAGGACCTTGAGAACCCTTTAGACCATTATAGATGTGGAAAGTAGTTGTTGATCCATTGGATGTAGTAATAGTAACAGGATTGTCTGCGCCATCACCTTCATTTCTTACCTGATCAATACTTCTTAAGACATTTCCAATCAAAAACTGTGTAGGTATCTTATATGATTTTCCTTTATATGAAACTAACAAATATTCTTCACCAGTTAGTTCACTTAATGATTTTAACGATGATATCTTTTTACCATTTATTGCCATATCTTAATCCTTTATATAATTTGATTTTAGTCTCTTTAATTATGTTCTTAATATTCTGATATTAAATATACAGTTCCTGCCTCATCCATAATTGGTTCTCTCTTTTCTGTCAAAAGTAAGACATAATCACTGAAATTCTCATTGATGTATTCTTCAAACTCATTAGTAATTTCACTTGTTTGAGCTTTATTATCATCTATAAAGATGTATAGTTTTTTCATTATCAGAAATTATCATATATTTTAATTAAAAATAAAACTTAACATGAACTATTTTATATATAAAAATATTATAATTTTTACTATGAATTTTGAATCAACAGATACTGGATTTGATGATTATAGTTATGTATCATATGTAAATAGTGAGATAAAATATTCTGATTCTATCTTCTTTGAAAATATTGTAGATAATATTGAAGAATATGATGAACTTACCATTGATGACATTATTGAAAACATACCCAAGACAATAAATGAGAAATATGATCTAAACATAATATATGACAGAATATTGAATAAATGGAAAGTTGGTTATTTCTATAGATCAAAATTCTTACATGTAATATTTGATTATGATTTACATACTGCTTTAATAAAACTTAATAATGAAATAAAAGATGAAGAAAACAAGTGAAATCAGGATCTATCAATTTCAAGATGATACATCCACAAAACTTATAGCAAAACTATGTAGTACAGAACCGCATAACAAAATATTCAAAGATATTAATAGTATTATCAAAAGATATCGGTATAATATTGATGATATGATTTCTAAAATAACAGATAGTTTTGATAATACAACAGATGCATCTTCAATAGACTACATGCATTATATATATATCTATGACAAATTTGGATATATAACATATACTGTCACAAATATATATGATGTATTGATAGATTACAAAAAGATCATTATAAATAGAAATAATGCTGGTAATTGTATTGATGACTTTATTGATAGGGGAGTATATCCTATTATTGAATCTATTGAAAGATTTTGTGATGACATCAATGGAAGAATAAATGAAAGAACAAACAATAATGAATATCACCAGACAAGTTGTTATGAATATGATTTTAGACAAATTGTAAATATAAAACAACTTGCAGAAAAATTAATAAGAAATTGTGACAAACAACTAGAGGCTATATCAGAAAAATATACAAAAATGTAGAAAAATATTAAAATTTTTTAAAATTTATTAAAATTTATTTTTTTATTAAACTATATTATATAATAGAGCCCCTATAAATATATGAATGAAGGGGAATTGTGGCAAGAGTTATTAATAATCTATGTAAGACAAATCAAGCAAAAGTAGACAAATGGCTTCAAAAATTCAATAAGCAAAATAATATATCTCAAGATGATTATAATTATTTATCATTATTATTGAATTCTATTATTAAAAAAGATTCTTATTCATTAAAAGAATGTTCTGAAAAAAATATTGTTGAGTATTATCTATCTCATCTTACAAACAATAATGAGTCAATATTAGACAACTTATATGACAAAGACTATTGGGATAATATAAAGAAGAAAGTAAGAACAAAACTTGCAATAAAATACACAGGGAACAAAACATTTGATAACAACATTGATATTTATTTCAATGAAGTAAAAGCCGAATATATAAAGACACCATTTAATGAATCCGATAATTTAGAGTTTACGGAAGAAAATTATGATGTGTTTATAAAGAACAATCTTAAATTAGTTATTGAATGCGCAAAGAGATATCAGAATCTTGGATTGTCATTTGAAGATCTTATACAAGCAGGAAATGAAGGCTTATTGAAATGCCTCAAGAAATATAAGAAGAACAAAGCAAATCTTAGAGTAACAATGCTTGATCTTCTTGAAGAATCTGAATTGAATTCATTTACATATTCACAAGCAATTGATCTAGTAAAGAATGCCTTTTCATATTCTAAGAATCTAGATTCAACATTAAGTAAGATACCATCAAATGGATTTAAGACAAAAATTGAATTTGAAGAGTGGATAAAGACAAATATCAAACCTGCATCATTTGCTTCCGTTGCGTTTATGTGGATCAGAGCATATATAATAATTGAACTAAATAGTGTTGGTAATATCATTCATGTTCCTCAATCAGCCCAAAAGAATGGAGAATCATTAGCAAACATAATTAGATTAGATAGTATAAATCCCCATACGGATGATTGCTATCATGATAACCAGACATCAAAGATAACTGAGGAAGAATTCATTACGGATGATGAGAACTTAGAGAACATTGAAAAACAAAACATATTCAAAGATCTTATTGAGAATGTATTATATAAATTGTCTTCTTTAGATAGACGAATAATAAAGAAAAAATATGGAATAGGATGTCCTTATGAGTTGTCTATAAATGATATAGCAGAACAGGAAAATCTCTCAGTAAATAA
Source organism: uncultured Bacillota bacterium (assembly GCA_900317975.1). Taxonomy (GTDB): domain Bacteria; phylum Bacillota_I; class Bacilli_A; order RF39; family UBA660; genus RUG343. The sequence goes on from ONIZ01000001.1 coordinate 249,584, forward strand.
AGTCAAATATATTATCAATAATGCTCTCAAACAAATATATGCTAATATTCCTGCAAGAGACAAAGAAACAATCAAAAATTTATTAGGGTAGAAACATGACAAAACGAGAATATAGTCTATTCAAAAATCATCTTAATATAGTAATAGATACAAAACAACATTTCAATTTCAATATAATATCTGATGAAAAAGGAAAATATGCATCACTCATAATAAAACTATTCATCATATCATTCTATATTGATCTTCCATTTAACATAAAAGCAACTAACAAATATGGTATTGGCTTTGATTCATATAATACAAGATGGTGGCCAGATTTCTTCTTCTTTAATTTTGGAAAGAAATCATTCATCTCTCATCTTGTATCTTATCATCGACAATATAATAGATATTATGAGACACGAATGATGAAGGAAATGCATTTGAAAGATATAAAGAAAAACAATAAGACAAAGAATTCTTTCAAATATAACTCTATAATAAAAGCAAAGAATAATAGAAAGTTCAATGTGTTATATTATAGAGAACACCATATCTATAAACATAAACTATTCAAATGGTGGTTAAACTATGACACAATACATAATTTAGTGTTATCTGTAGAATTTGTTGATGACCATGGAAATATAAAAAGAACAAAATCTATAATTGTGGATAATCCTGAAGAACCAATTCAAGATTCATTTCAGACATTTTTATCTATAAATAACTATACAATTGTATAATATTTGTTCCTTTTCTATTATAATAACTTATTCTTTATACCATGCTGGTGGATTTTTTTCTAATGGAGATCTATAAAACATTTCTCGCATATTATCAACATTACTTACATCCCAATGAGATAAATCATAATTAAAATTTTCACATATATAAAACATACATTCCATATTTTTAACCTTACTCACATCCCATTTAGATATATCTCTATTAAATTTAGATTGACAAAACATATAATCCATACCTCTAACATGACTTACATTCCATTGAGATATATCTCCATTGAATTGAGAATCCATAAACATAGCTCTCATATTTGTAACATTACTAACATCCCATTCTGATATGTCTCCATTAAATTTAGAATATTCAAACATAGCAAACATAGTTTCAACATTACTTACATCCCATCCAGATATGTCTCCATTAAATTTAGAAAAATAAAATACTTCTGACATATCAGTAATTTCAGATGTATCTATATCATTTAGATTAGCCTTATTACCTCTTTCTTTAATTAATTCCTTTACTAATTTTATTAGTTCATCTTTTGTCTTAGGATAATAATGATATGACTTAAGATTGTCTTTTGATATTCTGAATTTCTCTGTTATAAACTGGTTTAATTTTTTCATATATATTAGATTAACTTATTTTTATACCATGCTGGTGGATTATTTTCTAATGGTGAATAGTCAAACATATATGTCACATCTCCAACATTTGAAATATTCCATTTAGAAATATCTTGGTCAAATTTTGCTCCCCAAAACATCCTATTCATATTTAAAACTTTACTTACATCCCATAAAGATATGTCTCCATTGAAATCTGAATCATAAAACATATGACTCATATTTTTTACTTTACTTACGTCCCATCCAGATATATCACCATCAAATACCGATTCATAAAACATACCAAACATATCTTCAACATTACTTACATCCCATTGAGAAATATCTTGGTTAAATTTTGTTCCCCAAAACATCCTATTCATATATTTAACATTACTAACATCCCATTTAGATATATCTCCATTAAATTTAGATTGCCTAAACATTTCTGCTGTATTTACAACTTTACTTACATCCCATTCAGATATATCTCCGTTGAATTTTGACTCTTGAAACATTCCTTCCATATTCTTAACATTACTAACGTCCCATTCTGATATATCCACATTGAATTCAGAATAAGCAAACATATATGACATATCCGTAACATTAGTAGTATCTATATCATTAAGATCAGCATCATTACCTCTTTCTATAATTAGTTTCCTTACTATTTGGTGTAGTTCTTTATTTGTTTTTGGATGATAATTGTAATGAGGCTCAAGATTGTCTTTTGATAGACGAAATTTTTCTGTTATATATTTGGTTATACCAAAGGCTCTTTCAGCTTCTGAAATATATTGATTTAATTTCTTCATATATATTAGATATTATTTCATTTAACTTTTATACCAAGCTGGTGGATTCTTTTTTAATGGGCAAGCCCCAAACATTCCTGTCATGCTTCTAACATTTGATACATCCCATTTTGATATATCTCCATTAAATTTAGATTGACAAAACATATAATCCATATCTCTAACATGACTTACATTCCATTGAGATATATCACCATTGAATTTTGATCTGGCAAACATATCAGACATATTCGTAACACTACTGACATCCCATTTAGAAATATCTCCATTAAATTCAGAATTCAAAAACATACTATCCATTAATTTTACTTTGCTTACATTCCATTTAGAAATGTCATTATTGAATTTAGAATTCAAAAACATACATTCCATATCTTTAACCTTACTTACATCCCACAAAGATATATCACCATTGAATGTAGATTCATAAAACATATAATCCATTTTTTCAACATTACTTACATCCCATAAAGATATATCTCCATTGAATGTAAAACTTCTAAATAGCATGCTCATATCAGTAATCTCAGAAACATCTATATCATTTAGGTTTGCTTCATTGCCTCTTTCTTCAATTAATTTGATTATTAATTTTTTTAATTCAATTTTTGTTTGAGGCTGATACTGAAACTGATTAAGATTGTCTTTTGATAGTCTGAATTTCTCTGTTATGAATTGATTTAGTTTTTTCATATATATTATTACTTTATTTATACCATGCCGGTGGATTGTTTTCTAATGGGCAATCCTGAAACATATCTATCCCACACTTAACTTTACTTACATCCCATTTAGAGATATCTCCATTAAATTTAGACTTTTGAAACATCCATCCCATATTTTCAACATTACTTACATCCCATTTAGAAATATCTTGGTTAAATTTTGTTCCCCAAAACATATATTTCATATTTTTAACATTATGTACATCCCATAAAGAGATATCTCCATTAAATTTGGATTTACAAAATATATATTGCATATCTTCAACCTTGCTTACATCCCATGTCGAAATATCCCCATTAAAATTAGAAGTAAAAAATATTGAAGACATATCGGTAATTTCAGATGTATCTATATCATTGAGATCAGCATCATTACCTCGTTCTTTAATTAGTTCCTTTACTAATTTCCTTAGTTCATCTCTTGTCTTTGGATGATAGTTATAGTGAGGCTCAAGATTATCATTGGATAGTCTGAATTTCTCTGTTATGAATTGATTTAATTTCTTCATGTATAAGGTTTTATTTATTTTTATACCATGCCGGAGGATTATCTTCTAATGGGCAATGTTTAAATATATCGCGCATATCTATACCATTACTTACATCCCATTGAGTTATATCTTCATTGAATTCAGACCAGCTAAACATATCTCTCATAGTTTTAACTTTACTTACATCCCATGTGGATATATCTCCATTAAATTTAGAATGTTTAAACATTTCTTGCATATTATCAACATTACTTACATTCCATTCAGAGATATCTCCATTAAAATTAGACGCCCAAAATAAACCACTCATATCAGTAATTTCAGAAGTATCTATATCGTTGAGATTAGCCTTATTCCCGCGTTCTTTAATTAACTTATTAATCAATCTATATAATTCATAAACGTTTTTAGGATGATAGTTATAATGAGGCTCAATATTGTCTTTTGATAACCTAAACTTTTCTGTTATAAACTGATTTAGTTGTTTCATATATATTAGATATTAACTTATTTTATTTATTCTTTATACCATGCTGGAGGATTTTTTAACAATGGAGAATTATCAAATATCCATGACATATTTTTGACATTACTTACATTCCATTGAGATATGTCTCTGTTGAATTCAGATTCATCAAACATACATTGCATAATTTTAACATTACTAACATCCCATTTAGAAATATCTCCATTGAACTCTGATTTATTAAACATAGCTTCCATAGTTGTAACATTACTTACATCCCATTGAGATATATCCCCATTAAATTTAGATTCAGCAAACATAGCTCTCATATTTGTAACCTTACTTACGTTCCAATTAGATATATCTCCATTAAATTTAGAACCACAAAATATGAGTGACATATCAGTAATTTCCGATGTGTCTATATCATTAAGATCAGCATCATCTCCTCTTTCTTTAATGTCTTTTGATAGACGGAATTTCTCTGCGATGAATTGGTTTAATTTCTTCATATATTAGATTAACTTATTTTTTATACCATTTAGGAGTGTTATTTGTTAATGGGCGGGCATGAAACATATATCTCATATCTTTAACATTAGATACATTCCAATTAGATATATCTTTATTGAATTCTGATCCTCTAAACATCCACGACATATCTTCAACATTAGATACATCCCATTTAGATATATCACCATTAAATTGAGAATCTCTAAACATTGAATACATAGTTTTAACTTTACTTACATCCCATTCAGATATGTCTTGATTAAATGATGAATTAGCAAACATATATTTCATGTCTTCAACATTACTTGTATTCCAATCAGATATATCTCCATTGAAATCAGAATCCATAAATAATTCTGACATATTAGTAATTTCTAAAGTATCTATATCATTGAGATCGGCATCATTCCCACGTTCTTCAATAAGTTCATTTACTAATTCCCTTAGTTCATCTCTTGTCTTAGGATGATAATTGTATTGATTAAAATTGTCTTTTGATAGACGGAATTTCTCCGCAATGAACTGGTTTAACTGTTTCATTTATTATTACTATTTATTTATAAAATTTATTATACCATTCTGTATACCATTTGGGAGGATTATTTTCCAATGGTGAGGCGGTAAATATATTTCTCATATTTTTAACATTAGATACATTCCAACTAGATATGTCTTTATTGAAATCTGATCCTCTAAACATATGACACATATCAGCGACTTTACTTACATCCCATTTAGATATGTCTTGATTAAATTTAGAATATGAAAACATCCAAGCCATATCCTTAACATTACTTACATCCCAATCAGAAATATCTTGATTAAATTTAGATTCAGCAAACATAGTATACATGCTCCAAACATTACCTATATTCCATTTAGATATGTCTTGATTAAATACTGATTCAGCAAACATATATTGCATATCTTCGACATTATGTACATCCCATAAAGAGATATCTCCGTTAAATTTTGATCTTGCAAACATATTACTCATATTTTTAACATTACTAACATCCCATTCAGATATATCACCAGTGAAATTAGTATTTGCAAATAATGCTGACATATCTATAATTTCAGATGTATCTATATCATTAAGATTAGCATCCATACCTCTTTCGCTAATTAACTTTCGCATTGTTTCTCTTAATTCTTTATTTGACTTAGGATGATAATTATAATGATGTTCAAGATTGTCTTTTGATAAACGGAATTTCTCGGTTATGAACTGGTTTAGTTTCTTCATATATTACTTTAACTTATTTTTTATACCATTTAGGAGGATTATCTTCTAATGGACATTTATAAAACATTTCTTGCATATATTCAATATTACTTACATCCCATTTAGATATATCTTGGTTAAATTTTGATCCATAAAACATTCTATCTATATATTTAACATTACTTACATTCCAATTAGATATATCTCTATTAAATTTAGACTTAACAAACATATTAGACATATTTTCAACATTACTTACATTCCAATTAGAGATATCTTTATTAAATTTAGAATTAGTAAACATATATTGCATATCTTCAACTTTATGTACATTCCAATTAGAGATATCTTTATTAAATGCAGAATAACCAAACATCCATGACATATATTTAACATTACTTACATCCCATTCAGATATATCTCCATTGAATTTAGAGTTATAAAATATATTTGTCATATCAGTAATTGCAGAAGTATCTATATCATTTAGATCTGCATCATTGCCTCTTTCTTTAATTAGTTTCTTTACTAATTCTTTTAACTCATCTTGTGTCTTTGGATGATAATTATATTGATGGGTTAGATTGTCTTTTGATAATCTGAATTTTTCTATAATGAATTGATTTAGTTTCTTCATAACATCTTAAATATATATTTTGTCCATTCAAATGGTTTTGCAGTATCTAGATAGTTGATATTCTTTTCATTTCCATAAGCAATTTGTTCAAAAGAAACACTTCGGTATGCATAATCAAATGTATCATATTTTCCTTTGTCCTTCATACATGCAGAAACACAAAGCTTAATGATATATTCAAAGAAATAGAACAAGTAGAAGAATATATATAGCATATATCTCATTTGTAATGTATGAATAGATTCATGAACATATTCTACATCATTCAACTTAAGATTCTTTGATCTTGTAAAAATGATCCCAAACAAATTAATGTATTTATATCCTTGAAAAGGAATGATTTTATTTCTGCAAATTTTCATAATTATATATAATCTTTGTTTTTATTATGTCTAATCCATATCATTTCCCCAAACAGGTTTTCCATTCCACAGAGTTACATAGCATCTATCTATTACTACGTTGCCTCGTGAATTGATTCTTACTGTCTTAGGCTTTTGCTTTAGATCATCTGCAAGACAAGAGTCATCAGGAACTTCTGTGAAACTACCATTATAATGACCAGATGCTAATTTTGAAGTCAATTTTACAACAGAAAATCCCTTAGGAGTCTTTTTGACTATTTTATAGAAAACTGGTAATGTCATATTATACCCATAAGTACCTGAAAGAACATCATCAACTTCCCAATATGTAGGATCATCTGGTTCATAATGATTTGTTAAGTTGTCTTTTGACAATCTGAATTTTTCAACAATATATTTCTTTAGATCTATCATTTGTATTCTTCATCAATATTTTTCATATTATCAGCTCCAGAGAACATTCTTTTTGTATGTTTGTTTGTCAAATCCCATTTGCTTATATCAAAATCTATATTCTTGCATCTTAAGAACATCCATTTCATACTTATAACATTTGATATATTCCATTTAGAAAGATCACAATTGAAATTGGTACATTTAGAAAACATATAGTTCATATTTCTTACTTTTGATACATTCCATTTTGATATGTCACAATTGAATTTAGCGCATTCTTCAAACATAGCTATCATTGATTCAACATTACTTACATTCCAATCAGATACATCTCCTACAAAGTGGGCACAACTAGAAAATACACCATCCATAGATTTTACATGAGATGTGTCCCATTGATCTATTTTAATGTCATAGGGATCAGTTTTTGCAAAAAGATAGTTTAGATTGTCAATTTTACGAATATCTATATCATTAAGATCAGCATTATAGTTCTTTTCTATTCTTTCTTTTACTATTGCCTCTAATTCTTCTTTTGTCTCTGGAACTATCATCCGATCATATTTCTTAATGTTGTCCATTGATAATCTAAACTTCTCAAATATGAATTCATTTAGTTTTTTCATTTATTTCTTCATTCCTATATGCCAATTCCCACACACTTTACAGATATATGATGAATATTTATATAGTTTATATTTTTTTATATACAAGTCTGCTTCTTCTTTTGTCTTGAAGTTTTTCTTTGGCTTCCATTCTCCATTCTTTCTTGCATAATGCTCTCTCTTTATGATATGCTTATTGCAATCAGAACGAATAGTATTCTTTTGTATATTGTTCAATATGTAAATGATATAATTTTCTTATCAAATTATTATAAAATTATATAATTAAAAATAAATTACCTGTTAATTACTATTTCATTATATGTGAATTTTTTGAGAAATGAACTATATTATTATTGAAATATATTTTATATTATATTTATAGAAAGAAACATGAAGAAGAAAATTGAAGAGAAATATACTGCTATGACCGAGCGGGAGCATATCCTTTCTCGTTCTGGTATGTATGTGGGTTCTATTAAAGAAGAAGAAAATCAAGTATTTGTCTATGATGCTGATGAGAACAAGATGACTATGAAAGATGTTGTCTATTCGCCTGCAATGCTTAAGCTGTTTGATGAGATTCTTTCTAATTCCTGTGATGAGTTCCGTCGTAAAGACAATATGGGATTGACGGAGATTGAGATTCTTGTAGACCAGACAAATAACTATATAACAATTAGAGACAACGGTGGTATTCCTATTGTAAAGCATAAAGAAGCTGGTGTCTATGTTCCGGAATTCATTTTTGGCCAACTTCGTACTTCTTCCAACTATGATGATTCTGAGGATCGAAATGTGATCGGTACAAATGGTCTTGGTTCTGTATTGTCAAACATATTTTCTGAGAGATTCATTGTGGAAAGTGCAGACAAGAAGAACAAGCTTAAAGTTGAATGGAAGAACAATATGGAGACAAAATCTGAACCAAAGATTGACAAATGTTCAGATCACTATACTGAGACAAAGTTCTTGATTGATTTCAAGCGATTTGATCAGAAGAAACTTGGACTTACTGAAGACTTCACAAAGATTCTACATAAGAGATGTATTGATGCTGCAGCAGCTAATCTTGGTTTGGTGATTAAATTCAATATAAAGACAAAAGAAGGTATATCAAAGACAAAATGGAAATTCAAGAAATTTGAAGAGTACATGGAACTTTATTCTGACTATATTGATACAAGTTGCATTCTTAGTTATAAAGACAATAAGAAACAGATATGGATTTGTCCTGATAGTGAGATTGATGTAGCTTTTGTGAATGGCGCAGAATGCTCTAAGGGAACACATATCAAAGCAGTTCGTTATCCAGTAGGGCATGCTATTTCAGAGATATTAAAGAAGAAACATAAGATTGAAGTCACAAACAAAGGTATTGATACTAAATATGGTATTTTTGGAGTATTTGACATTTCTAATCCAACATATTCAAGTCAGACAAAAGAGGAATTGACAGTAGCTCAGGAAAACTTCTATAAGGATGGCAGCACATTTAATATTCCTGATGATTTCTTGAAGAAATGCCAGAAATCAGAAATTGTTGATTTGGTTGTTGACTGGTACAAGAAGAAAGTTGAAGCTGAAGACCAAGCAAAAATTCGTAAACTTAATAGAGAGGCAAAGAAGCTTTTACGTTCAGACAAGTTTATCAATTGTACATCTAAGAAAAGTAAAGAGAAAGAGCTCTGGGTGTACGAGGGTGATTCTGCTCATACTGGCTTTAGAATGTCAAGAAATCCACAAACACAAGCTAGTTATAGATGTCGTGGTGTACCATTGAACTGTATTGGAATGACAGCTACACAGGTAATGAAGAACCAAGTATTTAATGATATTGTGAATATTATAGGACTTCAATGGGGACAATACAATAAGCTTGAAGATCTTAAGTTTGGTAAGTTCATCATTACTTCAGATGCTGACTATGATGGAGACAAGATTGCCAGTCTGTTGTTAGTGTTCATTAATCATTTCCCAGAACTATTTGACCAGGGATTCATCTATAGAGTAGTAACCCCAATCATTACAGCAACAAAGGGAAAAGATCATAGAGTATATTATACAAGAGATGAATATGAAAAGGAATCTAAGAAACTTAAGGGATATGTAATCAAATATTTGAAGGGAGTCGGAACCCAGACAAATGCTGATACAAAGGAAATGATGACAAATCCTAAACTTATCAGATTCACAAAGGATGACATGGCAGAAATGATGATCAAGAAATGGTTTGGAAAGGGTGAAGCAAGTACTCGTAAGTCATTACTTAAAGAAAATGTAGAAGCATAGATAGATTTTAATTATTTTTATATATAATATATATCATAATTAATTGAATGGCTGTTACTAATCGTTGTATAACAATTGAAGATTCATTAGAAATGTATGACAGAGGGTTATATAATAATGAATATAATGTTTTACGTGGGAATGCAGCATATTTATCTAATGGAGAATACAGTCGAAAATTATATTGTCCAAGTGATAATCCTTATGTTATGAATACTAAAGGACTGCCAGGTGGATGGTGGGGAACTGATCCTTCTACAAAATATATTACTGAAGCAGAAGCATTATCTAGATATACGTATTTTGGTGGTGATCATTATTCCCGATATTATACAGTTAAATATAATAATTCAACACCAATTAATAATAATAGTTGTATTGATATACATTATGGTTTATTAAATTTTGATGGAACAAATAATACATTACATTTATCAAAATTTGTATCAGAAATATCTACAATAGTTATAGATTCTGATGGATCTCAAAATAATATTTCTTTAAATAGTTTAATAGATTATACTGAAATAAATCATATTAAAATACGTTATCCTGTTTCGGCTAATGGAGTAACTCCCACAGCAGGTACAAGATATTTATTTGAAATACAATTTTTTGATACTGTTGATAATGATTATCCATTCGATTTTAAATTAATGGCATGTTTTCATTATTATGGTACTTCATCAATTCCATCTGTTAATACAAGAGATATACCTGTAACAATTATTAATCAAACTGGAAGAATTATTTATGGAGTAACAATTAAATTTTGTGTTTATAAAAAAACAGGAAGTAGTTTTGGATGGCAACCTCAATATACTGGGGAAATATTTCCATCATATGATTATAGAACTATAAACTATCATGCAGGTATATCTAATAATGGTAGTGTAACATCATCAATTACAATTGATGGTAATATGTTAAGTGAAATTGCTAATACACTACACTCTCCAGATTATTGTAAAATTGGTATTGAATATATGTCAATAGATCTTGGTGGTAGTAGTCTTGATCCTATATGGGATAATAGATTTTGGCCAGATTATGATAATGACAATACTAGTAATTCTAGTCCATTTAAGTTTTATCCTGCAAATTTAATGGGTATTGCCGATATTAATAATACAGACATAACAATAACAATAAGACCAGCTTTCTTAGATTTACTTAATGATGATTAATGTTTAAAACTATTTTTTTTTTATGATATTTTATTTTTAAATATAAAAATATTACTTAATTAATATGAAAAACATTAGTAATTTTATTAATGAGTCATCCACATCATTAAAAGCTGTTAAGCTTGAAAATATTCCTGGTAAAGATTTATATTGCGAACTTATAAAATCAATACAGCAACGTTTTGAAAAAGATATAAAAAATGGTTGTGAGTATTTACAGGATAATTATGATGAATATATTAAAAATGCAGATTGTAGTAAAATTAATGATAAAGCTACATATATAATTGCAAATTGGGCAGTAATTGATTTTAAAGATAAAAGTATTAAACAACAAAAATGGGATGGAAAACGTTATATAATAACTGATGAATCAATATCTGAAATTGATAATTTATTTAAAACTTATTGGGATAAACCTGTTATTAATGGTTGGCGCCAGTCTACAAGAGATAGCAATCATATAACTCCAAGAGGTTCAAAACATTTGTTAAAATTTAAATTTCCAGATGGTACAACATTAAGTACAAATCTTTCATTTGGGCCATTAAAAAACTTACTTAAATATGCTACTGAAAAAGATTATGATAGTATTAATGTAGATAAATGGGAATAGAATACAAATTTAATAAATATTTTAGTAAAGGAACTCTTCAAGTAGGGTTCCTTTTTTGTTATGTTTTATAGATTATATATTTATTTTTATTTAATATTATATAAACATATATTTACACATATGAATTCTTTATCAAATTACATCAATAATGATATCCAATATATTAATTTTGTAAATGAATCATTAGAGAACAATACTAGAATGATCAATGAAAATTTATTAATAACAGATCATGCTAAAGACATTGATAATTTATTATATAAGTTTAAAACATATACACATAATAATTTATATAATTATAATAGTCTTAATGAATCCGACAATACATATCAATTATCTTTAGATGAACAAAAGACTTTTAGAGATTTAATGATATTTATTTGTGAAGACTATAGAGATAGATTATTAGAAGAACTTAATATTTATGAAAGTCTTATTGTTGATGGTCAATTAATAACTGAAGGTAAATTTACAGATGCAATAAAGAACAAGTCAAAAAATATAGCAGATAATATTAAGGCTACTTGGAAACTTGGTAAAGATAAAGTTAATCAAGCTATAGAAAGTATTAAGACAAAAATCAAAGAAGTTAATGAACTTATTAAAGATTATGCTACTAAAGCTATAAAATCTGTTAAAGAAATGGCATCTAAATTAGTAAGTTTATTAGTTAAGTTTGATTGCACACTTGAAGGCTTATTTGAAAAAATGGGATTTGACACCAAAAAAGAAGCTGAATCACTTAATGATATTAGTAAGGAAATTGGTAAAAATCCAGCTTATATTCAAAAAAATGATGTATATGAATCATATGCTAATTCATTGAATATAATTAGTGAGGAAGAAGGAGAAGGAAATAAAAATAAAAAAGATAAAGGAGAAACTCAGGAACAAGTAGAATATAAAGGTGGTTTATTTGGAAAGAAAAAATTAAAGGACGGAAAAATTAGTGCAAAAACAAAAGAAATGCTTTGGCAAGGCTTCAAACAGTTTGTAATTTGGGCCGGTGTTTGTGTAATATTACCTGGATTTGTTTGCGCAATATTCCCAGGAACATTTATAGCATTAATTGTTCCGATTGCTTGTAAATTATTGTGGAATGCTTATAAGATCAAAAAACTTGTACAACAATGGAAAAAAATTAGAAAAGAAAAAGATAATTATAAAAAATGGCAAAAGGTTGTAGCTTATGGCGGTATGGTATTATCTGTTATTGCTATTGTATGGAACTTTGATTCTGCATTTGATTCATTAGGAAAAGTTTTTGGAGCATTATCAAAAGCTGGTGGTGATCTATTTGCTCAAGCTAATTTAGGTATACAACCTGATGTATTGACAAGAGGATTTGCTGCAATAGTAAATATGATTAAAGATGGCAAGTTTAGTTTTGATGACTTCCAAGAATCATTCAAGGCAATTACAGATTCATTTGCAGAGCATATACATGTAGCAGATAAAGTTATCAAATACACTGGACATATAGGACAAGATGCTAATAAGGTTTTACAAAAATTTAGTGATGGAACTTATAAAACATCATGGGATGCATTGAAAGATATTGCTAAATCATCTATTAAACCAGAAGATGTATCAAAAATGTCAGACAATTCAATGGTAGACTTGGTAGTAAATGGTTCTCCTGATAGTGTATATGGTAAAGCATTAAAATCATTTATGAAAGCTTCAAAGGTAGCAGCTGATCCTGATAATGCTGTCAATCAATCATTAAGGGCAATTAAGAAATTAGCAGGATCAGCATATTCTGTTCGTGTACCAAGAGATGTTGCTGTAGAAATACTTAAGAATGGAGCAAAATACGCAAAAGACGGAGCAATATATGCAATTGGCGCAGCAACTGAAATGACACAAAATATTCCTGCTGCAGATATTATAAATGCTGCTACAAGTATGTTAGTTACTATTCCTACTGTTGAAGTAGCTCCACAAAATAATGGAGGATTCAGAGTACGTTTAGGTGGAAAAGATGATAAAGATAATTTTGTATATGAAGTTGGAAAAGATGGAGTAAAGAAACATAAAGTATCTGATTATCAAGAAGAATATGATAAAATTAAAGAAAAGGTTGCTGAAGTAAACAAGAAATTCTTAGAAGATCTTTTGAAGAATGACAAATTATCAGAAGATGAAAAAAATGAAGTTAAGAACAAACTAAAAGAATTTGAAAAAACATATAAAGACAATATAAATACCGAAGATTGTATCATATTTTATGGCACTAGATATAAAGAAGAAAAGACAAATGAATCTTTTAGATCTTTATATGATTATATGATTAATGAAGCAAAGACATCTAAATATTCAATTGATGATATTAAACAAAACTTTATTGATCTTAAAAAGTTATATTTGACAAAAATTGGAAATGAAAACAATAAAGTAACAAATGATCAAGAAAAGGGAGATTTTAAAGGTAATACTCAAATGATATTAGGGGCAATATTTACTTTGAATGATAAATATAAAACAAGTAAATTTAAGTGGAATGAAGATTATGAGCCAACACCTTATGAATTAGTCAAGAAGAGAGCAAATGATAATAATAAAACTAATAATGTTTTTGGACCAGAAGATATTGAATTATTAGCTGTACATTATTGCGTATGGCATGGACCTGATAATGAAAAAACATATAAAGCTTATGTTAAAGCATTTATTGATGCTGCTATATTAAAGGGACAATTTATGGATAATGAAAATGAAGATATTATTATTGCTTCATATAAACGATTAATTGATAACCTTTTAAAAATAGAAAGTATCGCAAATGATGTTAAAGATAAAGAATGGAAACCAAAACAAGAATGGGCACCAATAAAAATTGATGAAGATGATATAGATTCTAAAACTTTAAAAAAGGTTAAAGATACTGAAAATAATGATGCTATTGAAACATCTAAAAAGAAAGCTGAAGACGAATTAGAAGATACTAATGCGCCTTTGCCAGCAGAACAAGATAATCAGGATGATTCTGGTAGAAAAGAAAATGATACAGAAGAAGATACAGATGACAAAGAAGTTCCAGTATTAATGTTAGCAAATAACTATGGAATTGATCTTGCTAATGCTACGAAATCAGGTCCTCGTCCAGATATTTATTCTTTGAAAGGCATATTTGATTCTTTGACATTCAGTACTTTTGAAGGTGGTACTTCCGTTGATAATATTACTAAAATGTTAGGAGAAATATTACATGGGCAGACAAATAACCTAATGAATGTTTCCGCTAATAGACCATGTAATAAAGATGAAAAAGATAAGAAGTTTATATTAAATGATAAACTTAATAATAGTGATGAAGAACGTCCTGACTTTGGTATGTTGACAAATCAAGAAATTACAGATATATTAAATAAACCTGAAAATGCTGTTAAGCTTATTAAAGGTAAATCAAGTAAGTATACAATAGCTACGACAGAAGAAGATAAGAAATTACAAGATGAAAAGAAAACTGAATTTAAGGACAAATTAGATGATCCCGATGAAGAAACAGTTAATATTGTAAAAGAAATTGATCCAGAATTAGTAGATGATGAAGGAAAAATAAAAGATACAGATAAGATATCAGATACATTATCTAACTATTATTTAGCAAAACATAAGTCAAAAGGTGCTAAAAAATCAAAAGGTGGATTATTTAGTAAAATTAAAAATTGGGTAAAATCTAAATTATTTAGAGGAAATAAAGATGAAGGTGAAAAATATAACAAACTATTAAAACACTTTGAATCATATGAAAATTTTAACAATAACTTAATTATAGAAAATCTTAAAGAATATGATAATTTCTTAAATGAATGTTTTGAAAAGTTAACTTTAACTGAATATATAAAACTTAAAGGGATAGATTAATTTCTATCTCTTTTTTGTGAATTGACTTTATATATATAATTTTTAACTTATTTTAACTATATTAATATAATATATAAATATATAGTATTAAGACATATGACAAAAGAAGAACTAGAAGAACTAGAAGAACGAAAAGAAATTGAAGCAATAAGAATCAGAATGACTGGTATGACAACTAGACTTGCAGATTCATTTATTCAAGAGCTATATCATAATCCAAATAAATGGATAACTATACATGATCATTACCCAAGTCGTAATGCAGATAGAATGCTATTGGAGAAAATTTTGAGAAGAATGGAGTATGAACACCCATATGATAAAGTAGATGTAGATAAACTCAATAATAGACTTAAGTTGACTGCATCTCAAAGTGAATTCATTACTAGAAAATTAAATAATATTAAATGATATAATATACTCCGTTATCTAATCCCGTTCTCTCATTTGAAAACTTATCATAAAATTTAATATCGTCATCATTAAAAATCTTTTTTAATAGTTTGAAATTACCACATTTACAATATAATGATGTTACACGTTGATCTTTACCATGAGCACATATATAAGTTTTTTGTTCCTTCTTACAAAATTCTATTAGTCTTTCAAAGAATACTTTAATTGTTGCAATAGGACTAATATCTAATTCTTTTATAGCATTAGGAAATGTTTCTAAATAAGTGACATAAATTGCTTTCTTTATGAAAGTTTCTCTATCAAGTCTCTCAATACGAGCTAGTGGTCTACGAAATATGCCAGCAGTAAAATCACTAGAAAATTGTAGATATCTATCACCTTTATATGCATTCCAAGCAATGTCAATATCAGCAAAATCAAATAATGCAAAGATGCCAAGACATTTGTTTTTGAACATAATTTTATAATGTTGAGATACCGGCCAATAAATAATTTCTTTAGAATCTTTTGATCCTAATTTTTTAAATCCATCATTTTCACTTAATATTTTCTCCGCAATATCTGGATCTATTTTTTCCATTTTGAGTTCTTTTGATAATTCATTTGAAAGGATAGACTCTAATATATATTCAATTAATGTTATCATTATAAATATTGTAAAAATACTATTTTTTTTATAATTAAAAATAATAAAAGAAAGGGACTCTTAAGAAGTCTCTTTTTTTACTTCTTATATAGACTATAATAATTATTTTTAATTATATATAATAATCACTTTTTATGAAGAAACTAAATCAGTTTATAACAGAAAAGTTTAGAATATCAAAAGATAACTTAAAAAATATGCCTGTTTATAACTATCAACCACAAACAAGAGATGAACTTCGAAAATTAATAAAGAAACTCATTGAAGAAAGGGGTGTTGATGCGGACTTTAATGATATAGATGTTTGTGCAATTACCGATATGTCAGAAATGTTTTATAATTCAAATTTTAATGGAGACATATCAAAATGGGATGTTAGTAATGTTAAATCTATGCGTTGCATGTTTCAAAGTTCTGAATTCACTAAAGACATATCTAATTGGGATGTAAGTAATGTTGTAAATATGACTAGTATGTTTGCTTGGTCAGAGTTCAATGGGGATATATCTAAATGGGACGTAAGCAATGTTAAGAGTATGTTCAACATGTTTGGAGCTGCTGATTTTAATCAAGATATTTCTAAATGGGATGTAAGTAATGTTACAAATATGGAAGAGATGTTTTCTTGGTCAAAGTTTAATAAGGATATATCTAAATGGGATGTAAGTAATGTTGAAAATATGCGTATGATGTTTGAACATTCAAATTTTAATAGAGATATCTCTAATTGGAATGTTAGCAATGTTAAAGATATGACAGGAATGTTTAGAGAATGTCCGTTAAAATATAATACACCAGCATGGTATAAAGAATAAATAAAATAAGTTAATATCTAATATATGAAGAATTTAAATCAGTTTATAACAGAGAAGTTTAGGCTATCAAAAGACAATATAACTCATCAATATAATTATCATCCTAAGACAAGAAATGAACTACAAAAATTAATAGATAAACTAATTGAAGAACGAGGAAATGATGCTGATCTAAATGATATAGATACTTCTGAAATTACTGATATGTCCTTTTTATTTAATAAATCTAATAAATTCAATGGAGATATATCTGGATGGAATGTAAGTCATGTTGAGAATATGCAATGTATGTTTGATGAATCTGAATTCAACGGAGATATATCTGAATGGAATGTTAGTAATGTTCAAAATATGGGATGGATGTTTGATGAATCAGAATTTAATGGAGATATATCTGGGTGGAATGTTTCAAACGTGAAAAATATGTATAGTATGTTTTCTGAATCACAATTCAATAGAGATATTTCTAAATGGGATGTAAGTAATGTTAAAAATATGAGTTTTATGTTTTCTAAATCACAATTCAACGGAGATATTTCTAAATGGAATGTAAGCCAAGTAACCAAAATGTTTAAAATGTTTGAAAAATCTAAGTTTAATGGAGATATATCTGAATGGGATGTAAGTAAACTTGAAGAAAAATTTGCTATGTTTAGAGAATGTCCATTAGAAGATAATCCACCAGCATGGTATAAAGAATAAATAAAATAAGTTAATATCTAATATATATGAAGAAATTAAGTACATTTATAACAGAGAAATTCAGAATATCAAAAGACAATCTTAAGGGACAAATATATAATTATCATCCAAAAACAAGAGATGAATTAAAAGAATTGGTAAAGAAACTCATTGATGAAAGAGGTAATGATGCAGATCTAAATGATATAGATACTTCTAAAATTACCGATATGTCCCATGTATTTTATGGTTCTAGTTTTAATGGGGATATATCTGGATGGGATGTAAGTAATGTTAAGAATATGGAATGGATGTTTGCTAATTCACAATTTAATGGGGATATATCTAGTTGGAATGTAAGCAATGTTGAAGATATGATTGAAATGTTTTCTGAATCTAATTTTACTGGAGACATATCACTATGGGATGTAAGCAATGTTAAGTATATGAATTGTATGTTTTTTGATTCCAAATTTAATGGGGATATCTCTGAATGGGATGTAAGTAATGTTGTTAATATACGAGAAATGTTTAGACATTCTAAGTTTAATGGAGATATCTCTAAATGGAATGTTAGTAATGTTAAAGATATGATATTGACATTTGATAGTTCTCCGTTAAAAAATAATCCACCAGCATGGTATAAAAAATAACATAAAGTAAAATTTATATATGAAGAAATTAAATCAGTTTATAGTAGAAAAATTTAGACTATCAAAAGACAATCTTAATCAATATAATTATCATCCTAAGAAAAGAGATGAACTAGAAGATTTAATAGATGAATTAATTAAAGAAAGAGGTAATAATGCTGATCTAAATGATATAGATACTTCTGAAATTACTGATATGAATAATTTATTTTATGATTCATATTTCAATGGAGATATATCTAAATGGGATGTAAGTAATGTTGAAAATATGCAAGCTATGTTTGAAGAATCTAATTTCAATGGAGATATATCTAATTGGGATGTAAGCAATGTAAAACAGATGTTTGGAATGTTTTTTAATTCTAAATTTAACGGAGATATATCTAAATGGGATGTAAGCAATGTTAAAGATATGAGACAAATGTTTTCTTATTCTAAATTTAATGGTGATATTTCTAAATGGAATGTAAGTAATGTTGAAGATATGTGGGATATATTTTATAAATGTCCATTAGAAGATAATCCACCAGCATGGTATAAAAAATAACATAAACTAAATAAAATTTATACATGAAGAAATTAAATCAATTTATAGTAGAAAAATTTAGACTATCAAAAGACAATCTAAAAAATATACATACTTATCACTATCATCCAAAAACAAAAGATGAACTAAAAACATTAATAGATGAATTAATTAAAGAAAGAGATAATAATGCTAATCTTAATGATATAGATACATCTGAAATTACTGACATGTCTCGTTTGTTTTATGGTTCTAGTTTTAATGGTGATATTTCTCAATGGGATATAAGCAATGTTGAATATATGAACAGTATGTTTTATAAATCTAAATTTAATGGGAACATATCTGATTGGGATGTAAGCAATGTTAAGAATATGGCATATATGTTTTATGAATCTAAATTTAATGGAGACATATCAAAATGGAATATTAGTAATGTTGAAAATATGTTTGCTACATTTGGAGAGTCTGAATTTAACGGGGATATTTCTAAATGGAATGTAAGTAATGTTGAATATATGAAATTTATGTTTCATAATTCTAAATTTAATGGGGATATATCTAATTGGAATGTTAGTAATGTTAAAGATATGGAATACATGTTTACTGATTGTCCATTAGAAAAGAATCCACCAGCATGGTATAAATATAAGTAAAATAACATTATGAAAAAACTAAATCAGTTTATAACAGAGAAATTCCGTCTATCAAAAGATAATCTTAAAGGACCAATATATAATTATCATCCTAAAACATTAAAAGAATTAAGAAAAATTGTCTATGATAAGGCAAAAAATAATAAGGATGATATTTTAGATCTAAATGATATTGATATATCTGAAATTTCTGATCTTGCTTATTTATTTGAAAACATTAAAGTTAAAGCTGTTGATATGAATGGCTGGGATGTATCACATGTAACTGATGTTCATGGAATGTTTTGGGATAATAATGTTATTGAAGAAATACATATAGACCAGTGGGATGTAAGTAATATAAAAGATTTTTACGGAATGTTCTATTATTGTGATAAGCTGAAAAATATGGATCTAAGTGATTGGAAATTCAAAAATGGTGAAGTACTTACACTAATGTTTGCTGGTTGCGTTAATCTTGATATATCATTTACAAATAATTGGAAATTTACTGTCCCAATACATGCTGATGATATGTTTAGAGGATGTTCAAACACACCAACATGGTATAAAAAATAAGTTAATATTTAATATATATATGAAGAAATTAAATCAGTTCATAACAGAGAAATTTCGTTTATCAAAAGACAATCTAACTTATCAGCATCAATATAATTATTATCCAAAAACAAGAGATGAATTAATAAAAATAATAGATGAATTAATTAAAGAAAGAGGTAAAAATGCTGATCTTAATGATATAGATACTTCGGAAATTTCTGATATGCATTATATGTTTCATGGAACAGAATTTAATGGAGACATATCAGAGTGGAATGTAAGTAATGTTGAAGATATGCAAGGTATGTTTAGTCATGCTGCCTTTAACGGAGACATATCTCAATGGGATGTAAGTAATGTAAAAAAGATGTTTGGTATGTTTGGTGGATCAGATTTCAACCAGGACATATCTAAATGGAATGTAAGCAATGTGGAAAATATGAATTATATGTTTTCTGGTACCATTTTTAATGGAGATATCTCTAAATGGAATGTTAGTAAGGTTAAAGAGATGTGCTATATGTTTGCATTTTCTAAATTCAACGGAGATATATCACAATGGAACGTAAGTAATGTTAAAAATATGAATAATATGTTTTATAAATGTGAAAATTTTAAATGTGATTTATCTAAATGGGACGTTAGTAATGTTGAAGATATAAAAGAAATGTTTGCTTATTCTAAATTCAATGGAGACATATCTAAGTGGAATGTAAACAAAGTTACAAATATGCATAAAATATTTCATAATTGTCCATTACAAAAAAATCCACCAATATGGTATAAAGAATAAATAAAGTTAAAATATATATATGAAGAAATTAAGTAATTTTATTATTGAGAAATTCAGGCTATCAAAAGATAATCTTGAACCGCATTATCAACCTAAGACAAAAAATGAACTAAAACAATTAGTAGATAAATTAATTAAAAAAAGAGGCAATGATGCTGATCTAAATGATATAGATACTTCGGAAATTACTAATATGTCTCAATTATTTAAAGATTCGGAATTCAATGGGGATATATCAGAATGGGATGTAAGTAATGTTGAAGATATGTTTGGCATGTTTTTTGATTCCAAATTTAATGGAGATATATCTGGATGGGATGTAAGTAAAGTAAAAAATATGAGTCATATGTTTTATGATTCAGATTTCAATGGAGACATATCTAAATGGAATGTAAGTAATGTTACAAATATGAAAAGTATGTTTGGCGGTTCTGAATTTGATGGCGATATATCTGAATGGAATGTAAGTAACGTTATTAATATGTATCTTATGTTTTCAGTAAGTAAATATAGTGGAAAAAATGGAGATATCTCTGAATGGGATGTAAGCAATGTTAAGAATATGGAACGGATGTTTTATAATTCACAATTCAATGGAGACATATCTAGCTGGGATGTAAGTAATGTTAAGTATATGAATAGCATGTTTAGACAGTCTAAATTCAAGGGAGATATATCTAAATGGGATGTAAGTAATGTTGAACAAATGATTGATATGTTTCAGGATTGCCCATTAGAAAAAAATCCACCAAAATGGTATAAAGAATAAATAAAGTAATATATATATATGAAGAAATTAAGTAATTTTATTATTGAAAAGTTTAGGTTATCAAAAGACAATCTTAATCTATATCATTATCAACCAAAGACAAAAAAAGAACTAAAAGAATTAATAAAGAAACTAATTATAGAAAGAGGATATGAGGGTGATCTCAATGATATAGATACATCAGAAATAACCGATATGTCTTATTTATTTAATTATAAAGAATTAGTTAATTTTCGTGGAGATATTTCTGAATGGGATGTAAGTAATGTCAAAGATATGTCATGGATGTTTACATATTCTAAATTTAATGGAGATATATCTAACTGGGATGTAAGCAAAGCTGAAGATATGCAATATATGTTTTATGATTCTGAATTTAATGGAGATATATCTCAGTGGGATGTAAGTAATGTTAAAAATTTTGATTGCATGTTTACATGGGCAGAAAATTTTAATTGTAATTTAAATAATTGGAAAATAAATAAAAATGCCAGCATGAAAAATATGTTTGATAGTTGCCAATTACAAGATAATCCGCCAGCATGGTATAAAGAATAAATACATGAAAGAATATGTTAAAATAATTATTATTAAATAAAATATAAATTAATAAATAATATGAAATCAATTAAAGAATATTGTATTAATGAGGGTAAAGATGTTAGATGGTATCCCGAAGATCATAATATTAAAAAAGATGAAGATGCTATTGATATGATAGCAGAATTATTTAGTGCTTCTACTGCGCCAGAAATTTTAGCAGATGCATTTGAAGATGGAAATTTTGATTTTCATTGTTTTTTAAATGATAAATGGTTAAAAGCTTTAGGCAAAGCATTAGGAGATGCCGTTAATAAAAAGTATGAAGAATTATATGGTTAAATTATATTATTAATAAAAAATGAAACAAATATATCAAAAAATGGAGAACTTAAGTTCTCCATTTTTGTTTTATATCCATATCCATTTTGTTTCAGATATTGTAGTAAGCCGCATGTTTTCTAGTCCTTGTGCTATATAGTTCTTCATTATTGTATTCACCTCTTCACTATTGCTTGCAAATACTGGTAATGAATATTTGATTGTCTTGTATGTTCCATCTCCTTGTGGTAAGTCTTCTGCTATCTTTACTGCAAATATCTTTGAATTGTCTTTATATTCATTTGGTGAAGGCTTGAATGCTTTCATAAGACAAACATCTTCAACTTCAATGTCTTTACCTATTTCTTGAATGACCTTATAACCAGCATCCGCAAAGTGAAGTGCTTCAGTAAAATATGTCTCTATGACCTTTTTCTCTTTACCAGATTCTGTTGTTATTGTTCTGTTCAGTTTTATCTTAAAATACATATATATAATAATTGAATATTTTTTCTATATTAGTTCAGCTATATCAAATATGCCTTGATTTTCTCTTTCTTTCATAGTACTTTTGACAATTGCCTCTATTTCTTCAACAAGTTCTGGATTGTCTTCCATTATGTTCATTACTGCTTGTCGTCCTTGTCCAAGTTTTGTATCACCATAAGAGAACCAAGATCCAGATTTATGAATGATGTCCAGATCAATTGCTTTGTCTAATATCTCTCCAAGCTTGTTGATACCCTTTCCATAAGTGATCTCAAATTCTGCTTTTCTGAATGGTGGTGCGCATTTGTTCTTTACTATCTTCACTTTTGTAAGATTTGCGATTGCCTCATCACCATCTTTGACCTGAGATGACTTTCTTACTTCTACTCTTATTGATGCATAGAACTTGAGAGCATTACCACCTGTTGTTGTCTCAGGATTACCAAATAATACACCAATTTTCTCTCTTATCTGATTAATGAATATGCATAGACAATTTGACTTCTTTATAATACCAACCATCTTTCTCAATGCTTGTGACATCAATCTTGCTTGTAGACCTACTCTATTCTCTCCCATTGCTCCTTCTAGTTCTGCTTTAGGGATCAATGCCGCAACAGAGTCAATTACACATATGCCGATCTTTCCTGATGATATAAGCTTAGTAGCTATTTCCAAACAGTCTTCACCACAGTCTGGTTGAGCAAACAGAAGCTTGTTGACATCTACTCCAAGATTTGCTGCATACTCTCTGTCAAAGGCATTCTCAGCATCTATGTAAGCAGCTTTAAGACCAAGCTTTTGAGCTTCTGCTACAGCATGAATAGCAAGTGTTGTCTTACCAGAAGACTCAGGGCCATATATCTCAACAATCCTGCCCTTAGGATAACCACCTATTCCAAGAGCTTGATCTAATGACAAAGAACCAGATGGGATAGCTTCAATGTCCATTACTGGAGACTCACCCAACAACATTACTGCGCCATCTCCATATTGCTTCTTGATGTCTTTCAATACAGCTTCAAGCTCATGATCAGCACCAAACTCTTGTTCTAAAACATCTTTCTTTGCCATATTATTGTAATATATGTTTATTAAAAATAAAAAAATTTATTATTAAATAACTAAATTATTATATATACATTAATGAAGTTCATTGTTAAACGAAATATCTATAGCAATAAAGTTGAAGACTGTTGGCAATCATTGAAAGAATGTGCAAATGACATGGGTGTAAAGCCTCCTACAATAAAGCAAGCTATCAATAAGCATGGCAAGTGCAAGAACTATTTTTTTGATTATGTGTTTATTGATAAGAAGGATATTTTGAAATTCATACAAGAACTTTAATCCATTGAATTTTTGGCATTTTGTTTCTATATTATTATTGTATAAAACTTAAAAAATATATAGAAACATGAAAAGAAGAAACTTTAAGGACAGCGAGTATTATTGCATTAGTAATCCACTAGTTAAAAATGAAAATAGCGGATTATTTTGTGTAAGCTGGAAATTCATTCAAAAGTATGACAAGGATTTTCTTTTTGAATGGATCAATCCTAAGACAAATGAGAAGGAGACTAAAGTTTTGTCAAAAGAATATGTGAAGAATCATCTGAAGTTTATGCCAAGATATATGGAAGACAAAACATTAAGACGTAAAGTTCAGACTGGTTATTTCTTTGTAATTTCATATTCAGACATTATCAATTATTAAAAGATGGCAAAAAACGATATAACACAAAGAACAATTTCAGATTTCCTTGATAAAGAGTATAAGGGATATTCAATGTATGTTGTACAGAATAGAGCTTGTCCTTCATTGATTGATGGGTTCAAGACTGGTGCTAGAAAGATCATGCATGCAGCTATGAAGGGATCCCTTAAGAATGGTGATACAAAGAAGGTGACTAATCTTGCTGGTGAGACAATGAACTATTCACTTTACCAGCATGGTGATTCTTCTTTGAATGGAACTATCATTACTCTTTCACAGGAATTCTCATTCAATCTCAATCCATTATTTGTAGATGGCCAGAACGGTTCTCTTCGATCACAAGAAGCAGCAAGTCCTCGTTATCTTTATGTAAGGCATTCAAAGTATACTCCAATATGGAAGACTGATTATGATTTGCTGGAATATGAAGAGGAAGAAGGACAGACAGTAGAACCTAAATATTATCTTCCAATTATTCCTGTTCTATTATGTCAAAGACAAGAGGGAATGGCTCCAGGCTATAGATTCTCAAATATGTCTTATGATCCATTGAATATCATTGACTTGTGCAAGGAATGTCTTACATCACGTAAGAAGGACAACAAGCTAGCTGGTCTTACTCTTACTCCATATATTAGAGACATCAAAAGAAAGAATTGGAAATATGAATTTGATGAGAATAATGTTGGACATTGGGTAAACTATGGAGAGTTCAAATGGGATGACAAGAAGAAGGAAGTGATCATCAAAGATCTTCCCTATGACATGGATTTTGATTCCTTTGAGAAACTGTTGAACAAATTGGTAGAAAAAGAAGAGTTCAAAGACTGGAAAAACCTCTCATCAGGAAATAGTATTGAATATCATATAGACTGCAAGAAGGGAAAATGGGCAAAGACACTTAAGGGAAAGCTCATTAATCAGAAAATTGAGAACAGATTCAAGCTTCGTAAAGTTGTTCCTGATGATTTGCTTTGGGTAATTGATGAGAACAAGAAGCTTAGACATTTTGATAGTGCTCAGGATCTTATTGAATATTTTGTGGCATTCAGATTGACAAAGTATACTGACAGGAAAAAGCGATTGGTAAAGATCTTGGAAGAGAGAATAAAGAAGAATGATGAGTTAGTAAAGTTCATTACTTTGGTCTGTAATGGTAAACTTAAGCTTAGAAATCGTTCAAAGAAAGACATTAAGGTAGACATGGATGGACATAAACTATCAATGGAACTTCTTTCAACTCCAATGTCAAAGGTCACTATTGAAGAACGAGATGAGTTATTGAAGCAAAATGAAGCCATGAAGAAAGAATTGGAATACATTAAGAAGACAACAGAAAAACAAATGTATATCAATGATCTTAATGATCTCAGAAAAGAAATTGAAAAGGACTTCAAATAGATTGTTGTTATATTAAAATAATTCATGAAAGTTACTATATTTAATTATGGTAACTTTTTTTATAATATTGATATAGACATTTATGACAATATTTTTAACTGGTAATTGTAAAGAGACTGCTCAAGATCTGGATCCCAAAAGACTCAATAGACAGATACAAGAATGTTGTTGGTTGATTGGTATGGTTGAAGGAACAGGAAAATGGAAGAACCATCCTTGTAACTTTATGTATAAAGACCATATTGATTGGGTAAAGAAATATAGAGACTGTTTAGTAGCATATAAGAACAAAGACTATGAATTATGTGAAAGACTATCCAATGAAGCAGATCTTATCAAACCGCATTTTATATGTGATGAACTTATTATCAATTTCAAAAGACGACTCTATACAAAGGATCCTGAATTCTATGCTAAATGGAAAGATCTTGGTAAGTCAGAAATCAATTACTATTTTGTTGATGGGCACTGGTTGAAATATGAGAATGGTAAGAAAGAAATTATAATATTATAAAAACATTATAAAAGTATATATATTTATATATTTATAAAATTATTGCTTATGATTAAAGAAAAAATTATTGAAGTCTTCAAGACATTTAGTCAAAGAACAGATGACTATCTTGGAGCATTATTTGTAAATATATTTGGGGAATTTCCATATTGTTATAAGATCTATTTTGATAATGACAAACAACTACAATATATCAGAACAACAGATCGATTCTATGAAACACGATTAGACCTTAACTATAGCTTAGATATGAGAGAGCTGCTTAATGGGTTTATCAATAGGAAAGCAGAATGTAAGAATGATGACTACAAAGATGTATACATTATTAGTTATTCTGCATCTGAATATTTTGTTGTTGGACAGTATAAGAATTCTAAATTTATATTTGATATAGCAATGCCAGAAGCAGATGCTCATACTACATATATCTATATATTTGGAACAGAGATTAAAGATATTTTTGAATTGTTTAAGGAAATATGTCAGCCTGTTGACACTGCTACTAATATTGAATTTGGTATTACTGCTGTAGATGTTACTGGTGCTTTATATACTTCTTGGTATGACTATAAGCAGTTAGATGTAGATATTGACAAAAACTATAATGATGACTTCAAGAAGCCTTATGAAAAGATATGCAGTATCATTGAAGAGGACAATAAGTCAAGTCTTATGCTTTTCTATGGAGAGCCGGGAACAGGAAAATCAAGTATTATCAAGCATCTGATTGCAAAATATAAGTCAAAGGAATTCATCTTCTTGGATGGTTCATTGTTAGCAAATGTTGGGCAGGACAAGATCATGTCTTACTTCTTGGAAAACAATAATACTATATTCATCTTAGAGGATTGTGAAAAGGTATTAGTAAATAGAGATCATTACAACAATCCAGTAATATCTATTCTATTGAACATTACTGATGGAATTATTAGTGATGTACTTGGTATTAAACTTATCTGTACATTCAATACATCAATTAATCAGATAGACAAAGCTTTAACTAGAAAGGGAAGACTGTCATTAAAATATGAATTCAAACCGTTGGCAAAAGAAAAAGCTGCTAAGATTCTTGGTCATGAAGTAAATAAGGATATGCCATTGTCGGAAATCTATTATGAAGAAGATGAAAATGATTTCTCTAAAGAAACAAGTAAAAGAATCGGATTTTAAAACTATATTATAAAGAAACTATATTATAAAGAAACTATATTATGAAAGTATTTTTTGACACAGAATTTACAGGATTGCATAAAGAGACTACACTTATATCAATTGGGTTAGTTGATGAGAATGGAAGAACATTCTATGCAGAGTTTTCAGATTATGATGATGGACAATGTGACAAATGGATTTATGAAAACGTCATCAAGAATCTGAAATGGTCTAAGGAAGGCCCACTTGAAAATTTTGTCAATCTATATAAGAATGAAGAAGGGCAAGACAAATGGGAAGCTTATGGAACTAAAGACTACATTAGAACTGTTTTGATTGATTGGTTTACAAAATATGAAGAAGTAGAATTGGTCTCAGATGTCTGTCATTATGATATGGTTCTCTTTATAGATATATTTGGTAGTGCTTGGACAATTCCAGCTGTAGTAAATCCTGCTTGTCATGACATCAATCAAGATATTGCTAAGCATTTCAATATATCCGAAAGAGAAGCATTTGATATGCCTCGTGAAGAAATCATTGAATCATATAACAAGAAACTACTTCCACATTGGCCAAAAGAAGTCATAAAAATTGAAGGAGACAAACATAACTCTCTTTATGATGCAAAAGTAATAAGAGGAATCTACAAAATAGTAAATAGATAATAAATATATAATTAGATATACATAATGAATGAAACTCAAAAATATGTTGTAATTACAGGTGTAGCTGGGTTATTAGGAAGTAAACTAGCTGATTGGATAATAGAAAACAAGAAAGAATATAAAGTAATTGGTATAGATAATCTATTTGGGGGATATATTGAAAACATAAATAAAGAAGTTATATTTTATCAAAGAAATTTAGATAAAGATGATATAAAAGATATATTTAAAAACAACAATATTGAATATGTATTTCATTTTGCTGCCTATGCTGCCGAAGGATTATCTCCATTTATGCGAATGTTTAATTGGCAAAATAATTTAGTATCTACAGCAAATATAATAAATTGTTGTATTGAATATAATGTAAAAAGACTTGTATATGCTTCATCAATGTCAGTTTATGGGCATGGTAATATGAATATGAATAGATTTGACGAAAATGATATTCCTTGTCCTATTGATCCTTATGGTATTTCTAAGTATGCTTGTGAAATGGATATTAAAGTTGCTGGAGAACAACATAAATTAGATTGGTGTATTATTCGTCCTCATAATATTTATGGAGAAAAACAAAATATATGGGATAAATATCGGAATGTTCTTGGTATTTGGATGCATCAAGCATTAAAAAACAAGCCAATGTTAGTATATGGAGATGGTACACAAACCAGGGCATTCACATATATTGATGATAATCTTGAACCATTATGGAATGCTGCAATACTTCCAGAAGCTTCAAAAGAAATTATCAATCTTGGTGGAATAGTTCCATATACAATTAATGAAGCAATTAATATACTTGCTAATATAATTGATTATCATAATATAGAATATAAAGAACCAAGACATGAAGTAAAATGGGCAGTACCAACATATCAGAAATCTATTGATATATTAGGATTTAAACATAAAACTAATTTAGATGAAGGTTTATTAAAAATGTGGAATTGGGCTAAACAACAACCGGATAAACCCATATATAAATGGGAAAATTATGAAATAACTAAAGGAATATATGAATATTGGAAATGAACTATTATTAATTAATAAAATACAATACAATTATGAGTTGGTATGATCTTTGTAAGAAATATAAAGTATTAGATTGGATAGATGACAATATTCTTTGGTATGCTTGGGAAAAACCAAAGTCAGCCTTTAAGACAATAAGATATTGGTTCTATTGCAACTGGAATAAAGAGCATTATAGATTAATTAAGCAGGCATTCACATCTTATCCCTGGGACTATTATTTTATGTATGAACTTATGGAATGCCAGATTGATAAACAAATACGATGGTTTAATAAGCATAAGTTAGTAGAAAATGCAGATACTGATATCTTAAGACCACTTAAATGGGCAAAGCATTGTATACATAATATGATGAATGATGTTGATCTATATACATATGATTTTGAAAGTCATACCAAGACATATGTTGGTCCAAGAATCAACTATAAGAATTTTGAAATATACTATAAAGACTGTAAGGGAGATTTTCGTGGTGGGGCTTCAATAAAAGAAGTAAAAGAATTCTATGAAAAATTTCCTGAAGAATATTATATACTTAAATGCAGAAAAGTATTATTTGATATATTGAAACAATACTCTTATAGATGGTGGGACTAGAATAGACAATAATTTTAATATATATAATAATTATGAAGATAAATACTACATGGGCACAAGAAAATTGGAATGATGCATTAAAGAAAGTATGGAGTCTAGCTACGGATTTTGAAGAGATTCTTACATTTGGACTTGAAAATGGATTCATTACTTCATTAGATATTATTCATGCATCTGATATCTATAAAGATCCAAATAAAGAATATGATCAATCTGAAATTGAAGAAATGATAGATAATTCTCATTTGGATGATGTTA
Organism: uncultured Bacillota bacterium; assembly: GCA_900317975.1. Classification (GTDB taxonomy): domain Bacteria; phylum Bacillota_I; class Bacilli_A; order RF39; family UBA660; genus RUG343. The sequence continues at coordinate 280,323 of ONIZ01000001.1, forward strand.
TAGATGTTCTAACACAAAAATATTCTGTAGATGAAATAGTAGATTCATTACCTATTGACAATATTCTTGATAATATAGATGATGGTGATTTGTTAGATGCATTAGATGGAACATGGACTCTTGAAGACCATGACGATAATGTCAGATCAGAATATTATGAGGATGTAATGAAAGAATGTGTTGAAGAACTGGAAAAAGATAATGAAGAATATTTAAAAGATATTCAGAATTGGAATGCAGATGATCTTTATACATTCATTTGTGATATTGTTGGGTGTGGTTATTATGACACTTCTGTTTTTGATAAGCTTAAAGATAAATTAAAAAATAATAGTTATATAGATTATGATAAGTAAAGAAGCATTAAGAATGTTTACAAAAAGAATTGCAGAAAATACCAATCTTATATCATTTTGTAATAAGGTCATTTCATATAATGATATATTGAATAATGAAGAAGCAAGAAATATGTTTTTTGTTTCTTTGATAAGTGCTGATACATTAATAGATGTTCATTCATGCAATGAGACAATTGAAACTGCGGAATTCATTTTAGATCATATTGATTTAATGGTTCTTGACGATACAACAAAAAAGAAAGTAATTAAATATATGGAAGATGCTCTTGATATTGCCCATAAAGACAAAACACAATTTGAATATGATCATCTTAAAGACTATAGATAATTATGAAGATAATATTTTTAGATTTTGATGGAGTAATAACAACATATCATAGCGGTTGGCGCATTAGTATTGAAAAACTATTGTTGATTGATAAAATAGTTCAAAATACTGATGCAAAAATTGTGGTCACTTCATCTTGGAAACTTGGTTTTAGAACTGTAGAAGAATTCAAAAACGATTTAGATAATAAAAGATGTGCAAGAAATGTAAAGGGAGAAACACCATTTGAAAAGTTTGTTGAACAGATATATGATATGACTGACAATAGTGGTCCATGGAGAGGAGATGAAATACAAAGATATCTGTATCTTCACAAGGATGATATTGAAAGTTATGTTATATTAGATGATGACAATGATATGCTGGATGAACAACTATTTAATTTTGTACAGACAGATTCATATGATGGAATTGGACAACGTGAAGCAGATCTATGTATTAGTGTACTGAATAATGAAAGAATTCCAAATCCAATTCGATTGAATAATGAACTAATGTTTAGATGGAGAATAAACAACTATGATAAAAATACAATAATAGAAATGAAAGAAAAGAATAATATAGAGAAAATGTTAAAAGAATATTATAATAAACACTTATATTGAATTATTTCTGGGATTTACTATATTATATATGTATATATTATATATGTATGGAGGGATACATAAAAACTCCATTATATATGTATGGAGGAATACATAAAAACTCCATTATAATTGTAATTAAAAGTAATTATTTATGATGAGTAATGAATTTATAAAGAAGCTTGCTGAATTAAGAGCTAAAGATATCTTTACAGCTGAATATTACAAGCATGTAACGGATTCTTGGTATTTTGATGAAAAGTTTCTATTTGAAGATGCACAAGTTGGGCCAGAAGGAAGAAAGCCAACCAAGAAAGAAGCAGATATCTATATGGGATATTTATTAGATTTGTTTGAAGAATATAAAGATAAATGGTATGGGGATGCTTTAGCTCAGGATTATTATGCAAAATGCATTGGATTTTTTCACCAGATTTTTGATACTATAGAAATTGGTAATAAAATATATTCACAATTTAATATTGATGATGATACTATTCATAAATTAAAAGATCTTGCCAATATCTTTGTTTATAAACATAATGAATTCTGTAAAAAATAAATTATATGAGAAGATATATTGATGAATTTTTAGAACCAGCCGAAAGGCAATGGTTGGTTCCAAATTTTGAAGGAATTAAGAATAAAGTTCATAATTATTTTGATAATGGACTTAAGCCTGAAGAAATTGTAAAGCAACTTCAAGATGATCTATATATTTTTACGGATGATGAAGAATATAATTGGGAATTAGAAGTAGTAAACAATATTCTTGAAGGAAAACCAATTAAAAATAGATTTACTGGAGTAATATTTGAATAAATTATGAATGATAACAGAAAATATTATGGACAAGAATGTCAAGATGATGAACTGAATAAGAAGTTCAGAAATCTTCATCATGCTTTAGTGGATCTAGTCATCAGTTTCTGTAAAGAGAATAATATTGATATTGATGAAGCTTCACTAAGTATTGATGGCATTTCTGCATCCATTCCGTATGGCCAATGGGAGGCTTGTACAGATTCTTCATTGATATTTAATAAGGAGATTACCCATATAGGAGAAGAACAAGAACCATTTATGTATAGTATATAAAGTTATGAAGCAGTACATTGATAAAGACATAATAAAAGCAGAGTTAGAGAGAAAGAAAATTCCTTTCAAAAGAGATATTGTTGAATATGGTAACTATCCGACATATCTTTGTGCTTTAATGGATTTCGAAGATTTCATTGACAGCCTTGAAGTGAAAGAGGTAACTACCGAGAAAACCGATTGGTCTCCAAGCAAAAAACAAATGGAATCTTTAAAAGATATGTTGAAGTGGAACATTGGAGATTTTAATTATCAAAAATGGATGGAAGTTAATTCACTTTATAATGATTTGACAAAAATGTTAGGTTATGAAACTGATAGACAAAAATAAGTTATTAGAAGAACTCAAAAAACTAAAACAAAATCTTTCTGCATCTCCTATAGTAGTAATAGAAGATGTTGAATCTTTAGTAGAAAATCTTGAAGTGAAAGAGGTGGATTTGGATGATAAAGGCGAATGGAAAAATACTGGAGGTTTTGGTAGCACATGGGACCCTGATAGTCCTGATTATTACCCAGATTAAAAGCACAGAAGTTATGAATGATTTTTGCCCAGATGATGCAATATGTCTTGAAGAACCTACTTGTATGATATGTGGTAAGGAGTGTAAGACAACAGAATATGTGTGGACTGGTGATAGCAATTCTTATAAAGGATGGGAACTTTGGTGTTATTGTAAAGATTGTGATATAGAAACATTTCATAAATTAGTTAAAGCACAAAAAGAAGAATAGGATATGGTAAAGATTAAAGGATATGTAGCAAGGGATAAGGATGATTCTCTTTGGTTCCACTACACTAAGCCACACAGAGAGAATGATATTGAAAAGACTTGGTGGGGAAGTAATGACAAGTCTTTTGAAATATATGATTTTGATTTCCCTGAATACGCAGATTTGACTTGGGAAGAAAGTGAACCTGTTGAAGTTGAACTTACATTGAAAAGATTAAATATTGGAGAATAACGGTTATGAAAAAACTATTATTACTGTTACTTACTGCTATGATGATGACTGGGTGCTTTAAACGTAATGTTCCAGAAACAGTCAATAGATATGAGGTGTTGTTACGGACTGGAGATACCATATATGTAGAGTCTTATGAATATATAGTCAAATCAAATAAGATTTATAGATTTATAAGACGAAACTATTCAGTCATTGCGGATATAAATGACCCGGTTTATGTTAAACGATTAAAAAATAAATAGAATATGGTAGCATTAGCAATTCTTGGTATTTACTTTATTGGTGTGGTTCTTGCATTGATAGTCATTGCTCTTATTAATGGAAGATGTAGGGACAATATAAGTCCAGTAAATTGTACTATGTCTTGGTTTCTTTTATTGTTTTTCGGTATATTTTATTTTGTAGTATATCCTCTTGATCGGTTTTATAAATGGTTATATAAGATTTTTGAAAAGAAAAAGAAATAGAGTTATGGATAACCTTATGGTTTGTATGTATATTATACTTGGTATAACATACCTTTTTAGATTATGGTGGGATTCAAATATATGAAATAGATTATGGATGAGAATTATAATAAATATGTTGAACATTTGAAAAAGATGTTTGATGACTATAAAAAACCGTTTAGAAAAATAGAGTATTATCCAATTTACTTTCATTATGAAGATGATGGTGTTTGGTTTAGATTTGACAATGAATTAATTTATCATCATGAAAATAATATGACACTAAAAGACCTTGAAAATAAACTTATGAAGGATTTTCCGTTTATCGAAAGTGTTCAATTTTATGATGAAATAGGTTATCAAGCAGGAATTATAATATAAAAAATATTAATAAACTTTTGTAATTATGAAGATATTAGAAAGAAAAGAACCGTCAGTTGTTGGAATTTGTCCACACTGTGGAAGTAAGTTGGAACTTGAAAGGGGTGATATATGGTGGCATAAAGATATAGATGGTGGTAATTCACCTTGTGTTACTTGTGCTGCTTGTGGTAAAGGATTTGATGTAGACGGTTGGAAACATATTAATAAACTTTTGTAATTATGAAGAAGTATATTGATAAAGATGCTTTAGTGATAGAGATAGAGAGAAGAATAAAAGAGCATCATAGTGGTTATTTGGTGTGTTTGAAAGACATTCTCTCTTTCCTTGACACCCTTGAAGTGAAAGAGATAGACTTGGAAAATAGCATGGTCTGTAAAGTAGATTGGTATGATGGATTCCTTCTTGATTATACACAAAAACAACAGGATGAGTTATTAGAGAAAATAGGTGCTGATGTGGGTGATAAAATTAGAGTAATCTTAATAAAGGAATAATATGGAACAGTACATATTAAAATCCGCTTTAAAAGCAGAGTTAGAGAAGTTGATGCATGAAGCAAATCAAGAGGCTGATATTGCATCTACAGGTGAGTGTTTTAATGAAAAAGTAGCCGATGCCAAATATCAGCTATGTAAGCAAATAAGAGACTCTATTGATTCCTTAAAAGAAACAATTATTGATTCCTTTGAAGTGAAAGAAATAGATATACCAATCAATGATAGTAGAAAAGCCAATCATGCCAAATTCATAAAAGAGTTGAAACAAAAGATAGATTATTATGAAAGAGAACTATCAAAATCAGGTGACTCTGCAAAATGTGATGATGTTGATTGGGTAATACTGGCAAGTGATATGTTTGATATGTTGCAGAAATGTTTGAAGAATTATAAAGGATAAAGTTATGGCACAAGAAGATATGACACAGGAAGATAGAGAATTACATGTATTTTTGTCTTATGACACCAAAAAAATGGTGTGGGACAAATTTATTGAATAAAGTGTGGACAAATAAATGAAATAGAATTATGACACAAAAAGAAAAACAATTATTACTCAAAGATCTTTGTGCAAGATTGCCTTATAGAGTAATAGTTCAAGTCAAAGACTGGACAACCTTGGATACAGAACTTAAAACTGGACATATACGACTATTACAAGATGGTGTGATAGAACTCAAGCCTTATCTCCGGTCAATGTCAAGTATGACTAAGGAAGAAGACAATGAATGGAATGGGCTTAATATTGACCCATTGTTAGAAGCCGTAAAGGAACGACATACAAGAATTGAAGATTTAATGTTAAGAGCGAAATCTCAATATAAGCCCATTGATTGGCTCAATGCTCATCATTTTGACTATAGGGGATTAATTGAGAAAGGTCTTGCTATTGCTGTTACAGAAGAAAATAATCCTTATAATGAATAAAGAACAAAACTTAAAAAATAATATATAATGAAAATAGTTAGGACATTTTATGATTGGCAACGTGAATTGGAATTTAAAAACCCAAAACGAATCAACATATTAAAATTATTTAAAAATATAATTATTGAAATATTCACTTGAAAATTTAATTTGAAATGTTATGACACAAGAAGATAAAGAACTATTATTGAAAGACCTTTCAGCAAGGTTGCCGTATGGAGTTCATTGTTGTGTTTTTAATTTTAATAAAACAATAAAGGAAGACAATGATATTATATATGGTATTGTTAGTGATAACATTTTATCATTAAAAGCTGATACAAATGAATGCTATATGTACCATCAGATTAAACCATATCTCCGGTCAATGTCAAGTATGACTGAGGAAGAAGAGGAAGAATATCATAAAACAATGGTGTGGAGTGGTGATATACTTAATGAAAAGATTGGTATATGGGTACCAACTATTAATTCTAGTGACTATCTCATTGCACATCATTTTGACTATAGGGGACTAATTCCTAAAGGATTAGCTCTTGAAGCTCCAGAAGGAATGTACATTATAACATAAAAGACTTGCATTAATTTGTGAGTCTTTTATTGAATTTTTATCAAATGATACTATATTATAATTGTAAACAAATAAACAATAATTATGAAATTAAATTGTAAAGTTGAAAATTTTTATAACAAGCATCGTTCAAATATTATTTTGGCATCTCATACTCAAACTAGTCTTGAAAGCATATTAAGAGATTTATTTCAAGAGATGTATGAGCTTGGACATGCTGATGGACATGCAGATGGCTGGGCAGAATCCTGGTCAGTAATGAATGGACTTGAAAAATAAAATGGAAATCTTTAATTAAAATATAATAAAATTATGGAAAATTTAACATTTGTTGAAAAAATTGGAAATCTAATATCTGAAATAGATAAGTATATCAGATCAAATGAAGATTGGGTATTTTATTTCTTGAATCCATTAGCCGGAACAGATGGTGCTAATAAACCATTGTTTGACTGTATGAAAGAGCATCCAGAAGATTGGGAAGAATATATAGATTTTTTCATTATTGATGTCAATACAACTAATGTAAGAATTAGTATTAATATTGATGATAATTCGGATTTTGGAATTGAACTTAAACGTTATATTTTCCTTCCTCATTTTGAAGAATCTGTTTTAAGAAACAAAAAAATATATGGGGGCCATTATGATGAGATAAAAATAAAAAATCTTGAAGATGACATAAATGAACTAAAGAGTATTTTAGGAAAGAAAAAAGCTGAACTTGCAAAGCTAAAAAGAAAATAATTAAAATGGAGATTAGGTTATGGCAGGGTACATAGACAAAGATATTGTAAAAGCAGAGATAGAGAGAATTAAAAAAGAAGAATGTCCTATTGATACTTATGAAGGTAGAATTAAGTTGTTTTACTTTGAACGATTTCTTTCTTTCATTGACACTCTTGAAGTAAAAGAGGAAGTATTAGATGGGAATGATAAAACAAAACTTATGCAAAAATGTGTAAAAATAGCATATAAAAGAGGATACGATATGGGAGTACTTCAAACAACAAATAAAATTAATTCCAATACAAAAGAGGTGGACTTGGATATTGAAATAGCTTTATGGGCAAATGCACTCCCAGAAATACAGCTTGATGATATTGAAAGACTTGCCAAATATTTCTTTGAACTTGGATTAAAAGCGTAGAAAGGTGAATAAGTTATGAAGCACTATATAAATAAAGACATAGTAAAAGCGGAGTTAGAAAGAAGAAATAAAGAGGCTTATGGTAATGAGTGGGGGTGGGCAGTCAAATGCTCTACTTATGACGAGATTATTTCTCTTATCAATACCCTTGAAGTAAAAGAGGTGGACTTAGAGTTAAATTCCTTTGATGCGACTGTATGTAAAAATGGTAATACCTATCTTAAAGAAATGGATAGAAATGCTATTATTAAAGCACTTGAACCTTATGAAGATGGAGATAAAGTAAAAGTAATAATTAAAGCACAGAAATGAGAGGGTGGGTGACTTGTAAACAATGTAAAGGTATTGGGAAAACATTTAAGTGGTCAATATTCCCAATACGTTGTTCATATTGTAATGGTTTAGGGGATATTTGGGTGGATAATATTGACAAATATTTTGAAGAACAAGAATTAAAAGATAAATGATTATGGTTATATTACTTTGTTATTTTGTAATTGCATTAATTGTATTTGCAGTATTGGATTATTTTGCTGTTAAGAAAATTATTCCTATAATTGTAATTGATGTAGAGGGATTGGTATTTATATCAATGTTTTGGATATTTTTTCTTGTTGCTTTAATCTTTGCAACACCTTTTTGTGTAATAGACAAATTAATTAAAAGAAAGAATAAGGTATGAAACAGTACATAGATAAAGATGCAATAAAAGCGGAGATAGAAAAGAGAATCAAAGAAACAGAATCTATGCAACCCAAATTCGATCAATTTTGGGCAGGACAGATTAGTGCTTTCAAAGGTGTATTAAAAATACTTGACTCTCTTGAAGTAAAAGAGGTAGGAGGACCAAACAAAGACTTGGAGAAAGAAATTCAAGAAACCCAATGTATGAAATCAATCAAGGAAAAAGTAGAAGAGTTGTACCGTATTCCAAGAGGGGATGATACTGAAGATACAGTAGCATTGGATTTAGAAAAAGCTGTTGCCTTTACCGAGGGCGCATATTATGTGATTGAAGAGATAGGAAAAGCCATATATAAAGTAATTAATGAACTTAAAAAATGAAGAAAGAGTACATTGACAAAGCCGTAGTAAAAGCGGAGTTAGAGAGAATTGAACATGAAACAAACCATGAACCTTTTACAGATGAAGTATTAGGAAAGAGATTTGTTTGTAGAAGTTTACTTTCTTTCCTTAACTCCCTTGAAGGGGAAGACCCTTATGAACAGTGTGTTCAATATGATTCTATTAAAGCAGGTATTCAAGCACATGCAGAAACTTATTCTTTCAATATAGAAAGTGAGTTGTTCAACCAACTTACCAAGGAACAACAACCACTATGGAGAAAAGAAATTGAACAAGCAGTCATTAGTGGGGGTGATGCTGGTGTTACACTGGCAAGAGATCAACGTTATAAAGAAAACCCTGAAGTGAAAGAGGTGGACTTAGAGGAAGAGATGAATAAGTGGCGGCAAAAACACTTTGAAGGAATAGGTTACATCTTAGATGGCTCAGGAGAGTGGCTTGAAAGAACAAGTCAACTTGATATTGCCAAACATTTCTATGAACTTGGATTAAAAACACATAAAGGAGAATAAGTTATGAATAAAGAATCTAAACTTAATTTGAATGCAGGTAACTATGCTATTCATCATTGCATCCTTGACCAGACTTACAATGGTCTTGAGGTACACAAAATGTTATGTGATGCATATATTGCAGGTAATAATGATACTTTGGAAGATGAAGATGAGAGAATAAGGAAAGCTCTAATCAATGTTTTTGCTACACATAAAGATTATGAGATGTTTTTTGGTGTATCTGTAGAAGATATTCATGCTTGGCTTGAACGGCAAGGTGAGCACACTATTGTTTGTGGCGAAGAGCAGATGAAGCTTGTAGAAGCAGATAAATCATCTAATTGGACTGAAAAAGATGATGTAATGCTTAAAGATATTATATCCATACTTAAAGATAGTGGATATACAGCAATTCTTAAAGATCCTTATATCAATTGGGTTAATTCACTTAAAGAAAGACTAAAGAAAGATTGAATTATGGAAACAATTATACTTTCAATAATCATAGGCTTTTTACTTGGTTATGGGTTTGCTTCATGTGAATATAATAAATTTTAAAGATTAAGATATGAAAGAAAAGAAATATGTAGATAATGATGTGTTCCAATTTAGAATACAGATTGATAATGATTTTGTTAATAAAGAAATAGTTGTGTATACTAAGCCCTTTCCTGAATTTATATTAGGAGAACTGAGTGAAAAAGAATGGTATAAAGAATATAATAAACAAGAAGAATTAGTACAAGAAAAGTTTTTCACTCAAGAAAAAATCAATGAATTAAAACAAGAATTTATTAAAAAAATTCAAGAATGTGATAACCCATTCTATATATTTTGTTCAGACAGAGATGGTGGATATAATGTCACTAAAGATGAGTTGTTTGATTTGGAGAAATGAAAATAATGTATGAATAAAGATATTGTAATAAACATAGCAGTTATAGCGTATATAGTTATGTTGGTAGAATATGTTATCCATCAAATTAAAAACAAAAAATAATTTATTATGAAAGAAAACAATAGTCCACTTGAAAATACTAAGGATGAATATAAAATGACTTTGCAAAGGCAGAGATTACAACAAAATAAATGGATTAAATGTTTAGATAATAAGATGTTAAATATGATAAGATGGAGGAAGAAATATGAGTCAAATGCCAGATAAGATTTGGTTACACAAAGATACCAAATATAGTACAGGGGATAAAGTGGTTGGTTATCAATATAAATTTTTAGCAGAAATAGAAGGGATTGAAAACTTTGTTGAGTACACTCGCACTGATGCCCTTATTGAAAATGTTTGTGCTTTCTTGAAAGACAGAATAGAACATGATTCTATTGACTATCCTATGGCTACAATGCATTTAATTGAAGATTTTAAACAATATATTTATGAAAATAGCAAATCGTAAAGCTAGATATAATTATGATGTCTTAGACACTTATACTGCAGGAATTGTTCTTGTTGGTTCTGAAGTGAAGTCTATCAAGAATGGTAATGCAAATATTGGAGATGCTTATTGTTATGTTTCCATAGAAAATGAATTGATACTGAAGAATGCACATGTCTCAAAATATGATTCAGATATCTTTACAAATCATGATGAACTTAGAGAAAGAAAATTGTTGTTAAAGAAAAAAGAGATATTGAAACTAAAAGAGCAAGCATCTATTCCGGGTTATACAATCATCCCACTTAAGCTTTATGTAGATCATGGGCTTATAAAAGTTCTTATTGGATTATGCAAAGGTAAGCATGATTATGATAAACGTAATGATATCAAAGATAGAGACAATAAGAGAGAATTAGATAGAATAATAAAGAACTTCTAATTATGTCATATGAATAAATGGATTGTCTTTTAATGCTATTACTATGTTTTCAAGACGTTCACATATTTGTCTAAATGAACCAACATCTTTTCCTGTCAAACTAAACCATTCACCAATAAGTCTTTGATTAGCAAAATGATTATGAAGAAGTTTTTCTAGTCTAAATGGATATTCTGTCTGATAATATGAAGAAATAAATAGTTCAGTAGAATTACCTGTCTGGAGTTTCTTCATTCTATCTTCAATATCTTTTTGTTTTGTGACACCTATCTTAAAAGAATCTGTACTAGTATCACATATTAAATAAACATATCCCATTGCCTCTATATATTATATAATTCTATTTTGCCCAAATAGGTAATTGCTTCTTTTGATCAGCGTTCAAAAATAAAATATTACCAAATGCTCCATTTAGTTTACTGCTTGGAACCTGACTTATATGCCATTTGTCCAAAGATTTGAAACTACCATTATCAATTGCTGTCATACAATTAGCAAACATTGCTTCCATGTCTTTGACTTTTGATACATCCCAATTAGAAAGATCACAATCAAATGAACGACAATTATAAAACATAGTTCTCATATTTTTTACATTAGAAACATTCCATTTAGACAAATCAGCATTTAATGTTTTATCATGAGCAAACATAGAATTCATTAATGTAACTTTACTTACATCCCAATTCTCTAAACATTTTCCTTCAAATGAAGATCCATAAAACATCATACCCATATTTGTCACATTTGATACATCCCATCCAGAAAGATCAGAATCAAATTTAGAACAATGACTAAATAATGCTCTCATATTTGTCACATTTGATACATCCCATCCAGAAAGATCAGAATTGAATGATGTACAATTACTAAACATAGAATCCATTGTTGTTACATTACTTACGTCCCATAGTGATATGTCTATATTATGAGGATCAAGTCCATAAAACAATAAATTCATATTAGTAATTTTAGATACATCAATATCATTTAGATTAGCATTTTTACCTCTTTCTTTAAGTAATTCCCTTATCAATTTTTTTAGTTCAAATGTTTGTTCAGGAAAATAATTATAGTCTGGGCTAAGATTGTCTTTTGATATTCTGAATTTCTCTGTAATGAATTGATTTAGTTTCTTCATATATTAGATTAACTAACTTATTTTATTTATTCTTTATACCATGCAGGAGGATTATTTTCTAATGGTGATCCAAAAAACATTTTACACATATTGCTAACATGTCCTACATTCCATCCAGAAATATCTCCATTAAATTTTGCATCCCAAAACATCCAATACATAGTATAAACTTTACTTGTATCCCATTTAGAGATATCTCCATTGAATTCTGATTCTTTAAACATTTTAGCCATTTCTCCAACTTTGCTTACATTCCATTCAGATATGTCTCCGTTAAACTTTGATTTGGCAAATAAATAATGCATATTTTCAACATTACTTACATCCCATTTAGATATATCTCCATTAAATTTAGAACAAGCAAACATACCTTCCATATCTGTAACATTACTTACATTCCAATCAGAGATATCTCCATCAAAATAAGTATCAGAAAATAAATAAGACATATCGGTTATTTCTGATGTATCTATATCATTAAGATCAGCATCATTACCTCTTTCTTTAATTAATTTATCTACTATGTTATGTAATTCAAGTTTTGTCTTAGGATGATAATTATAATGATGTTCGAGATTATCTTTAGATATCCTGAATTTCTCTATAATGAATTGATTTAGTTTCTTCATATATTATTTTACTTATATTTATACCATGCTGGTGGATTCTTTTCTAATGGGGAATAATCAAATATATCTTCCATAAATTGAACTTTTTTTACATCCCATTTAGATATATCTCCATTAAATTCTGATCTGTAAAACATATGATACATATCTTCAACATTACTTACATCCCATTGAGATATGTCTCCATTAAAATTAGATTTATAAAACAGATTTTCCATATTCTCAACATTACTAACATTCCATTGAGATATATCGCCATTGAATCTAGAATTAAAAAACATAGCTCTCATATTTGTAACATGACTTACATCCCATTTAGATATATCTCCATTAAACTTGGAATCCCAAAACATTCCACTAATATCTTCAACATTACTTACATTCCATTGAGAAATGTCATTATTAAAAATACTATGCATAAACATATTATCCATTTGTTTAACATTACTTACATCCCATTTTGATATATCTCCATTGAATTTAGAGTTTGTAAACATATATTCCATTCTTTCAACATTACTAACATCCCAGTCAGAGATATCTCCGTCAAATGGTGAATTAGCAAACATCCATACCATGCTTTCAACATTACTAACATCCCATCCAGAAATGTCACCATTGAATTGTTGTAATTTTGAGTTTCTGCCAAATTTATAATGAAATATATCAAACATACTTGTAATATTTGAAGTATCTATATCATTAAGATTAGCATTTGGACCACGTTCTTCAATTAATTTATCTACTAATTTCTCTAATTCTTGTCTTGTTTCGGGGTGGTATTTATATTGATTAATGTTGTCTTTTGATAGTCGGAATTTCTCTGTTATATACCCATGTAAACGCGGGATCCTTTCAGCTTCTGAAATATAGTGGTTTAACTTTTTCATATATATTAATTATTAATTTTATTTATACCATGCTGGTGTATTTTTTTCTAATGGGGAATTATCAAACATATCTCTCATAGTTTTAATATTACTTACATCCCATGCGGATATATCCCCATTAAACTGAGAATCAACAAACATATTTGCCATATTTTCAACATTTGAAACATTCCACATAGATATATCTCCATTAAATTGTGATCCATAAAACATACCATCCATATATTTAACTTCACTTACATTCCATTTAGATATATCTCCATTGAATTTGGACTTTTCAAACATACCAGTCATACGTTCAACCTTACTTACATTCCATTGAGAAATATCTCCATTAAACTTAGATTTTGTAAACATATATGTAGCATATTTAACACTACTTACATCCCATTGAGAAATATCTTGATTAAATTTTGATTCTCTAAACATCCATGACATACTTTCAACATTACTAACATCCCATTTAAAGATATCTCCGTTAAATTTGGATTTATAAAACATACTATTCATATCTTTAACATTACTTACATCCCAATTAGATATATTACCATTAAAATCAGATTCTTTAAATAAAAAAGACATATCGGTAATTTCAGAAGTATCTATATCATTTAGATCAGCATCATTCCCACGTTCTTTAATAAGTTTCTTTACTAATTCATCTAGTTCTCTTATTGTCTTAGGGTGGTATTTATATTGATTAATGCTGTCTTTTGATATCCTAAATTTCTCTGTTATGAATTGATTTAGTGTTTTCATATATATATTAATTATTAATTTTATTTACACCATTCTCTATACCATTTAGGTGGATTATTTTCTAATGGAGATTCATCAAACATCCATCTCTTCATTATAACATTATTAACATCCCATTTAGATATATCTTGATTAAAATTACTATGCTGAAACATTCCTTCCATATTTGTAACATTGCTTACATTCCATTTTGATATATCTTGATTGAATTTAGAACGATAAAACATACTATACATATTCTTAACATTACTTACATCCCATTTAGATATATCGCCATTAAAAATAGCGCCAGCAAACATGTAACGTGTATTTTCAACATTACTTACATTCCATTCAGAGATGTCTCCATTAAATTGAGAATTTCTAAATAAATTATTCATTTCTTCAACATTACTTACATTCCATTCAGATATGTCTTGATTAAATGATGAGTCAGAAAACATCCAGTCCATATCTTTAACATTACTAACATCCCATCCAGAAATATCCCCATTAAACTTAGATTTTTCAAATAAATGAGACATATTAGTAATTTTTGAAGTATCTATATCATTAAGATCAGCATCATTTCCTCGTTCTTCAATCAATTTATTAATTAACTGTTTTAGTTCATCTCTTGTCTCGGGATGATAATTATATTGATGCTGATAAGTTAGATTGTCTTTTGATAGACGAAATTTCTCTGTTATAAACTGACTTAACTTTTTCATATATATTAGATATTAACTTATTTTTTTATACCATTTTGGTGGATTCTTTTCTAATGGACATTGTCTAAACATATCTTGCATATCTTCAACATTACTTACATTCCATTTTGATATATCCCCATTAAATGGAGAGTTTTGAAACATTCTTAACATATCTTCAACCTTATTAACATCCCATTTAGAGATATCTCTATTGAATTTAGAATCCTTAAACATTCTATGCATATCTTCAACATTACTTACATCCCAATAAGATATGTCTCCGTTAAAGCTTGATAAACGAAACATATCTGTCATATCTTTAACTTTGCTTACATCCCATAAAGATATATCACCACTAAAATCAGATGCAAAAAACATACCAACCATACTTGTAATTTCAGAAGTATCTATATCATTAAGATCGGCATTATTACCTCTTTCTTTAATTAATTTTTTTACTAATTCTTCTAGTTCTCTTGCTGTTTTAGGATGATAATTATATTGATGCTGATAAGTTAGATTGTCTTTTGATAATCTGAATTTCTCTGTTATGAACTGATTTAGTTTCTTCATATCTTCAATATTATTTTAATATAATTAAAAATAAAAAAGTGATGTAAAACATTGAATAATTCTACAAAATAACTATATTATTAATGTAATAATTAAATTTATAAGTTATGAATATCATCGCTAAGCACAACAAGTTCTACAACCTCTACGAGGTTTCAGTTGAAAACATCACATCCAACTACGGATACTCTCAGGACTGGACTTGCTACAAGAAGATCAAGAAGATCTCAATCAGCTTAGAGAAGGCCCAGGCCAAGTACCCCAATGCAGTCTATAATGCAGATCTGGTCACCAAAGCCGGCAGCTTCCGTATTCCTGACTACTCAACAAGAAAATGGATCGGTACGGATCGCATCCGCTTCGGTAAGTACTTCGGTACTCTTATTACAGAGATGTTTGACCACAACTATCTTGCTTGGTACTACGAGCAGATTGAAGATGATCCCAAACACAAGAGGGTCATTGAAGACTACCTCATTGATCACTGCGGCTACCAGATGAAGTTCATCGGACGCTACGGCTACTTGGTTTCCCCAGAACAGATCAGAAAGATGGCGATCACCAATGATACTCGTCCAACAATCATCAAGAAAATTGAGACTAATGAACCAATCCTCTTCACTCCAGAACGCCAGGTCTCAGCAAATGGAGAATATTCTTTCCATGACATCACCTTCAAATTCCAGGAGACAAGAGGTTACTGTTACGATGGATTTGTTTACTATCTTCCGGTACTGAACGGTAAGTCAAAGAGAATCAAGAACAAGCTGGTTCAGATCACAAAGTACAACGCAGAGAAAACTGAGGACGGAATCATAATCAATATAGAGGACTTCAAGATTAATAAATAATTTTTACAAAAATTTCATCATAACTCATCTCTGAAGGCCTCTATTCTGTGGATATATATTTCCATTAAAAAGATAATTGAGATGAGCTCAGATGAAAAGAATGGCGTTCTGATGAATATTCTACATAACTTCAATTTAATAAAAGAAATAAACTTAAACTTTGAAAAGAGATGAAATATTTTTATTGTATTAAGCGAAACGGAAAGAACTACCGAGAAGAGACAAGCAATGAGGTATATCCTGTTGTAGGAGCTGTCTATGCGGCTGAAGATGACAAGTTTCCTGAGTGTGCTTTGCCTGATGATGAATGGATTGAGATCTCTAAAGAACAATATGAGGAAGCTTTAGAGTATAATGACTATCCATTTGTCTATGATGGTGTACATTGTGTAGGTTGCTGTAAAGAATGTGCAAAATGCATTGATACATTGACATTCAGGAACAAAACTTATGTAGCTTGTGAAAATGAGACTGAACTAGTAAATAGAGATCCATACATATACAGGTCTTGCTGTATCATCAAATGATCTCAAACTTAAGGTTTTTCATATTAGAACCGATGTCTATGACCTTACCTGAAGGTTTTGTCTTCACTTTCAATACTAGTTCATTATTCTTTATATAATAAGACAAAACTTTGCCATAGACATTAAAATTTGGAAAGAACTCGCAATCACTTGTAAAATGTGAGTTCTTTCCAATTAGTGTCATTATTATCTGTTTGAATGAATATTTAGATATGTTTTCCATAGTCTAATCAATGATTGTCCAGCATTCAAGTATTTTGTCAAAGTCTTGATATTTGATAATAGCATATCCATTGTTACCATAAGACTTTCCCCAAGAGTTTCTGATGATAAAGCCTTCTTTGTTGTACCCAATGATTGCAATAGCATGTCCACCATGATTCTCTTTTCCATTCCAGAACTCTGGTGACTTTCCAGTACTTCTTACAAACATACCACCAATGCATGGGCCGTTCAACAACAAAGCATGCTTAAGGGCTTGTATTGTCTTCACCATTGCATAACGCTCTATCTTTATGTTCCCTTTGTCAGACATTACGCCATTCTTACGAAGGAAACTTAATGCTTCTTTGAATGACATACCATTATCACCAGGAATTGATCTTGCTGCATATATCTGTTTCTTGTCAATATGTATTGAACTATATATTCTTGTCTTAGAGTCAATATTGTAGTTCCAGTCTAAATGTGCAGCAATGGAATATGTAACACACATGTTAGTTGCTCCCTGATTTTCTACTTCTGGCAAGAACTCTATATAGTCATAAGATTCTGGAATGTCAAAGTTCTTTATTTCTTTGAATTGCTGTTCTGTACCGTCTAATTTTGAAGGCGCCCATCCATAATTGATTTCTTTCATAGATTACTTTTTGATTCTTTTTGTTATCTTATATTCGCCTTCATTCTTTTGAACTAATCTATATATATATTCTGTATTTCCTTGATATTTGATGTACATATACTCCTTGATCTCTGAACCATCATAGCCATCATAAGCATATAACGAATGCCACTTTGCCAGATTGTTACTTATTCTGTCTGCTCTGCATATTGAGTCAAACTGAGCCTTTGTAAACTCTCTTTCATACTCATTATACATAGACATCCCAAATATCATAGCATCATCTGGAAGCTCTATAAGCTGCTTATGAGAATGACAGGACATCAATACAGCTAAGCATAATACAAAAAGGAAATGAATTGTCTTCTTCATATCTTTAACTACTAATATATTGTTATGTTATATATTATATAGTTAAAAATAAATTCTTAAGGCTGATATATTATTCCATTGATAGTGAAGTAGGGAGTCTCAATACCTTGTCCTATAAGATCAGTATAAGATATCTCTTGAAGATTCTCTAGTTCATACCCAATTTTCTTAAGATCTGACTTGAATGACTCAATAGCTTCTGTCTTATCTTCAGTAATAGCATACAATACTACAATATCATCATTGATAAGTCTGTATAATGTGAATGACAATGGGATCCCTTCATAGATATATGTGTTCTTGAATTGTGTGGCAAAAGCTAAGAATTCATTGACGGTCATTTTCTTGTCTAATTCTTCTAACAGCTTCATATTGCTTTCAATCTTGTTCTTAGCAATCACAAAGCTTTCTATGTCTTCATTGAATTTTGATATGTCACAATAATAAGTCTTCATAATAAATATATATCATTATAAATTTGATTAAAAATAACAAAAATATTTTATTTCATTGGTGAACAGAATATACAAAAAATTAATTTATCATTTTTATTTTTAATATATATAGAAACAATTTACAATGTCAGACATATCATTCAATAAAAATCTATTATACTCTAAAACAGGTATATTCTATGACGAGTTAGAACATTTGAAGGCAGCTTCAACATATCTTACTCCAAACAATTATGTTGTGTCATCTTATACTGATGAAGATCTAAATACATCATATGCTCTATACTGGATAAATGAAGATCAAGAAATCATCCCATTGACATACAACATAAAAGAAGGAAATGGACTATACTTGCAAGACAACAAATGGAAACTTAATATTGATAACTTGTCTATAAAAGAAAACAATGCATATGAACTCTATATAGACAATGAAGCTATTATCAATGCTTATGGGGACATGACTAAGGGAGTAATAAAGATAGATAATGACATATGTCACTTCAATAAATATGAAGTAAACAACAATAATGGTACTGTACTTGTAAATGATAATGGTAATGTTTCTTTGTCTAACAGATTCTTGTCACTTCTTGATGATCTTGCATTCTATAAAGACAACATAACAAATCTTACAAATGAAATAGATGAGCTTATAAAGATTACTGATGAAGAAATGATCTTTACACTTAATGTTGGAGATGTTATCTACTATAATGAAGACAAAGGATATTCAAAGCATCTGGACAGTTTTGATACTGATGAATCATGGATTCCAAAGTATATATGTGTAATAGCATCAGGAATACTACCAGACAAGAAAGCAAGAATAATTGATCTAAGATTAGACAACTATCAATCAATGCCATTAGGAATAGATCTAAGCTATGATCTTAGTAGTTTACCAGCATATCAAAACATTCCTCTATATACAGGACAATTAGACTATGACACGGATACAAATAAGACATCTATAAATAATACAGCAATAAAATATGATGGAAATATTGGATATATAGCAACAAATAGTGCTAATTGGATTGATAACTATGAAAATCCATTCTATGTCAATGAGCATTATGGTTTTACTTATATTCCTGAAATTCCTATAACTAATTTTAAAGTATTAAAACTTGATATAGATACATCAGAAACAAAAAATAACTTAACTACATTATGTACATATTCATTAAGATTACGTGATGGTGACATATCTGATAATCCGTATTATTATAATAGTCATAAATATATTATTGATAATGCATATTTTGATGCTGGTGAAGATCATATAAAAGTATCTGATCTAAAATTAATAGCATATACAGATACTGGTGATTTCTATCCATTGCAATATCCTAAAAACATTACAAGTTTTTATTTAGACAAATATCAAATATATAATTGGCGTCAAGTTTTAACTACACAAAGTTGGGGTAATATATCTGAAGATATTCATGAAAAGGATGAACAAAATAATCCTATATATAATGTAGTAATTAGTAATCTACACCCACATTATGGAAATCCAATAGACATGCAATATGGTAGTAGAGGTATAAATCCCTATATAACATTATTTGGAGCAAAAAATACTAATATATTAGATGAAGAATCCTTACATAGTAATATATTAAACAATTCAAATGAAATTATATATAGGGCTGGAGTAGGTACTAAGTATATGTATAGTTGTACTGTAACCGTAAATTTTGAAAGCTCAAAAAATCCTGCATATTTTACTGGATGTGATATAGAATATAGAATTAGATATGGAAGCACTGTTGAGTCATCTATTACTAGAATAGGACAGAATATAAGTATGACATATTCTCAGCCAAATGTTGATCAAATAGATATAAATGATTGGCGTATTGAATTGAGTAGTCCAATAAATCGTACATTTACATATAGCGATGTTAATCTTGCTGCTCGTTCTACATCACAATCAGAAGGAACAATTGATGAAAATTTGATTATTAATATATATGATTATTGCACATTCACTCTTGATGTTAATGATGCAAAATTAGAGTTTAATGATGTTCAGACAAATGATATTCCTCAAACTCGAGATACTACAAATAATATATGGCCAATATCTGAAAGATTTAGTGATTGGTCACAACCTACTAATGTATATAGAAATATAGCATCAATCCATTATGATATAACATTAGCAAATAAGGAAACGTTTGTATTTAATAATGAATTATATTACCCATTAAATAATGATAAGACGGTTGCATTAAAGAAAAAAGATTCTATGGAAATTTCTCATTATAGTCCAAGTGATTCCTCTTCTTCTAATGTTACTGGTTTTTATGGATCATATACAATAGGTGAAAATGAATTAACAATTATAACATCTAATTATACCGATTCAAATGGAAATATTAATTTTATAAATTCTATATCAAATAATTATCCATTAGGTACTTTTAATAATCGAACAACAAATGATAATGGATGGAAATATGATAATTCTGGGTCAAGTACACATAGTTATTCAGTAAGCGTAATAGATCAATCAACAATTAATAGAACAATTACAGGTACAAATGATACACCAGCATATACATATTTATTTAAGATTAACAATGATACTAATTTAGCAAAAATAAATTTAGGTAGTGCTGTACGTACTCCTAAAGAAATGCCTATAAAAATAACAATCAATTATAATTGGAAGAAAGGTAGTTGTTATTATAAAGCTTATCAAACAGTATATGGAATATTTGTATGTGATAATACAGCAACTAATAATAGTACTTGTGGATGGATATATAGAGCCGATGCTGGTGACACCGGATGGTATTCATTTGTATTAAATGATACAATTCAACTTATTTTGACAGAAAATACTCCGTATCAATATATAACAAGTATAGAATTTAGAACTTTAAATAAATAATCATAAAATAATATGATAGATAAAAGATTTTCAAATAATATTATTCCACAACCATTAAATACGGATAAAAATCTAAAACAAACATTAAATAATGATTATATATCAAATAATGTTGCAACTTCTGATGTAAATGGTGTATCTAATACAAAGAAATTTTATGAATATACTAATGTTAATTCAGAATTATATAGATATAAAGAATATTTTAATGATCAAAACAAATATTATATTCCAAGTATTGGAGAATTAGGAATTGCATTTGAAAATATACAAACTATTAATAATAGTATAAATAATCTTAATAGTACAGGACAACATGGATTCATAAAACTTGATGCCGATGATATGTGGAAGACATTTTTAAGTTCTACAATATATGATTTTACCCAAAATCAAAACTTAGAAACATGGATATATGATAATCGTGTTGGAAAAATATCTTATGCATCTTATAATTCATCAAACATTATTATTCCGTTTAAACTGTTTGATAATAATTCATTAGATAGTAATGCTTCAGAAAATTATGAAGAAATTAATAACATATATTATCAATATGAATATCCAAAAGATGATGATAGCTATGAATTACTATCTTATCTTTTCTATACTAATACAGATAGTAGAGATTATGAAAACAATGTTAATAATAAATATTATTATCAGCAATATACGGTTTCATTAACTTATTTTAATGATAATCCAGAACCTCTGTTTTCATATTTTCTTTATGGGGATAATACTATAACTATAGGAACAGGTTCTTCACAAAAGATAGATAGATCATCTAATAATATGTCTTATGTTTATGATAAAAATGCATTAATATGGGATAACAGTAATAACCAATTCATATATAATGATAATATTGTTCATCAAAACTTTTTTGATATAAAAGCGCAAAACAATGACAATTCATATATATTTCCTGTAAATTATTATGTTAAAAAAGAATCAAATACTTCTAAACTATATTTGAATATCATCCCATATAGTTTTGCAATGAATTTTATGGGAGAGAAATGTATTTCAAATAACTCATTTAAGTTTTATATTATTTTACCATTTGAATATATCTTCAATAAATTAAGACAAATTGTAAAAAAGAAAGTTGAAGAAATTGTAAATGAAATTAATAATGGTTTAGATTTTTTATTACAAAAATATGGATTCTCATTATCAACAACAGAATTTCATAAATATGATAGTAGAGGTAGGCAATCACCAGAATATGATAATATAACAGCTCTACTTGATGAATATGGCTACTCTAAATATCAATTAAATAGTTGGGAACATAAATGTTTTTTCGGCTTATCAATGGATTGGGCATATACAAATATTACTAGTAATAATATAGTTGAAAGCAGTGGTGGTAGTGAAAATTATAGATATTATATTAAATTATTTTTCTTGTTGTTTACTAAAAAAGAAATAAATGAAATGAATATTAAATTAAAGTATATTAAGCCTAAATCAGCTTATAATCATGCTGATTATTATATACGAACATATAATTATACATTTGATAATGGAAATTATTTACGTGATTTTGTAGCAAATAAATATGTAACTGCACTTGGATCATCAGTATTTGTAAATGAACCATTTATATCTTCAATGGAAAGATTAATGTTCATTATAGGATATAGATACAGATATTCAGTAGGTATGTACAATGGACAAAAATACCATTATTATTCTGACATGTTCGAATATGGTGGTTCAGCAACAAAAGAACAACAATATAGATTATATAATCCATCATTTGTTGATTTTAGTGGTAAAGTACAGTATGATGGTAGTCTTTCATTAAGAAATTTACTTTATATATATTATGAAATAAGTTTTAAAGATGATCATGCAAATGATAAATTTTGGGAATCGATATATTATTACACAAAAGATGCTTTAATATTTAAGGTTGATACAAGAAATAGACCGTATATACATAATATAAAAAATATTAATTTTACTATTAGTTTCTTTAACTCATCATTTACAACACCTGTTTGTAAAGGCCAATATAATATTAATTTTACAAGTTTTCATAACTATAATCTTATGTTTAATAATTCAAACGTTTCAGGTAAATATAATAATATTGAAATTCTTAAAAATACAATTACTACTAGTTATAATACTAGTATTAATCCAGAAATTTATAATTCTTATAATATTAATTATAAGATATTTGATACATTACCTTTAACTGGAAACATGAGTATGGCTGTACCAACCCCTACTATTGTTAATATATCACAAAGAAGTAGTATGCCTAAGACAACATATAATAGTATTTATACTTCTACAATTATGAATACTGTGAAAAATTCACAATTAGTATTACTTACTGAAAGTGAAGACATATATAAATACAATCGTAATAAAAATGTACCATTTGCGTTGTATAATCAACCCACAAAGAATTTTGTTAATCATATTATAAAATTAACTGATTCACAATTAATAAGTTTAATTGATAATACTACATTCTCAAATAATCTAAGTAATAGTAAAGATAAACTAAAGAACTTCCCAGTTAATTCTTTATTGTTATATTATCATCAATCAACAGTTCCGGATGGGTATTCATATTGCGCATTAAGAGTATGGAATCATATTACACCTGATGGCGTATACGATGATTATGTTTTAATAAATGATGATGTATTAAAATCACCAACATCTTCTAATCCAGGCAGAAAACGTATTCCATCAATAGGATATAAAAATATGATTTATTATTATAATGAGCAAAATAAAAAAATATATGATTATCTATTATCGGACTATATAATCATTATTAACAAAACTAATGTGGTACAAACATTGAAATTAACTGATAATGGATTAAATAGTTGTTTATCTGATGATAATCAAATAACATTATCATTAAGAGCAAATGAAATAAAAATATTATATCCCGCTATTCATAATTATAATTATGATTTGGAAATAGATTCTTCTGGGACACAAAAATATAACTATAGTTTTAAAAAATATAGACAAGACACCTCTACAATAATTAGTGATAACCCTGATAATATATACATAATGCTTAAACGTATTATAGGTATTACTGGTAATAATAGAAACAAAATAACATTTACTGGGAATTTCTTAGCAAATTTGAATGATGAAAATACTATTGATAAAGAATTCAAAAAAATCATTAATACATCATTTATAGAAAAAATACAAAATAATTATGGAAGTGCATCTAAAGTAACACCTACACAAAATAATATAATTACTATTGAACACTGTCAAAACCCTTATAAGGGCCATATAATCATATTCAATAGTTCTGCGGAATAAACATAAAATATATAACTACATATAAGATAATGAGCAATCATATTTTAGATATAAATAATATTTGTACTAACGTTAAATATACAATAAGTAATAATTCTTATTATTTAGAAAATTATCCTAATGAAAAAACTGCAAATACCAATTATATTCATCAGGATAATTCATTTGTACTTGCTCAATATGCTGCAGATGAAATTGTAGGAATAAAAATAAATAGAAATAAAACTGAAATTATTTCAAAAAATGTTGTATATGACAATACATATCTATTATATTATCAATTTCCTCAAAAACTATCCCAAATGACTTATCTAATAAATGAAACAAACGGATTATACTATAATGGAAACTATATAAGTTTAGGAATTGATGATTATAGTATTAAAGAAATTTCTAATAAATTATTTTATAATATAAACAGTATTCCTTATTCAACAAAGACATTTAACGGCATCTTATATTTGAATAACGCATATATAGCTAATGAATCTATACAAGCAAATAATGCATTGGTCAATAAATTATTGATGCAAGAAAACACATTAAGTTTCTATAATAAACAATTAAATATTATAAAAGATCATGTATTATTTTATAGATATATAAAAAGTGTTTTATTAAGTCATCCTAATCAAATAACATTCACGAAAAGAGCGTTTAAACAAAACATCATTAGTGCAAGTGTTGAAAAACAAAATACTTCTAAAATAGCAAAAACACAAACAATATATAAGGATATTAATTATTGGGATGGAAATTCTGTAGAAGGTTTACAGCATTATACATATTTCCATACAATCAATACATTTACATATGATATTGAAAGTGATTTGACAACATATTTATCACTAAATAATACATATATAAAATATTGTGATAACTATTACTTTAACAATAATCTATTACCAAGAGAATATAAGCCATACTTTTATCAGGGACTTGAAAATAATGAGAACATTTATTGTAAATCTATACAAGACTTAGAATTCAATATCTATACAAATTATTTTGATAATGAAATAACTAATAAAGAAGACAATAACGTATTCAATACATATAATATATATATGAGGATAAATCCAAATTTACTTAATAGTATAAGTCTTATATCTAATTGTAATTATGTGAATAAAACTTCTTATCTATCATCTAATATAAGTTATGCTAATTATTCAAATAATACATTGTATTATACAAATAGTAATGATAACTTAAAATTCAAATATGTAAATACATATGTTTCATTATCAATAGCTCCAAGTTGTTCATATTTTAACTATAAACTTATTGGAGAAAATATGTTTGATGATACTAATATTTATCCATTAGGAACAAATCATATTATTAGTAGTTATAATAAAAATATTTTAGCATATATTGATTGTAATATATATGATAATATAAGAATTTATTATGATACTCGAAATAATATAACAAACACTCAAATAATAGATGTAAATAATTATCAAAATTCATATTTGATCTTATTTGAATATAATACAAATCTTGGTAAAAATGATAGTTTTAAAATAACAAAGTATTTATATAATGTATTATCAAAATATGACTGCATATTTTATAATAAAGAACCATATTTATTCTATGGATATTATGAGGTTACAACCAATGATAATAAGGTTTATAAAAAATATAGAGATATTGCTAATAAGAACATACCGTTACAATTTGCAAAATTAAATTCAAATATTATAACACTAAATTATATAATAAATGACACATTATTGATTGAGAAATTTGATAACTTAGAATTTGCTCATACAACAGATGATTATGGAAATACAATAACAACAACTAAAAAATTATATATAGGGAAACTTTCAACTAATACTATCAAAAATATTATATCAATAAATATTTAATAACTAAAGTATATGGACAATAGCATTAATGAACAAATGGGTATATGTTTACTAAAGAATGTTGATTTATCATTATCTGAAAGAGACATAACTTCATTGATAAATATTTCTAAAAATTCTCAACTATTACAAAGTGTAAAATGTAATAGTTTAGTATTATCTGTGTATGACAAATATGTATTAGGATTAGATAATGTGTATTCATATCAAGAAAACAATATTATATTCATAAATGATAATAAAGACATTATTCCACTTTCTTATAGTATAAATAATATAAATAGTGCTTTTACTATTGATAAGAACAAATATACTGTTAAAATTGATAATAATACAATTATTGAAAAGGACAAGATATTGTACGGATCTTATAATCATATACCAATAGCAAAAAATCATATTGGAGGAAGATCTACTTATGATGATTCAACATTGACACTTAATAAGAATCAATTATCATTTACTAATAAAATAATTAACAAAATTAATGTCATTAATGATTACTTAAAATCTAATGAATATAATGTTAAACTTAATATATATAATAGTACATTAGAAAAATACAGAATAAATAATGCAAAATATTTATTGCCTATTTATAATATAGATAATGCAAATAATGCTTTAATATTAAATACAAATCATATTACATATAAAGACAAAAATGAAATCATATATGATGTTGATATATCTCATCAAGTAATAAAAATTGATTATGGTGTTAATGAATTTAATTTGATATTAAGATTTAGATATAATTATATATCTGATAGAGATATTGATTATAATTATTATACAAATTTAATACATGATATTATTACAAACTATGTTATCATTTCTACGAATAAAATAAGTATTAATGAATCTAAATCATATATATTTGATATACATAAGACATACTTTAATTTGAATGATAATTCTGATATTGAAATAACTGCTGATTTCAAATATAATGCTAATTTTAAAATTAATTATAAAAATATAGGAGATAAATATCTTGATTTCAATATTAAGATTCTTAATAATATCTTAAACTTCATATTATTATTAGATACTCAGGATAAATTATATAAAGTTGGTAATATCATATATTATGATAGATATCATGGATATAATTTTGATAAGCATGGAAATCAATTAGGAATATGTCTTTATCCACAAAATTATTTTATTGATAATGATGAAACAGAAATTTCTGTAACATATAATAGTAATAGCTATTTTTATAATATAAATGTAGATGAAAACAATATTTCGGATGATGTTAAGAAATGCCAAAAACCAATATATGTAAAAATGACAGATAACTCTATTGATACTATAGATATCAATATAAATGAAGATAACGCAAATAGTATTAATTATCATAATATTAATGCTGATAAATTAATTTGTGCATCCTTTAATGTTGAGCAAATTACAGAAGAAGATGAAGAAAATCCAGAAAATGAAATAATTACATATTCTTATAATTTAACTTATGCAATTACATCATTTGATTCTTCAAAATATTATTATAATGTTCCATTATCACTAACTTATCATATGTATAAATATGAAGGTAAAAACGATGTTATAGTCAATAGAGATTTTATTGTTGACAATTTGTTTAATTATCCTAAACCAAAAAACAACAATCATACATATGTGTTTCCATATATGAATTATTCTAATGCATTTAATTATATTAATGTAAATAATGGTAGACTAAATAGTATCTATCCATTATCATTTAATTCATCATTACTTATAAATCATATAAATAGCAATGAAAAATATTATTTACCATCTTTATATGATTTAGAAGTTTTTTATGGATTTGGACTACAATATTTCTTAAAGAATAATGAATTGATTAATTTGTCAAGTAAGATATTTGTCAGAAATGCAAATACTATCTATAACTATCAAATTCAGCCAAATAATAGAATAATAAGTAGTATAATTAATCCAAGTATTATAGGCGGTGTAGATCTTAAAACAATATTATTATTCACTATTCCTGATCTTAATATTCTTTACGGAGACAAATACTATATTCTATATGATAATGAGAAACAATATGATATTATTAGAACATTAACAAATGAATCTTATATTAAGTTGAATATGCAAAGAATTGGAGTATCTACAACTCCTGATATCTATATAAAACTACAGTATTCACTAAAGAAAAATGGTGTAATGACTAATTATGAATATTTATATTGTTCAAATAATATTACCACAGAATATATCAATACAAAAGCTGGAAAAATGATATTGACAAATCTATCTGTAACAAGTTCTTCCATATCATTTAACCTATATAATCATTCAACTGATGAAAGCCTATTGACTTTCTATTATAAAGACTCTAATGATGAGATGAATGATCGGACAATTAATGAAAATGTAGAAGGAAACTATAAAATATTATGTCGGATGATCGTAAAAAAGTAAAATAAAAATTATTTTTAATTAACAATCAACATATATAGCAAACGGTATGAAGAATATCTATAATGTAGAAAAAGATAAATGGAAAAGACCATGGAACTTAGAAAAGTTTGATGAGTTAGCTGTACGAGATGAAAGATACTTTAGTATATTAATTAAAGGTTGTTTGAATTGGTTTAATAATCATGTTATGTTATATGACAAGCCAATTAATCATTTTATCTTTTCAACTGGTTCTGCTATTATGTATGTTGAAAGTAATGGTTATGAATTGAATTGGTCTGAAACAACAGGTGAAGATCAAATATATATGAAGATGCCAAGATGTGTTTGTGAGATTGGTGATGTAAATGTACCAACAGAAGAATTGACAAACCCATATGTAAGAGGCATCTATGAAAGAAAGTCTAGTGATGGAAACTATAAAGGATATAATGCTGAAATAAGAAGACTACCAATAGAACTTACAATGACATTAAGATATGTATTAAGTAATTTTAATGAAAGCATAATTTTGTTGCAGGAACTATTGGAAAAACTTGTATTCCAAAAATATTTTAATATAAACTATCTTGGGCAAAGAATAAATTGTTCAATAGAATTTCCACAACAAGATACTATTCAAGCAAACAAGATAGATTTTGATTCAACTGAAACAAATCAAAAGGTTATAGAAATAAGTATAAAGATCAGTTCATATCTTCCAATAATCAATGAAAGAACGGAAGTACCAAATGATAAAGTCATCAGAACAACAAAGAATGTATATGAATTTGTTCAACAAGATATGGTTACTGATGATGAAATATATGTTAATGAATAAGTTAAATTATGTCAGATTTAGGAAATGTAAAGAAAATGTTTGGTCAAGAACTTAATATAAGTGTTACAAATGCTGATGCTAATGTTATAGCTAGTACACCAAGACTTGTGCCTAATACTATTATTATAAGTTCACCGCAAAATGCTAATGAAAAAAAGGATATTATAGAAAACAATATTCATCAAGCCAGTCTATTTGCTACAGACTATAATGGTGTTCCTGTACAAATAACTCATGTAGTAAAAGTTGGTAATGGACTATATATGGATGAATCAAGAGCTATAGCATTAGGTATAGACAATCATACATTAGTTACAGATAGTAGTTCAAATAGATTATGTGTACAAACTACTGAGCTTGAAAAGGCTTCATCAGTATCTCTTGGTGTAGTGAAGACTGCAAATACATGTCAAAGATCAGAAAGTTCATTTCCTAAGTTAGCTAATATGACAGGAATATCGGTAAATGCAAATGGTGAGTTATTCATAACTGATCAATTACTACAACTTATATATAACTATATTAATGATTCTATTAATACGGCAATTGCTCCATTATTAGAAGTTAAGTCTGATATTCGTCTTATTGATAATTATGGACTTTATTATTATCCTTCTACAATTTCTACTGTAAGTATACAACTTGTTGGATTAGCGTTAAATGAGGAAAATAATGAAATTGGTATATTTAATGAGATACAATTTACATCAACACAAGAAAATCCATTAATCGTTAATTTTATTATTGGAGATGATGGTGAATATTGTATAAAGCAAAAGACAATTGAAGTTATTTCTAATGCATCTGATAGTATTATTAAAGCTGGTGTCTTAATGTATAATCATAAAGCAGAAAATATTTTCTTCAGTTTTTATCCGAATTTAACAACTCATGACATAGATTATCAAATAATATGTAATATAAGAAATAATGAAGGAGAAATAATTGTTGAAGATACTATGTTTAAGTTTAGTCAACAATTTATTTCAAGTAATAAGAATGAATTGTTTACAGTTACATCTATTGTGATTGATGATGATACAGAAAATTCATCTAAAACAAAAATAACAAGTATTCAATATAATATCAATTCAATAATTAGAAATTATATTTTAAATGATGTTATTGCAAGTTTAACATTAAAATTATCATATAAGATTAATAATGCTGTTATAGATATACCATTAGAAATTACTAAAGATAATATTAATACTAGTATATTATCAGGAGAAAATCTTAATTTAGTAAATAATTTAAGCGGTTTATCAAATAATACAGAAGTTTCATGGAGTATTACAGCTAATTTTAATATGAATATAGGTACAGACAATAATGATACATATGAATTTAACAATGGATTAATTAACGTATATAAAAATACATATCATGTTACATATATATTATATTATGTATTAAATGATACTACAATAGCATTAAATAATGAAACAACACAGTCAAGAATAAATTATGAACAAAATAACAATATTGTTGATGATGATTCTCAAAGACATTACATATTACAATTACAATTTTCAAACAGTCAAGAATATAATCTAATATATAATGATAGAGAAGTTTTGAATATTGAATTATATATGGATAATGAAGATGGTGAAAATTATTATATATTGTCTGATGATGGTACATGGCCTAATCAAGATGATTATGTTTATTATAGGATAATTCCTGAAATAAGTTTAGGAGATGGAACATCTGGTTTAGAATGGGATAATATTAACTATACATTAAGTATTCATATTTATGATTATCTATTGCATAAATTTAAGTTTAAGATGTATAAGAATATTAATGCTCCAATATTACAATCAGCATTTATATCAAATCTTAATACTGCATTATATAATAGTATAAGTGTATCTTCTCGAAGATATAGTAATATGAAAATAAAATATAATACATTTAAAACGAATGATAGTAATGAATATATAATAAGAATTAATGAACAATTATTTAATAATCTAATAATAGCAGATAGAACAGATTTAAGTAATCATTATACACCATTTATTGAAAATGCTGGAGAAGATGAAAGTTATATAACAATTAATAATGTATTAAATAATGTAAACTTAATAATTGATAATCCTACAAACTTACAATACTATTATTATTTTTATGATGGTGAGGCAGGAATATATTGTATAACACCCTTATATAACAACACATCTGGAAACGGTATAAATTTATATGATCAAAGTAAAGTATCATTAAATGAACATCAAATTAAGTATAAAACTAGTACAGAAATACAAATAATAAATGAATCATCAATTGGAACTATATATACAATACCAGCTAATCATGCAACAATTCAAAATAAATTAAATATACCTGCTATTATTAATGCAGCATTCAATGTTGTTGAATCAAATGGTGTACCTAATATAAACATTAATACATATTTGTTATTAAATAAATATAATGAACATATTGATGATTTAATTCAACATATTATGATATATGAATCATCTGATGATTCAAATAATTATTTTATACGATTTGACAATATAAATGCATTAATGCCAAATAACTTTATAATTGAAAATAACCAAGTTGATGCATCAAATATTAAAATGTTTATGTTTTCAAAAACAGATAATAATTATATAAATAGTTAACAACAAAATAAAAAGGAGGATCTTAAGATCCTCCTTTATTTTGTTTAATATCTTGTAGCAGTTTTAGAATAACGTTTGCCCCATTTGAAATAATTTATTATATTCTCGGCATCTCTCTTTGCTGTTCTTGGTGTAATAAGATTTGGATCTCCAATATTGCCTAAATAGTATTTGTTGTTAAGACCAATCATACTATCTTTTATAGTATTTTCAGAGAAATCTACAAGTGACTTATATACATTATCATTATTCGCATTAAAGAATATGTTATATGTATTGTTCTTTATAGCATCTATTCTCTTTGAATGAAGTTTGAATACTTCACTATTTACAACTGCTCTATTTTTACGTTTATATTCTGTTAAGAAACTATCTGTAAGAATTGATCTGTCTCGTTTTACAATATCTGCTAAGCCGTCCAATGCATCTGCTTCTATACCAGTTGTTCCAAAGAATATTTTCTGCCATTCATTGTAAGTGTGCTTATAGACATTGTCATAAGTTATCTTTATAGTATTGTTTCCAGCGTTAAAGAATTCAGAATTATTTATGTTGTTTTGATAATAATTCTCTAATGATTCATTTACTTGTATCTCACAGTTCTTCAATGTAAATAATTGGAATGACATCATATCAGGATTTTCTACACTAATATTCTTATAGTTGAATGAAGAAGTGTCAGCATCTCCCAAGAATGTTGATATAGTATTGAGTCCCTTTGATATTCTGTTCATGTTTTCATCAATAATGTCCACACCACTTGCTCCATATTGTAATGGATTGAACATATTATATAGAGAGGATGCTGATGATGTCATTGCTGTCTGAAAGTATTTGATAGGAACATTCATTATTAGTATTGACATATCAAATTTTCTAAGATTTTCTGGTATTACTTCTTTTTTGTTTATCTCATCAAAGCAAGCATATCTATACATTTCTAATAATGTGTTAAGTCTCATATCAATAGCTTCGGTATCACATCCAATAGATATTGATTTTTCTTTGGTAAATTCATTCATTACCATTGAATTAAGCTTGTTGACATTTGTAATTGATTTAAAGAACCATGGGCATACACAATTTATATATGACAATGTCTTTGTAAATCTTATCAATGCAAGTGCTCTATCAGGTATGTTTTCCATTTCATACACATTTCGAATACCATATAGATATCTCATTGCACTTGTTACTGGAATAGTATTGTCATTATTTATTATACCAGCAAAAAGTTTAGAATCATTAAAATGAAAAAATATCTTAAAATAAAACCAACCTGGCTCACCTGTCATATTATGAGACCCCTTTTGCCATATAGCTCTTTCATTAATGAAGTCTTGCATTCCATAATTAGGAAGATAGATATTCAAATAACTTAAGCTATCTTCATAATAGTTACTTTGTGGAATCTCATTTGGATTATTTGTTATCTGTGAATTATCATATGGGTTACTTTTGATATTAGGACTATAGGGGCCATATATACGAGAAGAATCACCAACATTTTGATATTTTACTGTACTATCCTTTTTGCCATCATTTTCTACAGTAAAGTCGGATGACCATTGCTCCACATATCCGTAATCCGTTTCCTTTTTAGGTTGATTATCATTCTTTGTTGACATTATTTAACTGAGCTAAAAATGTATTTTTCAATTGGTCTATATTTACCTCTTTATCAAACTTGTCAAAACTAATATAGAATCTTTTGTTTGTCAATTTGTTCTTAAAATATATTCTTCCTTTTATGTAATCAGTATAGTCATATTCAGAATATTTTCTGTCATCTTCATCTAATAATATATCATCATATTCTTTAATGACATTAGTATTTGAATAGTTTGTATTCCAGTAATTTGTAAGATCAACATTAAATTTTTTGAAAGGTTTTGCCTTTGATAATAATAAAGTTGATGAAGGTTTCAAATAATCATCATTGTCTTTCAAATCAATTATTGTATATGATAACAAATTGATATTTTTAGTAGTCGCATAATTTCTTACAGCACTATTGAATAATTCTGCATGTATTTTTGTTTGCTTATCATTTACGATATCATCTATTGTTAATAATTCATCTATCATATTACCTTTTCTGTACTATTTAATTTACTATTTGGATTAAGCTGTATTTCTTCAAGATTGATCAGATATAAATATTGATTAATTTTTCTTTCTTCTGACTTATATTCATATTCTGTTGCATCTATATAATATCTTGCCGTTGTAAATGGATTAAGTTTTCCTGTTGCGCTATCATTATATTCTCTATTTGGAGTAATTTGTCGTATTACTTCTGAATGATGTTCTGTAAATACAACATTAACAATAATACCACGTTGTAACCCAAGATTTACCCTTTGCATCTTTACTTTAAGAATTCTTGTACGAATCTTGTCAAAGAATTTCTTTATATAATATTTTTGAACAGGTATTGGAAGTCCACAAGGAACAAATGTATGATCTGGTTGTGGGGGTGGATTAGGAACAGTACATTCTGAATTAAGTATATTGAATCCCAAGAAATTCTGTCTATTGAATGTTATTTTACTAGCAGATGCCTTGTCTTGTTGTACTTCAGATTCAATATCAATATTCATATTGTCTATTGTTGGAGTATTGTCCTCAAATCCAGATAACATACAATCTTGTGTAGTTGTTCCCTCAAGATATATATCATTATTATTTGTGATAAACTCATATTCATCAAATAATAAGTTATGATCTGCATCATTCATCTTTGTATTACTTATTGTACGTTGCATATATACAGGGAACATTTCCACAGGATTATCCATGTTTGATCTTATACCAGCAAATCCCCATATAGCAAGATCACCTTGCTTCAATAAGTTACTCCTTACTACTGAAAACAGATATGTTATATCTATACAATTAAGATATCCAAATACATCTACCCAGGCATCAAATATATGAGTTGGATCACCAGCATAAGATAGTGTTTCTCTCATAAAACTATGCAATGTCTGATGCTTTACTATTCTCCATCTAAGATCTGATATATAATGTGGTCTATCTTGTGGTGGATCATATTCTATTCTTTTTCTTCCATAAGAAGTATATGCAAATCCAAGATTACATTTTCTTGCAATATGTATCATTGTATCAAGCGTACAAATAGGATGACTAGCCACTACTTGATCTTTATATGACCACCCAAATGGTGATTGGGCAAAAAACATATGTGTCTCTTCATTAAAGTTTGGTACTCTATATATACCATCAAATCTTACATAATCATCAAATTCTTGTATTGCATTAATATAGAATATGAAATTTGTCTTCTTATGATAGCCTTCTAGAATATCCGTCATTACTACAACTATGTCATTATCCCAACTTGGTCCATTTATTTTACGAATGGCTCTTGTATGATCATAGATGACTAATGCTATTGTTGGCAATATATCATCTGTCTCAATCTTCATATAGTTAATTTGCTCTTCAGGAATGACAGAACCATTTATTCTTATTACTGGTACATTTATACCCTCATTCTTTACTGTACTAACATCACTATCTGGAGAAATATTACCTCCTGCGGTTGTCTCACTTTCTTTCATCCATATATTTCCTTGAAAACCAGGATCAAATAATACTCTTGGATCTGTCCAATTTATATAATATGGGGGAGCATACGGAGGAGTTATGACTTCTTCTCTTATCTTTTCATCAATATATTCTACATATCTAGTAATGTCTTCCATTAGTAAAAATCAAATTAATAAATCACTATTCCTAATGACTTATCAACAATATAATTATAGTCTCCAATAATTTGTTCGGATGGAGAACGAGGAGCACTTTTAGCTTTTTGGGCACCTACCTTATTTAAAATAGAAATATTGTCATCATTTTTTAATAGTTCTGTCCTGTTTTGAGAATTCTCTGTCACTAATATATTATATATACTTTCTTGATCAGGAATGAACAAAACCATATCTTCATTAAGTTCAAATGGATTAGATATACCATTTATCTTACATATGATATCTGCAAACTTGTCATCCCCATATATAGCTAGTGAAATGAGATCTGGACGAGCTACATAATATTCATTGACTCTTAGAAATTGTCCTGAATATTCTTTACTTAAATCTAATGTTTTATCTAGCAAATCAATTGCATTTTCTGTTCCTAATTTTATAATAGGCTTATTGTTTAATATTAAATAATCTAACATAGTCTTATCCTCCTATTTCTGCAGTTGATTGATTATTTATTTCATTGCTAATTTCATAGCCAGCAGTTTCATTACATATTCTATTCTCTATAAATAACTTGACTTGATGATAATATCTCGATTCATTAGTTGGATATCTGGAAACATCTTGATATATATTATACAAATCATTAAGTTCTATAATATTATCATTATTGTCTTTAATGATTTCATAATATTGGCCTTGATAATTACTATTTGATGTGTCTATATCTTTATATTCAAACAATTCATAATCTTCAAAATCTGAATAATCATAATTAGCGTTAGGATTATTTTGATTAGCATCATTAAGCTTAGTGCTGAGGTATGGATAATCCATTAATCTAGTACCAGAATTTTCATTTGTCTTAATTTGTCTAGACAATATTTTAGGACTAAATGAGAATGATGAATGACCTAAAGCAATATTAAAATATTTGAAATTACCATTTAATTCTGATATTGTATAATTTATTGTTTCAAATCCTTGTGTATAATTTATATCAAATAAATTCTTAATGACTTTCTTTATCTTTTCTCTACTTTCTCCACTATTCATTGTTATTAAAGATAAAATATAATCCATATTTAACTTAAATATAGCATTATCATATTGGTTCAAGAACAAACCAGCATCTGTATAGTCATTAAGATTTCTTACAAGTTGTCCAGATCCTTGTGCTAATTTGATCTTATTAACATTATACATTTTTTGATTACTACCATCTAATAAGTTATTATCATTCATATTTACATGAGATAACATATATCCTCCCATATTGACATTTGATGAATCGGTTCCGTTTACAACAATGCTGTTAATAAGGTTTTTGTTAGTCTCATAATTACTTATATTAGTATATTGATACATTTTGTGCTCTGCATCATACCATGGCATACATCCTATCGGTATATTCAAAGTATTTTTATTGATCTTTATTAAATCGGATAAGAAATAATAATTGTCATAGTCTAAATATAATATATTACCTTGTATTGAACTTGTTATTGTAAGTGTTGAAGAAGGTTCTATACCATCATTAATAATATATGATGATTTCAAAATCTTAAATTTTAATGATGCATCATTAGATTCATAGAAATAAGGAGGAGTAATACTATTATAATTTTCTCTTAACTTAAGATGTAATGTTACATTATTATAATGATTAGGATTTAACTCTTGTTCTTGCTCATCCCAACAAGTAATAAAATTATGATAATCAGTTTGTTCATTTAAAATACCTGTAGTATCTGAAGAATCAAATGTAAATTGGTAATATGCATTTGTAGTTTGTCCAGAAGAATAATTTATATTAACATCTGGATTAAACGTTGATTGATTTAAGTATAAATATGAAATTGGAATATATGCTGTAATTTTATCTGATCCTGATAATCCTTTATAATATTCTGCTTCAATTGTGTTGAATTCATAAGATGATTTGACTAGATCAAAGCAAGAAGTATGTATTATGTTTGAGGATGTAGAGAACCAATTTCCAGCATCTGTTCCATAATACTTTTGTATTTCTCCATTTTGACTATAACTTACGTATTTATTATTTTCAACTTTGATATCTAAGAAATATGTTAAGTTTGTTTGATTAGTTTCATCTATGTTTTGAGTAACATTAGCATATGAATCATATATTATTTTATCATAGAATTGTTCATTATTTTGAGTACCTCTTAATTGGAGGTCTTTATTATTTCGATTATTAATTTGATTTGATAAACTATCTTCAGTACCAGGTTGTATATAATATGGAGTATAATAGTAATATGATCCCTTTGTACATGGTGTGTAATTATATGAAAGATTATTGATATTGAATATATAATATGCTTGAACATTATCGATTAATGCATATCCAAGATAAGTATTTTTTGGTAATGATTTTTGTACATAATTATGTCCCAATAGACTAATACATCTATAACTATCATTATAGAACATATACAAAGGTTTTCCATTATCTTTTGTATTTGAATATGAATATTCATCAGTTGTGTATGTTAGTATGCCATTAAACACACTATCCCCATAAATTACTTTTGGAAGATCAACAAATTTGCCATCATTATGAAATTTAAATTCATTAATATATATGTCTTTTAATGGCATTGTTTTATTTATACTATTTTCAATAACTTGTTCCCAATAGTTATGGTTAGTATTATATAATAATAATTTCTTTGTATTTTCTTCTGATAATTTATTCAATTGCTCATAATTGACATCATTTGATATAAAATTAATAGTAGGACTATATATCTTATTAATGTTAAATGGTATTTTTACTGAGCATTCTTTTACTTTTGAGGTTTCTTTTATTTTGAGCTCCACATCAAATTTTACTTGTTCAATACCATCTGGTAAATTATATGTAAATTGTAAATAACTATATTGATTAGTACCATCATTTTTCTCAATTTTCTGAATAGCATTTTGTAGTGATTGAGCTATTTCAATGTTGTTATTGTTAAGTAATGAATTACTTGTGACAACATATGATAAACTATATGGATTTTGTATTTTATGATATAATATCTTAAATGCATTTTTATTTATGTCATGAAAAATATTATTGTCTTCAATAGTATCAAAATCAGTTCGTGTAGTTGGATCAAAATTACGTTTATGATTATCAGAACTTGATGAGCCAAGAATAATTTGATTAGTATTATATTTGAAATATTCTCCAGTAGGATTGATTCCGGCGCCACCCTCAAATACCATGACATCTTCATATTCATCATTTAATTTTATGTTAGAATTAGTATCTATATATGTAGCAGTATAGTTTATCTTAACTTGTTTTGAAGCAGGTACATTATATCTTCCTTGTGTTGATCCTGAATAATTACTATATAATATATTATTACTTTCAGTTATATCTTTTACTTTAGTTATATCGTTATTGTCAACAGAAACATTTGAAATAGTAATATTGTTTTCTCTTTTGTAATAATGTATATTAATATCTATTGATTTTTGTGGAATAGTTCCAATATCATTTCCAATTGTTGACAATTGTAATTTTGATATGAATTCATCTGCCAAAACATATAGGCATGGATTTGGCGTTCCTGATAAGTTAATTCTATATTTATAATTAACATCCCCAGAATCATCAGTCAAATAATCTATTGAATTATTGATTATGCCTTCATATTCATTATTAATAGATTCAATAAGTGCATTATCTGTTATAAAGATAATATGTTTTTTGTTATTGTTATCAAGATAGTATAAAGCATAATCATTATAATTATAATTATTTTTTGCTTTTAAGAAATCTACATAAACCTGATGCATTTTTCTTGGATCATTCTTATCTCTACAAAATATTGAGGAATATCTTAATGTATGATTATTAATATCAATAACATCATCTGGTTTCTTAATATTGTCTGCATTCAAAAAATTAGCAATATAACTTCCCGGATATAGTCTTATACTATCTTTTATTTTATTTCCATAAATAATGACTACAATACCACCTTCATTTGTCTTTGCTGATGATATACCATTTGAATATTCAATAGAAGGTGGATAAGCATTACCTGTTAATACATGATTACTATATTGTTCAGGCATAAATAATGTAAATACTTCACCTTCTTTATATATTTCGGTTGCCATACCAAAATTTTCAATATTTAATAGTGTATAATAAGCATAAGGATCTAAATATGTTTTCTTTTCCTCTATAGTAAAAATTTTGTCATCTATCTTATTACCTAATGTATCAGAAGATAAAGCATCCTCAACAAAATATAAAAGTGCATCAGATTCTCCCTTATATTTTAGCTTATTGATTTCTGACCAAAGATCTTCACATGAACATAACAAATAATCTATGACATTAAACAGTTCATATACATCATTTATGTAAATGGGAGTATCATCTCTCCATCTACGTTTCTTGTCAAAACTACCCCAGTTCTTTTCATTGACTGCAGAAAATTTCAAAAAAGCGTTTTCCCAATCAATATCTTTAGAAGATATTAGTTTATATATATGAGCGCCATTTACATTAGTAATTCTATCAGGAAATTCAATATAAGAAGTTGATATATTACTTAATGCGTTTTCATCTTCACTACCAGCTCCATATAAATTTAGAACTTGTGTTTCTTTTGATGGAGCTGTTTCATTTTCTATAAATTGTTTACTGGGATAAAATATAGTATTAATCAAATTATAAGCTAAATATTCATTTGCCATTTCAAAAATATTTTATATATTTTGTTGTGTTTTGCTATTTATGATTTCGTTTTGAGTTGTTACAATATCCATTAATGCATGAAGCCT
Organism: uncultured Bacillota bacterium; assembly: GCA_900317975.1. Classification (GTDB taxonomy): domain Bacteria; phylum Bacillota_I; class Bacilli_A; order RF39; family UBA660; genus RUG343. The sequence goes on from ONIZ01000001.1 coordinate 321,345, forward strand.
ATTATATCTCTCAAATAGATAATCAAGTATATTCATTAGATCTTTAGATGATTTAATATATTGACTTGGTGTTTTCTTTTCTTCATTATCTGCTGCCCATGGTATATATTCTTCTTGTGCATTTGCTTGTATGATCTTTCCAGTATTATCCAACATATAATAAGAAAATGCCTGATTACTTTTTAATGATTCATCCAAATATTTCAAATATGCATTATCCCAATCAATGTCTTCACTAAATAAAATTTGATTATATGCATAAGGTTTATGTTTGTTCATTATAGAACTATTTATTGAAGAATGAGAACCGATTTCACCATTTGATCTATTTCTTGAAAACGTATGAACACCATTAAGTCCCACAATTTTATCTGGAACTTGAAAAGCATTAAAATATATATGATTATTAAGATAGTTATCCTCTATATAATTATTGTTTGAATCATTTGGGATATCATCTTTATATATTGATTTTATTGCTTCGATATTATATGAACTAATGTTTCCCATACTATTACTTAAATCTTATTGTCCAATCATGTGATCCAATATATTTTTGCGGTGATTGCCATACATACATATTATCATCAACATTAATGCAACGCCAATTATTTGATCTTATTCCATTAAAGAAAAATTCAATATTGTTATTTAATATGAATTCTTTGAATATAACAATATAATCATATGACGGACTATTATTTATAAATGTTACTGTTAACTCATTTTCTTCAATATTTTGTGATGATAATGTTTGTATAATTTGTTCTGTATTAGTTGCAATTGTAGATTTAATATCATCAGATATATTAGTATTTCTAAAATTAAATGTATTCAATGTATTCAAACATCCTATCATACTACTTGATACTTCTGGGAATGTATAACATACTGTTGGCCATTTCAACAGGTTCTTATATGTATATGAATATATGACTTTATTATTCTTAACAAATTGGAAAGCCAAATCTTCCATAATTCTATTTTCAGTACTATTAAATCCAAATGATGCAATACCACTATTGGTACTAAATTCAATCATAGGATAAATTTTACTTTCTCCATCACCTAATGTAATTGTTGTTGTATTATATTTTGGTATAATTCTCAATTCAATGTCATTATTAATTGATGTATTACTTCCACCAGTTATATATGTATAAGACATGTTAATAAAACATGTATTACTATCTGAATTAGTTAAGTCATACTCAAACATAACATCATCTAAATACTTACATCCTATTGTTGCTTTATTGAATTGATAATCATTTACATAGCCATCTATAATATTTCTATTATTAATTGTATGATCAATATTCAACACTGTATATGAAGTAACAAAATTATATTCATTTAGTTCTTTACTTAATATTATGTTGTCATCATAATTAATGTTTAAGTATTTATCATATATATTATTTATCTCATCATCAAAATAACTAAATACATGATTATATGATGATATGACATATGATATATGAGAATAGTCTTCATATGTAGTTGCTCCATAACCTGTTGCTATGAAAGTATCATCAATGAAAAGACTATATGCATCCGGAAGATTGGGAATGGTATTGTTTGTGTTATCAACAATAGTTATTGCTCCAACAGTTTGAATTAATTCAGGATGTGAATTTGTTATATATGACTGAAAATATGTTGAATTAGTTATATTAGATAATGGCATTTTTGATTTCTATTATATTTTTATTCATTGTTTTCTGCTGTTGCAACTCTTAGTTTATCAAGATAGTTGTTTAATGATGAATAGTCAGAATTTACTGATATTTCAATCATATAGTTCTTTGGATCTAGATATAATGAGTCTTTCAAATCAAAGTATAATGATTTCTTTATTGATGTTATTGGATCAGTAATATTATTTGTTAAGTTACCAAGACAATATTCAAATACTACAGGTACAGTAAGTTCTTTACCGGGTTCAATAATAACATAATTTGTTGGAACAACATCTGTATTGTCTATGATTATATTGTTCTTATGCATAATATTTGGATATAAGAATGCACCATTATAATCTATCATTGTATTGTTCAGGTATTCTTTTCCTTGCTTATTGAATTCTGAGATATTGTCTGTATCTGTCAAGAATATTATGTTTCCTGTCTTCTCTACATAACAGATGTCTTCAAATCTCATAAGATATACATTTGTTCCTGGGCTAACATTTGAATAGTTATAGAAGTTAGCCATGTTCTTGTTGTCATATGAATAAGTACCATCATTTGTTATTGAAGTAGAAACATTATATATTTTGAATTCATTAGTTGTAATATTGAATTCCAATCCATTCCAGATGTTCTTATTATATACTGCCGAACTTGATACACCATGCTCTTTATATGGATATAGTATCTGGCAGTTATCATTTCTTATATAGTTATTGTAGTTTTGATCCCATATCAATGATGCATTAGAATTAGACTTGTCTTGAATCTTCTGATTTTCTTCATTAAGATAGATGTCTTGTTTTGTATATGGATTATTCTGACGGAAATAGATCCATTGACCAAGATGCTGTGGAGCCATTGTCTCATTTATAAGTAATGGTACTCGTTCATAGTTTCCAATTGTTCTATTATAAGCATCTCTATTGTCTTCTAATAATGCTATGTCTGAATTTCCTGGGAATTGTGAATATAGTTTGACAGGATATTTACCAGTATTCTTAATGATGATTCTCATATTCTTCTTTACAAAGGAATCGGCAATATTACTGTCATTAATATTTATTCTATTGATAGATCCTGAGAACAATTCCAATGTTTCATTATCAAATTCAAGATATACTGAATACTTAGCATTAATTGATTGCTCTATCAGATCTCTATATTTGTCAATATCATTAGACATAGAAGTAAGTTTGTCTTTCAATGACAATAGATTGTTTTCACTGGTATTGAATCCAGAATAAATATTTTCTGGCATGTGGAAGAATATCTGATTGTTGGCAATCACTTTATTGTTTATATGCTCTGCATAACCATCATTAATCAATGTCTTATTGAATGATGAAACAACTGAATCATCTCTGTTCTGAGCAAGAATATCAGCAATCTGTCTTAGTTCCTTATATTCTTCTGGGAATTCAAATGTCATTTCTCTAGACCATGGTGTGTAAAGATTGATAAATGGCTGGCCTACATTATATTTGAATCTTACCTTGATGATCACATCTTCATCTTCATTTATAGGAATGTCTAATTGGTTCCATTTGATAATATTGTCTGAAACATTTTGTTCTTCCCAAATAATATTCATCTTAGAACCTGATTCATTCAATGTTGTTATTCTTTCTTTGTCTTGAGAATTATATTTGTTCCAGTTTGTGAATGTTACATCATTTATTGAAGATAACGATGTAGTATCTGTATATAATGATTTGTATTTATATTGAAGATCTATACCAATGATCTTTACTTCACTTGGTACGTTCAATGTAGCAAAATATTCTTCAAGTTGATCTGTTGATAGAATACCACGAATACGGAACTTTAGATCTTCTGTATGCTTCAATACTGATCTTGCATTCAACTGATCTACAACATCATTTAATTGTGTTGTTACCTGTGTTCTTTCTGTATAATATTCTTCAAGTTTCTTTTGTACTGATATCTGAGATATTGAGATCTCTTGCGACCAGTCAGTATTTGTCAATGTATTATATAAAGTATCTATGTTTGCATTGATTGAAGATAGTTTGTTGTTTAGTTCTCCCTTCTGATTATGCAAGTTTATGATCTCTTGAGTTGACTTGTCATCAATGATATGCTTGTTTATAGGGATGACCTTGATGTTTGTTGGATCAATTGTCAAAGATACAAGATCCTGAATGACATCTGATGTCTGCAATAGATCTATAGTATTGAATGAATATTCTTGAAGTAATGGGTTTGATATATTACTTAATCCATACAAGATGTCTCCAATGTTCTTTGCATATTCATTATAGTATGATATGTAGTCAATCTTGTTTCCATTAGAATCATATAATATATTTCCAAATTCATCAGTCATGTTTATATTATTAAGATTGATGAATTGAGCATCTGATAGAATACTTCTTACGTTATTATAGATAGTACCAACAAATATTGCAATATATTGATCTTCCTCAAGTGGTATTTGAAGATAGTTATATTCAGAAAAATCATTCTCATATATTGTGAAGAACATGTTCTGATTTTCAGCAAATGTTTGAATATGAGCGTGCCCTATGTATTCTTCTATAATGATTTCATTTGTTGATGGATTGACACTTTTTACAAGATAGATATTATTAGTATTGTTCAATGCAAGATAGTCACCTATCTTAATCTTGAAACGAATGGATGAGTCTTCTTGGTGCTTGTATTCAATAGTGTCTAATGTTATCTTATAGTTAAGATTCTCTTTATTATTGTCATTAATTTCTGACCATGGGTTTCCTGACAACATTGTAGGAATGTCCATAATATTGAATTGAGAATTGTATGTCTCTTTTCTTATTGGTAGATCAATAATAGAATCATAATAGTCATAATCATTTCCTCTTACATAAGTATAGAGATGTGCTAAAAGTTCATCATTTGTCTTTATATTGGAAGAACTAACAGTATTGAATATAGATGCAGATAAAGTATATTTTCTTACAAACATCTTTTCAATGTTATTTGTAAGATTCTTTATATTCATCTTCAAATAAAGCTTTGGTGTTACAAGATCTTTGAAATAGTTATTGTCTGTATAAGATGCTACTATGTCTTTGCTATCAATATTCGGCTTTTGTGGAGCTGAATTTGATTTTATGAGATGGAACTTATACATATTTGATTTGTTCTCAAACCATGCATCTCCACTTTTTGGTATATTAATCAAGTTTGTAAGACTATTTTCTATAGTATCTAACTTGTTTTCCAAATAAAGAAAAGATGGTATTGATACAGTACTATGTTCTCCGTCATTATTTACCATATCAACTACAATTTGTGGTGAACTACTTGACAAACTTTGATTCAATGCAGTTAGCATATTGACACAATTTGTATATAAGTCAAAAATCTTTACATAATATTCTTTTATTGTATTGTTAGTTTCCATTATATGATGATTTAACTATTTTTTATTTTCCATTTTATTCTAGATTGATCTAAGAACTCTTCCAGTTCATCTATTCTAGTTTTCAATTCATTATATCTATTGTCTATCTTACTATCTAGATCTGAAGTCTTACTCCATAACTCATCTATGTTTTGGATTGTACCCATGTTATTGATAGTGTTTTCAAGACGAATGATCTTACTTTGTAATGATATTATAAGCTCATTATATTTATTAAGCATGTCTACATATTTTGTCTGTTTTGACAATATTTCTGCAAAAGTTATATAGGCATCTTTTATTGCATCTGGGCTATATTCATCATTTTGAATCTTAAGTGAATAAGGGAATGGTTTGAACTGTGTGCTTATAAGTAATGACCAGTTTGACGAATATTTTCCAGTTTCTTCAGATTCAAGTGTAATAGTATTGTCAGAGAAATATATTCCCAATGGTATGTTCTTTTGAGTATATCCCTTGTCTAATTGCTCTGAAGTATCATTCAAAACAATTGTTGATGATGTTTCATTATTAGATTCATCTATATCATTTGTTATTATATTATTGATTTCAAGTGAATCAAAAAGAGGAATAATTACATTGAATTTTATACTATCATGATTAGCAGATATTGTAATTCCTGTAATACTACTTTGTGTATTGTATATTTTATCTGTATTATTGTCCCATACAGGAGGAATATTTACATAGTCATTAATAGCAGTATTTGCGGTCAATTCATCAATATTCCATCCATAAAGACAAGTATTTGAATAATCATCACCATTAGCATCTTTATACTCATACATATCATGTCTATCTTGATCTGATATTGTATTAATAGTGAATTTTGGCTTTACTCGCTTTGATGGAGATATAGTACAAATAATATCAGCAAATGTACCATTATAGTCATATTCAACAACATCTCCCAAATGAGGGAAATCAATGATCTCTTGATAATTAGTTACTAAATCAGTAGTAAAATTTGATTCTAATGTATTAATATCAGTAATATTAGTATTATTAATTGATTCAATTCCTGCCTTGTTAAAAGCATAATGATATAATAGCATTATAAGATAACTTAATGGATGACGTAGTTCTATATCTCCATTCTTTGGTAAGTTGTCTCTTAAGAATGCTAATTTGTTTTCATAATAAGCTGATAGATAGTTTTTTATAAGATCTGCCTTATTTGCATTATATTCATCAGTTGTAACTTTATCTTTATCTAATGCTTGAAGATATACACATAAGAATCTTGATGGAAACAGTTTTTGATTGATTGCTAATATGTCTCCAGTTAAAGCTTCTGTATAGTTATCAAAAGTCAAAAAATGTGAATCACTATTCTGTTCATAGAAAATATTTGTCTTTCTCTTCATGGTATAATATAATATTATAATCTATACTTATTTTTTATAATTAAAAATAATAATGATGATTAACTTTGTTGTTCTTTTGATTGAAAAATTTCATCGTTAAAACTATTTTCTAATCATAATAATTTATCTTAAAAATTATATATATGAAACAAATTAATTCTTTTTAACATTTATTGAATTGAATATTAATATTAGCTATGTCTATTTTATATATTATAAGAAAATATATTATCTATAGATATGAATAATTTTGTAATTTTTGACTTAGAAACAACCGGACTTGATAGAGAAAAGGATCAGATCATTCAATTTGCTGGTATTAAGATTAATAAAGCTACAAATAAGATTATTGATCAAAAGAACATATATATACAGCCAATTGGTGATTATCATATTCCATATCAGTCTTTCTTTAAGCATAGAATAACAGCAAAGATGTTGAATGACAAACCACATTTCAAGGATGTCGCTAAAGAGATCTTTGAATTCTTTGCAGATTCAGATATCATCACTTATAATGGGACATCATTTGACATACCTTTTTTAGTAAATGAGTTCAAGAAATGTGGTATGACTTTTTCAGTTCTTAATATAGATTGTTATGATGCATTTTTGGAAGAGAAAAGACGAAATGGAAATACATTGGAAGATACATATAGAAGATATAAGGGAAAATCAATGGAGGAAGCTGGTCTAACTGCTCATGATGCATTGTCAGATGTTAAAGCAACATATTCAGTATTTGTGGCTCAGCAACGAAATAACTCATATAATCCTGAACAGATCTTTGGAGAAGACAATGTCATATCAATGCAAGAATTCAATAATGAACTTTGCCCATGCTTTAATGTTGGTAAATATAAGAATCTTAGTATTGGATTTGTACAGACTATAGATAAGAACTATCTTAACTGGGCAATATCTGATAATTGTAATTTTTCGAAATCAACAAAGAACTTTATAAAGAAATACATTTAATTATATATATAATCACATTTAATTATTAAATATATGAGAAAATATTTATTTACATTTTTATTGATGTTTACAATGTTGTTTGGAACATCTATTGAGTCAAATGCACAGACTTATACTTATAGGTCATTTCAGTTTTCTTATAAGCAGTTGTTAGATAATGGCCATTGGACTAATTGGTCAAAATGGGAGGATTCAAATCTTCTTATTACTATCAATTATGATGATGACGTTATCAATATCTATTCGCAAATGCCTCAGAAGTATGTTATTGTTAGTCATTCAGACAGTTATACTGATGAATCTGGTGGCCGTCAGGTAAGATTCAATTTCATAGACCAAGACGGTGATAAAGGAACAATTAGGTTTAGAATTGAAAAGAACGGAAATTCTCAGCTTTATATTGATTTTGCAGATATCATGTGGGTTTATAATGTAAGAAAGATTGAGTAGTAATATGCAAAGATAAAATTATATTGAGTTTAACATTTTAAAAGATTAGAATTATGAAGGATTTTTTTGTTACAGTATTACTTAAAGTTTTAGTTGATTTGATCCCTGGTTTGTTGTTTACATTTGCAACAATTGCCACTATGAATATAAATATTGTAGTTGGAATATTTATGTATATTATTGCTTATTCAGGTCTTAATCTACATACATATCTTATCAACAAATATGATTTGAACAAATAATTATTATAAAGACAATGGAAATAACGATTAATATTGAAAATGATAGCAAGTTCAATGAAGTACTATCTAAAGAACTTGATGCTTTTACAAAAGAAGAACTACATAAGATATGTCAGACAGCTCTTTTAAAATATATGAGTGATCCTGAACGGTTTGATTATCTATTTGTAAATAAAACTTATGGGTATGCACGTCCAACTCCATTATTGGAAGAAGCTGCAAGAAAGATAGATTTCCAACCATTATATAAAGACATTCAAGAAAAGATCATTAAATATATTGGTGAAAACTATCAAGATATTGTTAAAGACATAATCAAGGATATGTTCATTAGAGGATTTGAGAATTCAATTGTATATAGCGCAGATTTTGCATATAAGATAAAAGATAGATTACATGAGCTATAATATGGAGAAAAATAGAACACTTTATTTTTGGCTAACAGTTGGTAGTATGATAAATCTTTCTGCATATTTCATACTAATGTTGATCATACCAGTAAAAGAACAGATCATATTTAAGAAAGAATATTGTCTATTCATGATACCTTTATTGCTCTATTCTATATTTCAATTTATAATTAACTATGTTAAGGTAACTGAAGAAGATGATTGATATTAATAAGAAAATTTGAATAGTTTAATTTGTGATGCCATTATGAAAAAATATAGAATTATTAAAGAGATACGGGATAAAGAAGTATATTTCATGCCTCAAAAGAAGACCTTATTTAGGTGGAAATATCTTAAGGGTTATACTTCAATAGAGTTTAGTTTTTCATATCCGCTTCGTTTTGACACTTATGATAAAGCTCTTGAATGCATTATGAATGATGAAGATGTTAAAATTACATTTATAAAAGGTGATAGAATTCTAATAGTATGAAAGTAATAAAAGAACCACAGAAACCTAAAGTTAATTGGACTAAGCAAATAGTATGTCCAATGTGTGGAGCTACTCTTGAATATACAAATTTAGATATACAGAGGAGGCAGCTTAGATATAATGAATTAGAAAATACTATAACATGTGGGTATTGTCATAAATGGTTTTGTGTATGATGAATATATTTAGAAAGATACGAGATGCATTAGTAAATTATTTTTCTAATATTGGTAAAGAGCTAAAAGAATATTTTAAAAATAATTTGGGAGAAACTCTATTTGGAATTGGATGTTTTGTCTTTTTCATTCTGTTTTTTATAATACCTAAAATAATGACAATAGTATTAGTTACATTATTTTTTATTGGTATGTTATTTTTTATATCATTATTATGGTGGTATAATTTACAAATAACACTAAATGAAACGAAATATCCATATCTTGCAACAACATTATATATATTTATTTGGTTATTATGTGCTATAGTTGCTATATATTGTATAATTTTAATAGATAAGGCAGTGTATTTAGATAAAGGAATTTGATTATGAAAATAGTTTTTTTAACATTTTAAAAGATTAGAATTATGAAAAATTTAAAAACTTTTTTATTAGGTATGTTTTTTTGTTTTGGTATGTTAATGCTACAAAGCTCAATTAATGGTGGAATATATGATCATCAACAGCCAATGACTCAAACAGTAACTATCAAATATTTATATGGGGAGAATGGAGCAAAGTATAGTTTGATAATTACAGAATCAACAGATCATAATAAATGTGTTTCTGTTCATACACAACTTGTAACAGGAACCCTTCATAAAAAATAAAATTAATTAAAAATTCTAAAATAAAAAAAATCATGATAGACATCAATAAGAAAATTATGGAAGCTATGAAAGCCCATGATAAGGTAGCATCAGAAACATATAAGCTGCTTAAGGCAAAGATTCTTGAGTTCAAGACAGCAAAGAATGCAAGAGAGTATAATGATGCTGAGGAGATCAATTTGATCAATAAGATGATTGCTGATAGAAACAATTCTGCAGATATCTATAAGCAGAACAACCGGCAAGACTTGGCAGATGCAGAATATGCTCAAGCTAAGGTGCTTCAAGAACTCTTGCCAGCATTGCCTACACAAGAGGATATTGTCAACTATCTTAATGAGAACTACTCAGATGGTATTGAGAAGAAAATGATGGGTGTTGTTATTAAAGAAGTTAAAGAAAAGCTTCTTGGAGCAGATGGTAAGACTGTTGCTGATTGTGTAAAGAACATTCTAAAATAAAGATCTATGATTACAGAAATAGAAGATATTCAAGGAAAATCACTTAATGTTGGTGATCATGTTGCATGGGGAGAAACTACTAGTACTTCTAATGCTGTAATTTGTCATGGTGAAATAGTTAGTATTATTAAAAAGCCTTTTCAAACTCATATAAAAGTAAAAATTATAAAAGAAGGAGGATATGCTCTCCTTAAAGGAGGATATTGGTCAGCAATTGATCAGATAAGAACATTTATATATCCACGAAATTATCATAATCTAATAAAACTTTAATAATATGAAAGATAAGATTAAGACTCATGTAACAGCTATTATGTTGTTTATTGTATTATTGGGATGTTTAGGTTCTCTATACTTTTTACTTAGTAATTAACTTTTATTAACAGATATATCTTTATATTATTGAAAATCTGTTCTATATTATAATATAATTATATATAAACTTAAATTTTACAACTATGTTAGAAAGAGAAGATGTTTTGATTCAAGCAATGGAAGATTGCTACCGTGAAATGTTTGCTAAGGCTCAGCCTGAAGCAGATTGGGACAACCTTATTCAAGAATATAAAGATGGTAAGATTGATGAAAAGAAAGATGGCCCAGTATATGATCGTCATTATCTTTCACAAGATGAGTATACTTATATATTGAATAAGTATTTGGATGCTTATCGTATCAAGTCTGAATGGAGAGAAGATATTGAGATATTGGAAGAGTATCTTACAAAGGGTGGTTCAAAGGATAAATATTTTGAATCATATGAAGATGAAAATGGCTATCATCCTGCTTATCGTGGCTATGAAAAAGTTGCTCCTTTGAAGAATCATATCAAGGATATTGTTGCTCCTTATTATGTAGGTTATGAGAAGACTCAGAATGAGATTGCTCAGAAGGTTACTGATAAGGTGATGGAACTTATTTCTACTTGCAAGAACTTCTATTCATTCAATCGTGATGAGATGAAATTCAGAAATACTTTGGCTATGGGTGCATCTCCTACATCAAGCGCTGAGACCGTTAAGAAGTGGTGGAAAGATCATTATGATGTGGACATTGAGATTGAAGAGAGAAATCCATTGCTTTTCTGGGAGTATGATTACTATGGAGATGAAATCGATGAAGTCATGACAAGTGAGTATGGGGAGAACTGGAAAGAAGTATTTGATAAGAAATGGGAAGAGCAGAAGGCTAAAAAACAAGCAGAACTTGAAGAATTAAGAAAGAAATTTGATGCTCTTAAGTCTGATGTTATAGTTGATAAAGCAGATAAAAAGGATGTAGAAGAATGATTTATGAATAATACCATTACTGAAGAAATTCTATTGAATGCAGGATTTGAACATCTTGTACATGAAACTGATTTGATGGCTGGATATCAAAAAGAAGCTTTTGGAATAAATAACTATAAGGTATTTAGAATATGGACTAATGATTATCATCCCATTAAATTAGACATAGATAATGGATGGAACAATAGAGGAACGCTTTGGCATTTACATATAGATAATGATAGTTGTGAAACTATAGGTAGTGCAGATATTGATACCGTTGAACAATTCAATAAGTTAATGGAAGTATTTGATAGTAAGTTTAGATTATGAATATATTAAAGGCAATTAGAAACATATATTATAAGAATATCTTAGGGAAGTATGTCTTGACAGATATTGAATATATGTTGTGGAGGAATATTTGTAGGAAGGCTTGTCAAGGCTATGCGCAATGGTTTAGTAAGACAAGAGGTGATGATGTTTGCGGCCCATGGATAGCTAATTGTACAACTGAAGAAGGAGATCTATTAAATAAGATATATCATTATCTATATAAAGATGATCTATGGGTTGCCTTGCCTCTATCAACAGCACAAATCAATTATATGTTATATGAAGACATAAAAGACAAAGTCATATATGAAAGCAAGAGATAAAGAACTGTTACAACATTATTTTCATTGCCCAAGCTGTAATAGTTTTGTACAATTTACGGTAGAAGATTTAATGGATGATGAAAAAACATTAATTTGCCCTTCTTGTGGCTTGCATATCAATATTGATCATAGACAGGCTTCAAAGGATATAATAGATAAAATCAATAAATTAAAGAGTTATGATTAAAGTAATAGATGTAGAATTAGCTGGTGAAGAATGGATCAAAGAATCCGTTGGTGAATCCAAATATTGGACTAATAAAGTCATTGATAAGTTTATTGCTGATGGGTGGAATATAAGGGATTGGAAGATTACTAATCAGGATATTCTATTTATTCTTGAAAAACCTTAATTATTTTTAATTAAATATTAGTTTAATTTAATAATGAGAAGATTTACAAATTTTATAATGGAAACGAAAGGTGATCCTATTGATGAACAATGGATTAATGATGATAAACCAGTAATGACTAAAGATGGGCGTCCAGCAATTATTGAAAAGGTCAATTATGATGAAGTTCCAAATATTATAACAGGCAAAGTAAAATGGAATGACACATTACTTGATTATGAATGGGATGATTCCGGTATATGTTTGAAAGCATTAGACAGATTAGGCAATCCTAAAAAGCCAGATGAAGCAGATAACTTAGTAAAAGGAGCATAGACATATGTTTGAAACAGATTTGAATTATATGGGACTGGCATCTTATAATGAATTGATTAGATTGAAAGTTGTTCCAGATATCCCTAAAGATGAATTGACTGAAGAAGATCTTACAAAAGACAATGAAATAATATATAATAAACTTGGAGACTATCTTTTGAATCAGATATTAGAATATAAAGATGGGCATGTTCAAAAGATAGACTACAAGTTTGATGAAACAGGTGGATTTGTACAATTGATTCTCATATTAGCATTATGCTATATAAACAATATGGATCTTAATAACTATTTCAATCTACCTATTAAACTTAAATAAAAGATATATAATATATGGAAAGCAATACACGTATAAATTTAGATCACGTTTGTAAAGAGTTTTCAAATAAAATCTATCAAAACTGTGAAGAAGACATTTTGAATGATATGTTTGATACTATGGAAAAAATTGGTATAATTGGAAAAGAAAACTTTACAAATGATGATGACTATCTGTTTGTCAAGTTGTTGAAATCAATTTTCGCATATTGTGGTGAAAAAAATATAGATTTGAATAAATATTTTTCACTTTCTGTTTGAATTTATTTATTGTATTTATCTATATTTAATATATATTAAAACTTTTTAATAAATAATAATTTTTGTTTAACCCTTTTAAAAATTTAGAATCAATGAGAAAGGAAATTAACACCAATAAACTTATTACATTTAGTGATATTGAAGGTGATGTATTTAGTGGTTTTAAGAATGACAAAGAGAGAATTAAGTACATCTCTAGAAATTATGCTAATATGAATATCGCTAAAGCATTCGCAACTTTTTATAATACTCCTATTGCACAGGATACTAAGCATTCATCTGTTGTCAATAATGTCATCAATATTGAGCTTGGTCAAGTCTATGTTGGCAATGTTGTATCTTTCAATAAGACCTCAATGACATTCTCAATTCCTGGAGTAAAGAACGAGCTTTATTCTAATGAGAACTTCACCACATGCTTTGATAGCATTAATGCTTATCTTGCTACACATAACAATATGCTTGCCTTTGAGGTAAGGGAGAAGAAGGACAATAAGTATTATGTATCCGTTATTCAGGGATATTATAGGATCTGGACACATCGTATTTTGAAGTCTATTGAGAAGATGCAGTCAATTCATGTATATATTGATGATCTTGTAAAGGGTGGTTATATTTGTCATACCAATATTGATGAGTTGAATGAACTTACTGGTCGTAACTATACTCATTCAGTATTCATTCCCGGTTCACATATTGTATTGAACATTGAGCATGACTTTGAGAAGTGGATTGGAGAGGAAGTAGACATCATTCCTCAGAAGTTTGTAGACTTTAAGACTGTTGGGTATGGTCCTAATAAGTTGATTGAGAAGTCTTTGGTTGGATCTCGTAAGCTGGTACTTCAGGTTACTGGTATGAAGAACTTATATGACATCTATAATAACTTTGAGATGCTTAATAAGCTTAAGGAATCTGGAAAGAATGTTAGTGTAGAATCCCAGATATTTGATGGTACTGTAACTGGTATTATCAATTCATCAAAGAAGACTGGTGCATTCGTAGAATTGGATGGACAATATATTACTGGTCTTATGCCAGTTGATTCATTTGATACTCTCAACTACAAGCCTGGTGATCATGTAAGAGTCACTATCAAGGAGTTTGAAGTACAGGATGGTAAGGATCCATTCATTATGAACAAACAGGGTAATGTTGTAAAATGCAACTGTCGCCCAGTATTTGAACTAGTAGTTTAATTGATTGTATAATTCATATAATTTCTTTATAATGGAAGACTGTTAAGTCTTCCATTTTTTGTATATTTTTAATTAAAATATATATATCTTTCATATGATAACAAAAGAAATATTTCTACAGTTTGTATGTCTTCAGAATTCAGGAAAATATAATATCATAACTGACAAATGGCAGATCATAGATATCTTGAATATAACTGAAGTCAAATATAATGACATATTAAAGAACTATTCGTATTATTATAGTAAATATGTTCAAGAAACTATAGATTAGCATTGAATATTCTGTATAATGAACTATATTAATATTGTCAACAAATATTATATATCATTAATTAGTGAAGAATATGGAATGGTACGAAAAGTTTGAAAAGGTTATTGAACTTCTTGATAAAGATAAAGTTCTTCAGGAAGTTGCAAATTATTTTCCTGCAGGTGAGATTGATAAATTCACTGAATCTTTAATTGCTGCATATGATTTGGAGAATGAGTTTGAAGAAAATAATCAATAATTAAAATATATTAGGAGGAAATACTATGTTTATTAGATGTCCAAAGTGTAAGAAAGATACACCAGTTATCATTAATGATGCTCTTGATGAAAATGGTGAAGTATTTAAGTGTGAACATTGTGGCTATTTGTTTAGATTTACTGATAAATAGTCTATGATCTATTGAATTTTTCTGATGAATGACTATATTAAATATGTAATTATTAATTTTTAAACTTTATAGTTATGAGAAACTGGATACATTTCAACGAGTTAAATGAGGCAATGAACTGCCACAGGTCCGAAAAGAATAATCTTACTGCTGGTATGTGTGCAACAATGTTTTGTGGAACTGACAGGTATGCAATGGTAGTTACAAAGGTTACTTCAAACAAGACTATTCGGGTGGCTCATATCAAGGATGAAGACATGGAAAAGATCACCACAGTTGATGGAATTCAGTATCTTCCAAATGAAGTGATCAATGAATATCTTTCTGAGGATCATCCTGACAAGTGGGGTTATTGGGGATATCGTACCGGTACAACTTATACACTTCGTAAGAATGGCCGATGGATGCCAAAGGGACAGGACATGTGGGGTACTTCTTCAATTCATGTTGGTCATGCAGAAAACTACAGAGATCCATCATTCTAATAATCAACATATAAATAATATATATAATATGATTACATTAATTACAAAATGCCCGCAGTGTGGCAAGGAAAACGAAATTCATGTTAATGAGCATGACTATGAGAACTATAAGAATGGAGATTTAGTACAAAATGCTTTTCCATATCTTTCATTAGCAGACCGAGAAATGCTTATCTCTGGTGTATGCCCAACATGTTGGAAAAAGATTTTTGATATTACAGGAGCGGAATAGAATAACAAATATCACAAAATAAAAGAGGGTAGACAACTATCCTCTTTGTTTGTATGAATATGTATCATAGTCTTCTTCTAAATACTCTATACTATATCTGAACAATCTACTATTTGGGCAATTATGATTATATGGGAAATTTGAATAATTTGTTGGTGGTCTAGAAAACTTATCTGGAATCCATGGGCATCTACCATTCTCTTTATTCCAGAACATACAGTTCCAACAAATTTTGAATTTTTTGTCTATACCTAATTTTGATTTTGGTTTTAGATCTGCTTTCTTTATTCGTTGAGCCACAATTAGATCTCAATAACACCTGACTGTGGAAGCCATCTGTTATTTTTTGTGTATTTCTTATGTGGTGTTGGATTAGGAGTTGGTTCAGGTTTTTCTTCTATAAGTGTCTCTTGTGTATTATTGTCTTCTTCAAATGATGCATAATAGAATCCTGAGAATTCATTTGTCATATATTCTGTTGTATTGAATACTAATACTTCTTTCTTATATTTCTTGCACCATTCAAAATCATTTTTTGTTCCATGAGATTTGCCATCCCATATAGCAAGACAAACATCACAATTTGCTATGATGTCCTCATTACGTCTAAATCCTGCAGATTTCCCATATTTTTCCCATTCTGCTTTGAAGATCTTTACTGGAATATTGTTTTTCTTTGCCCAATTCTCTCCAAATGAATCAGGACCTTTTGCTCCACCAGAGACTATTTCTTTTGGAGCACCAAACATATATTTGAATACATTGAATATTCTTTCAACAAGTTTCTCATCAGTAATAGATCTACTGCCAACAATTGCTAATCTTATTTCTGACTGTTTGTTCTTACTAGCCAATATTTGATACATGCCAGCCAAGTCTGTTATTACTCCATTAGTAAAATCTATTTCATATAGTCTTTGAAAATTCTCCATAATAGTATAGTATATTTATTAAAAATTATATTTATAAAAATGCGGATAAACCAAAGCAAGCTTAATAGAACATATTAACACTCCCAATGATTTACCCGCTAGAGATATATTCGCCATTACTCAGATCGTACCTCAACTGGAGCAACACCATTTTGGTTAGCTGAAGCAGGATCCAAAATCTGTAGTCTATCAAGGATGATATTATGTTTTGACGCATTATCCCAGATTTGTTCTGTCAATACTGAATATTCATCTCTTAAATCTTCAAAAAACTTGTTGATTGCGACAACCTTCTTCCATTCGTCATATCCTTCAAACTTCATTTCACCAAGTGTTCTTAATGTTCCATCAAACATTGGATATAATACAGTCGCTGGACGTGTCTTAGGATCCCAGAAGTCATACATAGTAATCAAACCAACAGTATATTGCCAAGTAACTGCTTGCTTATTCAAAAAATATCTGATAGCCTCAGCAACTTCTTTATATCCTTTTGTTGGTAATTTGAATTGATGCTTTGCAATCTTTGTATTAAGTTCATTGGCTTCATCTATAACGCCCTTTTCAATTTCTAAAACCTCTTTCAAAGATTTAGAATCAATTAATTTCTTATATTCTTCTAATTCTTTTTGTTTTGCTAATTGATCCATAAATTTTTATAGTCTATATATATTTATAACAAAATTATTCCTATTATGATTAATGCAATTACTAAATATATTCCAAGGTGAATCATCATTTTCTTGAAACATCTGCTCATATATTTTCTAGATATCATATCAAATACTATGAGGTAATTGTCATAATTTTCCGGTCCTACATGAGTAATGTCTAATGTAATATATTCATACAGATTATTTATTTTGAACAATGAATTCAAAAGTGACATTTGTCTGTAGATCCAGTTCTTTATATATTCAATGTCATTTGTCTTATCATCATCTAATTCAATGATCATTGATGAAATGTCTACTTTACCATTGATGTCTATTATTGGATTGATAATTCCATATAATCGTCCAATCCAATCTTTAGACAAATCACATTTGATATATTTTTTAATAAGATCTTTGAATTCATTTGAATAGAATGCCTCACTTATCAAATTATAGTCCTTTGCATAGTAATAGATAGATTCCAAAAATGCTAATATCTTGAATATCAAAAAATTTGATAATATTTTCTTTATAAGCTTCATCAAAATAAATACATAAATTTATTTTTATATAATATAAAATAGAAAAAGATACAATTCCTATTCAATTAAAAAATAACAAAATTTTTAAATTTTTTATATAATTTTATTGAATTTTTTAGAATTTTTTCTATTTTTATATTGAAACATAAAGTCTATTCAGTTAGACAATTGTTGGATGTTAAAATAAAATGTATAAAATAAATATAAAGCGAATATGAAAAATTTTTCTAATTTTAATGAAGCAAAGGATTCTAAATCTTTGAATGTACAGAAAGACACAATTAACTATATTTCTGCAGATGATTTGAAGAAATATTTGGAGATTGCATCCAAATTCATTTCTGATGATGCTAAAGAAGTTATCAACTGGTTGATTATCAATAATGAAACATATCTTCAAGATTTGGATCCACAGTTGCAAGCAGACAATGCATTAGAATATTTCTACAACAAGGGTCTACCATCAGATCCACATTTGAAAGAACTTTATCAGGCAATTACTCGTATTAGTAGAAATGAACGTTTGTTAGAAATCCCAGTATTTCAGACAAAGGAACAATTTGAATCAATTATTACAAAGAAGATTTCACCAGATGAGATTCTTCTTGATTTGAAGTCAGAAGCAGGCAGAAACAAAATTGCCAAGCAGTATGAGCCATTGATCCATAAGATCATCAGACAGTGGTTCAACAAGTCATCTCTTGGTTATGACGATCTTATTTCTGTGGCTTATGAAGCCCTTACTTATGCTATGAATTCATTTGGTAAACGTAAAGTACGTGATGCTAATGGAAAATGGGTTGAAGCAGAAAAGGAAGAGAACAGTAAGTCAGCAAACTATTCATTTACTCAGTATGCTGCTTATTGTATCAATAATGGTATCAAGGATGAGATCAAGCATAAGTCACATCTTGTAAGAGTTCCTGCATCACAGCAGAAAAAAGAAAGAGATCAGAAGGGACATAACACTAAGTCATATGCGGTATCTGGATCTCAGTATGTTGTGCATGACAAAGATGGAAAGGGAAAGACATTATTTGATTTCATTGACAATGGAGAAAATGGCAACAAAGGTATTGATCAGGAAGATCTCAATATGCTATGGAAAACAGTCTACAGTAAGTTGAATGACAACTTTAGTGAAAGAGACCTTAAGATCTTCTATTCATTATTTGGTCTTAACGGTTATGCACAGGTTAAAGCTAAGAAACTGGCTAAAGACAATGGTATTGCAGAATCATCAATTACAGCTATCAAGATGAAAGTTATCAAATTCATCAAGAATGACAAGACATTATGGATGGCATTCAATGAAATATTGAATATTGTTGGTGAGTCTAGACAAGAAAAATATAATGAAGAAGATCAGTATTCTGAAGCTCATAGTATGCCAAATATATATAATATGAGAAGTCTATAAATGAAATCATTTAATAATTATATAAAAGAAGAATTTGAACTTTATGGAGTAAAGAATCTTGAAGTTGTTTTTGATTGTAATCCAGAACAGAAATTTCTAGAATTTCAAGTACCGGAAACATATAATGAAGACAGTTTCCAGATCTATGTTCAAGACGTATTTCTATCTCAACTCCCAGGTGATCCAAAACTTGCTGAGCATTTCTTTGGAAAGAACAGAAAAAACATTTTTGATGTATATTTTGTTTATGACAAATATGAAAAGGATGATGAATCAACAAGTGATGATACATTTGAGTTTATGACATCTTATGATTCCAAATCAAATGATGAGAAATATGCTTATATAAGAGTTGAAAAGATGCAATATGTAATTAAGTTTGATGTGTTTGAATATAAATGTGAAGATGTGAATGATACAAAAGACATCTTAGTAGACATATTCAAGACATGTGAAACAAATACAACAAACAAATTCCCATTGAAATTAGTACTTAATGAGGATGAAATGAAATATATTTAATGAATAAAAGAAGAAAGACATGTTGAAGACAAAGAAATTTTGGTATATATTATTGTTTTCTATACTTTATCTTATTGTTGCAGGTAGTTCATTCTGGCATGCTATAGCTTTCTTTGGCTTAGCGAACAATACAGTCATGAGTATTATTCTTGCTTTTGCATTTGAGGTTGGACAAGCTGCAGTATTGTTTTCATTGTTGACATCTAAGAAGGACCGAAATAGAGTCATCCCATGGGCATTGATGACAATGTTTACTTTAGTACAGGTTATTGGTAATGTATATAGTTCATATAAATACATCATATCAAATTCAGTAGCTGATCTAAGATATTTCAAAGAACCAATATTCATTTGGACACAATTACCTGATGATCAGGCTACAGTCATCATAACCTATGTAGTTGGAGCTATTCTCCCTATTGCTGCTCTTTTATTGACATCTATGATAACTAACTATTTGACAGATGAAGAAGAAGCTAAATTGGAAAATAAGAAGCTAATTGATGAACAAAATGAAGAGAAACTTCAAGAGGTCATTGAAAAAGCACCAGAAACCACATTTATAGAAGAACAACCTGAGCAAGAAGAGGAAACATTTTTTGGAAAAATACCTGAAAAGGGACCAGAACAACCACCTATCATGTTAGAACCTGAACAGGTAAAAGAGTTCTATGAAACAGAAAAATTACCAGAAGAGAAAAAAGAAGAGCCTAAATATGATTCTGTAGATGAAGCAATAGAACACGCTCATGATAATGAAACTGGATTAACTGGCATAGAGAACAAGATAAAGGAAGAAGAAAGTAGTTTAGACAATGATCCTGCTGTAATAGATAGACAAGTAAATGAAAATACTATTGATAAGGAAGATACAGACAAAACTATTAAAGAAGATGATCCTAATCTAAAGCAAGCAGATATGTTAATGGGTGGTAATATATTAAGTAAGAATCATAGGGACTCCCATTTTATAAACATTGATAATAAATAAGTATAGATTATATATTTTATATAGAAAGAAGGGATAGCAATATCTCTTCTTTTTTGTTGTATATTTTTCTGTAAAATTTACTATTTTTATATATAAATATAAATGTGTATTTAAGTTATGTATAATCATTTTGACTATATTGATAATTTTACTATCATATATGGAATATCTCTTGATAATCAATCACCAAAAGTAGAGCAATTCATTATTGATAAAGTAGAAAAGACCCATAACCAGTTTGTTGGTGATAGTGTAATATTGAATCTAGTATCAGAAAATGGAGACAAATTATATTTGCCATTAGTACAAAGATATGTTAATGCTGAAGGTGATGATTTACGACATCCAATACAGAAAACTTTAAGTAATCATAAAACATGGCAATCTGATGACTATAAGATGTATTCATATATTGTTTCTTTTGACAGAGATGAATTAATAGATGAATATTGTATGGGTATAGAGGAAGAAAATCTAGAATTAAGTAAGAAGAATTGTGAGCTATTGAAACAAATAGAAGCAAACAGACAAAAGATATCTAGTATTAGAAAACAAAGACTTTATGAAATTACTGATGAAATTTAACTATATTAATATATAAAGTTGACAATTTAATAATATATATAAAAATAGGAGTTGATCCTATATCTGATATTTTCAGATTTAATAATTTATTTAATTTTTAATTATGATACTTGATAGAACATGGAATAAGAAAGACCAAAAATTGACTATTTCTTATATTGATAAGATGGGAAATAGAAAATTTTATTCAAGACATTTACATCATATTAAGTCTTATGAATATGACGCAAATGGCGAATTTGAAACATGGAACGGAAAAAGAGCAAACAAGGTATTTAAGGATACTATGAATTATACTCCAAATGAATTTGACATTCTTGAATTCATGTATGAGTTACCAGAAGATCTAAATACTGAAATGCATGCTCAATATTTTCCAAAATTATATTTCTTTGATATTGAGACTGAGGTAAGTGATGAGTTTCCTGATCCAGAATTAGCAGAACAAAAAGTTACAGCTATTTCATTAGTTGGGCCAGATCTAAGTTGTATTGTCTATGGTCTTCACCAGTTGAATGAAGATCAGATTGCATTATTCAAAAAACGTTATCTTGATTGGATTGAGAATAATGAGTTTGCAAAGAATCTTGTTGAAAGTAATGGATGGAAACCTAAAGTCTTATATCAGCATTTCATTAATGAAGATGATATGCTTAAGCATTTCTTTACTATTATCATTCCTAAGATTGGTTGTTTAGCTGGTTGGAATTCATACGGATTTGACTGGCAGTATCTTGTAAATAGAATCATTAGAAGATTTGGTAAGAATGTTGCTTGGAATATGATAAGGAAAGCATCCCCAACAGGAGAGACAAGACAGTATAGTTGGGAAGATGTTGGTGGTGTAAAGAAGAAATGCCCAGGCCCATGTCATTCTATTATCTTGGACTATATGCAGATTGTTAAAGACTATGATTATATTTTGAGACCTTATGAATCATATTCTTTGGATTGGGTAGGTAATGCTGCAGTAAAAGCTCATAAGATCAAATATGAGGGAACATTGCAAGATCTATATGAGAAAGATCCTGAGTGGTATTATTTCTATAATGCTATTGATAGTTGTATTGGAGAGCTTATTCATTATAAGTTGAAAGCTGTTGAATCACCATGTGCAGTATCTTCAGTAACATTGGTTCCTCTTCTTTCAGCTTTTGGACAAGTAGCCTTAGGAACAGCTAATGTATTTGAAGAGTTCTATTCACAAGGAAAGAAAGTTGTATGGGACTATGATGCTATAGAAAGAACAAAAGTACCGTATGAGGGAGCATTTTGTGCTTGTGTTCCAGGACGTTATGAGTTTTGTGTTTGTGATGATTTTGCTTCGCTTTATCCTTCTCAAGTTCGTACTTGCAATCTGTCATTTGAGAATTTCCATGAGAAGAGAGTTGGGCCAGATAGCTTTGGTAGATATACAATTCAGAAATGGTCAGAGCAGGAGCTTGAAGAATTCCGTCATAACCCAGACTATTTTGTATCAGTAATGGGTAATGTATATAAGAATGATAAAGACTATGCATTCCGTCGTATTCAGGCTAAATTAAAGGGCTTACGAGACAAATATAAGTATACTGGACAAAGAATAGATTCAGAACTATTAGTAGAGATTGATAATATAATAAACAATAAGAAAAAGCATACAAAAGTATCTGATGATGTATTAGACCTTATGAAGTTGAAGTTTCATAAGACAATGGATGATCTATATGAAATGGAAACTGAAGAGTTGAAGAAGTTTAGAGTTGAAGTTGTTGATCTCAGACATGAATATACTTTGCTTGAGTTAGCTCATAAGGTTTTGGGTAATGGATTGTATGGTGCTTGTGCTAATCAATACTTTTTCTTCTTTAATGCTTCACTTGCGGCAGACATCACGGGAGAATGCAGACATCTTACAAAGACTATGTGGCATAATTTGGAAGAGTTCTTCCATGAGACAATATGGAAACGTAAAGATCTTTGGGAGAAGTTTGATTTTGCTCTTGATGAAAGCATGCATGAATGGTATAGGACAACTCCAGTAAGCGTATATTCTGACACTGACTCAGTCTATTCTACTTATGGAAATTTATTCAAATGCATGATGCCAGAATATAAAGAGAAATATAAAGAAGATCGTTCTAAGGTTGACTGGATTCTTAAATTCAATAAAGAGTTCTTGGATGGCCAGAACAATCAATGGTGTAGAGACATCTATGAACCAAGACATGGAAAGAATGTACATGAGTTTGAATTGGAGACAATTGTAAGGGCTCAGATATGTTTGAAGAAAAAGAAATACCTTAAGGGCTATGCTTATGTGAAGGGTAAGTTCTATGATGTACCAAAGGTGTCTGGAACAGGTATTGAGATCATTAAGTCAACTACACCAAAGCTATGCAGGACTATATTGACAGATCTTATGAATAGTCTTATGTTTGAGTATAATGAGAATGAGAAAGATCTATATATGATTAATTTCAATCAAAAGTTAGCTAACTACAGAAAACAGTTCTATAATGCTCCTATTGAAGACATATCACAATCTGTTGGTGTTGGTGACTATAAGAAATATGTAGTTGAAGATGAAGATGCTCTTATTCTCGGTAAACAATGTCCTGTATCTGTCCAGTCAGTAGCAAGATTCAATTTTATGGCTCATCAAAATGGTGAGGACAACAAGAAGTTCTATTCAGGAAAGATCAAATATTATAATATAAGAATCAATGACAAGACAACTGGGTATTTCGGATATCAAGCTGGTGAACTGCCTGATTGGGCTCCTCCTATGGACAAACTAGTACAATGGAAGAAAACAGTCATTGATCCAATCAACAGGTTCTTGGAGGTAATGCAAATACCAGATGCTAATCCAACTGGAGCAATACAAATGAGTTTATTTTAATATTACTTTCTATTGAATTTTGACAGATTTTAACTATATTGTTTATATAAATTAAAATATATATAAATATGAGTAAGAAGAATAAGATCACAAATTCAGTGAAGAAAACACTTGTTATTGTTGATGCTCAGAATGATTTCTGTAATCCTGATGGAGCATTGTATGTAAAAGGCGCAGAAAACATTGTCAAGCCTATTATTGATTATGTAAAGAAGAACAAGGCAACTATTGATCAGATCATTTTTACAAGAGACTGGCATTTGAACAAAGATGAGTCATTCAAGAAAAATGGTGGTATCTGGCCTGTTCATTGTGTACAGAATACTGAAGGTGCTAACATCAATAAGGAATTGTATGACGCATTGATTCAGACAAGAATTCCTGTAAAGATTGTCAATAAGGGAACAACATTCAATCATGAAGAATATGGAGCGTTTGAACACTGTGGAACTTTCCATCATCTTTATCCTAATAGTACTCCAACTGTAAGCAATTGCTATTTTGCTAACTATGAGTCTTCTTCAGGAACAAGAATTGTCAATGAAGATGTAGTTGTATGTGGAGTTGCTGGTGACTATTGTGTAAAAGAGACAATTAAGAATCTTATTAAGCACTGGAAAAACTTCAAGATTGAGGTCTTTATGGATGGTATTGCTTCTATTGATGATGGTACTTCTTTGATGGAACTTATTGAAGATAAAAATTTGAAAGTGATCTAAAGTATCATATAGTAAACTTTAAGGCACTTTTTATATCATAAAGTATCATATAATAACTATTATTTAATAAGTTTAATATAAAAAATATTTACAATGATTTATTCTATTCTTGACACAGATCTGTATAAGTTCACTACAAGTTATGCTTATATGAAATTGTTTCCAAATGCTGAATGTACTTTCACTTTCAAAGACAGGAACAATGTAAAACGTACTCCACAGTTTCTTAAAAGATTCAAAGCAAAGCTTAAAGAGTTCTGTGAGAATGCTTGTCTTACATCTACTGAATATTATTTGCTTAAAGAATCTCATCGTAGTGATTTCATTCCAACATATTATTGGGAGTGGTTGTATTCATTCCGATTTGATTATGGCAAGATCAAAGTATATCTTAATGAAGATGATGTACTTTGTATGGAGGTAACTGATAAATGCTATAAATGTACCTTATATGAGATTCCTTGTATGTTCCTTATTTCAGAGGTCAATAATGAAGACAAAGTTATTGATTGGGAACTAACAATGAATAAACTCAGAGAAAAAATTGATTTAGCTAATGAAAATGGAATGCTGTTCTCTGAGTTTGGTACACGTCGTAGATTCAGTCAAGAAGTTCAAGATCAGGTTTGCTGTATTTTAAAACAATATGCAAAGACTTGTGTAGGAACATCAAACGTATATTTCGCTCTTAAGTATGGAATGAAGCCAATTGGTACACATCCACATGAATGGTTTATGTTCCATGGAGCACAGTATGGATATAAGCAGGCTAATTATATTGCTCTTGAGAATTGGGTAAATGTGTATGATGGAGATCTTGGTATTGCTCTTTCTGATACATATACATCAGATGTGTTCTTCAATAACTTCTCATTAAAACAGGCTAAGCTTTTTGATGGGGTTCGTCAAGATTCAGGAGATGAAATTGAATTTATCAAAAAGACTATTGAATTCTACAAGGGAAAGGGAATTGATTATAGTAACAAAACAATTGTATTCTCTAATGCTCTTGATTTTCCTAAAGCAGTAAAAATTAAGACATATTGTGATAATAGAAATATTAAATGTTCATTTGGAATCGGCACAAATCTTACATGCGATGTATATGATAAAAATGGTGAAAATTATCCACATGAAAATATCGTAATGAAGATGTCTCAATGTAGAATGAATGAACATAGTTTATGGCATCCGGCAATTAAGATTTCTGATGATTTTGGAAAGCATATGGGAAATAATAAAGAATTTGAACATGCATGCTATGAATTGAACATTGTTATTTAAATTATAAATAATATATAAGTTTTATCCCAGAAATATTGAATTATTTCTGGGATTTACTATATTATAACTGTAATTAAAAATATAAGAATATGTTAAAGTATAAATCATCAGATGTTCAAAAGATGGTTGATATTTTTGCTAAAATTAGTGAAAATAAAGACAATCAGACAAAAGTAATGGATGAACTTAAGAAATTAGTTGACTATCCAGAAAACGTTATTCTAGAATTCTTGCATTGTATAGAAATTCTTAATGATAAAGATGAAACTTATCTTAAGGAAAACTACTGGGGAATTATTGGTTATATTACAATGAGGTTGAATTTTTCTTAAATTATATATTAATATGTTTGCATTAATTAGAGGTACTGGCATGCTAGTTGGAATCTTTTCCACTAAAGAGCATATGAAAGTTGTCATTGAAGAACTGATTGAAAATGAATATCAGACTTCAGGAGCACATGGTGATTATAATTTCAGATATATTGAATTTGAAATTAATGAACCTTGGTTTAGTGATGATGAATATAATAAAGAAGTTGGTCAAGCACTATTCAGTCTGTCAACAATGCATACTGAGTATTTTAAGCATTGTATAAAGACAGATTGGTCTACTGGACAAATTCTTGATATGGATTCAGACAATACTACAAATATAAATGAAAGATAATTATGAAAGTTTATATTGTATCAACTCAGGTATTTTTCAAAGAGAATGGAATTGAATATGCAATGGCTGTAGATCTCGATGATGATCTAAAACTATTTAGTGACTATTCTAGAGCTGTTAATGAATATAATTCTGTCATTAATAATCTTAGAAATAATTTTATGGATCATGAAGAGGAAATTGTTAGACCATCTGAAGACTTGGGAACAGTTCTATATAATAAGTATGAAACTGTCAGTTATGTTGTCAAACTAACATCTAAAGACGTCTATTGATATGAAAGAAAAACTGTTTTTTATTAGTTTAGCATGCATATTATCAGGTATAATAATTTATCTATTGGGTGGACTTATTTTCAGTTCTCGTCCAGTTGTTGTGAAAGAAACAAAAGACTACATTTATGTAAAGAAATATGCATTATATAATAGGGATTCTACAGTTTATAAATATCATCAGCCAATAAAGTATGATGGTATTGTGACAAGAAAGTATAAATATGGATCTTGGACTGGATTACCCGGTAAGGGTGGTGTTTTTGTATATCATTATAATGTTGATGTTCAGTTCAATAATACTACACATAGATTATATGGCAGAAATTATTATGATATGTTTAATGAAGGCAATAAAGTAATTGTAATAGAAAAGTTCTGGCCACGTAATGATTATGAATACATATTAAAATGATAATATATAATTACTGTATTTTATTGTGAATTTTTATGGGTTAATTACTATATTTATAACGTAATTAAAATTTATCAATATATGGGTACATATGTACATTTTTCAATCGGAGAAAATCTTGGCAAAGTTCTTCTTGATATTGCTCAAGAACATATTTTGAATGGAGAACCTCAAGAGGCTATTGAAACATACGTAAAAAGTTTTAATGGTATGAATGAATCCTATGCATTGCAAATTCTTAGGAACAATTTTGTCATTGAGACTTGTGAAGATGGTGTAAACATCAATCTTACAAATGATAAAAACGTAAGATTCCAGAATGCTGAATACATCTATGATTGGCAAAAACTTATGAATGACAAGATCAAAGATTTACAAGGTTATGTTGAAAGTTATCATGAAATTGTAAAACAGTTTAATAAGCATTCAAATTATGCTATCTATGATGCAAATATTACAGAAATTGTAAAGCGATATTATGGAGAGGAAAACATGTCTGATGTTGGTATTCATAATATTGCTGCAAAACTTATTGGAGGAGATGATTTTGCATGGAATCTTTATTCAAATGGTTCTAATGTCTGGTCTCATTTAGAAGGAGATGTTGAAAGTGGTGATGCTAAACCTTATCAATATGCACTGTATTTCATTGTAAAGTATGTCAATCTTATCAGATCAATGTATAAGGATTATGTCAAGTTTGAAAAATCTTATATATGGCTTTTAGATAAGATGTTTATCAAGCGTATTCCATTAGTTGAATCAGATATTGAAAATGTATTAGACATCATTAAAGAATTTTGTAATCCAAATACAGGATATTATCATCCAATGTGCGACGAAAAGATTACAGATCTTAAAGAGACTATCTATGATGAAATTCTTAAGACATCTTGGGGAAAGGAATATCTACAGAATGGAATCATAAAGAAGAATATTATGGATGGTTATGATGCTGGTTGGCTGTCTCCAGATGGTGAATTCTATGGAGGTAATGGTCCAACTTCCGCTATGATTCATATGAATATTGCTGAACAGATCTTCAAGGGAAATAATATATATGCTAATAGAATGGCAAAAGATGGTGTATCTATTTGGAGTGGAAGTAATTCACCTGACTATTGGCTCGAAAAGGATGGCTGGGTTAAGATCCATCATAATGATTGTTACGGAGCATTCATTGGTGAAAGAAATCCTGAAAACAGAACACCAGATTTTCCTTATGCATATAAGCCCACAGATATTCAGATCAAAATGATTTGCGACTATGCAGACAAATTTTATGGAGGAAAGTTCTATACAGAAGCAAATACACTTAGTAGAGACACACATCCAGATCCCTTTACAACTTATAAGGTTAGACAAATGGATGAATTCAAATTACATGAGATTTTTGGAAGATAACAATGTCTATTTTAATTATAAAGTAAAGTTATGACACAAGAGGATAAAGAAAAAATAACAAAGTTTTTGAAGACTAATTTGCATACCCATACGGATTGGACTGGAACATATGTTGAAACTCAATATAAATGTGAGAGTGTTGAGAAGTTTATTGAAATATTTTTTAATTCAATTGAAGAAAAATAAAAATCTAAAATAATAAAATAAGAAATAATGGAAAGCAAATTTAAACTTGGTGACATATTCACTAAAAAACATACACGAGATACAATACCTATAGAAATATATGAAATATCTTATGATGCAAATGAACCAATATATAAGCTAAAACCCATTAGATTATGTGGTGATGATGTTATATTAGGAGAAGAAGCATTAATAGAATTATATAATAAAATCAACTAATATTTAATGAATTATGACACAAGAGGATAAAAAACTATTATTGCAAGATCTTAGTGCAAGGCTGTCGTATGGTGTAATTGTAAGTACCCCTAAAGGTAATGGTCATCTTTGTACAATCAATCAAACCATATTTGGAAATGAATATGGGGTGAATATTGAAGCCACAAAAAGAGACAACTTTAATGATAATGAATGCGACATCAAACCTTATCTTTGCCCAATATCAAGTATGACGAAGAAAGAAACTAAAGAATTATTTAAAGAGATTGGTTTTGAATTCACTTGTAATACTTGGAGAATTCCCGCACATTATAATTATGAGTTTGCCAAACAGATTAAAGGAATTCCAACTATCACTAATGTTGAATTCGTAAAGATGATTGATTGGCTTAATGCTCATCATTTTGATTATAGGGGACTTATTGAAAAGGGTCTTGCTATTGCTGTTACAGAAGAAAATAATCCTTATAAAGAATAAAGTTATGATACAAGAAGAAAAACAATTACTGTTGAAGGACCTTAGTGCAAGGTTGATGTATGGAATAATCTGTAAATGCTTACATAGTAATAATGTTAAAGCAACAGCAATTGATACAGAAGATTCATCAGTATATTATTTTGATTGTGATGAATGGGAATCTATTGAATATTGCAAGCCATATCTCCGTCCAATGTCTTCAATGACTGATGAAGAGAAAAAAGAATTATTTGAGATTGGTTGTGAAGGAAATATTGAATATCCTTATGGTATGTACTTTAGATGTCAAGACTGGCTTAATGCTCATCATTTTGATTATCGTGGACTTATTGAAAAGGGTCTTGCTATTGCTGTTACTGAAGAAAATAATCCTTATAAAAAATAAAGTTATGACACAAGAAGAAAAACAACTATTGATCCAAGACCTTTCAACAAGGTTGCCATACAAAACGTATGTTAAAACAACAAAAGGCATTGGCTATGTCTATGCTATAAATACCTCTCAATTAGTTGAATTAAGCGTTGCTAATGATTCTGAATATTGGTCAGAAGTATTTAATATTGAGAAAATAAAACCATATCTCCGCTCAATGTCAAGTATGACTGAGGAAGAGACTATTGAATTTATAAATCTTACAGATAGTATTATAAAATTTGTAAATAAGCATTATGCGGTATTAAGTCTTCAACAAATTGACTGGCTCAATGTACATCACTTTGACTATCAGGAATTAATTCCAAAAGGTCTTGCCATTGAGGTAACAAAAGATAATAATCCTTATGAAAAACAATACAGTTAAGCAAATACGAGTATGTCTTGAAGAAGTTGCATCTTCAATTAATGAGTTTATTGACGAAATAATTGAAGATTTTAAATTAAAAGAAGCATATAAGAATGGTGAAGAAGTAGAGATACAATATAGAGGAATTGGGCTTAACGGGGATTTTCATGAAGACATTCATCGTTCTGATGACGAGATAATCTATATACTTCATAATGACAAAACTGTTGGAATAATAATTGAAAGACGTACATCTTTCAATAATGCTGAACTTACATTCATAAAAACATCAAAAAGAAAATTTAGAAAACTATGAAAATTAATGAAAACATTAAGACTGAATTACCTTGTCCTCCTGATATGGATAAGCAATGTATAGAATTATATTATCTTTTGAATAGTCTGCCTGACACACATACATTTGAATCTTGTTGTGGGCATGAAAGAGAAGTATATATGATGTTCTTCAGATGCTTTAATATTGGTGTATTATCAAGATTAGGAAGGGCTGTTTCAAGAAACTATTCTGACGGCAATTGGGAGATTGTCATTGATATAACAGACACAATGCCTTATGGGTGCTTCTGGCTTAGGACAACAAGTGTCCTTAAAAAGGATGAACTTGATGAAAGTCTTAAGGGGCTTATTGATAACATCCAATATTGGTTCAATGATGAGTTTGACAATTATTTCAGTATAGACAAATAATCTATAAGAATCAATTGAATTTTCTGAAGATTGTTCTATATTATAATTGTAATAATTAAAAATTGAATATATTATGTATACAAGAGCAGAATTGTTAGAAATGGGAATGGATGAGCTTGAGCAGCTTTATGAAGAGTCTGCTGGAGACTATGATTCAGTAGAAGATCTTATGGAGTCTAATGGATTAATTTAGGTAATAATTAAATTTTTGAATATGAAGTTTACAATTGGAATTAAGCCTACTATTCTAACGGGATATGGAACAACAAAGGCCGCAAAGGAAAGAGTTAGAAGTTCAGTAAATCAGTGTTTTAGTTATTCATCTATAGGAAATGGGTGGATGAATTCAAAATATGTTTATGGATATAATATTGAGGTTTATAAACGTGGAAAGCATCGTCACAATAAGCATTATATTGTTTATAAATATACATTTCCCATTGAAATGTTTAAGCTTATGAATGTTGAAATTTCACAAGGTCCCAGAACATTTAAGATTACCAGAAAAAAAATAATATAATGGAAATTGATTATCAAAAACTGTTTCAAGATGCTGCTATAGCATGGCAGGAAAATGATTATAAACCAATTCACATTAGTAATAGATTTCTTAATATTATAAATAAACATTGTAAAAATAGATAGTTATGGACTACGCAAAAGTTTTTGAAACAATGGTTAATGAGACACAGAAATATCTTGAGTCAAATAATCTTCAAGCAATGATTTTGGGTATTTCTGGCGGATTAGACTCAACAGTTACAGCTGCAATTTGTCATGAGGTTGAGAAACGAAATCCAGAGCTCAAGTTTATTGGTATTTCTCTTCCATGTTCCTCAAATTCTGAAGAAGAAAATGATTCCGCAAAAATTTGCATGAAGGCATTTTGTAAGTCAGGACAATGGTGGACAGAGAATCTTCAGAAGGAATATATGCTTATGCGAGCTACTTGTTCACAAAGACATCTTATGACAACAATTGGTCAGGGAAATATCAAGGCTCGTCTTCGTATGACATATCTTTATAATGAAGCTAATTATTTCAACGGTCTTGTAATGGACACTGACAATCTTACAGAGCATTATCTTGGATTCTTCACAATTCATGGAGATGTTTGTGACTTCAATCCAATCGGTGGCCTTTGGAAGCATGAAGTATATTATCTTGCAGAGTATCTTTATACAGATTATTATGATGCTCCGTTTGGTCCTGATGGAGAAAGACATTTGGCTTTAGAACATGCTTTGAAGATCACTCCTACAGATGGAAACGGAGTAAATGATCTTGGAGACATGGGACAGATTGCTCCTGAATTTGCTTATTGTAAGAATATGGATGCTTATGAAAAGGTAGACAATATTATCAGGACATATCTTTATGGCATTCAGAGTCATCCTGAGGTATTTCAGGCAAGCATGCAGACATTATATGATACATATACACCAGAAACAGTAGATGGTATTATCAGAAGAATAAAATCTACAGAATACAAACGTAAGAAACTTCCTATTGTAGTTGGCAGAAAAAAATATGAATAATATTTAAGAAGATAATTAAAATTTTTGAATTATGGCTTATGTGATTTCAGATGAAGAGTTAGATAGAATTTGTGAAAGGTCAGAACAGACTTGTGGATGTGATTGCAAGAACTGTGAAGCATTCTGGGCAAATTATCGGTATAATAATCAATAAAAAAGAATAAGTATTATGAAAAAGAAATTTGGTATTATAACAATTATTATGGTTTTTGTTATTGGGTTTATGATTGGCGTATTTACAAATTCAGTAAAAGCAGTCAAATCTCCAGATCCAGTACCAGCAGTCAATAATGTACAAAGATATAGTGTAGATGTTCAAAGTGTCTATTACAATGGAAGAACATATGTAGTATTCACTTCATCAGCTCCAAGTATGTGTGTTAGACCATAAATCAATTAAAGTATAGAATATGGAGACAGTAAAAGTAGAAAATAGTCAGACAGATAAGATCAATGAGTTCAAGAAACTGCTTCATTCAGGTATTGTGGAATTCAAATATACAAAGAAGAATGGAGAAGTTAGGGATGCTCGTGGTACATTGTCTATTGATGTAATGGGAAAAGAGAATGAGCCTAAGGGAGGTGGAAAAGAATATCCGGAGAATGTTGTAAGATATTATGACTTGAATTCTGAAGGATGGCGTTCATTTGTCTTTGAAAACTTGATTGAATACAAAAAGACATAAATATATCAATTAAAGCATAAGTTATGAATCGTCTTAAAGCATTATGGAGAGTACTTATATCTGATGAGTTCTTTGTTATGACAACTCATCAGATAATTGAAAGTGACTATAATCATCACGAATTAGAATATAAATGTATCAAGAACACTCATAGAGAAGGTTTTAAATATTATCTATACAGGTGGTTGCATGATCATGAAGCCTCTTTCTATGATGATATGTAGTCAATGTTCTTTTATATATATTTATTTGTAATAAAAGAAAACTATTTATATGAAAATGTTTTATTATTTTATAACAAATATATATAATAAATAGACTTAATGAAACCAGTTGAGAAATTTCAAAGAATTAGAGACTATATAGATTCCCAGAATATTTGTGATTTTCTTATTGAATATATGAGTGATGATGAGCTTGAGAATCTATGTCATGAATTAGAAGAAGAATTTGATGTACAATATGACGATGAATACGAAGAATATGAATATTAAAGAACAATTAAACAAGCTTATACTTGATACAGCTGAAGCTAATGCAAAAGAAGCTATAAGTCAATTGAAGGAATCAAAGTTTGGAGATCTTGAGAAATCACTTATGATTGTCTTAAAGAATCTTTACATCAAAGGTATAAATGACGGTGCTCAATTAACACTTCAGAGTAAACCTGAAAAGTAGAAGTCAAGTATACAGGAATAATTCACACAGATGGCCGCAGAATGACCCAGACTCATCTCAATATAAAGAGTAATAAAATTATATATCCTTAGAAAAACAGTTTAGTAGAGTTCATCAGAATGTCTCAGAATGCAATTAATACTTTTAACATTTCTATCTATCAAGAGTTATTGAAAAGATATGATTATGGATTAAGACAAATGAAGAAGTATAATATGATCTATGATAAGATGAGAGGATATTATACTGCTAAAGACATAAAGTATATTATGGGAGTATATAAAGATGATCTCATAGACATAATAAACAGTAATTTGTTCAGTCTTTTTGTTCCTGACAAAGTAAAGAAAGATATATTGAAATTTATTCCAATTATTGAATCAACATATTTACAGAAGCATTATGATTCAGTAATTGACAAGTTTGAAAAGATTAAATCAATGTTTTTCATAACAATAAACCCTTGATAGTACGCTATCAAGGGTTTTTATTAGTGTTTTCATAGTTTTCAAAAATACTTAGTTTCTATATAATAAATAGAAGCAATAATGCAAATACTACTGCAGCAACGCCACCATATAGAACATTCTTCCAATTGAAATTGAAGTCTATCATCAAGCATTTGAAGCCTTCAGCTGCTGCTGACATACAGATTCCTGCACATGCACCTAATCCAAATAGATTCCAGAATCCGACACCACTATTGCCGTCCCATACTTCTTGCATGATACCGAAGAAAGCGGTCAATACTGCAATAAGAATGTTAAACCAATATGACTTAAATAATTCTATCATAATATTTAGTTTTATATATTTATTTTTTAATAATAAAACTTTCATATTGAATTCTACAAACATATTTACTATTTTTTATCATTATAATATATAAATAACAATATGAAGAAAACAATAATTAGAAATTAATAATTTATTAAAATTAAAAGAAAGATGATTGGAACATTAACATTTAAGAAGTTTACTGGAGAGAAGCTAGAGAACGTAGAGGAATATGTAAAGAACTATTGTGAGGAGCATAAGAATGACAATATTGAGATTCTTGTTGGAACAGACTCACAGAACAAGAGAAGCTATACTACATATTCAACAGTAATAGCAATGTATACACCAGGACATGGCGCTCATTGCATATTCAAGAGATGGAGAACTCCAAAAGAGAGAATCCGTAATACAAGACTTTTGAAAGAGGTAGAAGAAAGCTTAAACATTGCCGAAAGTCTTGTTAAATACGGATGTCCAAAGCCAAAGTATATTGATATAGACATAAACCCAAATCCAAAATATAAGTCAAATGAAGTATATCAGGCAGCAAGAGGCTGGATTGAGGGAATGGGCTATGAAGTGAGATACAAAACATTAGCACCATTGGTTACTACAGTAGCTGACTGGCTAGTAAAATCATAAGGGAAATCTTAAAGACTTCCCTTTTTTGTTTTAATATTTGATTGAATTTCAGAATTATTTTACTATATTAAATATATATAATTTTTAATACATAACTTAAATAATATATAATATGATTAAAGAATTTAAAACTCGTACTGGGGCAATTTATTGTGATACTGATAAGACTATGGAGTATCTTTATGTTGGAGATTATGGTCAGGAAAATAATATTAAGGCTGATTTTCTTGGATTCAAGAAGGAAATCAACTCTGTTCCCCATCATAAAGTAGACCTAAAAGATAAGATGGTTGTCACAATCTCAACACAGAAAGGCTGTCCAATGAAATGTATGTTCTGTGACTGTCCCAAAGTAAAATTTGGAGGTAATATCTCTAGAGTAGAACTTGCAGAAGAGGTTACTCAGGCTATTGCTTTTAGTGGTTGTAAGTACACAAGAAGATTTAATCTTCATTTAGCAAGAATGGGAGAGCCTTCTTTTAATGCTAGAAATGTTCTTGATTTCTTAAAGTATGACCTTCGTGGTTTAGTAAATAATATGATGAAGGCAGACACTATTCATCCAGTATTTACGACAATGTGTCCAAAAGGAATCGGAAAAGAAAAGTTGGCAAGTATTCTTCAAGAATTCTGTTCTATTAAGAATGATGATTATAATGGAGAAGCTGGACTGCAGTTATCTATTAATTCAACCGATGAAGCTCAAAGAAATCAGTTATTCAGGGGTTGTTCATTAACACTTCAAGAAATTTCCGATATTGCTAAAGAGCTTCCAATGCCAAAAGGTAGAAAATATACATTAAACTTCCCAGTTACAGATACAATAATATTAGATCCTAAGGAGTTAAGCAGATTGTTTGATAAAGACAAGTTCATTGTAAAGATTACTCCAATTCATGAGACTAATGAAGCTAATGAAAATGGAATCGGAACTCCAGAAGGATATTATAAGTATGATGTATATAGACAATTTGAGCAGCCACTTTTGGCAGAAGGTTGGCAAGTAATTGTATTCATACCATCTAAGGAAGAAGATGAAGATCGCATTACTTGTGGAAATGCATTATTATCAATGGAAGAAAAATGAAATTCATATTTGTAAATAGCTCTCCAAAGAATGAAGATTCCTGTGTTGAACGAGCATTTGATGAAATAAAGAATGTTCTTAAGTCAAATGGGCATACAGTGACAAGTTTCTATATTCATGTATTTGAAGATTGTAGAAACTGTAGAAACTGTAAGAATGGATTGCCATGCCCACTGAAAGACGCAAATATAATTGACAATTTTATGGAAGAATCTGAAACTGCTGATGGGATAATATTTGGGTCACCTGTCTATTATGGAGGAATAACAAGTCAGATGAAAGCATTTCTGACCAGACTGTTCTTTTCAAATCCAAAAGCATTAATGCTCAAGCCAATAGCAACTGTTGTTTCATCAAGACGTGCAGGTAGTACAACAGCTTTATCAGAATTCAATCTTCCATTCTTAATGCATTCATGTATTCTTGTTGGATCTCAATATTGGAATGAAGTTCATGGTGACACCCAAGAAGATGTTGAATTGGATTATGAGGGTCTTCAATGTATGCGAACATTAGCACAAAATATGATGTTTGTTGCAGATGCATTAAAAAACAAAGAACACCCACAACATGAAGTCAAAAAGCATTTGAATTATATATCACGTGAATATAAAGCATATATTAATAATGATAAAGAAATGAAAGAGCTTTATGATATGATTTCATCTTCATATGAATAAAAATATTTACTTTATATAATGTTCGGTAAATTAAGATATAATGTAAACCCTTGTGATCATGGATTTAGTGAGTTTATTGTGCATTTGACAAAATCATGTGAAAACAAATGCCCATTTTGTATTGCTGCTAAATATGATGACAAAGGATATATAAAGCCAAATATAAAAGCTATATGTGAAACGCTTAAAAAATATGAAGGAAAATCTCCGTATGTAACAATTGGTGGTGGTGAACCTTTGCTATTTCTTGATGAAGTCATTGAACTTATTGATTGGATAAGAGCAAACATGCAACTTGAAATATATATTGTAACTTCAATTCCATACACCTGTTACAAGAATCCTGATAAGTTCATGTATATTGTAAATCATGTTGACAACTTTCAGATAACTACTCAGCATTATGATGAAAAAATAGCAGATGAAATAAGAGGTAGCAAATCTAAGTTTAGTCATAATGAATTTCTAAGATCAATTCCAAACAAAGACAAGATCATATTGAATGTGAATGCATGTGCCCCATATATAAAGACTAAACAAGACATCATAGATAATATCAAGTTCTTTTATTATATGGGATATAAGAACTATAGATTGGTTGAAATCAAAGATCACCCAGATATGTTTGTTGATATCCCAAAGACTCTTGGTGTAAAGATTAAGCCATTATTTGGGTGGGGCTGCAAGCAAGAAGTTGATTTTTCACAATTCATTCCAGGATTTGATGGCAAAGTCATAATGAATATGTCATGTTTCCTGAGGGATAAGCATCGTAAAGCAAATATATGGGATATGATTAAGTCTATGACACGTCCATTATTTAGTAAGAAACATTTCTTTGGTGTCATATATGAAGATGGTTCAATATATCCATATTGGTTATCTAAATAGTTTTTTATTTTTATATATAAGAAATAGAAAAAAATATATTTGAACATATAATGAAAGACTTAATTACAAAATTATCTGAGCATTTTTCTTCTAAATATGCATATGTAACTAATGATAATGAAATATATGAAATAAATGAGGAAGAACTTGAGGATCTTCGTGATAAAAGAATTGCTGAACTTGAAGCAACAATCAAATCAATGCAAGATGAATTGAAATTATTAAAGGATGATAATAAATCATTAAAAGAAGTTACCACTAAGCAGAAAAAAAGTGAAGCTGCAAAGAAAGCAGCAAAAGCAAGATCAGAACGAAGAGCTGCGGCAGATAATGCTAGATGGACTCCACCAGTATGGGGATATGGAGGATGTGGCTATTCTAGAAATAATTATGGAGGATGCTAACTCAAAATTCACATATAAAATATATAAATCTGGAAATGCAAGTTTCCAGATTTTTTTGTCTTTATATTCAATTAAATTAAACAATAATTGAATTTTTCAAAAATGTAACTATATTATTAATGTAATAATATTGATTGTTTAACTTAATTATATTAAAGATATGAACAAGAATTTTGCAGAAGTAGATTTTAACAATGTTATTGGTACTTCATTCCATTATGGCGTCATCTATAATACTGCCGAAGAGATCTCAAATGTCTTGGGAACATATTTTACTGGAGATAAAGACAAGGTATGGAGAGAGTGGATGAGGGTTACTGATGATGGTACAGTCTTCACAGTATATGACTGGAAAGATGGTTATGTCTCAGAAACTAAGCCTCTCTACTATCATATCGGAACACATACAGCAGAAGAGACTAAAAAGATTGTAGAAATTCTTAAGGAGGCAGGTCTTAATGCTTCTATTGACAAACTTTTCTAATTTATATATATTAATATGACTCAAAAGGAAAAACTGGAGCTTTACAATAAAGCAAAAGAGGCTTATTACAATGGTCAGGAGATTATGACTGACTATGAGTTTGACCAATTGGAGAAGGAGCTTGGTCTTGAGAACAAATCAAATGTCGGTTCTAAGCATAATCCTTCTTATACCGTCAAGCATCCATTCATTATGGGTTCTCTTTCAAAAGTACAGATCCATAAAGACAAGGATGGCAACATTGACTGGAAAAAATACAATGAGCAGGTTGCTAACTATATTGATATGGAGAATTCTTTTCATGTTATCATTACTCCTAAATTTGATGGTTGCTCATTTGAATGTGAAATCAACAATGACAAGATCCAGTCAATTTCTTCAAGAGGAGATGGCAAATGGGGTAAAGACTTAATGAATCATCTAATCAATTTCATTCCAAGTGAATATGTACATTTAGAGGGCCATTATGTACTTCGTGGAGAGGTATTGGTGAAGAAGTCAATATTTGAACAGAAATATGCAGAGAAGTTTACTAATCCCCGTTCGTTTGTTTCTGGTGTTTTGAACCGAGATTATAGTGGATTAGATAAAGAATTTCTTGAAATGCTTAATGATCTTTCAATTGTTATTTATGACTATAGATCTGAGCGTTATGGGACTTGGATTGATCATGAGTTTACTGAGCTTCCTTATAATAATGTTCTTCCTTCTTATTATAATAGAGATGCTTCAATTTATGAATCTGATGCTCTTGAGAAAGTATATAATGCATATGCTGATTATCGAAAGACCTGTGAATATGCTTTGGATGGAATTGTAATCAAACCTATTGTTAAGAATCGTAGAAATAATCTTACTGAACATCGTCCTAAGGATTGTGTAGCAATTAAATTCATTCCCATGCTTCAGGAAACAGAAGTCGTGAATATCACCTGGAACCTCGGTAAGACTCATGAATTCATTCCTATTATTTGGGTAAAACCTGTAGAGATGGATGGCCGAATGGTACAGAAGTGTTCAGGTCATAATCTTGGTTATCTTCGTCAAAAAGGAATTACTGTTGGTGCAAAGATTATTATGAGTTTGGCTGGTGACATTATTCCATTTATGTACAAGGTGACTCAAGAAAATCCTGATGGAGAAATCCCAATGCCAACTACTTATGGTTATTATGAGGATGACATCCACCTGATGGCACTTATGGAGATGAAAGACAGAATCAGAATGCAATTCTTGTCTTCAGTAACATCACTTAATATCCCAACAATTGGTAATCAAACTGCAAAAGAAATATGGGAATATTTAGACAATACTGATGAACAAACTATGGAGTTTTTTGAAGTGGAGAAAAAAGAAATGCCATTCAATATTCTGCTTTGCTCACCTGAGGAAGTTTATTTTGGCGCTGGTTGTGGAAAACTTGGAGAAAATGCCAAGAAAGCATTTAAGAACATTCTTGATAATCTCACTCTTAATGACATTGTCAAATCATGTAATTTTCCATTCTGTGGTCCAAAAGTTGCAGAACAGGTTGTAAATCATCTTCTTGGTGAAATTCCTAATTGGGCTCATCTTGCAACAGAAGGATATCTTTGGGTATATGATACTAATTCATGGCAATATCAAAATGTTATGAAGATTCTGAATCATCTTGGAAAGAATTTTGATGACTTCAAGTTCCAACATCAAGAAGCTGTCAAAGAATCATCCAATCAGATTCCAGTCATTCTTACTGGTGAACCTGTCAACTATAAGTCAAAGGGAGAGTTCTTGAAGCTTAACCCACAATATAGAAATACAGGATCATGGAAAGAGGTACAGATTGTATTTACCAATTCTATGGATAGTAATACAGGCAAGATGAAGAAAGCAAGAGAGAAGAACATTGAAATTAGATTATATTAATATTAAAAAATTATGATTATGACAATTCCTTTACATTTTATTATTTGTGGTGCCTTTGTTATCTTGGTAATTGGCCTTTTACTTGGTAATAAGATTGGACAGATGGGTATGACTAAATTCAATATCAATGCTGATTTAATTGTAAAACCTGATGGTTTTCTAGGACCCGAATTTAAGGTAGTAAAAGTTGAAGAAGCATGTGAGAAACATAAAATAGATAGGTTGAAGACTAATGAACATGGATATACTACAAAGATTGCAAAATATACAATCCAGAATTCTTTCTATTCATGGAAAAAAGACATATATATTTTCTATGATAAACTCGGACAATATAATGTCGGTGATATACTTTATTTAACAAAATATTAAACATATGAAATACAAAGATGATTTGAAAATTGAATTCAGGGCCGTTCCTTATGCATCTGAGCATGTATTAGAATATAGGATTAGTCCAGACCAAGACTTGACATATTATAATGAATATTCTTTTCTTAAGTTCTTCACATTTAGAATAAAGAAGAAATATGATACTAATTGGAATAAAGCATGGCGATTTTTAAATTATGCAACAGCTTATCGCTATCCTGAATCTGAAGTTGATCCTCATCCAATATTCATATATAAACAATTAGATCTTGAATCATTCAAAATTAATTTTCCAACAATTGGACAATTTTTTAAGTATCTTGATGATATTAGCGATAAAGAAAGAGAAGAATATAAAAAAGCAAGAGAAAAGTATTTAAAGGATCATACTGTCTGGTATTAATAATTGAATTTTTTGCAAACATAACTATATTAATATTGTAATTAAAATAAAATTATGAGCAAGTTTGAAAAAATTTTATGCAGTATTGGTCTATTAGTTATCTTAGGTTTTGGAAGTTATGCTATTATGACGCCATCTGATAAGCTTATCAGAGAAGACGGAAACTATTTGTATTATATGCAGTACACTACATGGGGATTTGATTCTGCTATTCATAAGTTTCATAAG
This sequence comes from uncultured Bacillota bacterium, assembly GCA_900317975.1. Taxonomy (GTDB): domain Bacteria; phylum Bacillota_I; class Bacilli_A; order RF39; family UBA660; genus RUG343. Next base: position 363,879 of record ONIZ01000001.1, read on the forward strand.
CCAATTTATTATGATGGATATGTCGCAGACATAGATATTAATGAACATATAATTGGCATTCCTGGAAAAGGTGGTCACTGGGAAACAGATATTAAAGTTATTATTTCATATGACAACAGAACATATACATATGAAGATGATAAATTTGGTTATGGTAGAACTTCAACTTATCATAATGGTGATATAATTAATAAAGGAGATAAAGTGAAGGTTATTGAAACATTTTATCCAAGATATGAAGTTACATTTTTCAAATAATATTGAATTTTTCTTATAAATAACTATATTATAATTGTAATTATTGCAAATTAAATTTATAAATTTATAATAAAATATTTATATATGAGACATTGGAAAGTACAGATTAAAGAACGTGGAAATAATCATATTTTGACTCCTGAATTGGTTGGCAATTATGATGAAAAGGACTGCATTAAGTTTTTTGGGCTTGATGAGCCTGATGTAGAGTGGTATAAGTTAGAGGAAGTCACAAAATAATTTCTATTATGGCAGCAATTGACAAGATTTATGTAAAAACCAGAGACCAGTATCTTCAGTTTAAAGAATGGTGTGAGAAACAGCCAACATTTACTGATAAGTATGGAAAGACTACAAGGCTTATTGATTATGTCTATAAGCATAATGAAGATTGGGATGGTGGTGTTGCCTTTATGGGCCCTTATTATCTTGATGCTTATCTAATCAAGAATTGTCCATTTGATTTTATTCAGAAAGAGCTAATGGTCAATTATGGGCATTGGTCTCAGGAAAAAATTGATGATGCTTATAATTGTGTAATGCATCGTACGGAAGAAAATAAAGATTTCTATAGTTGGCTTACTCCTGATGATTTTGTCATTGTTGATGGTGTTATTACTATGCCTAATCTTGAAGTTTCCGACTATCAATTAATCAAAGAAGGCAAGCTATATAATAAGCCAACAACTAATAAAGAATATGTTGTTGGTAAGCATTTCAAATGTATTAGGCATCCATATATCAAATATAATACTCCGTTTGGTATTAAGAACTGGTGGATTGATATTGATCCTCCTAAAGATTTGGGTTATATGTGGTATCATTCTGAGTATAATTCATGGGATTTCTGTGATGAGTTTGTTATTGCTGATTGGTCTAGTTCAACTGCGCATTGTCATACCGTTAAAGCATTGAAAAGATTGATGCTTAAATGGAAACTTCCTGTTGGAACTATTGTAAGAGCAACTGGAAGATATATTCCAGAAACTTATGAGTTTAGAATTACAAAATAATTATTTATAAGTGATTTATACTGATATGAAAAGTTATATCAATATGAAAGAAATTATAAGAAATTTAGGTGAGCATATTAATAATTATCCTCATACTAAAGCGCAAGAAAACATTTATTATCTCCTTTGTAAAATTGTTTATGGAAAATAAAAATTAAACTATAAGATTATGAACTACGAAGAATTTAACAAAGGTTGTTTTGAAGAAGCAAAAAGACTTTATAAAACAGCTAATGCAGATCAAAGATATGTACTTGAAAAACTTTTCCCAGAACTCAAAGAGTCCGAGGATGAGAGGGTAAAGAAAACATTAATTGAATATTTTAATGCTTATCCTAAAGATTATTATGGGGAACTTAAAAAGAGTCATATTCTTGCTTGGCTTGAAAAGCAAGCTGAGAATAATAAATGGAAACCATCTAAAGATGAAATGGATGCTTTATATGGATTGGCATATATAACCAATAAAATGGATGACAAAAAAGATGAAGCGATTACAAAATTATATCAAGACTTAAAAAGGGAATTCTTTAATGGAGTTAGTTATGAGAATATGTTTCCTTCAAGTCCGGTAGATGCTCCAATAATAAATGGAAACCAAGATGAACAGAATCCCCCTGATAATGTTGAACTAAAGTTTAAGGTTCATGATTGGGTAGTGTTTAATAATAAACATCAATCTACTTATCAAGTAGAAAAAATAGAAGATGGGTATTATATTCTTAGACATACACATGGTGGAACATTTAGAGTATGTGTACTACATGATGAAAGTCTTAGACTTTGGGATATTACCAAAGATGCAAAGGATGGTGATGTGCTTTCATTTAAGAATGATATATGTGGTATAATTATTTGTAAATCTCCTACTGATTATGATACAGGAAGTTATTGCAGACTTGTAAATGATAATTTTATAAATATAGAAGAAAGTGGATGGGATTCTACATTACTTGTTCCAACTACCAGAGAACAGTGTGTTCTTTTATTTGAAAAAATGCATGAAGCAGGATATGAATGGGATGATATGAATAAAAAGTTGAAAAAAATTGAGCAGGCGTCTGTTGATAAAGTTAAACCTATATTTAATGTTGGTGATAAAATACAACACTTAAAAGATTGTGGGACTATTATGACTATTGAAAAAATAGAAAATGATGAATATATATTTGCCAACAACATGGGCCATACTACTATTGAAAACGGAAATAAATGGTATCTTGTAGAGCAGAATCCTATTTGGGGTGAAGAGGATGAACATAGGATTAAAGATATTGTTTATTTCCTTGAAACAGCTAAGAAACATTATGCAAGTACGGAAGAATTAGATGCTTGTATTAATTGGCTCAAATCCCTCAAATATATTAATAAACATTCATATACATTTGATGAAATAGATAAAGAAATATTGAATGCCGCTATTTTATTTGCTATGAATAGTACTGATGAATTTGCTTGCAATGGTGTAAATAAAGAAGATGTTATTGATTGGCTCAAATCCCTCAGACCTCAGAACCATTGGAAGCCAAGTGATGAGCAGATGAGAATACTTGACCTTGCAATAAGAGGTGGAATAAACCACGGAACGAGAGAAGAAACTACTCTTGTATCATTACTTAATGATTTAAAGAAACTAAAGGAGGAGTAACTATGAAGAAATACATATCACCAAATACAGAAATAGTAGTATGTGGGCATTCAACAATTCTTACTGCAAGTATCATAGCAAGATGTAATACTTGGTGTAAGATGTGGCATATATGTCGTGATAGAGAAAATGGTAAACCTTGTGAAGACTTTATATTAAAATAACTTAAACAATTAAAGAAACTAAAGGAGGAAGAAAATTATGATTACCGAAGATTATGTATCTGTTGATGTAGCTAAGCTACTCAAAGAAAAGGGGATGGATAAATCTTATTTCAAACATTATGTACAAAAAAACAATAATGATGGAACAAGTGAAGCAGTAATTGTTTGTACTCATCAGGCTGCTATGAAGTGGTTGAGAGAAAAGCACAACATCTGCATCTCCATATATCCTGATAAAGGAAACAGATATGAAGCGGTTCTTTACAACATTAAAGATGATGTAGAAATTATACTACAATCTTTTGGGATTTATGGTAGTCATATCTTTGAAGATTCTTATGAAGAAGCTGTTGAAGCTGCATTGAAATATTGTCTTGAAAATTTGATTTAATTTTTCTGTATTTGTTTCTATTTTATATTTATAATATAAATAACAAGTTATGGTTTGTAAGAATATTTCAACACAAATAGAATATAGGTATACATTTGTTGAGAATGGAAATGTAAGACTTGTAGATAAAGATTCAAATGAAATTATTGAGTCTTATGAGAATTGGTGTGCAGATTATTATATAACAGATAAATGGAGAAATACACCCCGATAATAAAAATACATAAAAATTACATTAATGGAGGTTAAAGACTTTAGTTTAAAAGATAATGAAATATTGACTGCCAAAGATTTAGAATTGGGAGATTGGGTATATAATGAAAAGAATGAGATATGTAAAGTACATTCAATATCTCAGATATTTGATTCTAATATTCATCTTGATAATTATTCAAAACCTAATGATGGAACATTTGAGTTTGCTTTTGAAGTCTATCCGATTCCACTTACTGAAGATATCTTTAATAAGAATTTTAGTGATGATATAATATCTTGGCGTTCTGTAGATTATCCAACAAAATTATTTGTTATTATATATACAGAAGAAGGAACTGATGCAAATGATGTAATAATAACAATAGAATACGTTCATGAACTTCAACATTTATTAAGGCTTCTTAAGATTGAAAAGAAAATTGTATTAGATTTTTTAATAGACAATAATAATTAATATATATATGAGTACCAAGAACAAACTACACAAAATTTCAGTAGATTATGATATGAATAAAGATCTATTAGAAGGTGTGCATAACTGGTGTTATAATAACATTTCATATACAGACTTAGTAAAAATACTTCGTAAAATTAATACAAATCGTCACAAAATAGTTCATGAGTTCACATTAGAAAAGAACTATTTGGTCAATGACACTATTGATAATATTATTGAATATCTAAAAGATTTGAAAGAAAAAGGATATGATTCAATTGGAGAAGAATGGTCTGGTTATGAAGATAATTATTTTGTTGCATATAAGCATGATGATGAAGAAACCGATGAAGAGTATTACAAGAGACTTGCACATGAAGCAGATCATCTATATATAGAATTGAGAAATAATCTAAAGAAAAAAGAAGAAAAAATCAATGAATTGAATAAGTTAAAAGAACAGATCAAAAATATAGAAAATGAATTATTGAATTATGAGGAAATATAAGACATTTTGTTACCCAGAAAGTGTTATTAGATTTTTGGATGAATTAGAAAACAAGGGAGTTTTACCACAAAATATTCATATTACTGAATCTGATAGAATCTTCACCGTTTTCTATAAAGACAAACCAACAAGAACAAATTTATAGAATGATTGATATGAAAGAGAAAATACTTAAAGAAATTGATAGTTTTGTCAACATATGCTATACAATGCTCAGGATCGGCGCAGGTAATTTTGCTAAAGAGAATTTTCCAAGACTAGTAGAGAATTTCTATGATGAAAACAGATCTGATGAAGAAAACTATAAAGCAATAAAAGATATGTTTGAATTGAATATTGTATTTAATCAGGAAACCAATGAAGAAGTTGCAAAAACTATTCAAATATTCTTAGAAGGTTGGTATGACAAAATTAAGATATAATTAATCCAGAAATTGAATTTTCTGGATTTTTTTCTATATTATAATATGTAATATTAACATATTTAATTATGATTAAAGAAGACTATGTATCATTTGAAGTAGCCAAATTACTTAAAGAGAAAGGGTTTGATGAATATTGCTTGAAAAATTATTGGAGTTCTGATAAAGAACTTCATGATTGGAAATGGGAATTAAGCTATAAACGAAATAGTGATGGAAATCGTAATACAAAAGATTGTGCAGCACCAACACTTCAAATGGCAATGAAGTGGTTGAGGAAGGAACATAACATATTATTATTTCCCCTTCCAGCACAAGAAAATGGAAAACTTGTATATCTTGTAGAAGTTTGGACTTGGAATGAAGAAGAAGGTATATATGAATGTGCTTATGCTCCTATGCCAAGAAAAGAACCAGAGCAAGCTATTGAAGCTGCTATTAAATATTCACTTGAAAATTTGATTTAAAAAATAGGAGAATAGATTATGGCACAAGAAGATAAAGATCTGTGTAAGACATGTGAACATTATTGGAAAGATTTTCCATACCCATTGGAATATGTTGTATCTCATTGTGAAATTCTTGATAAAAGGGATGGCTTATCTGCAAATATGAATGAAAAGGTGCCTTATCCTTGTTTGAAATGCCCATTTAATAGTTATAAGAAAAAATAATTATATGATTACTGAAGATTATGTATCTTTTGAAGTGGCTAAGCTGCTCAAAGAGAAAGGGTTTTTTAAAGATGTAGATTTGAGAATGATTCAAAATTTGTCATTTTACGATAATATTGGTTTATCTCATAATCTTAACAAATGGTATGATAGTTTAATTCAAGATAAAATAGATTTTGTAGTTGCTCCAACTCATCAAATGGCAATGAAATGGCTGAGAGAAGAAAAAAGAACATCAATCATTATTGAATTTGACGTTACAAAAAGAGGATATTGCCCTTATGTTCATCAACTTGATTATGATATGGATTGGGTGGTTAAATGGAGAATTAATATTCCGATGAAATATGAAGAAGCTGTTGAAGTTGCACTTAAATATACACTTGAAAATTTGATTTGAATAACTATGGCAACAGGTAGAAGACTATTAGAGGAATCAATGCCTCACAATTATAAGCAAGGATGTCTATATCCTACACACTATTTAGAGACTGAAGAGAAGCCTTATGGAGGAACAAAGAAACGTAATGTCAGACATGTTCGTAAGATGGGCCAATCAAAAGTCAGAAAACAGTTAAAGAAGGATTTAGAAAAGGAATTAGAAAATATTGAAGAGGAGACAAAATTATGATTAAAGAAGATTTTGTATCTTTCGAAGTGGCTCAGTTGCTAAAAGAGAAAGGACTTAATATGCCACTTAATAGTAAAGATTGGATATGTTGTATGTATGATGAAAATGGAAATATTCATTGGGGTATGTATGCTGAAAACTGGTATTTTAGAATAACTCATCAAGTAGCAATGAAATGGTTGAGAGAAGTGCATAATATTAACATTGAAATTAGGTGCTATAAAAACATTGTAGAAGCATTCATTATGACAATTGAAGATCTTCCTAAATGCTTGGTTAGGGGTATATCATCAAATAAATATGAAGAAACCGTTGAAGCAGCACTAAAACATTGTCTTAAAAATTTGATTTAAAAATATAAGGATAAGTTATGGCAACAATTAAAAGTTATATAGATATAGAACATAGCAAGAAGTTGACAAAGTTTTTTCAAAATTTGATTTGAATATGGGAAAGAAAATAATTTTGTTTGTATTTATACTCTTAGCATTTACCGGGTGTGATGTAACAATGGGACGATTAAATGTGACAAATGGGACTAAATACATAGTTACATCAAAGAAGAAAAAGGTAGATGATTATTACTATACTTATCATCTTATTAAAGAAGGAGAAGATACACTGTATAATTATCATTATATAGACACTGCTAATTTTAACATTGGGGATACGTTAGTTTTAACCATCAAAGTAAAAGGAGAATAAGTTATGAAAAGTTATACTGATTTAGATCAAAGTAAGAAGTTGGCAGAGATACTGGCGATTGAAAGCGCAGATTATCATTATATTGCACAAGGAGAAACAGCATATGTCTATCCATATACTTTGTCAAGTGATGCTATAGAACAATATAAAAATATTAAGTATATTCCTTGTTGGAGTCTTGCTGCATTAATGAATCTATTGCCAAGTGAATTTACAGAAAAAGGTGAATATTCTGAAACTACATATAAAATAGACATTCGTAAATATGCATTAACCGATGATGTAGATATTTATCAGATTGCGTATGGTAATTATCGTTGGTTTAAAGATGGGAGTAATATATGGGTCGATATGGTTAATAGTGGTGAAAGAGAAGAGTTAATTGATGCTGTATTCCAAATGATTTGTTGGTTAAAAGAAAATGATAAGTTATGATTGATACAGAAGAACTACTAAATAGATTATACAAAAGAGCAGAAGAAGGATATTATGATGATAAGCCCGCGTATCAGTTTTCTAAAGATGAACTGAACTTGATGCATTATCTTGGATGGATGGATGAAGCAAGTTACAATATTAAGAAACAAAAATTAGAACAGAGAATTGATGAGTATTATTGTCTTGAACAACATTATTTATTAGTAATATGAAAGGTTATACAAATTTAGAACAAAGTAAGAAGTTGGCAGAGATTCTGCCGTTTGAAAGTGCGGATATGCATTGGCAATATATTGAAGAAGATAATGGACAACTACAATGGTTTTGTTTTCCAAAAGATTTTTCAATTAATCAACATGATACAATTTCAGCTTGGAGTCTTGCAGCATTGCTTAATGTCATTCCTAAGAAAATAAAAGATTTTAATGTATTGAGAATTGATATAGGTGAAAGTACTTTTGCTATATGGTATGATGAAATTGGGTATGGAGTCAATAGGGAATTACCTGATATAGAAATGAAGGAACCGGTTGATGCATGTGTTGAAATGATATTGAAATTAAAAGAAAAAAATCAGATATGAAAGGTTATACAAATTTAGAACAAAGCAAAAAGTTGGCAGAGTTTTTGTCACTTAAAAGTGCAGATATGTGTCTGACTTTTGTAAATAAGGTATGGAATCCTGTATGGGGTAAAGCGGATGATATTTATCAACTTCAAAAAAAATGTTATGAACCTGATTATACTAAAGATAACTATGTTGATATTGATGAATTTGAACCAAAAGTGGTTCCTTGTTGGAGTCTTGCAGCACTGCTTGGTGTTTTGCCTGATACTATAACAAGTAATGACGGAATTGCTTTCAAGTTAAATATCAAAAAGAACATTATTGAATATTCCAATCCTCCTTTATATCTTATATATAAATCTGTTAAATCAGATAATATTGTTGATGCTTGCTATGAAATGATATTTAAATTACATGAATTAAATTTATTGTAACTATGGATAAGAAAGAAATATATTTTTGTGTTGATTATTTTAGCAAATATTATTTTCCTTTAGAAGGTATTTGGGATGCTACTAATTATGAAGATACTGAATATGCTATTAAGAATAATATGCCAATAATTGTAACATATTCTATGGCTCATTTATCTTTTGATCTCATTAATCTTGGATATGACATATATCTTTGCTATAGAGATAAAAAAGTAAAAATTGAACCTCACATGGATTTATCAGGAATTGGTGAACCCTGTAAAGATCTGAAATTTGGTCATAACATATTCAAATTGTTCAGAGCTGGTGTTTTTAATGAACTTTTAGGAATTAATGACTAATTATAATAAACTATTGACAGGTAGAGAGTATGAATAAAAAGAAATTTGAAACAAAAGAAGAATATCTTGAATATTGTAAGAAATATGAGATATTGAACATTCCATCAAACTATGGATCCCAATACACTTATATAAATGAAGGAATAAAAAGAGATACTTATTTTGGTGAACGATATATTTCTTATGAGCCAAAGTCTTATCCTTGTATTATGATTTGGGAAGATAATGGAGCATCAATTAATGGTGTGTTTGTCTATGAATCTGATTTCAATAATAACTAATATTAATATATATAATTAAAACAAATAATTATGAGTACTTGGACATGGACATTTATTAAGCCTGAATATTTATCAAAGACGGCTATTGAAAACTTATTGAATGATGCTATCAAACATTGTGGTGGTATTTATTATGAAAACTATAAAAAGTATGGGTGGGATTATGAATTGAAAGATTGGCTTGATATGCATAAAGAGGAATATGATTATTTTGTTAATATATGTGGTGTTCCTGAAGAAAAAATGACTGAAGAATACCTTACTGAAGAGTTGAAGAAAAGAATTGAAAAATGCGAGGAATATGTAAAATATTATCAAATGGTTCTTGATGGTAAGATGACATTCAGAGAGATGCTTGAAAAAACAAAAGACAAAAAACAACCATCAAAACCACATTTGATGAACTATGGATATAGTCGTGATTTTTATGTTATTGAACGTCATGGGGATATATATGTTAATATAAAATTTGAATGGTGGAGAAACCAAAGAGATTCAGAAAATGAGTTTTATACTGTAGATAGTCTTATTGAAGAAGTAAAGAAATCAAGATATCTAAGTTATTATGATTATGAACTTGGTGAATATGTTAGTGAAAATGAATTGACACCAAAGCTTGAAAAGAAATTACGAGAATATTATGGGGCAATTGGAGACAATAATTTTTACGTTCATTTCGGATAATATAATATTAAATAAGTGAATGTCAAATAATTTAATAACTAATTAATATGGAAACAATCAATTTTTCTTGGAAACCGATAACTGAGATTCCGACAAAACATTGGGCAAATAATTATGCAATAAGCCCTTTATATTTAGTACGTTGTGGAGAAAAGGATGGTGTATCTATTCTTGGATATTCTCACTATAGTTTTGCTACAAAAACTTGGATAGATTGTTTTAACGCAACAGCTGCAGGAGTACATAAAGTTACGGAATGGACAGATATTAAAATATAATGCCTATGTCACATAAAGATCTATTAATAAGATGTCATCATCAAATAGGAAGTTTCAAATATATTATAGTAAAAAGAAAACAAGATAATAAGTTGGTTCCATTACGAGTATATTTGAATGAGGTACAAGCAAATGCAACATCTTATGATAAAGATTCTATAGTAGTTTCAGTAAAGTATAAGATTCGCTATTGTGGAAAAACAAAATGGATAAATGAAGATAATATCTATGACACAAAAGAAGAAGCATATAAAATAATATTAAAATAATAAATTATGACTGAAGAAGATGTAAGAAAACAAATGCAAGAAGGATTTGCAAAGGTACAACCCAAAGTTGTGGAAATGACAAATATTATTATGGATGCTTATCAAGAAGGATTCAAAACATGTTTTAAGTTATTAACTGGGCAAGAATTTAATTAAATATAATAAATATAATTTTTAATACATTATGATTTATAAAGGAAAAACATATAATACATTTGGCGAAGTATTTAATTTGGGGTTGAAACTCGCTAAGGAAAATAATGAGGAAGCACAAGAATTCTTCAAAGAGTATATTAAGTATATTGTTACATGTAATAATTGTTCAATAGATGAAGCTACAGAAATTGCTCAGAGAAACTTTGGGTATTTTGCAGGATATTATAATCAAGATGTATGCGATATTATTTATAAAACTTATGGTACTTCACATCCAATATTTGGAGACAAACCATTTGAAGTGAGTCCTGAGAAAGCATATCAAACTGGATTAGAAATTGGAAAAAGCCTATGATTTATATATTATTAAGTATATTTATATTATATACAATTTGTTGTTGTCTTGATGGACCAGATCTTAAGCCTAAGTGGCAAGATTGGTTAGGTGGCAAATTACATCAATATGGGAATCAATTTGTAAAATACATTCCATATTATCCATTAGATTTTTCTCCTATGAATGTTAAGATATATGAACAACATATAGAACCTATACAACTAAAAAATAGAAGTTATGTTTCTGAATTTGATTTGTTGCATAATGGTTATAATAAAGATATATATATGGATCATCTTGTAAAGTCTAGTCATAGGCAATTATTTGATGAAATTGAAAAGAATAATCTTATTACAACAGAAATTATTCAGAATCCTTATAATCATTCAATAGAAATCGAAAGTAGATTAGAAGTATGTAAAAACGTCATTTAAACAAAATATTATTATGAAAAGTTGGACAGCATCAGATCATGGAAAGGTTGAAGAAATTAAGATTGCTCTTCTACAACTTGAAAAAGAACATCTTATTTCATATAGTGAGGAAATGGAATGGTTAGATAATCTTAAATACAGAGAATAATTATGAATATATTTAATTTTATAAAACAGATATTTTGCTCTCATAATTATGTTTTTAGACAAAATATTTATGGGGATGAAATTAATGAACATAATGGAAATCGTTCTATATGGCAATGCACAAAATGCGGAAAGATAATCTATAAAAAGGATCAAAAGTTAGATATAGATAATACATTATCATTAGATACTGAATTATCTAATTTAACTGATATTTATTATAGAAACATTGAAAAGGAATGGGAAAAATCTCATGCTAAACTTATAAACTACACAATAGCTGGTTTAAAATGTAATGCTAAAAAAGGTTTAAATAGTTGGGAAGGATATGTTATATTAAAAAATGATGATGTTAAATATTTTAGAGACTTTTTTCAAAAACAATATTTAGAAATTGAGATGAAAACGAACACTAAAAGTGATGTTGACACAAAGGAATATTATGTAAAAATTTATTGGGGTAAACTTTAGATATTATGATTAAGAAATTTGAGTTGAATGATACTGAATATCAAAGGGCAGTAGAATTTGAAAAGAAACATAGACATTATTCTGGTGCAATAGGTGGACATATATCTGTTGAGTTTTCATTAACAGGTCTTGGTTGTGCTAAAACGGTAAAATGCTTTATTTGTGATGAATCTGAAAATATAACTGATTATTCTCACTGGTAAATTATGGATAACATACATACAATAGTAATTCCTGATGTTCATGGTAGAACATTTTGGAAAACAGTTTTTGAAAAATATACTAAGGAAGACTATCCAGATATTGTTATAGTCTTTCTTGGTGATTATGTTGATCCTTATTCATTTGAAGGGATTGATAAAGAATCAGCAATTGACAATTTCAAAGAAATCATAGATGTAGCCAAAGCTGACAATAGAGTGCATCTTCTTTTTGGAAATCATGATATGCATTATTGGTATGATGCTCCTTATAAATGTAGGGTAGATAATAAGAACTATGATATTATCAAAAAGATATTCTTGGATAATTTTGATATGTTCAATGTTGCATATGAAGAAATAATTGATGATGAAAAGTTCTTATATACTCATGCTGGTGTCACACAATATTGGTTGAATCATCTTCAGTTTCATGGTAAGATGGGCTTAGAAACTAATTTTGGAAAGATGAAAGAGTCTCAAATTCCTTTTTGTGAAATGCTTAGAGACATGACACCTGATGCAGACAAGTTGAACAAACTAAAAGGTAATTTCCAAGGTGAAGCAAATCTTTGGATGGCATCTTATTCACGTGGTGGTGATTATTCAGATGGAAGTTGTATATGGGCAGACTTATCAGAATGGTTTTATAATGGAGCTGAAATTTCAGGAATATGGCAAGTATTCGGTCATTCACGTTGGTCTAAAAATGATCCAGATAACTTATATATTGACTATGATAGAAAGTTTGCTTGTGTAGATACAGGTAGTTCTTGGATAATTACTAATGGCAAACAATTTATTAAAGTCTAATATTTTAACATATTATTATTGAATTTTTTCATATCTTTACTATATTATTATTGTAATTAATATTAAAATTTTAAAGATATGAAGTCATTAGTATTTTCTTTCGGTTTCTATTTTTTGTTGGTAATGAATCTTATTGCTATCAGTAATCCTCTTTCATTGTGGATGCTGACAGCAATTTTCTTTGATCTGGTTGCGCTTTATTTCTCAAAGAACATCTCAAGTAAAATGATTTACAAGATTTCCGGAATCAGCTATCTTCAGAAGATGTTCAAAAATAATCCGGTAATTATGGAAATGACTAATGAGTAAACTTATTTAAATAATTAAAAGATAAGTGATATGAACTACGAAAAGAAATACAACGAGGCTCTTGACAGAGCAAAAATGGAAATGTCTAAAGATGGCATGAAGAATGATGTAATAGCCATACATTTAGCAGAGACTATATTTCCTGAGCTTAAAAAAGATGAGAATGAGATGATAAAGGAAGAACTTATTAAACACCTAAAGGAAGGTGCTGAAGGTTATGAACCAGCGGGCAGCAACAGTGATTATAAACGATGGCTTACTTGGTTTGAAAAGCAAGATGAATTAGTTAATTCTTTATCAAAAGGATTAGATAATGCACATGAACGGATTGATAAACTTATACAGAAAAATAATGAATTATGTGTCAAACTTGAAAAGCAAAGTGAGAAGAAACATAAATTCAATATAGGAGATATTATCTCAGATGGCCAGGCAGTATTCCGTGTTGATAATATTACAAAGAATTGTATTGGACAAGATTGTTATTTTCTTGTTAATGTAGAATCCGAGAAAAAAGGAATTCGATACCTTCAACTTACTGATTCACAAGGAAACCGTCATAATTTTGGAGAAATAACTTGGTTATGTGAACAAGTTGATGCAAAATTTGAAAAGCAAGACAAGCAGAAATCTGTTGATACAGTTAAACCTAAGTTTGAGATTGGTGATTGGGTTATCAATAGAACCAACGCTATTATCATGCAGATTATAAATAATAAAGATTTTTATGAATCTGTTGAAATAAATGGACAAAGAAGAACAGATAGCTATGATTATGCAGACCGGGATTTTAGACTTTGGACTATTCAGGATGTAAATGATGGTGATGTTCTTGTTGGGAGTTATGGAACTTTCATTTTTATGAGTAAAAGTTATGGTTATTGTGGCATATTAAGTGATAACACATTTATAAGAAGTACAGGAAATAATGAGTGGACAGAAGATCTGCATCCAGCCACCAAAGAACAGCGTGATCTTTTATTTAAAAAGATGAAGGAAGCAGGATATGAGTGGGATGGTGAAAAGAAGGAGTTGAAGAAGTTTCATGTTATTGATGAAGGCAAACCTGAAATGGACTATTGTTTCACTAAAATGATGAATGATGAAAAAGTAAGTTCTGCGTGGAGTGAAGAAGATACATTTAAGGTACAAAGAATATGTAAGTATTTGGATGAAGGCAAGAAGTATTATGCTGATATTACTGAAGTTAGAGAATGTATGAATTGGCTCAAATCCATTAAAGAAAGATTAGGAGGAAAATAATTATGGTATTGATATTTAGTATTATATTTATTTTATGTATTATTTGGATATATTGGTTAGAACGTGATATCTATTGTCCAAAATGTGGTAATAAACTTAGAAAAGTAGGTAATCATAGGTGTTGTGATTGGTGTAATTCTTGGTATTTTGTGAATGCTTTAGGAATTATTAAAAAATGGAAATAATAAAGTTATGACAAGAGAAGAATGGAAAATTGTATTTAGCAAAGCATCTGTTAATATGACTCAAGAAATTTGTGACGGAATTGGGCATAATGTTTTGCCATCACAAGAAAAATTAATAGCACAAGAAATTATAAACCAAATATTTAAAGCTTTATGAAAACATTGGAAAAAAAGGCAAGAGCCTATGATGAGGCTATTAGAAAAGCAGCAGCATTATACAAAGCATCAGAGCCTATGAGCGGCTGTAATGTTATAATTGAAACTCTTTTCCCAGAACTCAAAGAGTCAGAGGATGAGATGATAAGGAAAGAGCTTTTGGAACATTGTAAGATTCTAGCTAAACCATATATTCAAACAGGAAATAAATGTCCTCAAATTCAATCTTGGATTGCTTGGCTTGAAAGGCAAGGTGAGTTGCCCATTTATAATATTCCTTCAAAGGAAATTATTCTTGCTATATGGGATTTAGGCAATGAATGGAAAGAACTTACAGGTAGTTCTATATCAACAGAATATGATACCCAGCTTAATTATATTCAAAATCATTGGCATGAAAGCGAATACTATTTAAGAGCAATGCAAAACGAGCAGAAACTTATTGATAAGGATGAACTAAAGTCAAAGTTTAAGGTTGGTGATTGGGTAGTAGATAAGAATGGAACCATTCAACAAATCTTATCCTACAAGGATGGTATATATAAGCATACAAATGGCTATTCTTCAAAAATGTTTGAAGATGAGTGGAGGTTATGGGACATTATCAAAGATGCAAAGGATGGTGATGTACTTGCTACAGATGATGGTAATATTTGTATTTTTGATGGTACAGTTAAAGATGGTAAATATCCTTTTGCTTATTGTGGATTTACAAAACATAGATTTGAATTTTATGATAGAAGACTGCCATTTACCAATAATAATATTTATCCCGCAACCAAAGAGCAATATGATACTCTAATGAAGGCAATGTCTAATACTGGATATACTTTTGACTTTGAGAAGAAAGAATTAGTAAATTATGGAAAAGATGATATTGATAAACCAAATTTCAATATTGGAGATTGGATTACTAATGGGATTGATGTTGACAAAATAATTGGAATAGATTTAGAAGATGAAAACTATTTGTTTGAAAATGGTAGAAAATCAGATATTTCATTAGTTGATAGTAATAGTCATAACTGGACTATTCAAGATGCAAAGGATGGTGATATACTTGCGGTTGAAGATAAAAACTTTATAACTCCATTTGTTGCTATTTACAAAGAGCGTGGTTTAGACTTCTTTAATTCACGTTGTTTTATCGGATTTGATGGAAATTTCTATAAAAGTGAACAAGGACATGATATAGAAAATATTCATCCAGCTACTAAAGAACAATGTATTTTCTTGTTCCAAAAAATGCATGAAGCAGGATATGAATGGGATGATGAGAAGAAAGAATTAAAGAAGATTAAAGTAAATGAAGCAATGTATGATGATGATAAATTAAGAGAAGCAATATGTGAATAAAAACATAATAATTATAAATAATGTGTACAATAAAAGAATTCATAGAGAATTATGTAAAGATAAAGAATAAAGAAACAGGAAAAGAAGAATCAATTAAATTATTACCATATCAACTACAGTTTATAAATCAGTGGAAATTAACAAGAAAAAATAAGCATGAAGAAAATGATTAAGATTGTTCCAGATTATCCAGATGTTGTCATAGGTTCAAGAACTGTTACTGAATCAAAGTTTCAGGTTTTGAATTTTATGAATTTGATTTATGATTGCATTGTAAATGAAAAGGATCATAATTCAACTGGTTATTCAAATCTTAGACCGCGGTCAGATAACTTGACATATGAAATTGCAAGACTTGTAAAAAATGAAGAAATTTCAAAGATCTATTATTATGACATCAATAAACATATATATAATTTGATTGAAGCAATAAGAGTAAATCTTGAAACATCTTCTTCTAATGAAACAAGAAAACTATGCATAGAAATTTGGAAGAATCTTCTTAAGGAGCTCACAAAATTATTTGATCTTAAATATACATTGAAATATGAAAATAAGTAATCCAGAAATTGAATTTTCTGGATTTTTTTCTATATTATATATGTAATTAATAATTAAAACTTAAAGATTATGAATGAGCGTAAAGAAGTTTTGAGTTTCATGATTTACATGTGGAACCGGTGGTCAATGACCGAAGCAGCAATCGTATTCAATGGGTATGATAACACCAATACCGATAAATGGGAGTACTCTCTTGGTCATCATATGTGGGAGAAATGGTTATATAACTGTAAGAATTATGGAACTATGGGGTCCGCCGAAAGAATGGTTGCAGAACTTGACATGGAGAATCTTAATAAGCTTGTAGAGCGAGCATGCTCATTGTATTGCGGAAGAGAATCTAAAAAATAAATAATTATATAAAAACTATGACAACATTAATTTATATTTTGGCTGTTCTGTTATTGATTGTAATGATTGTACATGTATCAATAGAGATCTATGCTTATATTATCAATAGAAAATCAGATGCGGCTTTCATAAAGCTTCAAGAAACATTTAATAATGTCCAGCAAGATTTTGCTAATGAGAAAGCAAATTTTAGAAAAATTATTGAATCTAAGAATGAAGAGATTAAAATTTTAGCTACTGAAATCCACAGATTAAAACTTGAGCTTTTAAAATCCGGAAAACAATCATAACATAAATCTTAGAAACAATGCAAAAAGAATTAATTAACAAACGAATTGATCTTCTATTATCTATAACCGAAAGAGCCGGAAAATATAGAAACAATAGACCATATAAAGCATGGCTTCCAGAAAATGTAACAGATGCAACTGCTTCTCAAAATGATTATGTAAAATATCTCTGTAAAGGAACTCCAAAGACTATTTATGATGGAAGATTTGTTGCAGTATCAGGATTCATTTTTGCAGTTGTAGATGGTAAATATTCTATCTTAGCTAATCTTCGTGGTCAAGGTACTCCAGACTATCAAGGCTATTGGAATGCCCCTTGTGGTTATCTTGAACGATTTGAAAATTCTAAACAAGGTATTCAACGAGAGATCTTTGAGGAATGTGGCTTTATTATTGATACAAAAGACCTGAAGATCAAACATGTAGAGACAGAACCTGAGGAATGCAATAATGGAAATGTAACAATCAGACATACCGCATTCCTTGGAAAGATCAAACCAGAATATGTCAATAAGACAGGTGGAGAAGAAAATGAAGTTGATTCTGTAAAATGGATTCCTATTGATGAATTAGACAATTATAAATGGGCATTCAACCATCGTAAGACAATTGAGAAATATGCTCCTAAAAAATGGAAACGTAAGTTGGTTGAATTCTATTATGCATCATTATTTTAATATATATAATAACTATGAAGCCAACATATATGACCGCTGAAAAAATCATATCAAGAATCAGAGAAGAGATTGATAAGATCTATGAGAAATATGAAGGTCACCCATTAATTGAAGAAGATGATCTATTAGAAGGTTTTGAAGATATTATTAATGATTATTATGAAGATATAAGTCCAATGTAATAAAAATAATTTGAAAATTGAATTTTCAAGATTTTTTACTATATTATATATGTAATAATTATAATAATTAGAAATATGAAAAAGATTTTGAAGAATTGGATTAAGAAGTATTTGAAAAAGCATCTGAACGTTCATCCGAAGAACTATTATTTTTTGCGTTGGCTAGCAGATATAGGGAAGAATGAGAAACAGATGGATGATGTTTGTGCTGGTGTGGCTCGATGGATGTATGACACAGATGAGACTAATTTATTGGGTCATTTGAATGATTTGTTTGTGGTTGATAATAATATCTACATTGTAACATTCCGTCCTGGTCTTTGGATTGGTAAAGGTGGCCAGACAGTTGAAAGTCTTAAGCATTCACTGAACTACAATATTGATGGTGAGAAGATAAATGATTATGACATACGATTTATTGAGGTACATAAGCAACCATATTCAGAAGTTTTGTCCTATGCTTATATGTATGCTAACAATTGGTAAATATCATTTAGAAATTAATATATAAATATGAAAAAGATTTTATTTTGTTTATTTGCAGTATTTTGTTTAGCTTCATGTGAGCAGTATGTCAGTCGCGTAGCTGGTGGAAATGTAACTATTAAGCTACAGCCTGGCGAAAAACTTGTAGAAGCTACATGGAAAGATGATGCTAACTTATGGTATCTTGTTGAACCTATGGATTCTGATTATGTTCCTAAGACAAAGAAATTCAAAGAAAGCTCTTTGTTCGGTGTAATGCAAGGATCTGTAACATTTGTTGAGTCTAAGTAATCAAATAATAATTAATGCAATATGAAATTCTTTAAGTATTTTTCTTATTCTGAATTGAAGCTTATTTGCAAGTTGCTTGATAAAGAGAGTTGTTATTTTCGTAATACTCAGAAGCATTTTATTAAGTGCTTAGGTGAGACAATTGTCAATCTTCTACTATGGGGAGGATGTCTTAAAGAAAGTCCATCTACTGGAATGCCTTGGGATTATAAAGAAGATTGTTATGAATTTACAAAGAAATTCCGTAGAGTTTTTAATTTTATGACTTGCCCATTTTGGCTATGGGTTAAAATCTATGTATTGAATTTCTATTGGTTCAAACATCAATGGGAAAAACTGAGAATTGCATGTGGTCATCATTATGATTGGCAAGATTATCTGGGATATGATATTGAAACAGATTAAAATAAAAAATAGAAAATTATGGACACATATGAAAATAAATATAAAGAAGCTCTTGAAATAGCAATGGTTGCTTATAAAGATGAAGACCGACATCTTAAAGCAACATTGGAAAGAATCTTCCCTGAACTCACAGAATCTGAGGATGAGAAGATAAGGAAAAAAATAATAGATTACTTTAGAGGTAGTGTTGGATTAGGAGTTGCAATTGGCGGAGTTTCAGTAAAAGATATGGTATCTTGGCTTGAAAAACAAGGTGAGAAGAAAGCCAAATGGACTGATAATGATAGAACAATGGCTTTTACTTTAATGCGGGATGTAGACCAAATGTCTTATATTAGTAAAGAAGGAAAGGATGAACGAATTGGGTGGCTTAATTCTCTTGATGAAAAGTTTACTTCAACAGAACCTGCTTGGAGTGAAGAGGATTCATTCAGAACGAAAACTTTAATATCGGTAATCAAGTCAGGTGGTAATATAAGATCCGAATTGAGAAATGAATTTGTAAATTGGCTCAAATCCATTAAAGAAAGAATCATAAAATAAATTATATATAAATATGAGTAAAAAATTAACATTAGGAGATGACAAGGTATTTGGCGGAGTATGTTCTGGGCTTGCAGAATACTTCAATATGGATATCGTATTAGTCAGGATTATATATCTAGTTTTGACTTGTGCAACAACATTTCCTGGGCTATTGGTTTATTTGATAATGTGGATATGTATGCCACATAAATATTGATTTTATGAAGACTATAAAAGTATTATCTCAGAAGCTATTTGATATTTATTGTGCATATATTGGTCTTAATGATTCAAATATTGAAGACAACAAAGACTATGCATATATATCAATTATAGGTACTTCTGAGTGTCTTAACTACTATCTTGATGAAGGTGATACTTGTCATTATTTCTCAAGTGACCATGAAAATGTAATCAATCTTGAGTTTGATGATATATCCACAGATGAGATGGAGTATAATGGACATATTTTTACAGGATTGACAATGAATCAGGCTGAGAAGCTTTTCAAGTTCATTGAGAAAAACATTGACAAAAACTTCATCATTCATTGTAGAGCAGGTAAGAGCAGAAGTCAAGCTGTAGGATCATTTATTATGAATTTCTATCCTGACTTTACTTCAGATACAATACTTCCTTATTGTAATAAAGATGTCTATCGGAAACTAAGTAGATGCTATTATAAGAAATATAACCCAGAATATGAAACATAAAAAGTATGAAATACATTGAGAAATATTTAGAGGAGGTTGTAAAAGTCAAGCCTCTTGGTAAAGTCACTGTTAAAGATGAATATTTTGGAGATTTGTCTGGAAATATGGTTTATATTGATGATCATTGTTCAGATATTTTTGTCTCACATGCGGATTATGCAAATTGGTTGGAAAATAAAATAAAATTATGAAATATGAATAATCTAACATCTTTATTGAATATACTTGCTGTTATATTGGTATGTTTATTTAGCTATTTAGTCATAGGATATTATATATTTATAATATTTAATGGAGAATTTGAAAATTTTCGTAAACGTCTAAGTAAACGTCAAAGAGTGACAATAAATACTTTAGCATGTATATTATGGCCAATAGCTTTAGTAATATTACTATTTAAAACTATTGTGGAAATAATGATATACTTATATAAAGACATAAAGGAATTATCATAAAAGAATTATAATAAAGTTTAATCTAAAAAAATATTAAGTTATGAAGAAGATTTTTAGTTTTTTGATTTTGTGTATGTTTGTTATGAGTATGACTTCTTGTAGGAAGGTTGCTCCCAATGTTGGTGAGGAATGCGTATTAACGTATAAGCCATGGTTCTTTGGGCATGGTGGTATTGATATGACTCCTGTAGAATCTGGTCTTACTTGGTGTGCAATCACAACTTATGCCGATACCTTTAAGATCATCCCAGTAAAATGGCAAGTGAATATGGAGGATCTTGTTAGTGATGATAATACTCCTTTGGATTTTCATACTGTTATTATCACTCAGATTGAAGCAGGAAAGTCACCTGTTCTTTTGAAAAACTATGGTAAGCAATGGTTTATGACAAACTTGTATAATTATTACTGTAATATTGTGCGAGATCATATTTCACAACATAGCCCATTTGATTTGATGAGCAATAGACAGATCTTGAATGATATTGATGCAAAGGTATTGAAACAGATGCAGGATTTTGTTGCTGAGTTGTCAAAGAATAAAAAATTCCCTGTAGTGATCAAACAGGTAACAATTGGTAAAGCTTTGCCTAATACGGAACAGTTAGCAGAAATGAACAGAACGGCAAAAGCAGTACAAGCAAAACAAACACAGGAGCGAGAAGCAGAAGTACAGATGGCAAGAGAGAAAGCTGAACGTCAGAGAGCAAAAGCAGATAAAGCATATATGCAGGAAATGAATCTTAATCCTCAGGACTTCATTCAACTTAAATGGATTGAAACAATCAACAACAAGTCTGGAGCTAATATTGATGTCATGGTAGGTTCTCCTTCTACATCAATGTGGAATATTCGAAGATAAATGATATAACAAATAAAAGGAAGAACTTAAGTTCTTCCTTTTTTGATTATATGATTTTCTTGAATGTGAATGTACATGATGTATTTGATATACTATTAGTTTCACATGCAATTTGTAATTTATTTCCGATTGTTCTTAAATATAATCTATTTGTACCATTACCACCATGCAACATTATTTCATCTGTATAATTACCAGATAGATTTGGATTTATTGTCATTGTTCCAGAATAATAACCACAAGTTGTAGAATATAATAGAGCAGAATATAATCCTGTTGTAAATGTATTATTAAATGTGTATGCATCTTTCCAATTAGTTTCTATTGTTAATGTTGTAGTAACAGTAATTTTTTCATAGTTTTCATCTGTAGAAATTTCAATATTGTTATTTGATTTTGATATAGAAATACCATTACCTGATTTTATATAAGCATATGTGCCATCCGTTGTTAATAAATAACTTGAATTGTTAGCAGATAGAATTCTTACACCATCTTGGACTTCCAAAATACCTGATACTGTATCATATTGTAATTTATTTTGAAGGATATAACCATAAGATAGATCATTTGGATTAGAACCTGTAAGCATTAAATATGCTGTAGCATTAGATCCACCATTGAATGATTTGATTTCAACCTTATGATCACCATTAAATGTATCTATAGCTTTTGTAGTTCCATTATCAAGAAGAACATTATTTCCAGTTCCTCCTTTCTTTATAAATGAATTAGCATATGCATATCCAGTAGCTACAATATTTTCACTAACATAACTTGATCCTTCAACATATGATTTTCCTGTTACCTTTAATCTATAATTTGTTTGATTATTACCATTTATTGTAAGATAATTAATATTAGCAAGATAATTACCATCAGTTGAAATTGATGTATTTGTAATTGTATCTTTAGATGTATAAAATGATAATCGGCTAGCTTGTCCTGTATTAACATTAGATTTAAGTTCATATGTCATTATAGTTGGAACACCATTATTAAAATATATACCTTTAGTAGCAGATCCAGCTGAACCAGTATATGTACCTATAATATTATCATTTGTATAGAAAGCAAAATGATCAGTTTGTCCTGTATTAACATGAGATTTAAGTTCATATGTCATTACAGTTGGAACACCGGCATTAAGATACATTCCCTTTGTTGTTGATCCAATTGTTGTTTCATATGCTGCTATAGTATTGTTTTCTTTATAGTAAGTTAAATGATATTTAGTACCAGCATAAGTATAAGCATATGTAGCATATTGACATGCAGCAAATGATGACCCATTCCAATAAGCACCTTGATATTTAGATCCAATAGCAGTAGATGGTGTATGTAGGAAATCATTAAATGTGATACCACCATCAGCATTCAATAAATAAGTAGATCTATTATTATCTATAGATAGAATTCTTACACCATCTTGGACTTCTAAAATACCTGCTTGTGTATCATATTGTAATTTATTTTGAAGGATATAACCATAAGATAGATCATTTGGATTAGAGCCCGTAAGCATTAAATATGCTGTAGCATTAGATCCACTATTGAATGATTTGATTTCAACCTTATGATCATCATTATTTATAGAAGAAAGTAATACATATGTTCCATCTGCTTTCAATATATAGTTTTCACTATTTGCTAAATTAGCAATTTGAAGACCACCATTTGTTGAAATAAATTTTTGTGATGTTGTAACTGATCCATTTGCATTAATAGCATTTACATCTAAATTATTAGCAACTGTCAGTTTTCCATTCAAATATGATGTTCCATTTACTTTTAAGGTATATGAATCACTATCCATCGCACAGTTTAATGAAACACTTCTAAATTGGGGTGTTGCACTAGTATTGGCAGTTTCTGATAGACGCATATTAGCCCAATATGCTGTTGCATATTCAACAAGATTAGATCTATCAAATACCTCACCATTTGCTAATAATATTTGAATGTTTGTACCTCCATGTTTAATGAATTTATTTGCATGTGATGATTGAATAGTGTATGTTGTTTGAGCATAAGAAGTTCCATTTATATAACTATTTCCATTTACATAAGTATTTCCATCTGCATATAATATTGGAATATAAGTATTAAGTGTATTTAGGCCTATACTATTAGATGAGCGAGACAATAAAATGACATTATTAGAGTCAGATGTTCCTAAATTTGTTATCTTAAACTCTGGACAATAACATAGTTTTCCATTAGGTAACCCAAATATCATATACATTTTATTTTTGTCATTCTGGGTTAATGGTTGTAGAAATGAATTTGACTTGAAATTAGTCAATATGACATTATACGTATATCCTTTAAGATATGTTATATAGCCTTCAGCAAAATAATTAAGACTATTTCCAATATTATAGTTATTAGATGTTTTTGGTATTATATTGTAGACATTTGATATATTACCTTGAACATCAATATTACCCTGTATGTCATTAAACTTGCCAGTTAGACTGTCATAAGAAAATTGTTGTCCCCAAATATGAGTACTTGTCAATAGATTAGGTATATTATTGATACTATCAGCAACACTATTAAATCTTGATAACCCAATCCCAACATATGAATTTGTCAATGGCTGCCAAATTTGTTGTTCTTTTCCAACTATAATTAATGAATTTTCAAATTCATCTCCAATAGGATTTGTTGGTGGATTATATGAATATGCAAATATTTTATCAGTTACTTTTGTAGACATATAAAAATGTACAAATTATATTTAATATATAATTAAAAATAAAGAGAAATACTCATATAATAAGTACTTCTCTTATATTTTATTTATAGCTTTGGAATAGATACCTTAGGTAATGAGCTTTGAGCATTCTTATACATACTATTGAAGTTTGTATTCATTTTTGATTTACTCATCATATTATCATATTGCTCTCTTTCTTCCTTACTCTTCTTTTCTTGTTCTTTATTGAACTCATTGATATCTTCCAGCATTTGTTCATATTCAAAATAAACCAGTCTATCTATTTCTGATGGCGCTATATGCCAATCTCTAGATATGTATAGTTTATTTTTTACCAAATTTCTTAAATTTACTCTCCATAGCAAATAAAGAGCTTGGTCCATCTGGAAATCGGATAAGTGAAGTTACTTCCTCACCACAAGTTGGACATTTTTGTATAAGCTTTGTATCAGGTGTTACAATAATATTTGTAATGACATCATCCATAAATTTAAATGTATCAATATCCCATGAATCAAATTTACGTTTGAATTCTCTTATTTGTCTTTGAGCTATTGTATCATCCTTAGATATCTTTGGTAAGAACCATGGCAAGAATCTTATCAATACTGGATCAAAATTACGATCTGGTTTTTCTTGATATCTAGTTGCTAACCATTGTCTAATATTGATATCCTTTTCAAGTGTTGGTAACCATAGAGTAATTACGCC
Organism: uncultured Bacillota bacterium; assembly: GCA_900317975.1. Lineage (GTDB taxonomy): Bacteria > Bacillota_I > Bacilli_A > RF39 > UBA660 > RUG343. The sequence goes on from ONIZ01000001.1 coordinate 389,296, forward strand.
TTGCATTGGTAATCCATACTCTTCAGGATCAATTTCCCATATACGTTTGCTTCTATTATACATAGGCATTACATCAGGATCAGGCATATCAAACAACAGATTACCAGAAGTCAATGTAAATGTTACTGGATTATCACAGTTAGGACAATCTTCACTATATTCAATCTTACTATCACCATTGATAAATGTATATTCTCTAATCAATAAGATAAAGAAGAATCTATCCCAAGCATTAATATTGTACCATGGGAGTGGTCCTGTACTTGTTTGTATAGCAAAACAGCTCTTTAAGATCTCATTAAATACTCTATCAACAGAATTTGCGTTCTCATCATCAATTGTAGACCAATTACGTATAGCTTCTACAGTTGCAGGACGAATCTTAAACTGCCAGTCCTCAGGATAGAATACATCTCTTTCACCTAAGTATTGTCTATCTACATCCATCCAGCCGTCACGAATTTCTGCATTCTTGAATATTGACTCACCAAGTCTTGATATATGATGTTCTTGATTGAACTTGTCTTCGGCATCCTTATCAATCCGTGGGCCCATACTTGGCAAATGAATATCATCAACATGTATTTTCTTTGGTTTTTGTTCTTCAGCTGGCTTAGGAGCTTCTGGAGCTTCTGGAGCTTCTTCAACATATTCAGGAATTTGTCCTTGTAGTTGTTGTTCTAAATTATTTTCATTCTCTATCATAATTAAAATTTAATATATAATTATTATGTGTTTTTCTAATTAACATCTTTATTTATTTAATAATATTATTTTATTGTGATTTTTGAGTAATTTCTAAAAGATTTTTTCATATTTTGATGAATAAATAATGATAGGTTCATCTTTTTGTGTAAGTTTCTTAGTTTCAAGTTTGACTCTTATCTTATGATCAAAGAAATCATCTGACATTTCTGCATGATTTACTACAAAAATAGTACGATTATCTTTAAGATTATTCTTCAATAGATCAAGCATTATATTACGGCTTTCACTATCCATATTAGAAAACAATTCATCTAAGAAGAATATATTGAATTCGACATTTGATATGACATTAGCAATAATTCCAAAGATAATTCCGATATCCAATGATTTCTTTTGTCCTGTAGAAAGATCTGAATAACTTATTTCTTTAGGATTACCATCAAAATAGATATGAGGTTTAAACTCCTGATCATATTCAACATTATATAGCTGATTAAGTTTGTTCATATAATATTTGATTGATTTGTTGATGTGTGGTATCAATGTGTCTAATAATGAATATCTCAAAGTCTTGCTAAACAATTCATTCATATCATTCCATTCCCCAATATCTTTGTCCGATACTCTAATCTTATCTTGTAATACGATATTTTTCTCTTCATATTCTTTTATTAGTTCATCATAGTTGTCTTGCAATAACTGTACAGAATCATTATATGACTTTATACTTGCATCAATATTAGATATTTCTTTTCTAAGACTGTCCATTTGTTCATCATAATGTTCTATTTGAGTATTGGATTCATTAAGAAAAGTTGATTTCTGGGATTCTATTTCCTTTTTGTCTGCTTCATATTTTCTATAGTCATCTGCCAATTGGTTCATAGTATCTTTATAAGTATTGATCTGGTTAGGATCTATGTCATGACCGCATGTAGGGCATTTACCAAATTTGAATGTATTGAAATTGTCTTTTGCTTGTTTACCAAGTGTAGCAACTTCAATCATCTTCTTTTGTAAGTTCTTTATATTAGTATCAAATTCTTTTACTTTCTCATCTCTTTTCTGAATATCATTATTCTTCTGGTTCTTTAGATTTACTCCTTCTTCTATCAATTTCTCTCTTTTGTTTTTTATTCCATTGATGTCTATTGATGTTTCCAATTGTAATGTTTGTGTGAGTTTCTTAGACTTAAGATTTTCTATTTGATTAAGATTTTCATTTAATATAGCATTCAATTGGGCATTTTCATTTATTTGATTTTTTCTTTCAATAACAATTTGATTATTATATTCCGTGAAAGTCTTAAATCCAAAAATATCATCTAAGAATTGTCGAGTCTCTCCCGGATTCATTGCTGCTAAACTGTTTTTGAATGCATTAAATGATATGATACACATTTTCTCTACAGCCAATCTTGGTACATCATAGAATTCTTCTTCCAATATTTCTTGAGTATCTCTTTTGTTAGATGCTGCAATTTGTTTTCCATTTACTGTAACTTCTAATGGAGCTGTCATTGATCTATTTATATGGATTTCTTTGTTTTTAGATATGAGATTAAGCTCAACACCACAAGTATTAGACTTTGTATGCCAAGCAACTAAATCCCCATTACGATGCTCTTTTACTTTGCCATATAGACCCCATAAGATTGCTTCACCAACAGTTGTCTTACCACTACCTATAATACCAGATAGTTTAATAAGTCCTTCTAGATCCTCAAAATTAAAAAACTGTTCTCCGTATATACTTCTAAAATTATTTATTTTGATATTCTTTATTCTCATACCCATTAATACAATAAATTTTATTTACCATTAATGGGCAATTCATATTACAACTACTGTTTCTATTCATCTTTTATTTCCTTTATATTTATTTTGTCTTTTATGATTGTATATTTATTTGTCAAATATTCAGGTACATTCTCTTCAATATACTTATCAATATTAGCATTGAAATAACTAAGCTCCAATGTCTCTCCCTGTGAATTATCAATGATTTGTATTCTTATATTATATTCTGCATATTTAGATTTGATCTCTTTTATTCTTTCAATATATTTTGCTTTGTTTATATTAGTATTGAATATGCATAACTGAACATAAGCATTCTTGAAATCTTCCTCACCCAAATCAAATATAGATTCATTGAAATATCTTTTGAATTTGGGAGTAGTTATGTTTTCAATTTTTTCTACCACATTATTGTCATCTAATATATAGACATATCGTTTTGAATTTACATCATTGAAATTGAACGCAAATGCTGCCCCAAGATTATAAAGATTCTTATTAGGTTGAGCATTAATGAAATGAATATGTCCTGACCACACCTTTGTATCTTTAAGCATCACTTGTCTAGAATAATCCCATTTACTGAGATCATCATGACAAAAAATATTTTTTATTGGATCATCTATTTGGTAGAATATATCCGAAAAATTCTGAAAATTCTCAGTATAATACCATGGAAGATATAAGTCACCATTTTCAAAATATGGCTCATTATTAATGAATCTTACATTTGGATGACATTTTACAAATTCTTCTCCAAAAATAAGTTCATAAGAATTATAGGTATGAAACTCTTCCAATGGACTATAATAATCATGATTACCTGCTAAAAAGAAAAATTGAATATTATTGAATTGATCAGATAGCTTTCGTATTAGATTCTTAAGTTCAATTCCAACTTGTTGATTAACTGAGTATCTTATGTCTGTCAAATCTCCAAGAAACACAACTCTATCAATATCTTTAGTTTCCAATACTTCTACAATTTGTGTATTGAAAAATCTTAATTGATTTTCTAACCATGTTACAGAATTTGAACCTGTACCAAAATGACAATCACCAATTAAAAGTTGTCTCATTAAGTGTCTTTTTTAGTATATTTTTTTGATAATTATAAAATAGTTAAAGAATGTTTAAAAATTCAATGATTTTATTAACATATTTTACTTAGTTTATATTGAATTTTTCTGATATTTTACTATATTATTATTGTATATTAATAACAACAAATACATATAATATGAATATTTTACACAATCCTTCAGATTTCAAGGTTTTGGATTTCTACCACTATCCAACTGCTGTAGTAAATAGAATTGTAGAATGGGATGAAGGATTCCACGAGGGTGCTCCAGGTCTTAATGAAGACGTCAAAGATCTTTTTGATGCACTCATTGATGATTTGGAGACATTATTGGGGAAGAGATTAAGAGACAATAAGATTGCCATGAAAGTCTTGCATGTTCCCACAAACACTATTTTCTATCTTGGATATAAAGACTGGAATTGGTGCTTAGGTCTTTCACTTAATCCCTATATGACAGGTAAAAGAATGATTGGAAAGAACTTTGATATGAATAGTTAACAAAATTTTATTTTATATTAAATAATTATGAAAATGAACTACAAGGAGGCTGAGACAAAGAAGAATCGTAAGCCCAAGCATTCAACAGCAAAAACAGAGTATTCACGTAAAGGAAAGCATAAGTTCAATCCAGATAATACTGAAGACTATTGAAATGTTTTAAGTAAGATACTATTTTAATTATAGAAAAATATGTAATAAAGAATATTCATGGAAAATGATTCTTTAGTAGCAATAAATATATATAATAAAGACACCAAAGAACTTTATAATAATAAAGAAACACCAATACTTTACTATTGGAATGGTGATGGAGATCTTTTACAATGCATATTAAATGACAAGCAATTCAAAGACAACTATATTAGTAAGATAAATAATATTGATATTTATTGCAATATGAAGATGTCTTATTTCTATTTTTGTTATGATGAAGACAATAATGAACAATATGTTGATAATTCTGTCTTGTTAAGTGATTACATTTCATTAAACAGTTTTGAATCATATTCAATTGTTTTGAAAATAATTATCAATCATTTGTATGATCTTTATTCAAAAGCATTCAATGGTAAGTCTTATGAGAAATTAAATGTATTCAATGAAGACATCATTATTGATATCTATGATGAAATCAAAAATAAATATAAAGAAAGACTGTTGAAAAATACATTAATCAATTGGGTAAGATCTGAAATAAGTAAGAAAGAAAAATTGAATGAAGAAAATGAAAACTATATAATAGATACATTAACAAACATTTTAAAAAATAAAGAATAATTATGGAATATACAGATTTTAAGTTTGCTATCCCTTATATCAATTGTTCAAATTTCAAAGAAAAAGATACCGTTGTTCTGCGAAATATCATTAAGGGAGCAAGAATTGGAGACATGCTTAAGTTCTCAGGCTATGGAAACATTAATTTTAGTGAAGATGATGTACCGCATTGGCATCCTGTTATTACGGAATTAGATTCATTTACAAGATCTAAGACTAACTGTATGATCTTTGATATTGATAGTAATTGTCAATATAATAAGATGTTTTTATATCATACAATTTTGCCTCAACATGGGTTTTATGGTTTATTATTATATAACTCAAATATAAATAAGTTCTTACACATATACAATATTGGTTATGATGTAAATAATCTTGTAATTAAAATGTTCAAGATAATCAACAAATAACAAATATATTTATAAAGAGCAAATATGCCAGATACAGATATTGTACCTCAACAACAAAGTTCATTTGATGGCGTAATAAAACAATGGCCTGGTGAAGGTGGTGATGTTGCCTTAGGTACCACAATTGCAAAAGACCGAATTGCATTTATAAGACAAGCAGCATTAACGTTATTTGCAGCACAATATATTGAAAATGATAAGAAGGCTAAAGAAATATGTCGTAAGGCAGTAAAATATGCCACTATAATAGCAAGTGAATTAGAAAGTAGAGGTTACTTATAAATATATATATGAAGTGAAATGAAAAAGATCTTAATGTTTTTTATTGGAATGATGCTTATGTTTTCTTTCCAATCATGTGTAGTAGGAACATATGCAACAACTCAAGATGATATTTATGTTGAAGCTGAAGCAGATGTTGTATACACAAATGTAGATTTTGGTGTAGTTATAAGATATGGTACTCCATATTACTATAACGGTGATCTTTTATATTATATCTATAATGGACTTTATTATTACCCATTTTACTATGATAACTATTGGTATGTAAGAGTATATAGACGTCCATTTAATCATCTTTATCATAGACCTTATTTCAGACCTAATCGTCATGATCATAGATTTGCTCCTGGTGTTCATCGTGGTTTTGATAGACCTGTAGGAGGACATAGACCAGACAATAGAGTAGGTGGTAGACAACATTCTACTAATCATAGACCAGACGTAAGGCCAAATGATAGAACACGTCGTCCTGATAACAGAGTTTCTAGACCTGTTGAGAACAGACCAGTAGCAAGGCCAAATACACAAACAAGACCTCAGCCACAAGCTAGACCAAACACTCAGTCTAGAATGGGATCTGTTGGTGTTCGACCTTCTGCTCCTGCTTCAAGACCAAGTTCCGGAAATTCAGGTGGCGGCCGCTTCGGAGGAAGAAGATAAATTAAACAAATATATTTAACTTAAAAGAACAAATGAAAAAGACAATTTTTAGTATTATGTTCGCAATGATCCTTGGTAGCTTTATTGCTTCATGTGATTCTAAAGTAGCTACTACAGGTGCTGAAGTTGATAGTACTTTAGTTGATTCAATTGAGCTTGTTGACACTGTTAGTGTTGATTCGGTTGCTATTGATTCAGTTTGCGCAGAATAATCGTTTAGTATTAAGACTTTAATGTGAGTGTAATGCTAGAAATCTTAAGATTTCTAGCATATTTTTTGATGTCATTTTTATCGTTATTTTTTATCATTTTGTCAAAATTTAACTATATTATTATATATAAATATATAGTAGATTATTAATATGATGAAGCAATCAAAGCTCACATTAATAATTGATGGAAATTGGCTTTTAATGTCACGTTTCGCAGTATTATCAAATCAATATAAAGATGATAAAGAATTATGTGAACAAATTCAGTTATTAATGTTGAAATCAATTAGTCTGGTATTAAGAACATTTCCAGATATAGATAATATAATATTCATATCAGATGGAGGTTCTTGGCGATCAAATGTTGATATACCACAATTCATATATGATGAGCTTGAAGAAGGCCAACCAGCTACTTACAAAGGACAAAGACATCTATCAGATGAATTCAACTGGAAAATGATATTCCAATATTATGAAGAACTGATGGAAAAACTTAATGAAAATGGTATAACAACATGCAGATTACCAAACATAGAAGGTGATGACTGGTGCTGGTATTGGTCAAACAAACTTAATCAAGAAGGTACAAACTGTATTATCTGGTCAATGGACAAAGATCTTACACAATTAGTAAATATCAATAGTCAAGATTCAGTATTTACAGTATGTTGGGAATCTAAGATGGGATTGACTTGCCCAGTACTAAATAAAGAGGAAGAGGATCCTTTACAATTTTTCTTTAATGATATAACAAAAGAATATAATAACAGGATTTTTAGAAACATCTATGACAAATGTAAGAAGGTCAATGAAATCAATCCACAGGAGATTCTTATAGACAAGATCATTAGGGGAGATGCTGGTGATAATATTTTTCCAATTATATTAAAGAATGCAAGTAATCCAGAATCAAAGAAAAAGTTTAGGGTTGCTATGAAAGATATTGATTTCAATCTTAATATAAAAGATGATCATGATATACGAGAATATATTCATAATGTTATGTCATCAAAGAAATATGCAGATAAAGTAAAGAAAAGTGAAGAGAATATCTTTGAGCATTTTAAGTATAACTATAAACTAGTAGTATTAGATAAGAACAACTATCCTGATGATGTATTGAATAGCATGAACAGTTATACAGATTACTATGTAAACAATAACATTCAACCAGTATTGTCTTATTATACTGCAAAAACTACAAATATTGATAACATACTAGAAAGTATATAGAATAAAAAAGGAAGATCTTAGATCTTCCTTTTTGTTTGTTATATATTTATATATTATAGATTAGTTACCCATAGATGCTTCTTATTAATTAACTTTGAATAATATTTGTAATTCAAGTCAACTGCTTTAATAAGAATATGCCAATCATAATTATATATATTATTGAAAGTATACTTGTTGATCATTGGGGCTGAATATTTTGCAACATTATCTTCTGTAATTGTTCTATTCATTTCAATAACAGCTATTTTACAACCATCAAAAGCATTGTCTGTTATTCTTAATTCTTTACTTCCAAATGTATTGTCAATTGTGAATCTTGAAATGTTTTTAGCTACATAAACAATAATATCATATTCTTCATTACCAGTATATACAATACAATTATCATTTACTGATTTGAAATCATTACCTTCTGTTAATATAATATTACTTAATTTAGGACAGTTATTGAATGCAGATAGATTGAATTCATAGTTTTCATTTTCATCAACAGTAAATTCTATATTTATTGGTTTTGTAAATTCTATTGATTGAAGAGATGTACAATTACTGAAGAGTTTATCAGGAATCTTTTCTGTAAATGCTGTATTGATTTTTATTTGCGTTAATGATGAACAATTACTGAATGCGCCTTCATCTATTGTACAATCTTCTGGTAAAGCATAATGACCATTAGTTGTATTACTTATTTTGAATTCTGATATTGATGCACAATTATTGAAAGCATATTTACCGATTTTCTTGAAATTAGCTGCATTAATTACTTCAGGTAAGTTCTTACAACCAACAAAACTATAGTTACCAATTTCTTCCAATAAATTAATTTTGTTATATTCAAGTTTTGAACAATTATAGAACATGTAATCACCAACCTTTGTTAATGCAATGTCTGTATCTACTATATTATTAGCTGATGATATTCTTCCTAATGTTCTAAGATTTTCACAATTCATAAATATACCTGTTCTATTTGAAAGATCAGTTATACTACTTGGTAGATTTACAGAAACTAACTTAAAGCAATTTTCAAATGAATAAGAACCAATATTTGTACAATTTGAAAGATTAATAGATGTTATCTTTTCACAATTCTTGAATCCAAACTTAAGAACAGAAGTAAGATTTTCTGGTACATCAGTTAATGCAGTACAATTACAGAATGATCCAACACTTACCTGAGATATGTTATTCATAAATGAAACATCTGTAAGATTATAACATCCATTGAATAAATTATTAGGCATTATATAGTTTGCACTACCAGCACCAAACAACATATTTCCTTTCTTTGATGATTTTGTATTCTTTGCTCCAAATGTTTCTTGCGGTTTAACATAGAATTTCAATGTATTGTCTGCTATAGATTTACATTTATACCATCTACTTTGAAGACTAGTTACATCCGCTTCTGAAGCTGTATTTTTCCAAGTATGATCTCCAGTATCTTCATAACCAACAACAGAAAAATCAATATTGTATACAGTATAATACATTGTTCCTCCAGTGTTTTCATTTACAAAGTCATTATCAATAATGAACTTAATATTATCTGAATTACTTAAATCAAAATCATTAAGCGATACTTCTGTTCCATCTAACAACTCAATAGAAAGATTTCTTTTTGTATTTTCAGGATCACTATTATTTGTTTTTATTGTTTCAAGGACTGATGGCTCTAGATAATATAATATTTTATTGTTATTTTGACTATTTGCTCTAACAAGATAATAGTTTAGCTCTGTTATTATCTTAATAGCATCAGTATCTTCACCTTCTATTCTTTCAAAAGTATATTCTTCAGAGCATGGGTTCTCAATATCATATACAGCAACAATTTCATTTTGATTTGCTTGAATGTCATTATTCATATAACCACGATTTTTTTCAAATGCATTAAATGTTGTATAAGACTTATATTGCTCATTAGTATTTTTAAAGTTGATAACAACCTGTAGATCCTCTTTTAGTATATAGCATATTTGCCATTCATTTTCCTCATAAGATTCAGAAAGTCTATCATCATTTATAATGTTTTCTAATGAGAATTCACCTTCTTCATTATAAAATAGAGTTACCTCTGAAATATCATTATTTGAGTAATTATTCTCTAACAAAACATTTTGTTTTATAATTGGTTCTTCTTCACCACCACCACTTGGTACATCATCATCAATACCATCATTTATCTTATAATTTGATGGAGAATTTGATAATGATGGAGATACTTTTACTTTTCTTAATGATGAACAACCAGCAAACGTTTCATCAGACAAATATGTGATGTTTTCATTTACAAATTCATATAAATTCTTACAATTACTAAATAGTCCCTTTGGTAATCCAATCAATGAATTATTTAATGAAACTGCTTTTATTCCACAATTTGCTAATGCATACTCTGAGAAATTTAATATATTACTAAGACTAATCCCTGTTAATTTATGACAACCATCAAATACATAAGATCCTAATTTTGTAACTGATGGGAAATAGATACTTGATAGTTCAGAACAATTATTGAAAGCACTATTACCAATTTCTTTAATGTTAGCTGGTAATTTAATACTATTTAATGTTACAGCATTCGCAAAAGCTTGTTCTGGTAAAACTGACAAATTTGTTATAAGTTCATATAATACCATAAAACTCATATCAGTATTCAAGTTTTCTAATTTATATAGACTAATATTATCAGCATTATTGTATACAATACTATTTATATATTGTTTCAATATATTGTCTATAAGTACATTCTTTTTGCTATTAACATATTTACAAAAAATTCCATTAATGTCTCCCATTAATAATGAAGTAGGTTCATCACCAATTTTAGAGATATTAATGACTAAGTTTTTTGATAAAGAATTATCCATGTTAAGTTATATATATAATATTTTATTAAAAATAAAAAAGAGTAACATAAGTTACTCTTATATATTTGTTGATATGTAATCTAAATCAAAGGTATTTTCTATATACTTTTTTACTTCTGATAACTGTTCATTTTCATTGATGTTTTCAACTAATAGATTTAATTGTCCATTGTCTTCATCATATTCCGATATTATACCAAAGTTATCTTTAATATAAAACATTGCTTCAGTTATCTTCTTATCTAAATCAACAATATTCTTTGCAAATTTATATTCATAGGTATTCATAAATTAAAGGTTAGACATAATATATTTAAACACTAAATTTAAGATATATGGACTTTTAAGTATTCTACTAATTTATTAGATAATGATTCTTTGTCTAAATAATTATCAATAATATAGTCACATATATCTTTAATCGGCACGTCTAATATATTGACTAACATATTAAACTCTTTGAATGGCCATTCTTCTTCAACTATTTCAAAATTAATTGTTCTGTCAATTGGATATTTATCAAATACTTTCTTTATTAAACTATAGTTTTTATTTTCTTCTGGTTTTTCTTCTGTGTTGTCTGTAACAATTTTTATTGATGAATTGTTTCCAAGCCCTCTAGTCAATATAACATTCTTATCATCAGAAATAGTATTTTTATTATTACTAGATGTATCAATCTTGATTTGGTCTTCTTTGTCAATGCCCTGATTGATCATGCTTATAAGACTTGGATTAGGACCACCATTATTTCCGTATAATTGAGATATATCAGGTACTCCTTCAAATTCTTCTGCCTGTATATATTGGGAAAATTCTTTCATATCTAGTTGACCTTTATCAGTCAATACTAACATTCGATCACCATCTATGACAGAATCTCTAACAAATACTTCTTCTCCTGTATTCTTATTAAACCATTTTCCTGGTTGTATCATGGTTCCACCACCAGTATTATTCATAATATAAAATATTAAAAAATGTTTTTATATTAAAAAATAGTTTAATTAAGAATAAATTTCAATTAGTTCACCTCTTTTTTCACTATTTATCAAATATTCTACAATAACATCCATTATTTCAATTGGAGATTTGTCTAGAAAATATAAGTATTTTAGTTTTTCTGATTCAAGTTTTTCAACAAAGTAATTTGTCTCTTTTATTTCTTTATTGATATTTGGATTGTTTTTATGGTTTTTAGTATCAACCCATATTATAATAAGATCATCATTGTTTTGATTAAATACTTTATTAGATATGTTATTGAAATTTTCTGTATTCATAAACATAACATTATTATTATAGAAAGATTCTAATGTAATTCCTTCACTAATATAGTCATCAGTATTTACATATAATAAAGCATTGTTCTTATAGCAAATATTCAATTCTTCATTTGACAGGAAATAATGATAGTCATCATATACAGTTTCCTTTTTTGTAGTGAATATCTTTGCTATTGTAAATAAGTCTTTATTGACTAATAATGTATTTACTATTTCATATTTATCAATGTTTGATGCTCCAACAATTAAAAACTTTATCATTTACTTATATATTCTAATATTTTTTATATATATTATATTATTGTGATATTTGTAGGTAATTTCCAAATTGATCTGAGTGTATCTGCACAACATTCATTAATTGTAATTGTCAATTTATCTGAAGATGATGCTAAATCACCAGCTATATTAATGTCAAGTTTATTGCCCATAAATAATTTTAATTTTGTTTCTACTCGTATACCTGTTTCAGTTTCTGATGTACTTGCAATTGTTATAAATTTTGATAATGCATTTCCGTTTGAAACAAGAAACATTGGTGTATCATTAACAGTAATAATATCATTAGTATTTGAATAAATTTCAACATTTCTAGATGATGATATTCCTAAATATTTCAATAGCTTACTAAGTATAATTAAATCATTGTATTTATAATAATATACAACATTATCAAATCTTGTTGATAATATAATATTACAATACATATTTAATCCATCAATATTGGTAGAACTCTCATTTGTTATACTACGAACTAATTTACGCATATCTTGTTCAATAGTTTCAAGATTAATAACTGAAAATAATGCACTAGTATTATTATTATTTGCTGTTACTTCAAAATATTTGAATTGAGGATTGAATGAAGTTGAATAATATATATTTCCATCACTTAAAGTTCTAATATCCCATTTAAGATTATGGAAATATGACATGCCAGATACATTTAGTTCTTGTTTAGCATTTAATCTACCAACAACATCTGTTACATTAAAATCAAGACTTAGTTTATCATGACGTTTAAGTTGTGTCTTGCCTTTAGCATTTGTTAATGAATATTCTCCTAAGTTAATATTATGAGTGCCAGTTCCTATATGAAATGTAGATTTATCAAAATTATCAAATGATGTTCCAATATAACCATAATATGTTACTCCATAATTATCAAAAGAAAGAATATTTTGTCTGTTTATAATATTTGAATCTCTCTGGAGGAATTCACTCATATCAAAAACAGGAACATTATAATTAGGAATATATTCATTATAATAGTTTGTTCTGTTGTTTTCTACATATTTATAAATAGAATTAGTTATAGTATTAATTCCGTTTGATTCATTATTATTTATTTGTAGAAATTGTGAAGATGAAGTATTATGTACTTGTTTAATTTCTTTACCAGCAGTTCCAGTAAAACTATTTACATATCTTAAAGAGAAATTAAGATTGTTGATATATCTATTATCATAATCAGAACCACTTATGTTTTGTAATACTGGATATAGGTGTTGAGAATTCTCATCATGCTTATTTCCTTTTAAGATCTGATCAAATATCAAATAAGTGAACAAGAAGTTATCAGGTTCTATTTGATTGATTAATGATAATTGGTATTGAATAATATCATTTAATGTTGAGAGATTATTAAATACTAATGCATATGTGTCATCAATCATTAATGGATCATAAGGTTTATCGGTATTTGATCCATTCCATTTCCATAATGTTATAATTTGACCATTTGATAATGTATTAAGTAATATATTGTCAGGTAATCCGATTTGAGTAACATTACTAATAAGCATTATCAATGAATTCTTAAGTAATGCTGCTTCATCTATTGCAATATTATTTGGTGATATATAAGGTAACTTAAATTGACAGCTATACCCATTATTGTCTATCCATTTAATGAAAGCAGTATGAGTTGAACTTGTAACTTCTTTATTAGTATAATCATTAAGACCAGATAGTATTTTAACTTGTTGACTATCATTAGTTTGTAATGCAACAACAATATTAAGATTAATGGCATTCTTCGCTTCTGCACTTATACCACTATCTATATCATTAATCCACCATACTTTATTTTCCGTATTATTACTGCTATTTGTAATATAAGGTAAAGAATACTTTGTAAAGCTAATCTCATCATTATTATCAATTTCAAAACTATAGGCAGAAAACTTTACATAATTATTATGTTGCCATACTACATTAACACAATTTTCATCATATGATGGAATTTCACCAGAATTTGTCATTAACTGATAATAGACAAATATTGGATCATTAGAACCATATATTAGAGTATCATTAATACCGTTTTGAATAAAAGATATTCTAAAATCAAGATAAATATAAGAATCAAATATTGTTTCATTATCATTAACATTTTTAGCTATTTGACTAAATTCATTATTATATATCTCTTTTAATAAGTTTTCTACTATTGCTATTTTTTTCTTTAATATGACAGAAGCATTATCTATTTTATTGTTCAAAATTGAACTTGCAAACAACGGAGCATTATCATTATAGTTATCTTCATTAATGACAAACTTAATACCATTAGAAATTGACTTACATCTTATATTTACCATCCTATTATCAGTGATTTCATTTAATATATTATTGTAAGCAACAAATTCTGGTTCAATATAAGCTGCTAGTTCTGTAAAAATTTCTCTTAATGTAAATGATGAAAACTTTACTAATTCTTCTCTTGTATTTCTTTGTCCAAGATTAGCTAAAGCTTCATTATAGTATTTTGTAATATAATTTGAATTTTCTAGATAAGATAAAACTTCTTGATCTGTCAATCCATTGATATTCTTTATAGCCATAATAGTTATAATAATTTATATTTGATTCTTAATGTATAAGTATGTAGTTTCAATTCCCTTTGGGAGTAATATTCTATTTTGTATTTATTATATAAAAATAATATTTTATTATTTCTTTCATTTTCAGAATAATCATTAAGATTACTATTTCTTAAATAAATGTAGTTAAAGAATATATTGAAGACATTCTTTTCATTATTTTGCCATTCGGCTAACTCCTTTTCAGAATGGAATGTTTGAGAGCATCTTACTTCAATTTCATTTGGTATGTTATAATATATATTATCATTAAGATATTTATATTCTGTAGGAATAAATTTATGTGTATTATGATTAATGTCAAAATATGATATTCCATTAAATATTGACAAATACATCATACTTGGATTATCTGGAATAATATATGATATATTCTTTTGAGATAATTCTGGTTCAATGATTCTTTCCGTATTCTTAAAGTATAAATTATATGTTATAAGATAATTTGTCTTGTATAAATAAGGAGTAATATTATCAAAGTATCTTATTAATTCAATATTATTTGTATCATTAAGATAATATAATGTATAAGTGCTATTTGTCTCATATTGTCTATGATGATTGGTCATCTTATAATTGTTTGGTTGTATAATCACCTCAATATTGTCTAAAGCTGTCTTTACTATATTACTTGTCTTAAGATAAGGAATGATATGAGGATAGACTTTATTGAGAAGCTCATAACTAGTATCATTATAGATATCTTCAACAGGAATACTATCTATATAATCAACACAATTTATATTTTGATATAAATCATTCTTAATGTTTAATGTATGTTTAGTATTGTCAAATGATGATTTAATTATATAGAATCCATAGTTTGTCCCATTATAAGTATAACAAAGCATATTTGTATTAGACTGATATAGCTTGTTTTTATCAGTAACAATATCATCTACATTATCATAGTTAAGAATAATATCTGTATTTATATTAGATGCAATTTTTACATCATCATTATTAATGAAAAAGTCTATATTATGATTATTATATCTGTAGACATGACTTATATGACTAATATCACTATCACTTGTTTGTATCTCTGTAATATTATTCAAGAAATAGTCAGAATATATTCTTGTATTGATTTGTTCTTCTTCCCAAACATCATTAAAATAAGGTTCAAGAGGAAGTTCTAGATGTCTATCATTTAATAATGCTGTAATAGATCTTGTTACCTCAGCCTCGTCTTCATATATTGGAATCCAAGCAGATGATTCATCTTCAAAATAGATAGTATTATAATATAGTTCATGATTTACTGAATCATAGTTAGACAAATGATATAGATAAAGATCTTTATAATTATACTTGTTTATTGCTAGTATTAATCCATATAGTTCTTTATTCAATCTCATCATTTTTTTCTTGAAACATAGATCAAAATCTAAGATTGTATCAACATCTATAGTATTAGTTATTTGTATTTTCTTACCAGTTGGTTTTAATAACTCACTATCTGTATATAAATTATACTTTATATAATTATAATTGTTTTCATCATCTTTTATCTTTACTCCTATTTCTATGTTTGGAGTAATATAATAGACTTCATTATTGTTTTTATTTATTAATTTTATATATGAATCTGTTATTGTTGCATTATATTTTACATTTTCTGAATAACCAGCTTGATTATATACAATTGTATCATATATTGGAATCATGTCAATAAAATATTTCTTTGATAATGAGAAATAACCATTGTCATTATATTCTATATAATTGATAAGATCATTAAATGATATTATTCCAAGATCTGTTATATTTATATATTTGTTCAATACTATTAGTGAATTATTGAAGTTAGTGTTATTTGATCTGTCTACAACAATATTATGTGCTGTCAATATATTTATATAGATAGTATTCAGAATTTGTCTTTCATTTTCGAGACTAATTGTTGTGTTTATATTAGTCTTATATAGTTTTTTGAAATATAAATAGAGATGAGTAAGATTCAAGAACTTACAATAGAATTCTTTAGATTTACTACTAATTATACTAATGTCATCATCGGTCAACTGTTGCCCATAATATTTTCTATATACATATTTGATATTATATGGATCTACCCAAATTATATTGTCATCTCCATCATAGTTGTCTCCATAATTGCATGTTAAGTCATTTATTTCATTGAATACTGGAATAGTATAGATGATATTGTCTTCAGTATTATATAGACCACTACTATAATAATATTTATGGAATTCAAAGGATGGGCTTTCTTCATTAGAATTTGCAAAGAACAATTTGATGAAATCACTTAGAGCAACATCCGCATTTGATTGGGGATTATCTAATGATTGTTTTGTTTTTCTCAAGAAATCTAAGAAATCTTTTCCTTGAACAAATTTTGATTTGAGATAAACATTTACTTTTAATTGTGTTGTATTATATAATAGATTATAGTTGTCTATTAGATTATATAATGTTTTGTTTGGATATATTGAAAAGAACAATAGATCCTTTGCCCAATATAATGATTCAATTGACATTACTCTTCTTTCTCTAAAGAACATGCCAGAATCATTAGATTTGTCTGTCAAATAATATAATTCTGCTAAGTCTTTATAGACTTCATTCAATATGTTGTCTTTATTATATATATTTAATACTCTATATCCATCAATGATCTCTTTGTCATACTGGTCATACAGACTATTTGAGACATTATATAGATGTGACAATACATAGATATCATTAAAGTCATAATATTCATTTGATAAGTATTGCTTAACATTAGGATATTTCTGATCTGTCAATTGTATTGTCTCATTATTTGTTATGAATTCAGAATTGTCATTATAGAATTTATAGAAATCTATATTCCTGATGTTTGTATCATTAAAGCTTAATTGTTCATTTTTATCAATATCTTTATTATATACATATTTGCATGTCTTGAAAGTACTAAGATAATCAGCTGAAGATATATAACTAAATTCTGGAAGTACAAACAATGAGAACTTATCTATTCTTGGATAGTCCTTTTCATTATTATATATCTTATTGAAATCATATAGAATGCCTTTATAGTATAACTTGTTGTCTTCATTTACATCTGCCCAGTATTCATCATGAGCAAATATGTCTTCATTTTTGTTTAATATATTGAAGAATGAAGATATATGATTGTTACTATAAAGCTTCTTGTATTTTTCTGTTTGACTTATCAGAACATTTATATTATTATATCTTTCAACAAAGTCAAATTTTAGATCATATCCGTTAGAAAGATTATTATTGTTTACATTTTCACATATATTGTATATTGGAGTATACATTAATGGAAAGTCTTTATACATATAGAGAGAATTCTGATTCTTAGAGAATGCAAAATTAGCATTTATGATATATGGATTGTCATCATCAGAATACTTTAGTTTCCATCTGTTATAGTTCTTGTTGACAGTATTTATGAATTTGAAATTAGTGAGTTGTGATTCATTGAACGCTGGAAAACCGACATTCATAATGTTTATGTCAGTATCATAATAGTCAATATTTCCGAATATATTCATTCTATATATTTTTTCATAATAAGAATTATAGTTGTCTGAAAAACTATAGAAAGGTAGTTCTTCACCATTCATGAACCATTTTCCAGATATCATGATTGATCCTACACTATATGCTTGCAACTCATAACTATTCAACAATTCATATGGGTTAAACATAAAACTTAATGCAAGAATCTGCTTCATCATAATTCTGTTTCTTTTGAACCCATTATTCAATAAAGCATCAAAGTCATTTATTGGGAGATACTTATTATATATTAACGCACTAATATTGTCTTCTATCTTTAAAAATCCTCCTCTAAGTAAATTGATTCCATAATATATGTTTTTATATGAACTTGAAAGATAGATCACTTTATCATCAATCTTATTGACATATCTATAGACATAATCATGAAGATAGTTTTCTTTTATTGTATCATCTAAATATATCTTAAGCTTCTTCTCTTTTATAAGATTGTTTTTCTTGAATATACATGTTATTTCAAAATACAAATCATTCAGATCTTTTGCATCATCAATATAGATAGGCGCAAAGAACTCTACTTGCTTACCATATCGGATATAAGATATTCTTTTACAACCATAGAGAAAATCATTGTTTGTGTCATTTATAGGATTTGCATAATCAAGAATAGGGATATTTACCTTGGAATAGTTGAAACATGTATTATAGAATGTATCTGAATAATATCTATAAAAATTCTTTACATCATATTCAAAAGCATTATTTTTAAGATTCACATCAATATTATTGTCATATAGAGAATCTGTCAAACTTATCAATTTTGCTCTTTGTATACTACAATTATATATGTTGTTGCTTTCCATCTTGTAGTCATCACAAAAACAAGATAACTTCATGTTTCCTGATAGACTTGGTATAACCCTTAATAGTGGTTTTAACATCTTATTAAACTTTTTCTATATATATTATATAATTAAAAATAATTTTTCAAATTCACTATCAAAAGAAAATTTACTATTAATGTGAAAAAATATGAAAGAATTGTGAATTTTTAATAGCCAAATTACTAATTTATAATTATTATTAATCAAATATAAAACAAATATCGCGGTCTAGTCTAATGGTAAGATGCAAGGCTCATAACCTTGAGACAGAAAATGCAAGTCCTGGTTCGATTCCAGGGGCCGCAACTAAAAAATTAAGTAGTCATAATAAGAGTTACATCGTAAATAACAATTGTATAGTATTAATAGATCCAGTATTTTTGTCTCTTATTAGTAATTCTCTTAATTAAAAATATTTATTATTATATAGAAAAAGAAAACATAAAAATCAAAAGAATATGAAGAATCTATTTTCACATAACAGCCAAATTAGTTTTTCAGAACGACCAAGTTTTGAAGGATGCGGCATGTGGTCTATTAGATGCTTGAATATATATTCTGGAGATATGGAAGTATAAGTTATATATAATAATACAAAAACTAAACTATATATAGAATGAATCTCCAGAGCTTAATAAAAAGTTTTGGAGATTTTTTTATATAAAAGATTGAATTTTTCTAAAATGAAACTATATTAATAATACATAAAACAATAAATAATAGTTCTTTGAAATAATGCTGCGTTCGACTAGTGGCTTAGGTCACCACACTTTCAATGTGGTAGCTGGTGTGAAGCCGGCACAGGGGTTCGAATCCCCTACGCAGTACTTTACAAGATTGAGAATCAAGTATTCAGAAATGAATCAAAACATTGATCTTTGACATATTCAATTCAAAAGAATTGAGGTTATCAAAGAATTGATCTTTGACATATTGGTACAACAAAAAATATATAAATTACCTGTACTGGTCAACGATTCTAAGGTACAGAGGGGTACAGGTTGTAAGTCATAAACTCTCAGAACGCTGTTGAAACATAACAGATGCGTCAAGTGCCAGCTACTGAGCAGTCGTAACGGGTTTATGAGATTTATTTTCAAATATAACTTCCGAGGGCGAAGATTAATTCTTCAATGGGCATACTGAATTGACAGTTGGAAGACCTTGTAGTGGCAAACACGTGATTGAGGTCAGCGCGATTGGTAAAGCAACCAAATGGAGACTGTGAAAGGGAAAAGCAGTGAGAATCTGCACCGTATTTTTGAATTTAATGTTCAAGGAGTTTGGTTAATTGCTCTATGACAGATGTAGGAAGTTATTTTAATAAAATGATATGTCGAATCAAGTTTAAGAAAAAATTTCGTAAGACTAAGGTTCGGGATGTATAGAAAGGCATAGTAAAAGCATCATGGGTATTGACATCCTATGCGAGAAATGAGTCGGGAAATCCGAATGATACTCAGAAAGTCCTATAAGCATATGATATTCTAATAAATGATTATATGTTGTTAACAGGTTTGAAGGGACCCCAAGGTGAAGGTAACGACTTCAGGACGCTTCAGTAATCGACTGTGAAACTCAGTTAAGCTTTTGCATATCATTTTAATTTTGGAGGTATGTGATAATTGGTAGTCGGGCGGTCTTGAAAATCGTTGGTCGTGATGAGCGGCTTGGGGGTTCGAGTCCCTCTGCCTCCGCAAAAA
>ONIZ01000069.1 GCA_900317975.1 uncultured Bacillota bacterium
TAACATTGCTTTTTTTTATAAATTATGTTAATATAAACGCCGGTTTGGTGATAATATGAAAAAACATACAGAATTACCTTTATTAGTAGATGATCAAAATTTATACTTAATTGAAGAAGATTTAAGACAAAGAAGAGAAGAAATGGATGACTTTCTACAAGGTCTAGATTACATGAATAGTAGAGACTTTTCACACGATGTATTATTCTCACATGAAGTTCAAGCAAATAACTTAATTGAAGGATATAAAGACGATGTAGAATTAGTAAATAATGTCATCTATCATAGATTACAAATAAAGGATGAAGAAAGAAAAAATAGAATACTAAATTTATATAGAGGTTATAAATATATACTAGAAGGAAAAGAAATAAATAGAGAAACAGTAAGAAAATTATATAGTATATTATCAAAAGATTTATTAAGCGAAGAAGATAGAGCTAATATGGGTAGATACTATCGTAAAAATCCTGTATATATTTATTTATCAGGAGTATTAAATAATGAATTAGAAAACTTCTCTGATATGAGATCTTTTTTAGCATATGTTAGAGAATTATATGGAGAAGCAACAGTAAAAAAATATAGTAGAATGTACAGTATGGGAGTTCATCCGGACAAAGTAAATGAATATATGTCTAGACTATATGATTATATGAAAACTGAAGATAGTCTAAGTACAGGATCTAAAACAGATATATTTTTAAAATCTCAAATAATGCATTTCTATTTTGTATATATTCATCCATATTATGATATAAATGGTAGAACAGCTCGTACAACTAGTATGTGGTATCTATTAAATAAGGAAGCTTATCCATTTATAATTTTTAATAGAGGTATATCTCTAAATAAACAAGAATACTATAGAATTATAACTGATGTAAAAAGAATTAAAAACGTGTCATTCTTCTTAAATTATATGATGGAAAACGTTAGGACAGAACTAGAAAAAGAACATGTCATGGATATGATAAATTCATCTGTAAATGGATCTCTAACATCTCTTGATTTCCAAACATTACAATATATTCTATCTATGAAACAAACTAGAACATATCTAGACTTTAGATCTTTCTATAATTCTCAAAATAGTGAGTCAAAACCTTTTGAAGAAATATATGAGAATATGTTAGTACCACTACTAGAAAAAGGAGTAATAATACAGGGAAATAAGACACATAAATCAACACCTAATGGAAAAGAAAATCACTTCTTTGAAGTAAATGACAAATTATATGATAAAGGATCACCTAAGATAAAAAGATTAAAATTATAAGAAAAAGCACTAATACAATAGTGCTTTTTTTGTAAAAAAAATATAAAATAAAACTATAAGAATCTTGTTAAACTTGAAAAAATAAAGAAAATATGCTATAATATGTGCAATTTAAAGGGATAATGACGGCACATAAAAAAAAGAATAGAAAAATTAATAAAAAATAAAAAAACCAAAAGGGATTGGTTATTGATACTGGAGGTGTCATATGAAAGTTAATCCAAATCAAACAAAATATGATTATATGCTAGAAAACAGTAAAAATCATATGGACAATATTGCATTAACTTTTGAAGATAAGAAAATAACATATGAAGAAATGTTTGAATCAATCGATAAGTATGCAAAGATGTTATATAAAAAAGGAGTAAGAAAAGGAGATTTGATAGGTATATGTGCTCTTAATACTCCTGAATCAGTTTATCTATTATATGCATTAAATAAAATAGGTGCAGTTGTTATTGGATATAGTCCATTTGATAATAGAGAAAGAATAAAAGCTGATGTGGAATTAACAAAACCTAAAATGGTTATTACTACTGATGCCTTTTATGGAAATTTTAAAAATCTAGAGAAGTCTTTAGAATTTTCTTCTATACTATACTCACCACTTGAGTCTAGTTCAAATTGGAAATTAAAATTAGGCTATAATATCAGCAAAATTAAAAATGGAAATTTTACTTTGGTAAGAAATAATAGATTAAAACATTTATTAAAAAATAATTATGATGGCTTAGTATTGCCAGATACACCATATATTGATGGAGAATTAAGTGATATTATGTTCACTGGAGGATCATCAGGAATTCATAAAGGTGTTGATTTAAATGATGTAGGATTAAATTCATCAATCGAGGGAATGAAAATGCTATGTGATGAAGGATATTATGATAATAAGACATACTTAGGTCAAATTCCATTTGGACATATGGCATTTGGAAGATCTATCTTACATATAGCACTAACAAATAGAATGACTTATGCGTTGACACTAAAAGCAATGCCTAATGATTTCTATGGTGAGTTAGTTAGAACAGGAGCTCATGTTGGTTCTGGTGGACCACCACATTGGACATCATTAATTGAAAAAGAAAATGGCAAGTACATCCCTAGAAGAGATTTAAAGCCTAATTCATTAACTAATTTATTTGTTGCATTCTCTGGAGGAGAGGCAAAAAAAGAAGCAACCGAACCAGCTATAAATGCCGCTCTACAATATTGTGGAAGTACAGCAAAATTAGGTGATGGGTTAGGAGCAACTGAGACCTGGGGACCTAATATTTTGAACTTTGCCAATTATTTTAAAGAAGGAATGCTTGGAGTTCCAATAAAAACAGTAAAAGTAAAATTGATAGACCCTGAAACGAAAGAAGAAGTTCAAAAGGGAAAAAAAGGTTTACTATATATTTCTGGAGATCCAATTATGATCGGATATCATAATAACCAAGAAGAAACTGACAAAGTCTTTCACTATGATGAAGATGGTACTAAATGGTTAAATTTAGGTGATTATTTAATAGAAGAAGATGATGAATTCTACAAATATGTTGGTAGACAAAAAAGAAATTTTGTTTGTGGTGTTGATAATATATATCCTGAACAAATCGAAGAATTATTACAATCATTACCAGAGGTTAGAGAATCAGTTATTACTCCTATATCGGATGATATTCAACAATATATTCCAAGTTATCATATTTCAATTTATTCTGATCAAATAGACTATGATGATTTTGAAAATAGATTAGAGGGATTAATTAAAAAAAATATTGGAGAAAGCGCATTGCCACAAAGAATAGAATATACTACCGAACCTCTAGTTAGAATGACAAATTCTAAAATAGATATTGAGTATTATAAGAAAAAAGACCAACAAGAAGGTCACAAAAAGGTATACAAAAAATAAAACTAAATACATACATGTATTTAGTTTTTTATTTTTATGCTATAATTAATTTAGTAGAGTAGAGGAGTGTGATATAAATGGGTTTGGGATTTTATTTATCAATCTCTATGTTACCAGTTATAACTATGATATCAATTATCTTCTTTACTAAGAAGAAAACCGGAAACGAAGAAACCAAAATATATAGTTATATATTAATAAATTCTATAATCATTCTTTTATTAGAAGTAATATCAGCACTAATATATAATAAACTATATGGAACACTATTATTTGATATTATTGCTAAATGTGTATTAATTAGTTACATATCTATGTTTTTCTTCTTTTGCAAATACATAATGCTGATTTGTAAAAGAAAAAAGATAGAAAGAAACATATTGGATGTATTTAGTATTCTTATAATCATATTAGTTTTTATTTTTAAAACAAATTATAATATAAATGGCGAAAGAATTACTCCACAGGGATTACCAGTTTCTTTAACATTTACATATGCAATACTAATAGGTATTTATGAAATCATTATTACCATA
Organism: uncultured Bacillota bacterium; assembly: GCA_900317975.1. Taxonomy (GTDB): domain Bacteria; phylum Bacillota_I; class Bacilli_A; order RF39; family UBA660; genus RUG343. Next base: position 3,722 of record ONIZ01000069.1, read on the forward strand.
ATGAATCGAAAAACAATTGTTTTAAAGAAATTTACACCATTATATCTTTTTTTGTTATTGGGTATCATTAATACAATTATCATTTATTTATATCCTACATCTTTCATGGTTGGATATATTATTTGCTTAGTAGTGATTAGTATGAATTTCACAATTGAAAATCCTGACGTAAAAATGTTAGAACAAGTAGAGATGTCAAAAATACAAGCAGAAAAAGCCAATAATGCTAAGACTGAATTTTTAAGTAGTATGTCTCATGAGATTAGAACTCCACTTAATGCTATAGTTGGATTTAGTGATTGTATTGAACAAGCTACTACATTAGATGAAGCTAAAGAA
>ONIZ01000041.1 GCA_900317975.1 uncultured Bacillota bacterium
GGATGAATAAATTTTATTGAATAAGAATGTAACATTTGACCAAATTCATTTCCTTCACCATATACAGGATCATTTGTTACTCTATGATTTATATAAGATAGATGTACTCTTATTTGATGTGTTCTTCCTGTATCTAATAAACATTCTATAAAAGTATTGTTTTTAAATCTTTCTATTACTTTAATATGTGTTATTGCATTTTTCCCTGTAGGATTTATTGCCATTTTTTGCCTATTTGAAGGATCTCTTCCAATAGGTGCATCAATAGTAGCGGTATTTTCTTTTATTACTCCATCTACAATTGCTAGATATTTTCTTTCAACTTCTTTTTTAGAAATCATTTCTGATAATAGTTCCATAGTTTTTTCATCTTTGGCAACTACCATTAATCCTGATGTATCTTTGTCTAATCTATGTACTATTCCTGGTCTAATATTTTTAGTTTTATCTTTATTTAAATAAAATAATAATCCATTTACTAAAGTATCATCATAATGACCTGGTGCTGGATGAACTACTAAACCACTAGGTTTATTAATAATCATTAAATATTCATCTTCATAAACTATATCTAGAGGTATTTCTACTGGTTCTACTGTAATATCAAAATCTAGTTCATCATCTATTTCTATTTCATCATTTAATTTAGTTTTATAATTAGACTTAATTACTTTTCCGTTTACAGTTACTTTTTCTTCATCAATTAATTTTTGTATTTTACTTCTAGATATATCTAATTTACTTGATAAATATGTATCAATTCTTATGTTTTCTTCCTCTACTATCATCTTTGTTATTCCTTTCTATAAATATTAAGTATATTAAATATAGAATTATTCCTATTACTATAAAGCTATCTGCTAGATTAAATACAGGGTAATTATATGATCCAAATTTAAATAATAAATAATCTATTACTCCATGATAAATTAATCTATCAAAGAGATTTCCTATTATACCACCTATAATTAATCCTAATGAAATTTTTTCTAATTTATGCGGTTTTTTTAAATTAGAAATATATTTATCTAAGAAGAATAACATTATTATTCCTACTAATGATAATAACCAAACTTTTCCTCTTAAAATTGAGAATGCTCCTCCATCATTTTTAACAAAACAAATATAGAAAAAATTAGGTATTATTTCATATTCTTTTAATGGAGTTAATTTTGTTTTAACTAGAAACTTTATAAATAAATCTATTATGAAACATATTATGGATATTTCATATATTTTTGATTTACTCTTTGTATATTTAATTTTAAAAAATTCTTTAATCTTCTTCATTATCTTCCTCTAAATTCTTTACTCTATCTACTATTATTTGATATTTATTTAATCTTTTTTCTACTCTACCTCTTATTTTTAAGATGTTTCCTTTATCAATATTAGGTACTTTGTTTAATACTTTTGGAAATAATATATATTCTATTTGACCTGATTCATCTGATCCTGTTATAAAGGCCATTTTATCTCCTTTTTTAGTATTAACTAATTTTATTTTATCAACTAATAATAATGTATCTACTGTCTTATCAAAATGATTTTCTACTTCATTTATAGGTATTGCATATGGATTATTCTTTTTATACATAGTTGTTGGATGATTTGATAAGTATATTCCATATACTTCTTTTTCTTTTAGTAGAATATCTTTTTGATCAAATTCTTGTTGAAAAACTATTTCAGGTTTCATTACTAATGATTCATCTAAATCTTTAGTAAGTTCTCCATAATTATATAAATTATCTAAATTATATAGAAGCGTTGCTTTATTGTAGTTAAATTCTCTAAAGACATCAGCTATAATTAGTGTTTCAAATATTTTTTTAGTTATACCTGCTCTAACGAGACGTGAAAAAACATTATAAATATCTGTAAATATTCCTGACTCTCTTTCATCTAATATTGTTTTTGATACTACTGTTCCAATAGATTTTATATTAGATATTGGATAAATAATTGTATCTTTTTCTACTATATATTTATTTGATGATTTATTAATACTTGGTTTTTCTATATTTATATGATGTGATTTTACTTCTAAAATATATTCATTTGTTTTATCAACTGAGCCTATAACATTAGTTAATAAATTTGCATAGAAAATATTAGGATAATATGTTTTTAGATAAGCCATTTTATATGCAATTATTGAATATGCTACTGAGTGTGATTTATTAAATCCATAGCCTGCGAAATTTAGGATTAAATCAAATAATTCTTTTGCTTTTTTCTCATCATGACCTAACTCTTTTGCTTTAGAAATAAATTTATCCTCTTCATTTTTTAATAAATCAACTTTTTTCTTAGACATAGCACGTCTTAGAATATCTGCTTCTCCTAAGGAATATCCTGCATAAATTCTTGCGATTTGCATTATTTGTTCTTGATATATCATTATTCCATATGTATCTTTTAGAATACTTTCTAATGATGGATCTGGATATGATACTTTTTCTTCATTGTGTTTTCTTCTAATATATGTATCTATATTTACTGCTGGACCTGGTCTAAAAAGTGCTATTGCGGCAAAGATATCTTCTATACGATTAGGTCTTAATTTTCTTAAGAAGTTTCTCATACCAGCACTTTCAAATTGGAATACTCCTGTAGTGTCTGCAGTTTCAAATATTTTAAGTGTTTTTTTATCATCTAATGGAATAATAGAAAAATTAATTTCTTCATTATATGTATTTTTTATGTCATTTAAAATATTAGAAATAATGGTTAGATTTTTTAGACCTAAAAAGTCCATTTTTAATAAGCCTAATGGTTCTAAATATTCCATAGTATAAGCTGATAAGTACATATCATCTGATTTAGTTAATGGAATTACTTCATCTAGATCTACTTTTGACATTATTATTCCTGCTGCATGAGATGAAGTATGTCTAGGATATCCTTCTATTTTTCTAGCTATTTCAAACATATGAGTAAGAGTTGAATCATTATCTATTTCTCTTCTAAACATTTCATCATTCTTATAAAAATCTATAAGTTTATCTTTTGTAAATGTAGGAATATAATGATTTAGACTATCTACTTTATATGTTGGTATATTCATAATACGAGAAACATCTCTTATTACTTGTTTAGCTCCTAATGTTCCAAATGTTACTATACCCGATACTTTTTTATCACCATATTTCTTCCTAACATATTCTATTACTTCTTCTCTTTTATCATCTGGGAAATCTGTATCTATATCAGGCATAGTTTTTCTTTCAGGATTTAAAAATCTTTCAAATAATAAATCATATTTTAATGGATCAATATCAGTTATTCCTAAAGAATATGCTACTAAAGATCCAGCAGCTGAACCTCTTCCTGGACCAACTAATATATTATGTTTTTTTGCATATTTTATGAAGTCATATACAACTAAAAAGTAATTAGGAAATCCCATATCAGAAATTACTTTTAACTCATATGATAGTCTTTCTTTATAGTTTTCTGGTATATTTCCTTCTAATCTTTTTGATAATCCTTTTTTAGATAATTCAAATAGATACTTTTCTTGATCATCGCATTCATATATAGGTAATAATAATTCATTTTTTGGAAATTCTATATTACAAAGAGATGATATTTTCATTGTATTAGTTAGACCTATACTATCAGTTAATAGATTAATATCATCAATATATAATTCTTTATTAGAAATATCATAATCAATATTATCTGTAATAGTTTTTCCATCTCTAATCATATATAAATATGGAAGAATTGATTCTTCTTTTTTAGTTAGATATAAATTTTCTTTAAAAAATACTATATCTTTAGTAATTAGAGATACTTCTAATTCTTCTTTTTTATTTGAATATCCTATATATGTATTTTCATATATTTTGGATAATTCATTATATTTAGAATTATATATATATGGAATAATACATATTAAATTACTTTTATATTTTTTTATATCTTCAATAGTAATTGTTCTTTCACTTTGAATAGTAGTTAATTTTATTAAGTTTTTATAACCTTCATAGTTTTTAGCAATTACATCTATTACATAGTCATCTAATACTAGTTCTAAGCCTATGATTGGTTTAATAAATCTATTATTACATTCTTTAATAAATTCCATAGTAGAATACATATTTCTATCTATAATACATATAGAATCTAAATGATTTTTTTCGGCATATGAAAGCATATCATCTACTTTTAATAAAGATGATAACAATGTATAATTTGTCTTATTATTTAATGGTATATACATATATTTGCCTCCAATATTAGTTTATCATACTATTTATCTTTATTATTTAATTTGTAATAATATTCTACTTTTTTTCTATCATAATAATCTATTTTACCTGTAGGTAGTGTTAGTGTTCTAGATATATCTAGATAATCTACAAATTCAGGATTATGAGATACTACTATCATAGTTCCTTTATATGTTTTAAAGAACTCTCCTATTACTTTTTGAGTATCAGGATCTAAGTGGTTTGTAGGTTCATCTAATAATAGTAAATTTGCTTTTTTAATTGAAATCTTTGCTAGAGCAACTCTTGCTTTTTCTCCCGGAGATAGAATCTTTACTTTTTTAAAAACATCATCATTAGAGAATAAGAATCTTCCTAAAATTGATCTCATTTTTTTTGGAGAAATATCATCTTCATAGAAGTTATCTAAAATAGATTTTTCTTCATCTAATAATTCTAATTCTTGTGCATAATAAGCTATTTCAGTTTTATCTGTTATTTCAACTTCTCCATTAGTTGGAGTTAGCTTTCCTGCAATTAATTTTAGAAGAGTTGATTTACCTGCTCCATTATGTCCTACTATTAGAAATTTTTCTCCTCTAGTAATATCTAAATTTAAATTTTTAATTACAAAATTATCATTTTCATTATATTTAAAATATAAATCTCTAATATGTACTGGATATTTAGTTGACTCTCTATTTATTTCCATATCTAATTTTACTTTTTTATACTCTGCCGGTAATTCTATTTTATTTTCTAATAATTTATTAAGCTTCTTTTCTCTATCTTGAGCCATTCTTTTCATTTTACCTGAAGAATATTTGTATTTATCTACAATCTCTCTTAATTTCTTTTCTTCTTTTTCTTGTTTTTTTACTTCTCTTCTTAATGTTTCTATATGTAGATCTTTTACTTTTAGAAATTTATCATAATTTCCGTCATATAAATAAAACTTTTTAGTAGATTTATCTATAAATAAAGTTTTTGTAATTATTTTATTTAAGAAATCTATATCATGAGAAATAATTAATACTGTTCCTTTATAATGTCTTAGATAGTTAATAATATAATCTTTTGATAATTTATCTAAGTGATTAGTAGGTTCATCTAATAACATTATTTCTGGTTTAGAATATAAAAGTCTTGCGAAAGCTACTTTTGATTTTTCTCCTCCTGATAATTCAGATAACTTTTTATCTAACATTTCATCTAAATTAAATCCAGCTGATATTTTTAGAAGTTCACTTTCTGCTTGAGCACTATCCCAATAAGCTAATTTATTATTAATCTTATCAATGTTTTTAAAAACTTTATCTTGATCAATTGTTAAATCACTCAATTTATTATACTCATCTTGTAATTCTTTTTCTAATTTTTCTATAGGTCTTGCTTGTATTAGATAATCTAATACTGATAAGTCATTTATTGGTACTTCATCATTTAATACTTGGGGTAACCAGTCTACTCTTTTATTATTAGTTATTTGTATTTTCCCTTTATCAGGCACTAATTTCTTCATAATTATTTTAAATAATGTAGTTTTGCCTGCTCCATTTACTCCGACAATACCAACTTTTTCATTGATAGGTATATTAATAGATACATCATCAAATACTGTTTGTATTCCATAAGTTAATGTTAAATTTTTTATGTACATGGAACTCACTTCTTTCTTGTATCATTTATATTTGCAAAGTTTTTTCATTTAGTTTATTATAATATATGTTATTTGATTAGTAAAATTATAAATAATATTGATTTTTTATTGTTATAATTGACTTTAATTTAATTTTATGTTAAAGTTAATAGGCGAATACGTGAAGGAGGTTTTGAACATGGCAGTTAATAAATCAAAAAGAAAAGGTAATGTAAAAAATATTAGAAGTCACGCTTTAAATAGTACTAAAAAAAGACAAAACGTTAATTTACAAGTATATACTTATGAAGATGGAACAAAAGCTAGATTATCAGTAAAAGAAATTAGAACTTTAAATAAAGAAAAGAAAGCTGCATAAGATTTGCAGTTTTTTTTGTAAAAAAAAGAATAGTTTTTAAACTATTCTACACATGTATATCCTAATCCTTGTAGATATGCAGTTACATCAGCTTTTGGTTGATCTAATTGTAAATCTACTTTGATATATTCATTTGATATAAATGGTTCAACTAATACTGATTGATCTAGTGTTGTTAAATCTACATTAGCATCAATTTGTACTCCAACTAAATTATTATTATTTGTTGGTGTTACACCTAATACATACCCATTAAATTGAGTTGATGTATAAGAACTATATTCACTTGTATAATTATCTACTGTAGTAACTCCATCAGCATTTCCTTCAGTTTGAGAAATATTAATATTTTTAGTATACCCTTTTAATAAATCTCCTTCATAATTTAGTGTATAAGTAAATACTTTATCTGTTCCATCAGCATCTTGTGGAATATCTAATCTACAATAAGGTCCTGTTGGAGTTGTATCTATTGCGTTAGGAGAACTTGTTGGTTCTGTTGAAGGTGTAGTTGCAGGTGTTGCTTTTTCTGGTACTCCAATTCCTAACATTTGGTAAGATACTCCTCCTGTAATTAAAATTACAGCTATTGCTAAAACAAAGAAACCTAATTTTTTAATATTAGTATTATGTCTTTCTTGTTGAGCAGTTTGTTCAACATCGTTTATATTTAATACCTGAGTTCTTGTTAATTGATCTTTATCCATTTGTACTGGTTGTTGTTGTTGATCCATAACTGGATTAACTTGTACAGGTACTGTTTCAACTCCTTGATTCATTCCATTCATTATAGTTTGTCCATTCACCATATTTTGACTTTGATTCATCATATTTGGATCTTGATTCATAATACGTCACCTTACCTTATAAAATAATTATAATGAATTATTAATTTTTTGACAAGTAAAATCAATGAATTTGTTTACATTTATGTAAAAATAAAAAGCGTTGGACTATTTTCCTCGCTTTTTAGCATCAAATTTCTTTCTTTCTTCTGTATTTAATATTTTCTTTCTTAATCTAATATTATGAGGTGTAACTTCTACTAATTCATCTGAATTGATGTAGTCTAGTGCATATTCTAATGAAATAGGTCTTGGTCTTTTTAAGACAACTGTATGATCTGATCCTGCTGCTCTAGTGTTAGTTAATTGTTTTCCTTTAACTACATTTACAGCTAAGTCATCTTCTCTATTACATTCTCCTACTATCATACCTTCATATACTTCAGTTCCTGGTTCTATGAACATTGTTCCTCTATCTTCTAAGTTTCCGATAGAGTATGCTGTTGATGATCCATTTTCTACAGATACTAATACTCCTAATTTTCTTTCTCCGATATCAACACTTTCCATAGGACGATATTCTTTGAATGTATGGTTCATAATACCATAACCTTTTGTTAAAGTCATGAAATTAGTTGAGAATCCTATTAATCCACGTGATGGAATTGTATAAACTAATCTAACTTGATTTTCATAATTATTCATACTTTCCATATGAGCCCCACGTACACCTAAGGCTTCCATAACTCCACCCATACTATCTTGTGGAACATCTATTTGTAAATCTTCAAATGGTTCACATTTTACTCCATCTATTTCTTTAACTATTACTTGAGGTTTAGATACTTCTAATTCATATCCTTCTCTACGCATATTTTCAATTAATATACCTAGATGTAATTCTCCACGACCTGATACCATAAATGATTCATTTGATATTTGTTCTACTTTTAGTGAAACATCTTTTTGAGTTTCTCTATCTAGTCTTTCTCCTATTTTTCTAGCTGTTACTATTTTTCCATCTCTTCCTACGAATGGAGATGAGTTTGTACCAAATGTCATTTGTAGAGTTGGTTCATCTATATGAAGTAATGGAAGTGGAACAACATTATTATTATCACATACTGTTTCTCCTACTGATATATCAGCAAGACCTGCGATTGCGATTATATCTCCAGCTTCAGCTTCCTCTATTTCAATTCTATTATATCCGTAGTAACCAAATAATTTTTGAATTCTAAATTGTTTAGTAGATCCATCTAATCTAGATATTGTTACAGTTTGGCCTGTTTTAACTTTTCCGTTTGTTACTCTACCAATTCCAATTCTTCCTACGAATTCATTATAGTCAAGTAACGCAGGTTGGAATTGTAAAGTAGCATTAGGATCTCCTTTTGGAGCAGGAATTTCAGAAATAATTGTATCTAAAATTTCACCCATACCTTCAGTTTGAGTAGAAATATCTGGATCAAATGAACAAGTATTATTCATTGCAGAAGCATAAATAGTCTTAAAATCTAATTGATCATCTTCAGCTCCTAATTCAATAAATAAATCTAGTATTTCATCTAATACTTGAACAGGACGAGCTGCAGGTTTATCAATCTTATTAATAACAACGATAGGTTTAACTTTAGCTTCAAATGCTTTCTTTAAAACAAATCTTGTTTGAGGCATAGCTCCTTCATAAGCATCTACTACTAAGATTACTCCATCTACCATGTTCATTATTCTTTCTACTTCGCCTGAGAAATCAGCATGTCCTGGAGTATCTAAAATATTAATTCTTACTCCTTTATAATCAACTGCTGTTGTTTTAGCTAGAATAGTAATTCCTCTTTCTTTTTCTAAATCATTTGAATCCATTGATAAGTTTGATACATCTTCATTATCTCTAAACATTCCTGAGTGTTTTAAAATATCATCTACTAATGTAGTTTTTCCATGGTCTACATGAGCAATTATTGCGACATTTCTTTTTTCCATATTAATACACCTCTTTTTTGTAAACTACAAAATTATAACACATTTATTATAAAAAAACTAGTTTAAATAAAAATAATCCTGATTTAGGATTATTTTTCAACATATTTTATAAATTCATGTAAAGAATCAAACTCTTTTTTATTTAATTCATCTAATATTTTATGATGATTAGTAATTACTCC
>ONIZ01000012.1 GCA_900317975.1 uncultured Bacillota bacterium
TTGGTGCCCCTATCCGGACTCGAACCGGAACTCTATTGCTAGAAGTAGATTTTGAGTCTACCGCGTCTACCAATTCCGCCATAGAGGCTTGACACAACTATTGTATCATATTTTTTAATTATATGTTAATATTATTTTAGGATGTGATAATATGGTTTGTCCTAATTGTAAAAATGAATTAAGTGAGATATTATATGGGTTAGTAAATCTAGATGATGATGAGTTAAAAAAAGAAATAGATGATAATAAAATAATATTAGGAGGATGTGTTATATATGAGGATTCTCCTAGATATTATTGTAGATTTTGTAATCATTATTATGATATAGATTTGGAGGATATAGATGAACGAAAAACAGAACAATCAAATTAATACTGAAAATATTTCTACTGATGTTAATGATCAAAGTAGAGTGTTTGATGACAATGGAAATAGAATTGTAGATAAAAACACTCAATTTACAGAAAATCTTACTAAGTATTATGAAAATGATCAAATGAAATCTAAAAATACTTTAACTCAAGAGCAAAAATCTGAATTGATTGATGAGACATCTAAAAAAATTAAAAATTCAGGAATATTATTCTTTTCTAATAGTGAAATTGTTGATAATAATGATTTAACTAATAGATTTAAAAATGCTTCATTATTTGTTGTGATTATGCTTATTATTTGTGTAGTAGAATTTGTATCTTATCATAGTATTTTTGATTTATTATCAATAGTTGCTTTTACTTATTCAATAGTTGTATTAAGAAAAAATAATATTAATGGTATTTATGCTGGACTAGTTGGATCTGGTTGTATGATATTATCTTTCTTTATTTTAAAAATAGTCTTAGGAATATTGTTAGGAATAGGATTATTATTACTTCTTAAAAGTAGTAAGAATTTTATTAATAAGAATAATCCTGGTAGTAATACTACTCCTGTTCAACCTGAGGTTAAACAGGAAGAGGATATGCCTGTTCCTATTGAGAATAAGCCTTTAGAAGAAATAGAAAAATCTGAAGAAAATAATAGTAATAATACTAGTGAAAATTGACAAATTGATATAAAAAGAGTATAATCTATACGTATTTTCAAAGAAAGAGGTAGATTTATTAGATTATGTCTGAGAATACATACGGGTCGATTAAAGGCTTGAGAGAAGAATTAAGATTATATAAAGAGATTGCTAGAAATGTTAAAGCTGAATATGAAAGTTATAGTATTTTTAATATTTCTAAAAGAAAGGATGCTTTAAGAAGACTAAGTTTATTTGTAGGTCAAATTGAATCAATATATGAAATTGGAAATAATTGTAGTGAATTCGATAAACAAGATTTTGTTCCTTTTATGATTGATTTGTTAGAATATAAAGAACGTGATCATTATAGTTTTGTTGGTAATATGTATGATAAAAAGACTAGAAAATCATATGATATTATTACAACTACTACTCATGCATGTGAGATATATGAAAGTAATTCTGAATTTAGTTTAGATGAATTTTGTAGAAACTGTTTTGATGATAAAGTTATTGTATTGGAACACAAAGATAGACATGGATTATTTCATAATTTAAAGTTAAGACCTGAATATGCAAATTATCCATATTTAACTGGAGTTGGTGAAGATATAATTAATTATAGATTAAAAAATAGAAATGCTTCTTCTAAAGAAGTGCTTGATAATGTATTAAATAATCTTAAGAAAAAAAATAAAAGAAAAAAGAAATTACCTGAGTAATTTCTTTTTTTATATTATTTGATTGTTTATATTAATAGTCTTTTTCTTGTAGAGTAGAGTTATTCTTTTACTTTTGGTTTCTATAAATCCTTCATCTTTTAATGATTTTAATTCTCTTGACATAGCTGCTCTATCTATTGATAGATATTCAGCAAGATCTTTAAAATTGAATGGTAAATATATATACTTAGAACCTCTTTTATTATATTGAATTTCAAAGTATGTTAATAATTTGTTTCTAATTGATTTTTTTGATAATATTTCTAATCTTTCATTTTTTTCTTTTAATTTTTCATTATATATTTGAAACATATTTTTAATAAATTTATTAAAATATTGTTTTTCATTATTTATATTACTGATTATATAATCATAATCAATTATTATTACTTTGGTATCTTCTATAGCTATAATTTCTATTTCATTACTATAGATATTCATTCCTGTAGTAAATACTTCATCTTCTCTTAATTCTTCTATTATATTATGTACTCCTGAAGAGTTTGCTCTTACTATTTGGACTGCTCCAGAGATAATGATACCAACTATATTAGTATTTTTATAATAACTATTAATTGACGTTCCTTTTGTAAAGTTTTCTTCTTTTGATTCTAATAGCCATAATAGTTTTTTTTGATTTTTTTTAGATATATCTTCAAATGGGTTTGGCATTAAAATCATCTCCTAAAAAAATTTTATCAAAATACATGTAATGTTGCAACGGCAACATTGTTATTTGTGGTTTTAATGATATATTAAATATGTTAAAAGAAGGAGGATAGGCATGAAAATCGTTAAAAGAGATGGGCATATTGTTGACTATTGTCCTGACAAGATTGAATCTGCTATATCTAAAGCTAATGCAGAAGTAGCTGAAGAAGATCAAGTAACAGATATTCAAATTAGAAATATTATTAAATATATTGAAGGTCTTCATAAAAAGAGAATGCTAGTTGAAGATATTCAAGATATTATAGAGATTCGCTTGATGGCTTTAGGTAAGTATAATCTTGCTAAACAGTATATTACTTATCGCTATACTAGAGAATTGGTTAGAAGAAGTAATACTACTGATAGATCTATTAAGGAATTAATTGATGGTAAAAATGAATATTGGAACAATGAAATTTCTAATAAAAATGCTAAGGTTGTTACTACTCAAAGAGACTATTTAGCAGGTATTACTAGTACTGATATTACTAGAAGATTTTTATTAACAGAAGATATTGTTCAAGCTCATGATGATGGAATAATTCACTTTCATGATGCTGATTATTTTGCTCAAAATGCACTTCATAATTGTGATTTAATTAATTTAGATGATATGTTACAAAATGGTACTAATGTAAATGGAGTAATGATTGAAAAACCACATAAATTTTTAACTGCTATGACTATTGCTACTCAAATAATTACTTCTGTTACTTCTTCACAATATGGTGGGGCTACAATTACTTTAACTCATTTGGCTCCTTTTGTTAGAAGTAGTAAAGAAAAATATGAAAAGTTATATAAAGAACGTAAGTTAACTAAAGAACAAATTGATAGATTTGTATCTGAAGACTTACATAAAGAAATTGTTGATGGAGTACAGACGTTTCAATATCAAATAAATTCAATGACAAATACTAACGGACAAGCTCCTTTCTTATCAGTTTGTATGTATTTAGGAGAAACTGATGAGTATAAAGAAGAACTTGCTATGATAATTGAAGAGTTTTTAAATCAAAGAATTATTGGTATGAAAAATGAAAAAGGGGTATATATAACTCCAGTTTTTCCAAAATTAATATATGTACTTGAAGAAGATAATATTAATCCTGATAGTAAATATTATTATTTAACTGAGTTAGCTTTAAAATGTAGTTCTAAGAGAATGTCGCCTGATTATATTTCTGAAAAAGTAATGCTTGAAGTGAATAAAAATGAGTTTGGAGAAGGCAATTGTTATCCTTGTATGGGCTCTAGAACATTCTTAACGCCAGATAGATCTATTTCATTAGGAAATATTGCTAAAGCTAAAAACTATGTTGAAAACAAAGGAAAATATTATGGTAGATTTAATCAAGGAATTGTTACTATTAATTTACCTGATATTGCACTTTCTTCAAATAAGGATATGAATGAATTCTTCGAGATATTCAATGATAGAATAGAACTATGTCATAAAGCATTACAAATTAGACATAAACGCTTATCTAAAGTTACTAGTGATGTTGCTCCTATATTATGGCAGTATGGAGCTTTAGCTAGATTAGAAAAAGGGGAGTCTATCCATGAATTATTACATCATGGATATTCTACAATTTCATTAGGATACGCAGGATTATATGAGTGTGTTAAATATATGACAGGACATTCTCATACTGATAATGGTGAAGGACATGAATTTGCGCTTAAAATTATGAATTATTTAAATGAAATATGTGCTAAATGGAATTCTGAAGAAGACATAGATTATGTTGTATATGGAACTGCATCTAAGTCAATATCATATAGATTCGCTAAGTGCTTAAGAGAAAAATTTGGGAAAATAAAAGGCATTACTGATAGAGATTATATAACTGATAGCTATCATGTACCTGTATTTGAAGAAGATGATATATTTGCAAAACTAAAAATAGAAAGTGAATTTCAAAAACTTAGTTTAGGTGGCGCTACTTCATATGTAGAAATTCCTAATGTAGAAGATGATAAAGATAAAGTTATGGAATTAATTAACTTTATTTACAATAATATGATGTATGTTGAAGTAAATACAAAAAATGATTATTGTCAAAAGAATGGTTTTTCTGGAGAATTAATAATTGATGATGATTTAGATTAATTATTTAAGAGGAAATGTAGAAGTTTCCTCTTTTGTAAAGTGGTATTTAATTATATTTAGATTATTGACCTTTTAATAATTTTATGTTTTAATATAGTTGTTAGTATATATTTTATTAATTAATTTTTACTTATTACGTAATTTAATTATTGTAAATATTTAGTATTTACTTTAATTATTTTATGAAATTAATAAGGGATAATCGTTTTATATTATACTTATTATTAGTGAGTATTAAATTAATCTTATCGGGGTATATACTAGGAGTTACAAATAAAGGAAAATATTATATAGTTAGTGGTTAATCTAATTTTGAGTAATGATTAACTCCCATTTAACCGGGTATAAATTAAATTATCAGATTGATTTATACTGACAAAAGTTTAGTTTACTTTTTAAAATAGTCTCCTCATTAAGGCTATTTTTTTTTGCATAAAAAAAGATTTATCTTATGATAAATCTTCTATAATATATTGATTTACAAATCCTTTATCATCATATTTTAATGTAACGTCATAGTCGTTAAATTCGTTGATTGAATTTCTTACTGTTTTTATTTCATTAACATCAGTTGATTCAACTATATTTTTATATGTAACTGATACTTTATAAGTACCTTGATTTAAGTAATCAATTATATCATCTAGGTCATCTTTAATGAATGCTCCTGGAGTTTCACCTTTATTGAATGTATTATTAAATGATTCTTTTTTACCTTCATTATATAAATCATTTATCTTATCTTTTTGTTCTGTAATATCTATACCATTTGAACTTCCTCCTTGCTTATTTTCTTGAGTGATTATTACTCCTGCTATAACTGCAAAGATTATGACAACTAGAACTAATCCTACTATTCTTAATGCTATATATGATTTTGCTAAAGGCTTAGCTATATTATTAACAACGTCATTAATAGTTTTAGCGTTCATTTCTTTAGCATTGCTTTCTGCTTTTAAGGCTTGTGCTCTAATTAATTCAAGTTCTTCTTTATCTGGAACGTATTTTAAAGTAGATCCACAATATTCACATTTTAAATTATTAGTATCTTCAATATCTACATTAAGACTACTACTACAATTAGGACATTTTAAATTGTTTATTTTCATATAAATACCTCATTACTTTCAAAGTAATTATACAAAAAAAAGAATGTTTCAGCAACATTCTTTTCTAAAATTTTATAAATTACATCATAATATTAAAAATCTCTTTAAACTAATAATACTAAACGGGTAAAATTATTTTAATTCAATTAATAATAATATTCAACATTTATAAAACCGAGTTTAAATTACTTAGATTTGGTATTTGTATTATCAGTACAAATATTTATTCTAGCTTATCATTAGAGTTTTCTTTCTCTTTCACGGTTACAGTATTTTGACTATAGTAAGTTATTATTTAAAAATGATATTTCACATTTCCCATACTTCAACTTATATAAAGTTGCGACGTCTTTAAATCAAAATACAATTATAATTTAATATAGTTTATATTTTTTGTCAATATTATATAATTTTTATAAATAAGTTTACGTAAAGTGTAAATTTTATTATTTATTGAATAATTATTTCTTATTAAAATATTATTATGTTATAATGACTATAATAGAAGGAATGACTAGTGTGATGAGTATATTAAAAAAGATTTCAAAAGGAATAGTTTGTTTTATTATTACAATGATTATTATACTTTCAGTATATAGTTTTTTTGTGTTAAATATTTTGAAGAATGACTATGTTAATTTCTTTGGATATACTTATTTTATTACTGAGAGTGGATCAATGCATGGAACTATAGAAGTTAATGATTTTATTGTTGTTAAAGTTGATTCTAAGTATAAAGAAAATGATATTATTACATATAAAAATAATGATGGATTGATTATTACTCATAGAGTTGTTTCTATAGATGGTGATAATGTTATTACTAAAGGTGATGTTAATAATGATAAGGATGATCCTATTAGTAAAAATAATGTGATTGGAAAAGTAGTTGATATTATTAATCCAACGGCTTTAATTCAATTTGTATGTTTTGCTATCATTATATTTATATTATTAATATTATTTAGTTTTAAGAAATTAGTTAAAAAAATGAGTGATGCAGAAGATAGATTTTTAGAGGAAAGAGAGGTTGTGCCTCAAGATATTTTTTCTAGTCCTAAAGATAGAAAAGATCCAACTAGCTTAGGTTTAACTGTTAATATTCCTTTAGAAGAAATTGAAAATATTAAAAGAATAATTGATAAGGATGAAGTTGAAATTCTTGGAGAAGAAGAAATACTTGATTTAGATGAAGATAAATTAATAACAGTTAATATGAATCAAGAACAAAGAGAAGAAGAATTTTTAGATTTAATGAATAGTTTATTAAAAATAAAGAATAGTTCTATTGATACTTCTAAAATTAATAAAAAATGGTTAAATAAATATCAATATGTTTATAAGTTGTGTAATGTTTTAGAATATAAAGATACTTATAGTTTAGTTGAATTAATTGAACATCCTTCTTTTAGAGAAATCTATGATTATGATTTAGATAAAATAGGATTATATGAGAATGTTAGAAATTTATTATATGAAATGCCTATATATATATTTGCTAAGGTATTATTTATGGCTGTTTTATATAATGATGATGCTATATTTGATGCTGTATTTAAAATTATGAAATACAAAGTGTTAATAGATAAGAATAATAATTTTAGAGTAGTTGCTAATAACTATTCTTTGAAACAAATTAAAAGTTTAATTACTTTTATAGAGAAAGTTTCAAAAAAATATGATAATAAAAATGTATTTGAACTTGACAAAATTAAGCGTCTAGTTAAAATAAAAAACTATATTAATGAATAGGTGATGTTATGAAAGTAGTCAAAGTATTATGGCATATATTGGAAGTTATTATAATTTGTTATGTTGTTTTTATTACAGCATGCATATTATTTAGAAATGGTTATGGATATACTCAATTTGGTCCTATGACTGTTGTAACTGTTAATGATGTTAATGTTAATGATTTTGAAAATATTTCTAATGGCTCTTTATTGTTAATAAAAGATTCTAATAGCTTTAAGGTAGACGATGAAGTTTTCTATTATGATATTAGAAATCAAAAATATATAGTTGTTTCTGATAGAATAGTTAATATAGAAGATGGAAAATATATCGTTGATGGAGTTAATGAAAATAATGAAGTTGTTCAAGTAAAATTAAATAATAAGAAAATTATAGGAAAGAATTATGTGAAAATAGGAATTCTAGGTTATCTAGTTGATTTATTAGAAAGTAGAATTGGATTTTTACTTTTAGTTATTTTACCTATATTTATAGTTTTCTTATATGAATTAATACAATTTGTTATTGTTTTTAGAACTGAAAAGAATAGTGTAAGAAATAGTGGAAATAATAATACAAAAATGGTTGATAAGGTAAACTATGACGATGATATAATTTAAATTTTTATTAATTAAAGGAGTTAATGTAAATTAACTTTTTTTGTGATATACTTTTCTTGGTGATATCTATGGAAGAACTAATTAATACATATAGATATTTAGTAGCAGGATATTATGGCGTTTCTATGATAGATGAGTATCCAATTAAAGAATATATGTTATCTGATATAAATAAATATATAGATGATTTTATAAGTACTAATCCAATTGGTGATTTTGATTATGAAAAAGAAAGAGAAGAAATAAAAAATAGTTTTACTGATAGGGTTAAATTACAAGATGCATTGTTAGTATTACAATTAATGGAAGCTCCTATGGATTTAGTATTTTTAGTAAAACAAAGATTAAAAAAATTAGGAAAGAAAGATTATTTTAATTGACATGAGATTTACAAGATAATCTTTTTTATTTACATTTAATATGTTAGTATTACTTTGAGGTGTTATTTTGAATTTACAATATAATGATTTGTACAACTTTTTTGGAATTGTTGGTGATATAGTTAGTCATCCTGAGTTTTTAAAACTTCGTTTTGAAAAACATCATGGCTCAAATAGATATGATCATTCTTTAAGGGTTGCTATTAAAACTTATAAATTTGCAATTAAACATAAATTGGATGTAGTAGAAGTTACTAGAGCCTCTTTATTGCATGACTTTTTCTTTAATAAAGATTTTGGCTCAAATGAGCAATTATATAAATTAAGATCTCATCCAATGATGTCAGTAGTAAATTCTAAAATTCATTTTCATATTAATCAAAATCAAGAGGATATTATTAAGACTCATATGTTTCCAATTACTAGAGAGGTTCCTAAAAGTAATGCTGCTATGATAGTATCACTAATTGACAAAGAGGTTTCTATTTATGAAACATTTAAATATAGATTAAGAATAAATAGTCATAATGAACCAATTAATATAGATTTAAATAAAAATGAGTTTAAAGAAAAAGAAATATTACAATTGAGTAAAGATTATGATTTAATAAAGAATACGATTAAAGTCACTTATTAGTGATTTTTTTATTTGAATAGTTTAATTTGTTTTAGTTTTATGATATATTTTATTTAAGGTAGGTTAGTATTATTATGAAAAAAGTGTTTATTTTAATTAGTATATTAGTAATTTCTTTAGTTTTAACTGGATGTAATGGAGATGTTACTAGATCTTTGAGACAAGATGGATTTTCTGTTAATGATAGTAATTTTAAATGTAATTTATTAAATTTAGATGGAAAAGAAGCTAAAGATGAAAATACGTCTGAAAATATTAAGTTTTTAGTTGGAGATTATGCAATTGGTGAAAGTGGAAATATTTATCAATTATCTTATGATAAGTTATTTTCTAATGATATGAATTGTAAAAAAGTGGCTAAGATTCCTACAAAAGCAGTTTTTGATGAATCATATTTATTAGGAGAAGATGGTAAGTATTATTATTTAAATGCTCAAGATGGTGATACTGTTGTTCAATTTAGTGAAGTGCCTCAAGAAGATGAAAATTATCAAAAATTATCATTGTTTTTCACAGGTGATGTTAAAAAAGCTGTTACAGTTAATTCTAATATTAATAGTTATTATGTTTTAAAAGATGATGGTTCAATATATAATTATGTATTAACTAAAGATGAACAATCTAAAACATTTTTTGTTAAAAGTGATAATGTACAATTTACTTCTAATTCATATGATGGAAAAATAATAGATTTCTATTATGCTGGTGATTCTACTACTACATTTTTTAGAACTCCTACATCTATTTATAGAAATTTAATAGGAAATGAAGAAGAATGTTCAAAATATGTTGATGTTCCTTGTGAATATGAAATAGGTGTTGATACTACATTAACTGAAAATTTAGATAGAATTGTAATATATAATGGCAAGAAATTATTTACAGATTATGGTAGAATATTTACTCTGGAATCTTAAGATTCCTTTTTTATACGGGAGGTATTATGATTTTTACAAAAGATTGGAAAGATTATGAATTAATAGATGCTTCATTAGGATATAAATATGAAAGATGGGGTAATGTATTTTTACTTAGACCTGATCCTGTCGTAATATGGGATAACGGAGATTTAATGGAAAAGTATAAAGGAAAGATAGACGCTATATACTATAGAAGTGACAAAGGTGGAGGCAGATGGGAAAATTTAAAATCTGTGCCTGCTCATTGGAAAGTTAATTATAAGGATTATACTTTTAATATTAAACAAATGGGATTTAAACATACTGGTTTATTTCCGGAACAAGCAGTTAATTGGGATTATCTTAAAACTGTTGTTAAAGAAGGAGATAATGTATTAAATTTATTTGCTTATACAGGTGGAGCAACAGTTGCATGTTTAAAAGCGGGTGCTAATGTTGTACATGTTGATTCTAGTAGAGGAATGGTTGATTGGGCAAAAGAAAATGTAATAGACTCTAATTGTGATACAACTAAAGTTAGATATATAGTTGATGACGTTATTAAATTTGTAAAAAGAGAAATCAGAAGAGGACATAAATATAATATGATTATTATGGATCCACCTAGTTATGGAAGAGGAGCTAATGGAGAAGTTTGGTCACTAGAAAAAAATCTATCTGAACTTGTTTCTTTATGTTCAGAATTACTTGTCGATTTAGATTCGCATCTCTTAGTTAATTCATATAGTGGTCTATCTCATGAGGTTATTAGTAATGTAATTAAAGTTAATATATGTAATAAGCTTGGAGGAGAGGTTTCATCTTTTGAAATTGGTTTAAAATGTAGTAGTAATGACCTATTATTACCTTGTGGTATTTGTTGTAGATGGGAAAGATGATTTTATTCATCTTTTCTTTTTATATATTATGATATAATTAAGATAGTGTAGGTGCTTATATGAGTAAAGTTATTTATTTAGTTAGACATTCTGTTAGATTTGATTATTCTAATGTTTTAGATTATAAAACTGATCAAAGTTTTATGCTTAAGAGTGAAAAAATTATTTTATCTACTAAAGGAGAAAAAAGAGCAGAGGTGCTATCTTCTTTAGAAGAATTAAATAATTTAGATGCTGTATATACAAGTAATTGTGTTAGAACTTTATCCACAGCTAAATACTTACTTGAAAAACAGAACTTAGATGTTACTATCGATGATAGGTTTGATGAGAGAAGAGTAGGTGTATTTAATAGTGATAGTGTTCCGGATTGGTATGAAAGACAATATTATGATATAGACTATAAAACAGTTGGTGGTGAAAGCCAAAGAGAAGTTAGAAAAAGATTTGAACAAGCTTTTGATGAAATTTTAAATAATAAGAAATTAAAAAGAGTTGCTATATTTTCTCATGGATATGCTATTACAATGTTTTTAATGAAATATTTAGAATTGGTTGATGTTAAATACAATGCTTATTTTAAATTTAAGTATAAAAATAAAGTTATTTTTGATGGTATTCTTGAAATGCCTGATTTATTTAAATTAGAATTTAATAATAAAAATGAACTTACTAATATTTCTCATATTGATATGGAGGATATATGGAAGATTTAAATAGATTTATAGAAGCACAAGAAGATTATTTTGATATTGCTTATGATGAAATAAAAAGTGGTAAAAAGAAAACTCATTGGATGTGGTATATATTTCCTCAAATTCATGGGTTGGGGTTTAGTGAAACTTCTGTATTTTATTCAATTAAAAGTATAAATGAAGCAATTAGTTATCTAAATAATGAATTTCTATATAATAATATGATTAAAATATGTAATTTATTACTTAATACTAAGGTGAAAAATCCTGCAACTATATTTGGAGGGGTTGATTCTTTAAAATTAAGAAGTTGTATGACATTATTTTATTTAATTAATACTGATGATTTTATATTAGGTTTAGATGATTATAAGTATGAACACGTTGATTTTAGTTTTGAAAAAACCACTATATTTAAAGAAGTACTCGATAAGTTTTATAGTTCCATTGATGAAAAAACTATTATGATTATTAATAAGGAGATTGAAGATGAAAAATAGAATATTATTATTTGTTGTGACAATTATTATAATTGCTGGAATTGTTATATTCTTTTTATTAGGAAGAAAAGAAGCTAGTTTTGAATTAGAAGATGATTATGTAATAACTTATTCTTATGGTGGTGGATATGGTACTTATATTAGTAGTGTTACTAAATATATTGAATTAGATAGCAATGGTAATGTATTAATGTATGCATATGTTAATGGTGAAAAAGAAGAAAAAGAATATCATGTTTCTGATTCAAGAATAGATGATTTAGCAACTGAAATGGCACATGGTAAGTTCAGTAGATTAGATTCTAAAATAGTAGAAGAACATTGCTATGATGCTCCTGGTTATACTTTATCAATTAAAACTAAGAATTTTGAAAAATCAGTTTATAATTATTGCAAATATAATGAAACTTTTGATGATATTGAAATGAAATTTATTGATATTGTAGATCGTAATAAAGTATATAATTTTGAAGATTATTTAAGGAATAAATATGAAGAATATTAATATTTTATATGAAGATAATCATATTATTGTTGTTGAAAAGAATATAGGAATTCTTAGTCAAGCAGATAATACTGGTGATGATGATTTAGTTAATTTAGTTAAATCTTATATTAAAGATAAATATAATAAACCTGGAAATGTTTATTTAGGACTAGTACATAGATTAGATAGAATGGTTGGGGGTATTATGGTTTTTGCTAAGACAAGTAAAGCTGCTTCTCGTTTATCTGAATCAATTAGAAAAAATGAAATAAATAAGTATTATCTTGCTATAGTTCATGGAAAATTAGAAGGCAATAATAGACTTACTGATAAGATTAAGAGATTGGATAATGGAAATAGTATTATTTCCTCAGATGGTAAAGAGGCAATATTGGATTATGAAACTGTCTTATATAATAAAGATAAAGATTGTACTTTAGTTAAAATTCATCTGTTAACAGGAAGACATCATCAAATAAGAGTTCAATTTTCTAATATAGGTCATGCATTACTTGGTGATCATAGATATAGTGTTGGAGAAGAAAAATATCCTATTGCATTATATGCTTACAAATTAGAATTTGTTCATCCTGTAAAGAAAGAAATGATGAGATTTCAATTATTACCTAAGAATTATGGGTTTTGGAAATTTGTTGATGTAAACAAAGTTTTATAATTATACAAATATTTACCATGTAAAAAAAAGTATAAAAAATAAAATGTTTGCATTGGTAAATCTTTTTTGGTATTATTAATATAGATTAAGAGTAAAATAAAGGGAGTGTATTTATTATGGATTTTTTCAAATCAGTACCTGGATTACTAATTACCCTAGGTATTATATTATTAATTGTAGCTTTAATTATATTATTAGTTCAAAGTAAAAAAGTTAAAAAGGCAAATAAGAAAGCTGCTGCTGGTGGTGAACAACCTGCTCCAGGAGTTAATCCTCAACAAGCATCTGTTCAACCTGCTGGTATGGCTCCAATAGCTAATCCTACTCAACCTGTTCAACCACAAGTTGATCCTAATATGGGAATGGTTCAAGAAACACAATTGCCTGGAGTTGCTGCTGGAGATGCAAATGGTGTTCAACCAATTGCTATTGATCCAAATGAAGTTAATGAAGCAACTACAAATGGCTTTTCAAATGAAGTTAAGGTTTTACCTATAGATGGTACTCCTGTAGATGCATCTACTGGAGATGTAACTACTCCAAGTTTTGAAGTACCTAAACCTGCTGCACCAGTAGTACCAGCAGAAGTACAACCTGTTGCTGTTCAACCAGCACCAGTAGAGGCTCAGCCAATGCCTGAGGCTGTTGTACCAGCTATGCCAGAGGCACAACCTGCACCAATTCCTGCAGTTATGCCTGCAGTAGCACCTGCACCTGTAGCACCTGCTCCAGTTGCACCAACACCAGCAGAAGTACAACCTGTTGCTGCTCAACCAGCACCTGTTGTTGAGGGACCACAAATTTATGGAGGAGCAAGTCCTGTAGTTCCAGCTATGCCTGAAGTACAACCTGTTGCTGCACCACAAATTTATGGAGGAGCTGATCCATTGGAGAATACTCAACCTCTTCCACAAGTTCCTTCAATTTCTTCAGTACCTGCAGAACCTGCACCTGTAGCACCTGCTGAGACTGCAGAAGTAAAGGTTCCTGAAATTCAATCAGTAGGACAATAATAAAATAACGCAATGCTTAAGCATTGCTTTTCTTTTATCTTTAAATTTGTTACAATAAAATTGGGTGGTAATATGAAGAAGGTTGTTATTCTATCTTTACATTTAGGTTATGGAGGAGTCGAAAAGAGTGTGGCTGCTCTTGCTAATATGTTAGTTTCTAAATATGATGTTGAAATAGTTTGTTCATATAAGTTATATGATAAACCTAGATTTCCAATTAATTCTAAAGTAAAGATTAGATATTTGATAAATACAGATTTACCTATAAAACTTCAAGAATATAATGTTTTGTTAAAAAGTTTAAAATTTAAAAAACTATTTAAAAGATTAAAAAGAGATTATTTTAAAAAGAAAAGGACTAAACAATTTTTTGGAGATGCTTTTAATGGATTTACTATGTTTCAAAAACGTAAATCTACAATGATAGATTATATTAAAAATAGTGACGCTGATATTATTATTTCTTCTAGGAATATTTTTGATGAATGGTTAGGTTATTATGGATCAAAAAATATAGTAAAAATTGGATGGGAACATAATCATTTTCATAATAATTATAGATATGCTAGAAAAATTGTTAATTCATGTGCAAAACTTGATTATTTAGTTTTAGTTTCTAAAGAATTATATGAATATTATTCTAAAGAAATGCGTAGATATAAATGTAGATGTTTAAATATTCCTAATGTTATTGATAAAATTCCTGCTAATTCTTCTCGTTTAACTGAAAAAAGACTTATTAGTGTTGGAAGATTATCACATGAAAAAGGCTTTTTAGATTTATTAAAAATATTTAATAAGATACATGATAATTATCCGGATTGGCATCTTGATATTATTGGTGATGGTGTTGATAAGATTAAATTAAAAGATTATATACAAGATAATGATTTAGAAAATAGTGTTACTCTTCATGGTTTTAGAGATAAGGATTATATTAATGAATTATTACATAATAGTTCTTTATATTTGATGACATCATATACTGAAAGTTTTGGTATTGTTCTTATTGAAGCTATGAGTCATGGTGTACCATGTATTGCTTTTGATTCTGCTGAAGGGGCTAGAGAAATTATTACTAGTGGATCTAATGGATATTTAATTAAAAATAGAAATTCAGTAGAATATATCAGAAAATGTGAACAATTAATGGATGATATAGATAAACGCAAAAAGATTGGTAAAGCAGGTAAAGAAAGCGTTAAGAAATATACAGTAGATGTTGTTAAAAAAGACTGGTATAAATTATTGGAAAAGAAGTGATATATATGGATAAAAAAAAGAGAGTATTATTTGTTGCTTCTACAGGAGGACATTTAACTGAATTATTACAATTAAAAGATATATTTAATAATTATGAGTATTATTTAGTTACTGAAAGACAAAAATCAAATATGTATATAAAAAAAGATTATAAAGGAAAAAGTACTTTACTTTTATATGGAACTAAGGACCATATGTTAACTTATCCATTTATATTGTTTGTTAATATATTTATCTGTTTATTTGTATATTTAAAATTTCATCCTGATTACGTTGTTACTACAGGGGCTCATGTTGGTGGAGTTATGGCTTTAATATCTAAAATATTTGGAAGTAAAATCATTTATATTGAAACTTTTGCTAATATAACTAATAAAACTATAACTGGAAAGCTAGTTTATAAATTTGCAGATCATTTTATTGTTCAGTGGAAGAGTATGTTGGATTTATATGAAAATGCTGAATATGGAGGTTGGATATTTTGATATTAGTTACGTTAGGAACTCAAGATAAAAGTTTTGAGAGATTACTTAAAGCTATTGATAAAGAAATAGAAGCTGGAAATATTAAAGATGAAGTTATAGTACAAGCTGGTTATACTAAATATAGTTCCGATAATATGGAAATCTTTGATTTAGTTTCTCCAAAAGAGTTAGATAAATTAATGAAGAAAGCAGATGTTTTAATTACTCATGGTGGAGTTGGATCTATACTTGGAGCATTAAAATATGATAAACCAGTTATAGCGGCAGCTAGACTTGCTAAATATAAAGAACATACTAATGATCATCAAAAGCAAATAATTGGTGAATTTGTAAAAGAAGGATATATTTTAGAATTAGATGATTTTTCTAAATTAACAAATGTTTTAAAAGAAGCAAAGAAGTTTAAACCTAAAAAATATAAAAGTAATAAAAAGAATATGCAAAAATTAGTTTCTAGTTATATAGATGAAGATCATATAAGTTGGTGGAATAGATTTAAATATATTATTTTGATAATTTTAATTATCTTTATATTGACATTGATATTTAGATAATTAAGTTATCTTTTTTTTACCCTTGTAAAATAAACATTATATTGTTATTATATTAATAGTAGGATGTGACAATATGAAGAACTCTAAATTACCTTATATTTTATTTGCTATAGGATTGTTTCTAATTATGGGAGGATCTTTTTCTATCTATATTAATGGATTAAAGAAAGACCATGCCAATGTAGAAGCAAATGGTAAAAAAGTACTTAAAAACTATGAGAAGTTTAATGAAGATGTTATTTTATTTGAAAATGCTAGAGAAAGTTTATATTCTAGTATTTTAGAAAGTGCTTCATATGATGATTATTTTGTAAATGATGAAAGCATTAAACAAACTTTTTTAGATTTCGAAAATAAAGTCAATTCTATTCAATATCTTGTTGGTGAATTAAATGAGTTGTGTGATGATGTTTATTATTCAGATAATTCTGTTAATAAAAAGTGTAAAGATTATAGATTGGTTTACGAACAAGTTAATAATTTCTTTGTAGGAGATGTTTCAACATATAATAAAAATATTGAAACATATAATGAGGCTAATGAGAATAAATTAGAAACTTATAAAACTACTAGAGATTACATTGATTATAATAAAGATAGAGAATATGATGGTAGATAGTGTATGAAATTGTTAAACATTAAAAAGAAATATTTAATTACTTTTATTGTTCTAGATTCACTTTTTCTTTTTAGTTTTACATTTCTATTTTATGGGCCTTGGCCTGGATTTAGAAATTTTTGGATTACTAGTGCTATGACTACAATGAATCATAGGTATTTAGCGACTTGGTTTTATTCTGATGAAACAATAGAAAAAGTACTTAGTAATAATACTGTTGTTGAAAGTGATGATGTTACTGATCCTAATATGGTTCAATTTAAAAAATATACGACTAGTATTTACAGAAACAAATATGAAAAAGAATTGTTAGATCATGATAAAGATGATTTATATAAATTAATTGAAGTAAGTGGAACTGGATATCAAGGATATGCTGTTGCGATTTATGATCCTAGTAGGATTGGGATTGCTACAACTAAATATCTTAATAAAAGAGGAGAAGATATATTAACTGTTAGTAAGAGAGAAAATGCTGTTGTTGCTATGAATGCCGGAGGTTTTTATGATCCTGATTGGAATAGCAATGGTGCTATTCCACATGGTACAGTTATTCAAGATGGTAAAATAGTTAGTTCTTATCATGGCGCTGGAATGGGTGGAGGCTTCATTGGATTTGATTCCAATGATAAACTTATTCTTGGTAAGATGAGTGCTAAAGAAGCTTTAGATATTGGTATGAGAGATGCTGTTGAATTTGGACCATTCTTAATAGTTAATGGAAAAAGAAGCTTTGTTAAAGGTAATGGTGGTTGGGGAATTTCTCCTAGGACTGCTATTGGTCAAAGAAGTGATGGAATAGTTATATTCTTAGTAATAAATGGTAGAATTGCATCTTCTATTGGAGCAGATATGGTTGATTTATGTGATCTTATGGAAGATTTTGGGGCTATAAATGCTGCTAATTTAGATGGAGGATCTTCTACTGAATTAGTTATTAATAATGAGATAATTAATACACCTGTTGCAGGTGGTAAAAATGGGCTAAGAGATATGCCAACATTCTGGGTCGTAAAATAATACCATTTGGTATTATTTTTTTATTTTAGTTATGATAAAATAATATATAGTAGAGGTATGTTTATGATTTTGGACGTTAGTTGTAATGATTATGCTTTAATGCCAATCCTTAAAGTATTTAAAAATGCTATTGATATTATTCATATTGTTGGACCAGTATTGGCAATACTATCTTTAGGTATTTTGACTTTTAAATTGGTTACTGATTCTTCTATGGATAATAGAGATAAGAATGTTAAAGGTATAAAAAATAGTTTAACTGCATTGGCAGTACTATTCTTTTTACCAATGATTATTAATTTAGTTATCTATATAATTGGTGATAGGTTTAAAGTTACTGAATGCTATAATGATGTTAATTCTATTACATTTAGTACACAGAGTGAATTCAAAGGACATGAATTTATTGATGAAGATGGTGATGGAGTTGATGATAAAACTGGTAAATCTGTTCAAAAGGTTTATATTGAACCTGGTGATTATGAAAGAGGTAGTACCGGAATAAATCCAAATAAAGGTTATTGTCCTAATTTTGTTGAACCTAATAATACAGTTAAATCATCTTTTGATGCTACTACTATGAGTATAATTGAAAAGCACTTAGAGGATTTTGATTATAGTACTTATAAGCCTTCTGAAGGTGGAAAATATATTAAATCTTTAGGTGGAATATTTAGTAAGTATTATGGGCAAGAAGTTCATGTTACTACTGCTGGTGAATTACAAGAGGTAGCTGAATATGTTTTTGGATTAATGTATTTATATGGATTTGATTATTTTAATGGAAAAAGTGGAGAAAGGGCACATTATTGTAAATGGGGTGGAAGTTGTTTATATTATGCTAAAGGTAATTCATATAGTAGTGCTACTAGTGATGCTTTTTATCCTGGAACTTTTAGATATGATAATAATGGACTTTCTTCACCAATAAGTGATTTTGATAAGTTAATTACTGGAACTAACATGACTACAAATTGTAATTGGACTGTTGATATGGTTTATTATAAAGCTGGTTTGTTTGGTGGCCCTGGACAACCTAGTGGATCTGCTGGTTTTAAGTCAATGGGTAGAAACTATGAGGTTATTACAGATCCACATGATTTA
The DNA here is from genome assembly GCA_900317975.1 of uncultured Bacillota bacterium. Classification (GTDB taxonomy): domain Bacteria; phylum Bacillota_I; class Bacilli_A; order RF39; family UBA660; genus RUG343. The sequence continues at coordinate 19,254 of ONIZ01000012.1, forward strand.
CAAGTGGGAGATATAGTTCACTTTTTCCATAGCGAAATTGATAGAAGTAATCCTGAAACTTGGTCAGATTGGTATCATGTAGCATTTATTGGTGAAGTTAATAAAAAAGAAGGTACTGTTACTGGATATGATGGTGGAAGTTACTATCAACAAGGTAGAAATTATAAATGGGTTTCTAAAGTAGATAGTGGAAAGATTTATGGAAACAGCAATTGGGCTGCTGTTAGAATTACAAATTTAACTCAGAATTGTGGGTGATTAGATGTTAATAAGTGATAGTTTACATTGTGGAGGAATATATCCTATACTAATGGTTTTTAAAAGAGCATTAACTATTATCCAAATATTAGGACCTATTCTTGCAATTGTTTCTTTGATGGTAATATTGTTTAAGATGGTTGGTAATGCTGATATAGGAGAAATGGAAAAAAATAAAAAAAGAATTAAAAATAGTTTAATTGCTTTAGTTACTGTTTTCTTTATTCCTTTATTTATAAATATTGTTATGTTTTTAGTAGGTAATAATACTGTTCTTACTGAATGTTGGAATAATTTAGATAGTATGGGTCAAGTTAGTCCTTCTCATGGTGGTAGTAATACTCAAAGTGAAGGAAATGTTATTAAGATAATAGATCCTGAGGGTCTTCCTGAAGGCTCTAATGAAGTTGATCCTAATGGTGAATATAAAGAGTAAATAAGTTGAAAGGAGTGGTGTAATAATATGCTAATACTTGATTTAGTATCTGTATGTGGAAATCATGCTATTGTTCCTATTTTAGCTGTATTTATTAGAGCGTTAGATATCTTACATATTATTGCGCCTATTTTGTTACTTGTTGGTTTAGGAATTAATATATTTAAGTTAGTTAAGTTTAATGATGCTAAAGAAGAAAAGCAGTTAAGAAAAAAAATAACTAATCAAGTTATAGCTACAGTAGTTATATTTTTGCTTCCATATATTGTTAATTTATTAATGTGGGCAATTAGTCAAGGTGGATTAAGTGTATTTGATGTTGCTGATTGTTGGGATAAAGCAAAAAATACTACTTTTGCATCAAGTACATCATATAAGAAACCTGGTTCTACATATCGTGATGGAACTTTAGTAAAAATAACTGATGATGAAATTAAAGAAGGAAGCGATGGTGTTGATCCAAACAAAATATATAAAGAAAAAGAAAAAGCTAGACAAGCTAAAAGAAGTAGTGGCGGTTCTAGTGGGGGAAGTAGTAGCAGTAGTTCAACATTAGGTCCTGGCTCATCTGGAAATCGAAAATTTTTTATAGGAGATTCTAGAACTGTTCAAATGTATATTAATTTATTTGGTGATTGGAGTAGTACTACTGTTAATAAATTATCTAGTGGAACAACTGATTCAAAAAATGATGTATGGTCTTGTAAAGGAAGTATGGGACTTGATTGGATGAAAAGTACAGGAGTCCCTAATATAGAAAGTAGTATAGCTAGTGGAAATAGAGTTATTATTTTGATGGGTGTTAATGATTTGGGTAATGTTGATGATTATATTTCTTATATAAACTCTAAAGCTGGTGAATGGAAGAGTAAGGGTGCAAAAACATATTTTGTTTCTGTTACTCAAGGAAGCGCTGGAACTTTGTCATCTAGAATACCAGAGTTTAATAGCAAAATGAGAAGTTCTTTATCTGGTGACGTTACATATTTAGATGCATATAGTTATTTAAATTCTGCTGGTTGGCATAGTGCAGATGGTGTACATTATGATAAAGCAACATATGAAAAAATATATAATTATATAAATACCAATACATAATAAAATTAAATATTAAAAATAAACTTATAGTGATTTTAAATTTTAAAATCACTTTTTAATGTATAATATAGGTAGGTGATAAATATGAAGAAAATTATGGATGGTAATGAAGCTGCTGCTTATGTTTCTTATAACTTTACTGAGGTAGCTGGAATATATCCAATTACTCCTGCATCTCCTATGGCTGAGGTTACTGATAAATGGGCAGGGGAAGGAAAACTTAATTATTTTGGTACTCCTGTAAAAGTAGTCGAAATGGAAAGTGAAGCTGGTGCTGCTGGAATGGTACATGGTAGTTTAAGAAGTGGTGCTCTTACTACGACTTATACTGCTTCTCAAGGATTATTATTAATGATTCCTAATATGTATAAAATTGCTGGAGAATTACTTCCTAGTGTTATTAATGTTGCTGCTAGAAGTTTAGCGACTCACGCATTATCAATATTTGGAGATCATCAAGATATTTATGCTGTTAGAAGTACTGGATATGCAATGCTTGCATCTTCTTCAGTACAACAAGTTATGGATTTAACTGGAGTAGCTCATTTATCTTCTATAGAATCTAGTGTTCCATTTGTGAATTTCTTTGATGGATTTAGAACAAGTCATGAAATTAATAAGATTGATGTAATTGATACAGATGCTTTAAAAGAAATGATTAATAAAAATGCTCTTTTAGATTTTAGAAATAGAGCTCTTAATCCTAATAAACCAAAAATATATGGAACTAATCAAGGAGAAGATATTTATTTCCAAGAAGTAGAAGTAAGAAATAGTTATTATGATAAGACTCCTGATATAGTTAATGATTATATGAAAAAAGTATCTGAACTTACTGGAAGAGAATATAAACCTTTTAATTATTATGGTAGCCCAAATGCTAATAAAGTTATTGTTGCGATGGGTAGTGTTTGTGAAACTATAAAAGAAGTTGTTGATTATTTAAATTCTAAAGGTAATAATGTAGGACTTGTAGAAGTACATTTATATAGACCTTTTAGTTCTAAATACTTTTTAAATGTTTTACCTAAGGGAGTTAGAAAAGTTGCTGTTCTTGATCGTACTAAAGAGGCTGGTTCTATTGGTGAACCTTTATATTTAGATGTTTGTAATGTAATTAAAAATACTGATTCTAGAGTAAGTGTCTATGGAGGAAGATATGGTTTGTCTTCTAAGAATACTACTCCTGCTATGATAAAAGGTGTATTTGATTTTCTAGATAGTAGAGATGTACATACTAATTTTACTGTAGGTATTGAAGATGATATTACTCATTTATCTATACCTTATGATGAAAAATTCACTTTAAAAAATGATTATGTTGAATTTTTAATATATGGATATGGTAGTGATGGAATGGTTAGTGCATCAAAAGATATATTAAAAATTAGTGGAGAAAATACTAATGGTTATGTACAAGGATATTTTAGATATGACTCTAGAAAAAGTGGAGGAAAAACTATTTCTAATTTAAGATTTGGTAGAGATCCAATTTCTTCAAGTTATTATGTTTCTAATCCTTCAATAGTAGTTTGTACAAAAGATGCTTATCTAACAAAATTGAAAATGTTGGATAATATAAATAAGAATGGAATATTTATTCTAAATACTAGTAAAAATAATGATGAAATATTAAAGATGATGAGTGTTCATGATAAGAAAATTTTACGAGATAGAAATATTAAATTCTTTACATTAGATGCTTCTAAAATATCTAATGATTCAGGTATTCCTGGTAAAATAAGCGCTATTATGGAAGTAATTATATTTAAATTAGGTAAAATTGTTCCTTTTGAATTTGCAATTAATCAAATAAAAGAAAATATTACTAATAAATTCTCTAATAAAGGTGGAGATATTGTTTCAAAAAATATTAAAGCTATTGATAAAGCTTTAGAATCTTTGAAAGCAGTTAAAGTACCAAATGTTGAATTTGTTGAAGAAGTTAATTCTAATAATAGTTTATTTGATATTATTAATAATTTAGAAGGAGAAAGGTTATCTGTCAGCAAATTTATTAATATGCCTGATGGTGGAATGGATGCTAATACTTCTTGTTTTGATAAACCTAATGTTGCTGATAAATGTCCTAGTTATAATCATAGTAATTGTATTCAATGTAATTTGTGTTCATTATCTTGTCCACATGGAGCAATTAGACCTTTCTTATTAAATGAGAAAGAGGTTATTGATGCTCCTGATGTTGTTATTAGAAATTTAGGAGATATTAAATTAGGAGATAATAAATATAAGTTTATCATTGGTATTGATTTAGATAATTGTACTGGATGTGGTCTTTGCAGTGAAGTATGTCCTGGTATGAAAGGTGCAAAAGCACTTACAATGAAAATAAAAGATGAATTATTGAGTGATGGTAAAGTTGAAGAACAAAAATACTTATTTGAAGATGTAAGTTATAAAGAAAATGTAATGAGTAATAATACTGTTAAAGGTAGTCAATTTGTTAAACCTAAATTTCAATTTAGTGGAGCATGTGCTGGTTGTGGAGAAACTCCATATATTAAACTTGTTTCACAATTATTTGGGGATAATATGGTTGTTGCTAATGCTACAGGATGTTCTTCTATTTATGGAGCAAGTATGCCTTCTATGCCATATAATGTACCTTGGGCTAACTCATTGTTTGAAGATAATGCTGAATATGGCTTTGGTATGAAAATAGCAGATAATTCATTTAAGGATAGAATTAAAAGTTTAATTTCTAATAATTTGGATTTGGTTAAAAAGAGTGAAAAAGATACATATAAAAATTATGTAAATGAAATTAATAAAGAAAACAGTGAAGAATTATTAAAAATAATTGATGATACTAAGATTCCTAATTTAAAAGAATTAAAAGATTATATTAGTCCTAGAAGTTTTTGGATAATAGGTGGAGATGGATGGGCTTATGATATTGGATATAATGGTATAGATCATGTATTAAGTAATAATGAAAATGTTAATATTTTAGTTCTTGATACTGAAGTTTATTCTAATACTGGTGGTCAAGCTTCTAAATCTACTAGAACTGGAGCTATTGCTGAATTTGCTTCTCAAGGTAAAAAAGGTGTTAAGAAAAATCTAGCTAAAGCGGCACTTAATTATAGTCATGTATATGTAGGTACTATTAATTTAGGTGCTAATCCTGCACAAGCTATTAAAGTTTTAAAAGAAGCTGAAGCATATAATGGACCAAGTTTAATTATTGCTTATTGTCCATGTATTGCTCAAGGAATTATTAAGGGAATGAAAAACGCTATTAATGAAGAAAGAGAAGCTACTAATTCAGGATATTTCCCATTATTCCACTATAATCCTACATCTGGAAAATTTAGTTTAGATTCAAAAGCAGATTTTTCTAAATATAAAGATTTCTTGGTAGGAGAGAATAGATATTTGAGCTTAACTAAGATAACTAAAGATAGTGATAAATTATTTAATGAAAATAAAGAGGCAGCTATTAAAGATTATTCACATTATGAAGCTTTAAGTAAAATAGAAGATGAATAAAAAAAGAAGTTTTTAGAACTGCTACGATTAATTTCTACACAAAATAAAAAGTTCTTAACTGTGACTACATCGATATTTAATCGGTGTAGTTTTTAGTTTATTTTTGATTTT
>ONIZ01000070.1 GCA_900317975.1 uncultured Bacillota bacterium
TACACAGCACCCAAAAAAACAAAATAATGTTAAAGTAGATGAAAAATCTACTTTTTTTATGATAAAAATAATATTTTTTCTCTAATATATGATATTATATTATTATATGTATAATAGAGGTGAATCATATGCATTTATTTTTGTTAACAACTACTAAATTATATAATTTTGCACTTCCTCAAGAAGTATTTGGTAATTATAATTTTGCCTTAGATGATGATGATAGTGATGATAATATTATTAATATAGAAGCAAAAGATAAAAAATGGTACTTATATTCTACAAAAAAAGTAATGATTTTGGACAATAATAATCCAGTTGAATCAGTAGCTTTAGAACATAATAAAATGTATAATCTACGAACTTCAGATAATATATATATTATTTATATAAGAGATGATTCATTAAACAATTGCTATTATTATCAATTTGAGAAACTAAATATGTTAATTGGAAATAGACAAGATAGTAATATTAAAATCTCACAGGTTTTTAATATTGAAGCAAATTTAAAAATATTTTCGGATGATAATAATAGAATTTTTATTGAACCAAATGGAGCATTATGCTATATAAACGAAAATATAGCAACCAATACTACTACCCCATTAATAGCAGGCGATAAAATTTGGGCTTATGGATTAGAAATAATAATTTTAAATAACCGTTTAGTTATAAACAGTCCATATACAGAAGATAGTTCAATTAATCCAATGACTGCTAATTTAACAAAAGTTTATGTTGATTATAATAAAGATTATACTGTTGAAGAAATGAGTGATTTAAAACTATATAGTAAAGAAGATTATTTTATTAAATCACCTAAAATTAGAAGGTCTTATAACAAGAAAACGTTAAATATTGAAGAACGCCCTAAAAAAAATGATGATCAAGAATTACCGCTAATACTAACAATTGGTCCAATGATGACAATGGGAATGACTTCTTTTGTTATGTTGGCACAAACTCTATCACAATTATATCTTGGTGATACTGTTATTTCTAAAGCATGGCCATCACTAGTAACTAGTGTTGTTATGATGGTTTCTGTCCTAGCTTGGCCTCTAATTACTTCTTTTTATAATAGAAAACGTAATGATTTTAAATATAAAAGAGATTGCAGAAAATATTATGAATATTTAAAAGAGATTGAAAAGACACTAAATGAAGAAGTCGCAACTCAAAAAAACATTTTAATTGAAACTCTAAAAACAACAGGTGAATGTTTAGAAATAATATCAAATAAAAATATGGAGTTTTGGAATAAAAATAACAATGAAAAAGATTTCTTAGAAGTTAGGATTGGTATTGCTGACAAACCTTTAGATATTGAAATAATAAATGAAAATAAAGATGATTATAAAACTGAAAATAGTGCTCAAAAAGAAATGGTTGATAATATATTAGAGAAATATAAATATATTAAAGATGCTCCTATAAGTTATTCATTAAGAGAAAAATACATAACTGCCATAATGGGATATGATAAAAAACTAAATAACACCTTTATTAATAACCTATTAATACAATTATTAGCTTGTTCAAATTATGAAGATTTAAAAATTGTGTTATTTACTAAGCAAAAAGATATTAAGCAATGGGAATATCTAAAATATTTAAATCATAGTTTTGATAATGAAAAAACTATTAGATATATCGGCACTGATAAAACAACTACTGAAAGAATATGCTCAGTACTATTAGATGAATTAAATAATAGGTTACCAAAAGAAGATGAATCAGCAAATAAACTAATAACAAATAATGACGATATTGAAAAACCTGAAGAATTAAAAACCTACAAACCATATTATTTAATTATATGTGATGATTATGACATGATAAAAGAAACTGAATTTATGAGAGTATTAAACTCATCTCAAGAAAATCTAGGTTTTAGTCTAATCATTTCCGAAAGAAGATTAAGTAATCTACCTAGTAATTGTAATAATTATATGTATTTATCTGAAGATAAAGTAAGTGTTGTAAAGAATAATTATAATCAACAAGACTTTATTGATGCTAAACTTGAAATATTGAATAATATTGACTATATGGCATACGCAAAAGTATTAGCAAATATACCTATAGAATTTGATTCAAAGGTTGGTTCACTACCAAATGCAATAAGTTTCTTAGAAATGGAAAAGGTTGGTAAAGTTGAACAATTAAATATTTTAAATAGATGGAAAAATAGTGACCCAATAAATTCTCTTAAAGCTGAAATCGGTGTAGACAATAAAAATGAATTAATGTATTTAGACCTACATGAAAAATATCATGGTCCCCACGGACTAATTGCTGGTACTACTGGTTCAGGTAAATCAGAATTTATAATTACTTATATTCTATCAATGTGTATTAATTATAGTCCTGATTATGTTTCCTTTATACTTATCGACTATAAAGGTGGAGGTTTAGCACTAGCATTTGAAAATAAATTAACAGGAGTAGTACTACCCCATCTAGCAGGAACTATAACAAACTTAGATAAAGCTGAGATGAATAGAACTTTAGTCTCTATTGATTCCGAATCAAAAAGAAGACAACAATTATTTAATGAAGCAAGAGATAAATTAGGCGAAAGTACAATGGACATATATAAATATCAAAAACATTACAAAGATGGAAATGTTACTGAACCTATCCCCCACTTATTTATAATATGTGATGAATTTGCCGAATTAAAATCACAACAACCAGAATTTATGGATAACTTAATAAGTGTCGCAAGAATTGGACGTTCATTAGGAGTTCACTTAATTCTTGCTACACAAAAACCATCCGGTGTTGTAAATGATCAAATTTGGTCAAATACAAAATTTAGAGTTTGTTTAAAAGTTCAAGATGAATCAGATAGTCAAGAAATGTTAAAACATAAAGATGCTGCTTATATTACTAAATCAGGTAGATATTACTTACAAGTTGGTTATGATGAAATCTATGAATTAGGTCAATCTGGTTGGTGCGGAGCAAAATATTATCCATCTGATGAAATAAAAAAAGAAATAGATAATTCAGTAGATTTTATTAATAGTAGCGGTGACATAATACGTAGTATTGAAGAAGCTACTAGTATTACAACTGAAAGTCAAGGTGAACAATTAGCAGCAATAATGAATAATATTATTGAAACTGCAAAGCATGATAATAAATCATCAAGAAAACTATGGTTACCTAATATCCCAGAAATTATAACGTTTAATTACTTACTAAAAAAGTATAATTTCCAAAGAACTAAATATAATCTATCTATTCCTATAGGAGAATATGATGCGCCTGAATTACAAGAGCAAGGACTAGTTGAATATAATTTCATTGATAATGGAAATACTATCATATATAGTATGAACAACTCTGATTATGAAATGTTAATAGAAGCAATGATAGTTTCTACAATAACATTATATAGTTCATCAGAAATTAACATTTATGGATTTGACAGAGGATCAGAATTTACTAAAAAGTATTTAAAAGATCCACATGTAGGTGGATTTGTATATGCAGGAGATAGCGAAAAATATAACAACTTAATCAAGTATATTAAAGAAGAAATTACTAGAAGAAAAGAATTATTTGCAGAATATGGTGGAGATTATAAAAATTATTTAAAAGCAGGTAAAACCGATTGTCCATTTATGTTAATTATAATGAATAACTATGATACACTTTATGAAGAAAACCAAGATTTATATGATATATTACCAGAAATATCTAGAGACTCTGTACGATATGGTATAGGCTATGTAGTTTCATGTACAGCAACAAACTCAGTTGGAGCAAGATCAAGTCAAAACTTTGCGAACTTTTATATGTTTAAAGTAAAAGACCAATATGATTATGGTACTATACTAAATTCAAAGAAGAAATTAATACCAAGAGATAATAAAGGTAGAGGTATGCTAAACAATGGAGAAATGCATGAATTCCAAGTATTATCATTAACAGAAAACGAAGATAATTACAATGAATATGTTCAAAAATTATTAGAAGCAGTAATTAATAGAGATAAAGTAAAAGCTCCAAGTATTCCAACTTTACCTAAGA
>ONIZ01000071.1 GCA_900317975.1 uncultured Bacillota bacterium
CCATGAGTATCATTTGATATTTCTAATACATCAAAATCAAATGTAGAAACACTCATAACATCACCAATGATATCATCTATTTGTATTCTATCTCCTGTAACAAACAATCTTTTAACTCTGATATATAAACCACCAACAAAACTCAATATTCCTTCTCTTAAAGCAACAATTAAAGATGCTCCAATAATACTAATTAATGTAATTATATTTTTGATATAATTATCCCATACAAAAAACATAATAACTACAAACAATAAATTGATAATCATTTGAACATTCTGATTAACACTGTATTGTCTAAGTAATGGAATACTTCTTCTTACAATAAATTCAGCTAATCTTTTAATTAAAATAAAGATTATTACAACTAGTGCAGTAGTTAGAATCAAATAAAAATAAACCTCATCTATTCCAGTAATAGTACTTAAGTAATGATAAAAATTACTCATAAATTACCCCTCTTTATTTATTATATTAGCAAGTTGATGAAACAAAAATCTCTTTGTCTTTTCATCTTTTTCTTTTTGGATTTCAGCAATCAAATGTAAATATTTATTCTTTTTACTTTCATCTATATCCATATAATCTAATCTTTCTTTAATTTCATCTAAATCAGTTAGAGTACCTTCTCCTTCATCTCTAGATTCCATTAAGGTGCGATATAAGCCAGTTCTTTCTAAATCTTCATTACTCATTGACATATGCTTCACCTATTCTCATTATAAACTAAAAAAGAAGAAAATTAAATATTTTCTTCTATTTTCTATTAATAGTAAAATTATTATTTCTATAATCTATTACTACAGTATCGCCATACTTAATATCACCATTAATTATGTGATGAGATAGTAATGTTTCTACTTCTCTTGATACAACTCTCTTTAAAGGTCTAGCCCCATAATTAATATCATATCCAACATTAACTAATTCATCTTTAGCTTTATCAGTTAATTCGATATGCAAATTAATATTTTTAAGACGAGATTCAATATCACTTATAGTCTTATCAAGTATATTATAGATAACTTCTTTACTTAATGCATCAAATACAATTATTTCATCAATTCTATTAATAAATTCAGGTCTAAAATGTGCTCTTACTTCAGAAATAACTTTATCCTTTTGATTATCTAATACATATTCACTACCTAGATTACTAGTCATAATAATAATAGTGTTTTTAAAATCAACTGTACGACCATTACTATCAGTAAGACGACCATCATCTAATATTTGTAATAATAAATTTAATACTTCAGGATGAGCTTTTTCTACTTCATCAAATAAAATAATACTATATGGATTTCTTCTAACAGCTTCTGTTAATTGTCCACCTTCATCATATCCAACATATCCTGGAGGGGAACCAATTAAACGAGATACACTAAATTTCTCCATATATTCACTCATATCAATTCTAACCATATGAGACTCATCATCAAATAATTCAAAAGCAAGTGTTCTAGCAACTTCAGTTTTACCTACTCCAGTAGGTCCTAAAAACATAAAACTTGCGATAGGTTTTTTAGGATCTTTAATACCACTTCTACTCTTGATAATAGCATCACTAACAAGTTTTAAAACATTGTCTTGACCCATTACTCTTAATTTCATATTATCTTCTAATTTTAATAATTTAGTTTTCTCACTCTCACGAAGTTTTGAAACAGGAATATGTGTCCATTTAGATACAATATCAGCTATATCATTAGAATCAACAACATTACTTAGTAATCTACTCTTATTACTTTGATTTAATTCATCTAATTCTTTTTCTAATTTAGGAATAGTACCATGTTTTAAAATAGCACATTTTTCTAAATCATATTTATCTTCAGCTTGTTCTAATTCAAATCTAGCTTCGTCTAATTCTTTTTTCTTATTCTTTATATCAGTATTTAGATTTTTTTCTTTATTCCAAGCTTCTTTTAATTCAGATTCTTTTTCTTTTAATTCTTCTAATTCATTATCAATTTCATCTTTTCTTTTATTAGATAAATCATCTTTTTCTTTTTTTATTGCTTGTCTCTCTACTTCTAATTTCATAATTTTATGAGTTAAAGTATCTAATTCAAAAGGAACAGAATCCATTTGAACTCTAATAGTTGCACAAGCCTCATCTACTAAATCAATTGCTTTATCAGGTAAAAATCTATCAGTAATATATCTATTAGATAAGGTTGCTGCTGAAATCAATGCACTATCTTTAATTTCAACTCCATGATGTATTTCAAATTTATCTTTTATACCTCTAAGTATAGTTATAGTATCTTCAACACTAGGCTCATTTACTAATACTTTTTGAAAACGTCTCTCTAGAGCACTATCTTTTTCAATATATTCACGATACTCTTTTAAAGTAGTTGCTCCAATAACATGAATATCACCCCTAGCAAGCATAGGCTTTAAGATATTAGAAGTATCCATAGCACCATCAGTTCTACCAGTACCAACTATCATATGAATTTCATCAATAAACATAATGATTTCTCCATCACTATCTTTAATTTCTTTAAGCACTTTTTCAAGTCTTTCTTCAAATTCACCTCTATATTTAGCACCGGCAATAAGACTAGCTAAATTTAATTCCCATATCTTTTTATTTTTTAAAGATGCTGGAACATCACCCTTAATAATCTTATTAGCAAGTCCTTCAACAATAGCAGTTTTACCAACTCCAGCTTCACCAATAAGAACAGGATTATTCTTAGTTCTACGACTTAATACTCTAGTAATTGATCTAATTTCTTCATCTCTACCGATAACAGGATCAATCTTACCATGTTTTGCTTCTTTAGTGATATCTCGTCCATATTTCTTCAAAACATCTTCCTCTTCATTTTGATTAAACATATTCATCACCTCTCATAACATATTATACTACTAAATTAGCACTTGTCAATATAGAGTGCTAATTATAATTAAAAAAAATTATACAATGTATTCATCATATAATTTTCTTAAATATTTTTTCCTAACAACATAGTTTACACCATGTTCACTTATATCTTTATATGTTCTAAGTAAAAGTTGATCAAATCTAGGATCTAATATTATGTGTTCGCGTTTTTTCTCATAAAATTTCAATTGAGAGTCATTTCTAAAATTTTTACCATTATACACTATACAAGCAGACATACTATCACAAACAAGCTCTGCATAATATTTAAATGGCATAATAATAGCAGGATTATCTAAACCATAATCATACCAATATTCAAAATGATGCTTATTTCTTCCCTTATGATGTAACCAGGCTTTACTATATCCCATATCATCTATAGCATTCTTTATAGGACTATAAGTACCAGCATAATATCTTGCCTCCTCAAAAAATTCAGCAAAAGAATATTTGCTTAAATCATGAACTAAACCCTGTAATGGAACTCCGGCTCTAATAGATAATTTAAATACAATAAATCTATGTTTATTAATCAAATGAAAATGTTTTAATATTTTACCTATTGTTAATTTATACTTCATAACAACCTCCATTATAAACAAATTATAACATTAATACTTGCAAAAAAGAAAATAATATTATAAAATAAAGTAGTCAAATTGATATGGCGCCCTTGGTGAAGTGGTTAACACGCTAGTTTGTGGCACTAGTATGCAAGAGTTCGATTCTCTTAGGACGCCCCATTTGGAATATGAAAGGACTTTTAATAAGTCCTTTTTTATGTTTTTGCACGAGATGAAAATTCTTGTACATAATAATAAAAAAGAGATTTTGATAAAGTACCCTAATTAGTTGACACACATAAAAAAAGAAGTATGTGTTAGAATTAAGTCAACTAAGGAGGTACTTTTTCTATGGCTACAAAAGGT
>ONIZ01000025.1 GCA_900317975.1 uncultured Bacillota bacterium
TAATTCTAAAGGATCTGTATAATCACCATATTGTTTTTTTGTTTTACTTAAAATATCATCAGTTACTTGTTTTAAGTAAGCTTTTTCTTCTTCAGGAGTAGAGAAAAGACTAATATCACTAATAACAGAATATATATCCCCATTTTTAGCAATTATAGGAGCTAAGCCACTATGATTAGACATAAAGTTTTTAACCATTTCATCAGTAACATGTTTTTCATTAGCTTTATCATATAATAAACAATAGCTTAAATCTCTATCTTTAAATAAATCCCAATTTTTTGCCATTGTACTTAAACTAGCTCTTCCATAATTGAAATCATCAATAATAGGACCATATATATCAAGCATATCTTCAGTATAATCAATAAATCTATCAGAATATAATTCTCTCATTTTTGTAGAATATTCACTAAGTCTTATTCTATCTTTTATCTTTTCGTACAAAGCTAAATTTATATCTTTAGTATTAGGATTCAATGACATAACAACATCAAATACATACATATCTCCATTAGTATTACTTATTATTTCCCAATCTAAATTATCACATATATCTTTTCCAAATTTATTTAATATAGTTATATCTGGTTTTCTCATACAAGAAGTAGGAATTTTATCAAATAATTCATAATCTACAAAATCACTATACGTGCAGCCATTTCTATAAACTCTATCTAAAACGCTTCTAGGAACATTTAATCTCTTTCCAAATATTTGACCTCTTTTATATTTATAATTCATATCATCACCTACAATATAATTTTAGCATAAAATAGATATCAGTTGAACTATATTGATATAAAAATTATAATTAAAATGGAAGGTGTTAGTATGAATAAAAAAGATTATGGAGAAATAATAGTAGGAATAATATCTTTTATATTCGGTATTATTACTACATATTATGTTATTAGGGCCTCTATTACTGAACCAATTAAAGATAATATAATAAATATTTTTAGTTTGTTCTTAACATTACCATGGATACTTATAGGTTTTCTATTAATAACATATGAAGCAAAACAAAAAAATGAAAAGAATAAGAGAAATATAACTATTTCTACAAAATATAAAGATATTAAAACCACAAGAGATGATGATGGAACTGATTATCAAATTATTACTTCTTGGGTAAATCCAGAGGATAAAAAATTATATCTATTTAGTAGTGAATCAATAAGTTCGGATGTAGCTAATATGCTAGAAGAAGAAAAAATGACTATTAAAGAGTTTCTTGTAACTTATGAACAAAATAATATAAGAAATTATGAGATGGATATAACTAAATTAGATGAGGTGAAATATGAAAAAAATTGATAATTATTCTAATGGTAAAATTATTGATTCAATAGTATTAGGCATCATATCACTAGGAATAGTTGCTTTAGCCACTTATTTTATATTGTTAGGAACAATTGAAGGATTTAATTCATCATCAATTATTCTAATTATTTTTTTATCATTTCTAGGAATTGGATTATCAATAATAAGTATTATAAATATAATAAAATCTATACATAGAAAAGCAGAAATAAAAAAAGTAATGGATAATGAGAATATTATTATGGCTCATATAGATGGAGAAAAAGATAAAATCTTTGAAGGAAGAATAATATTATGTTATAAAGAAATAAATGGAAGAAAAAAAGAATTTGAAAGTGACCCAATAGAATTTGATTTGATATATGCTGCTAAAGAATTAGGAATAGAAGAAATAAAAGTATTAATAAATCAAAATAATCCAGATAAGTATGTTGTAGATACTAGAGAAATAGAAGAGAGAATAGTTGATTTAACTTAGTAGAAGTAATTCATAGTAAGCAAATGACAGAAATGTAGTTGATAATATGAAATACCATACTGATAAATATGGTAACAAAGTATCTGTATTAGGCTGTGGTTGTATGAGATTTACTAGTAAAGGAACGAAACTGGATTATAAAAAAGCTAAAAAAGAAATATAATAATTTTTATTAAAGGATGTGTTTTATGAGATTTAATAGTTTAATACCAGAATTAAGTGTATCTGATATTAATAAAAGTAAAGAATTCTATTTAAAATTAGGATTTAAAGTAATATATGAAAGAAAAGAAGATAAATTTATATTTTTACAATTAGAAGATAATCAAATAATGATAGAAGAAAATAACAATAATTGGAATACCGGAGAAATGGAATATCCATATGGTAGAGGAATAAATATTAGTATGACTATTAAAGATATAGATAGTATGTACAAAAGAGTAAAAGAAGATAATATTGAACTGTTTTTAGATTTAGAAACACATGAGTATAGAGTAAATAATACTATATCGTATGATAAAGAATTCTTAGTTCAAGATCCAGATGGTTATTTGTTAAGATTTAATAATTAGATATTAAAGGATGTGATAATAATGATCTTAAATATAAGTGGAAGAACAGACATTGTTGCATTCTATTCAGATTGGTTAATTAATAGATTAGAAGAAGGATATATTGATGTAAGAAATCCTTTTAATCCTAAAATGGTCAGTAGAATAATGATGGATGATGTAGACTTATTATTCTTTTGCACAAAAAATCCAATACCTATACTAGATAGAATAAAAGATATTAAAAAGAAAATATATTTTCATATTACATTAACTCCATATAAGAAAGATATTGAACCTAATCTACCACCAAAGAAAGACATTATTGAGGGAGTAAAAAAATTATCAAAAATAATAGGAAAAGAAAATTTAGTAATAAGATTTGATCCTATCTTTATTAGTGATAAATATACAATAAAATATCATATAAATGCATTTGATAGACTTTGTAATTTGTTAGATGGATATATAGAAAAAGTATTAATATCATTTATTGATGACTATAAAAATGTAAGAAATAACTATAAAATATTAAAATATAAAAATTTAACAGAAGATGATTATAAAGAAATAGGAATAAATTTTAGTTCTATAGCAAGAAAGCATAATATAACTATTCATACTTGTGCTGAAGTTCATAATTTAGTTGAATATGGATTTGCAAAAGATGAATGCATGTCAAAAGAACTAGCATTTAAACTTACAGGCAAAAAGTTCAAAAAATGGAAAGTTAGAAAGAATGTACCCTGTGAATGTATAGAAATGGTAGATATAGGAGTATATAATTCATGTAAACATTTTTGTAAATATTGCTATGCAAACTTTGATGAGAAAGAAGTATCTAATAATTATAAAAATCATAATCCCAATTCATCTTTACTAATAGGAGAACTAAAAGAAGATGATATTATTAAAGTAAGAAAATAGTACTTCAGAATATAGTTTAATATATTTTTAATTACTATGTTATAATAGCAGTAATTTAAGAAAACAGGAGTTTATATGGCAAAATTAAGTTTTTATGATAACTACTCTAAAAAAGAATTATATAATTTATACTTAGAAGCATCATGTGATGAATTAACTGATCCAAGATTTAATAGAATTAAAGGAGCACTAAATGAAACTATACCTATGGCACAATACAGTTACGATTCATTCATAAATTTATTAGATTCACTATTTGAAATTCCAGATACAGGTTTAGCTAATATAGAAAGCGGCAATTATAGAAGCTTTTATAAAGCATATTTAGCTAATTCTATAGGAATGCCAGAAGATTATTATTATATGAGTATCTTTATAGATGTATTCTATACAGATTATAGAAATATAAAATCATTAGAAGATTATTTATATATATGTCATGAAGGAATGATATTATTTAAAGATATTGGAAAATATAATAAAAGCGAACTTATGGAACCTATAAAAAATGCTAACAAAGAATTAGGAGAATTATTAGAAACACATGGAAGATTAGTTGATTATAATAAGCTATTAGATAAAGATTATAATCTAGATCAAATGACAGCTTATAGTAAAGCAGAATGTGCTCTATTAGTTTCTTTCTTAATAAATATAGATGAATATAACCACGATTATTCAATTCCATCAAGAATAATGAACAACTTAGTAGATAGCTATTCTCCTGAGTTAGTAAGACAAGTTGGAGAATATCTAGGAAGAGATGATAATAGCCAAGTACTTGCTAAAAGATTATTGGATGCTCAATACTATAATGGAAAAGATATATATGAACTAACACCAGATGGAACATATAAATTAGAAAAAATAATAAAATTAGATAAACCAAAAGACTAGAATTATTAGTCTTTTTCTGATATATAGATTATAAGGAGAGATAATATGAAATACATACTTTTTTATAATATTGATGAATTAAGTAAAAATATATTTTTAAAGAGTTATATAGATGATGGATATAAGATTTTAGAAGAAAAAGAAGGAAATATCCTAATAAAAAAAGATTCTAATAATCTATTAGATGAAGAAATATATATTAAGATATTATATTCATTTTTAAAAAGAAATTCTGCTATAAAAGAGCATAAAGGAAAAATAATAGATTTAACTAAAGCGTTTGGATATGCATATAAAAAAGGTAAATATAATAAATTTGATAATAAATTTGACTGGTATATTAGAAATATAATAATAAAAGAGTTAAATAGTGATTAGACATAGTTTATATTTAATAAATACATAAATATAAAATTGTAGAAAAAGGAACTAATATTAATTAGTTTTTTATTTATTTAAAAAAATTTTACAAAAGAATACTATGAATTTCTAAGATCAAAGTTAAATGGAATATCTATCCTTTTTTTGATAAAGTATTTAATTTTGAAAATAAAAAACCATTAAATAATATTAAAATATTGAAAAATGTAGTATAATATACTCTACTTTAGAAATTGAGGAGAGCATTATGGAAAAAATGACAAGAGAACAAACTGTTACTTCACTTTTCTATCTTACTAATAAATTAAAGGATGAAGTAAAAAGAACTGGATGGCATCAAAAAGGAATAAAAAGAAATAGAGTAGAAAGTGTGGCAGATCATATCTTTGGATGTCAAATGCTAGCATATGCGATGTATTCAGAGTTTAATTATGATATAGATATAGATAAAGTCATTCTCATGTTAGCAATTCATGAAATCGGTGAAACAATTATAGGTGATTTAACTCCTGAAGATATTTCATCAAAAGAAAAAAGTGAAATTGAAAGAGCAGCTGTAATCAGATTAACTGAAATGATACCTAATGGAGAATTCATTAGAGATTTGTTTTTAGAATTTGAAGAAAAGAAAACTAAAGAAGCACAGTTTGCTTATCAAATTGATAAAGCTGAATGCGATCTACAAGCAAAATTATATATACAAGAAGGATGCTTTGATCATCTATATGATAGAAAAGAGTTTACTAATAGCTGGATAGGATTTGATATAGGAAGAATTAATTTTGATGAGAACTTCATGAGTGTTCTAAATACTATAATGAATAATGATATGGAAGTAAAAGAACACATTGATAATCCAATTCAAAATGTTATAAGTTTCTATACTTTAACTAATCGTTTAAAAGATATAAGACGCGAAGGTGAAAGAATATGGAAAGTAAAGAAAGATAACTATGGAAGTATCGCTGAACATACCTATAGTGTTCAAATGCTAGAATTATTTATATATTTAATATATAATCAAGATGTTGATATAAAAAGTATAATATCTCAAACAAGTGTCCACGAATTAGGAGAGATACTAAATGGAGATATTAGTTCATTATTAAAAACTAATGAAGATAGTAATAATGAATTTGCAGCAGCAAAATCTGTTATAGATATATTGACTCGGGGAAATATTCTTTTAGATAAACTATCTGAGTTTAATAATAGAAAGACTAAAGAATCAATTTATTCTAAATATTGTGATAAATTAGCTCCTGATATTATTAGTAAGATATATGATAGCGAAAATAGGATTGATTTAGATAACCAAGAAGGAAACCCACTATTAAATAATCCAATAGTTAAAAAATATTTAGATATGAAAGAAAGTTTTTCAACTATGTGGATTCTATTTGGACAAGAAGTATATAAATACCCTGAACCATTTATTACAATATCAAATCAAGTATTGAATAATGATGTTACTGAACCATATACAAAAGTACTAATTAAAGAAGGTTATTCAGTTAATAAAAAATAATTAAGACTAGATGGCAAATCTAGTCTTTTTAGTGCTATAATAATAATATAAAAACGATAAAGATATTTAAAGAGGTAATAATTAATGAAAAATAGTAATATTAAAAATAACATAGTAATATATTTATGTATAATTCTTTTTGCAGGAGTAGGTATTTATTTAACTTTTTTTGCAGGAAATACTAAAAAATTTGATAGAAAAACAGAAGCATTTAAAATTGAACCAAATGAAACATATGATAGTGATGACGGTACAATGTATCAGCCAATTTATTATTTTCAAGTAAAAGGAAAAGAATATGAATGTGAATCAAAATCAGCCAGTAGTTCATATCCTAACAAAAAGAAAAATAAAGTATATTATCAATCAAACAGTCCTACAAAATGTTTAACTGAATATGATAAATCATCAAGTGCATTTGGAGGAATATTATGTTTAATAGTTACAGCTGTAATAATTATCCTTATGGTGAAAAAGCCAAGCCAAGATTCAAATAAATCTAATGAAAATATCGAAGCAAATATAGATAAACAACAATATAGTGAAGAAGATAGACAAAAAGTAATTGATGCAATAGGAAAATTTTCATTAATATATAAAAGAGTAATACTAGGAATAATAATTCTCGTATTATTAGCAATAACACTATTTGATACATTACTTCTAAAACAAACTATAGTTTCTAAAGATTATCCTGAAGTAACAGCAGAATATGTAAGTACAAAAGAGGAACATGAAAGTGATGTATTTAAAGACTGTATTTATACATTTACTGATAAGAATGGAAAACAACAAGAAATAATAATAAGCATTTCAAAAGATGAACAGCCAGAGAATGAAGTAAAAATAAAATATAATGAAAAAGATCCTCAAGATTACTACCAAGAATCATCTGTTCTAGATAAATCGGGAATCATCTGGTATATAGTAAAAGTAGTAGCAATCATCATATTAATAATTCTATTTTTTAATAAAAAGTTATTAAGTAAAGTAAATTTATCATTACAATAAGACTAAATAAAATTAGTCTTTTTTATGTTAAAATATCACTAGTAATAAATTTAATGTTTATTTAATAATAAAAAATATAATAAAAATGAGGTGAGAGAATGAGAATATTAATTATAGAAGATGAAGAATCCCTTGCAGAGTTAGTAGCAAACAGATTAAAAAAAGAAAAATATATTGTAGATATATCATTAGATGGAGAAGAAGGATTATATAATGCACTAGAAAACATATATGACCTTATACTATTAGATATAATGTTACCTGGAGTTAATGGCATAGATATATTAAAAGAAATAAAAAAGAATAATATAAAATCAAAAGTAATAATGTTAACAGCTAAATCTGAATTAGAAGATAAATTATTAGGATTTAGTGAAGGAGCAAATGATTATATTCCAAAGCCTTTTCATATAGATGAAGTTGTCGCAAGAGTAAATGCACAATTAAGAATAGATTCAGTTAAGAATAATAATATTGAATTTGGAGATTTATTTTTAGATTTAAAAACATCAGATATAATAAATAAAAATAATAATGAAAAAATAAATATTATAAATAAAGAATATCAATTATTGGAATATTTTATGAGTAATCCTAATCAAGTATTATCAAAAGATATGATATATGATAAAGTCTGGGGTATAGAAAATGATTCAATATCAAATAATTTAGAAGCATATTTATCTTTTATTAGAAAAAAACTTAAAATTATTAATTCTAATGTTTCAATAAAATCATTAAGAAATTTAGGATATAAAATGGAGTACAAAGATGAAGAAACTAAATATTAAGGTATTTAAGACAATTTTTATATTATTATCCCTATTTATAATAATAGGAATAGTAATATATAATACTAGTTTATATAAAAATGAATATGATAATGTAAAAAGAAATATTTCTTTTATGGAAGATAAAATTTTTAAACCAGAAGGTGCCCCTCCAGAACCAAAAGATTTTAATAATATGATGATTATGGATTATGAAGTATATACAATTAAACTAAATAATAATGAGATCGAAGAAATAATAAATCATAGTAATACATCATCTAACTTTGATGTAGAAAGTATAACAAAAGACATAATTAATAAAGATAAAGGAATAAATATAGGTAATCTATATATAAATAAATATTCATATAACTACAACAATAACTCAATAATAATAATCAATACAACTAATATAAATCATAGATTAGTAGTCACATTAATAAAATCTATTATTATATTAATAGTATTTGAAATAATTATTTATTTTATTTCAAAAACATTAACTATAAGAATTACTAAGCCTGCAAAAGAAGCATTTGATAAACAAAAAGATTTTATAGCAGATGCATCACATGAATTAAAAACACCACTAGCAGTTATAATGGCATCATCTGATGAATTAAAAACAGATAAGAAAAATGAAAAATATATAGAAAACATAAAATATGAATCGGAAAGAATGAACAATCTAATAAAGAGTTTATTAGATTTATCTAAATTAGAAAATGGAATATCTATTAATAACTACAAAGAAGAAAATATTTCTAAAATAATAGAAAAAGTAGCACTTACTTTTGAAGCTATTGCATATGAAAAGAATGTAGAAATAAAAACTAATATTGAAGATAATATTACATTTAAATGTAGTAAAGAAGAAATAGAAAGACTAATATCAATAATATTAGATAATGCAATAAAACATAGCTATAAAGACACTTCAATTAAACTAGATTTAAGTAAAGATAAAAATAATATCAATATAGAAATAATAAATACAGGAGATCAAATTAAATCAGGAGATGAAGAAAAAATATTTGAAAGATTCTATCGAGTAGATAAATCTAGAAATAGAGAATCTAATAGATATGGTTTAGGTCTAGCAATTGCTAAAAATATAGTTAATAATCATAATGGAACAATAAAAGCATATTCAAAGGATAATCTAACTACATTTAAAATTATTTTAAAAAAATAGAACATTAATTAAAATTTAATGTTCTTTTAATTTTAGTAAGATATTATTAAATCATGAAAGGAGAGATGTAAATAAGAAGAATATAAATTTAATATTTATTTAATAAATAACTAATATAGTATATATAAATAATATGAAAGGAGAAAAAAATGAAAGATAGAATATTATTATTTATTATAGGATTATTATTAGGAGCGGTGATTGCAACAGGAGCATTCTTTGTATATACAAAAGCTACTACATGTAATAATTCAAATAATACTCAAATGCAGATGCCAGGAGGAGAACCACCTAGTATGGAAAATGGACAAAATAATAGTAATGGACAACCTCCAGAAAAGCCAAGTGGAGAAGATAGTAATAATGAATCTTCAGAAAAACAAAATAGTAACACCCAAAATAATCAATAAAAAGTGAGGGCACAATGAAAGATAAAACTAATTTAAAATATATAATTACAATCACTGTTCTAGTTATAATTCTTGGTATATTTTGGTTTTTAATTATAAGTAATAATAGAAGTAGCTCAGAAAAAACAAATAATATATCAAGCACTTCGTATAATGGTGTAAAAGAAATAACAACAAATGAAAAGATTACTGAAGGAGAATATACTTCAACTAGCAGTGATGAAAATGCAATACTAGTATCAGGAGATATAGATGTTACTCTTTCTAATATCACTGTATCTAAGACAGGAGACTCTGATGGAGGAGATAATACTAGTTTTTATGGAACTAACTCTGCAATACTTGCTAAAGATGGAGCTAATCTAACTATAAAGAATGCAACGATAACAACAGATGCTAATGGAGCTAATGGAGTGTTTAGTTATGGAGGGTCTGCCACAACACAAAACTCAACTAGTGATGGAACTACAATAAATATATCTGATTCAACAATTACAACAAGTAAGAATAATTCAGGTGGAATTATGACAACAGGAGGAGGAATAATGAATGCAACAAATCTTACAATAACTACATCAGGAATAAGTAGTGCAGCAATAAGATCAGATAGAGGTGGAGGAACAGTAACAGTAAATAAAGGAACATATAAAACAACAGGTCAAGGTTCACCAACTATTTATTCAACAGCAGACATAACAGTAAAAAATGCGGAACTTGTTGCAACAGCTTCAGAAGGAGTAGTAATAGAAGGCAAAAATAGTGTTACCCTTGAAAATGTTAAATTAACTGACACAAATAACACTTTAAACGGACAATCTACTACTTATAAAAACATATTCTTATATCAATCAATGAGTGGAGATGCTGATAATGGTGAAGCAATATTTACAGCAAAAGATTCTACAATTACAACAAATCAAGGAGATAGTTTCTATGTAACAAATACAAAAGCTACAATTAATCTAGAAAATAATAAAATAATTAATAATGATACATCAGGTAACTTCTTAAGAATTCAAAAAGATTCTTGGGGTAATTCTGGAAGTAATGGAGGAACAGTAACTCTAAATCTAACTAATCAAAAAATAGAAGGAAACATAGTTGTAGATTCAATATCAAAATTAATAATCAATATGACAGATGGATCTACATTTACAGGAGCAATTAATACATCAAATGAAGGAGAAGTATCACTAGTATTAGATAAAAATTCAAAAATAACTCTAACAGGAGATACATACTTAGAATCATTAACTAATGAAGATTCATCAAATAGTAATATAAATTTAAATGGATATAAATTATATGTAGGAGGTAAAGAATATAAGATATAACAAAGACTAGAATAAACTAGTCTTTTTGTATTAATAAATAGTAGTTATAAAATAAAATAGTATTATTATGATATAATAAATCTATATTCAATAAGAAAGTGATGATTATAAATATGAATAAAATAATAGATTTTAGTATTAATGAAGAAGAAATAGATAGTAGTAGAATTAGCGAAATAGAAGAATTATGTAAAAATAATATGCCTATTAGTGAAAGTGATGTAAACACTCTTCTAAAGAACTTATCTTATTTAGTTAGAAAAAAAATAGCAGATCATGAAAATGTAGATATGCAAGATTATTCATATTCATATAAATGTGATCTAGCTCAAAGTATGATCTATTATTATTTAAATCAATTAAATATTAATGCTAATCCAGTGAATACAAACGAAGTAATAAAAGATGTTTGTGGGCATAGCATTATAACTACTAAAATCAATACTACTGAAGGAGAAAAAATATATTTAATAGATCCAACATATATTCAATTTTTTACTAAAGAACGATGTGATATTAGAAAATTTATAATAATAAAAGAAATAATATGTGAAACTCCTGATCCTGGATTCTTTATCCAAATAAATCATAATGAGGAAGTAATTAAACCTTTACTAGAAGATGGATATATTGAATTTAGCGAAGATGTTGCTAAAGCATATGGAGATAGTTTCTTTCAAACTAAAACAGGAGTAACTCTTAAACAAATGCAATATGATGTAGCAACTGGTTCAAGTTATATAAGATGGTTTCAAAAATTCAAAGCAAGATTATCTAAAACAGAAGAAGAATTATCTAATATGAATTTATTAATCACTTCTGATAATAAAAAAAATACAAAGCATAAATAATTGGATGTGATATCATGAGAGAAAAAATATTAAAAAATATAATTATAGTATTAAATATAGTTTTATTTTTTTATCTAGTTTTCATAGGTATAAATCAATATTTATATGAAATGGATTATCTAAAATGTATTATATTCATGCTTTTAAATTCTATATTTATATTTGCTTATGGAATTTTAAAGAATAATGATAGGACATATAAATCAAATATCAATATCTATATATGTTTATTCTTATATTTACTGTTTGCATTTACTTTTATTATAGGTAGAGCAGATTTTAGATTTTATAATAGGTGGTCTGCAGGACAATATATACCTTTTCAAACAATAATATCTCAATTAGAGCGTGCATCAACATATTCAATATTAAAAAATATATTAGGTAATGCTGTAGCTCTTATACCTTTATCATTCTTATTAATGATCAAAGATAAAAAGTATAATAATGTATTAAAGCAATCATTAATTATATTACCAACAATACTAACAATAGAAGTGTTACAAGCATCAACTCATACAGGATCATTTGATGTAGATGATATTATTCTAAATTATGGAGGAACTCTAATATTCACATTTTTAATTACAAGATTTCATATAATAGATAATATAAGAAAACTATTTAATACAGATTTTAAATTAAAAAATAAAACAAAAAATATATTATTCTATACAAGTTTAATAGTATTAATAGCATTTGATCTAATTATTTTATTTACATAATTCTATATATTTGAATACAAATAGTTGTATAATTAACTTAGCTTAAGGAGGAATTATAATGTTAGATGGAAATAACAATTCTAAAGCATTAATATTTAGAGAACAATATCCTAACTTTATATATCATAATTTTAAAATAGAAGATAATAATGAAGAATTAACAATTAAATTTCATTTTGAAATAGAAGGACTAAAAGAATTCTTCCCTACAATTAGAATTCTAAAGAAAAAATATTTTAAAAACAATATAGATAAAACCATATTAGATAATTTAGTATTTCATATAGGACTAATTGAAATGATTAGTTATTATAAAGCGACTTTATCTAAAAATATAATTATAGAATGTGGTGCTTTATCAAATAATCAAATTGAATTCTTTAAAAAATTATTTTTTAATGGATTAAGTGAACTTATGTATAGAAATAATATATCTATATCTAAAGATGAATTATTTGACATGAGTTTTACTTCAAATATAACTTATTCTTATGAAGATAATAATGAGTACTCTGGATATTTAATTCCTATCGGTGGAGGAAAAGATTCAATTGTAACTCTAGAAAACCTACCAATAGAATTAGATAGAGATTTAGTAATATCTATTAATCCAAAAGATCCTCATAAAGATTGTGCAACAACACGTGGATTTAGTTTAGATAGATTAGTAGAAGTATATAGAACAATTGATAAAGGAATAATAGAACTAAATAACGAAGGATTTATAAATGGACACACTCCTTTTAGTGCTCTAGTTTCATTTATTACATATTTAGTAGCATATTTAACAGGTAAAAAATACATAGCTTTATCTAATGAATCAAGTGCAAATGATGCTAATATTCCAGGAACTCATGTAAATCATCAATATTCAAAAAGTTATGAATATGAAAATGATTTTAGAAATTATTCAAATAAATATTTAAAATTAAATATAGAATATTTTAGTTTCCTAAGAGGACTAAATGAAATAGAAATAACAAAGTTATTTTCAAAATATGATAAATATCATAATATATTTAAATCATGTAATCTAGGTTCTAAAGAAACTCCATGGATATGGTGTAATAATTGTCCTAAATGTATGTTTGTTTATACTATGCTAAGTCCCTTCATAGCAGAAGAAAAACTAATTGAGTTATTTGGAGAAAATCTTTTTAATAAAGAATCACTAAAAGAAACATTTATAGATTTAACAGGAAATGGAAAATTAAAACCATTTGAATGTGTAGGTACAAAAGAAGAAGTAGGATATGCAATATCTAAAACAATAAGTATATATGAACAAAATAATAAAGAACTTCCTTTATTATTAAAATATTATAGAGATAATTATAAATTAGTAGATTTAAATACAGATCTATTAACTATTTATAATGAAGATAATAATAACACTGAAGAATTAAATAATATATTAAAGGAGAATATACAAGATGATTGATAAATTAGTTGAATATTTTAAAGATAAAAATATATTGATATTAGGCTTTGGAAGAGAAGGAAGATCCTCATATAATTTTATAAGAAAATATTATAAAGACAAATTAATTACTATAAGTGACATGAATAAAGATTTAATAAATGATGAAACTATTAAAAATGATCCTAATATTAAATTAGTAACTGATAATTATCTAGAAGAAATATATAACGGATATGATTGTATTTTAAAAAGTCCAGGAATAATACTTAAAGATTATGATTTAACTAATATATATGAATATATAGTATCTGAAATGGAACTATTTCTAACATATTTTGAAGGATTAACAATAGGTATAACTGGAACTAAAGGAAAAAGTACAACAAGTTCTCTTATATATAAAATGATAAGTGATCAAAAAGAAAATGTTTACTTTTTAGGAAATATTGGAATACCAGTATTTGATCAAATAGAGAATTTGAATAAAGAATCAATAGTTGTTTTAGAAATGGGAGTACATCAATTACAATATATGGATAAGTCTCCAAATATATCTATTATTTTAAATATGTTTCCAGAGCATTTAGATCATTATAAAGACTATGATGATTATATGGAATGTAAATGTAATATATTTAAACATCAAAATGAAAAAGATTATTTTATATACAATATAGATAATAATGATTTAGTTAATAAAGTTAATCTACATCCTACAAAATCAACTAAATATGAAGTATCATTATCAAATGAAAGAAAAGATAATAGACTAGTACTAGAAGATAATAAAGTATACTTAGGAAATAACCTAGTATATGAAGATAATAATGAAAGAAAAATATTAGGCAAACATAATTTAAATAATATAATGTTTGTACTAGCAGTTTCTAATATACTAAATTTAGATAATGAAAAATCAATTAAAAGTATAAATGAATTTAAAGGATTAGAGCATAGATTAGAGTGTGTTGGAACATACAATGAAATAACTTATTATAATGATTCTATTTGTACTATACCTGAAGCATGTATTCTAGCTTTAGAAACTTTAAAAAATGTTAATACACTATTAATAGGTGGAATGGAGCGAGATATAGACTATTCTAAATTAATAGATTATTTAAATAATTACGGAGAATTAAATGTAATATGTATGCCTGATACAGGATATAGAATTGCAAAATCTCTTACAAATAATAAGTTGAATGTAGTAGAAGTAAAAGATTTAATAGAAGCAGTTGAAGTAAGTAAAAAGATAACTAAAAAAGGAGCAATATGCTTATTAAGTCCTGCAGCTGCATCATACGGATTCTTTAAAAATTTTGAAGAAAGAGGAAATAAATTTAAAGAATTAGTAAAAAAATAATTTAAAACAATTAAAGAAGCAAATTGCTTCTTTTTTTCTACAAACAATTACAAATGTATATTTTATATAATAAAATCAATAGAAAAATTAAAATTTTATTGACTTTTAATATTCGTTTAATTATTATATAAAACAAATCTCAAATTTTAGGGGGAAAGGGACGAAAATGAAAAAGCATAAAAAATATAGGTTAAAACCTAAAGCAAGAAAAGTACTTATATCATCAATATTAGTACTTATTGCAGGACTATTAAGTATAGTTCTATTTAATAATGGAACAAATATTCTTAATAGTGTTAAAAATTATTTTGCTGCAGGAGAC
>ONIZ01000074.1 GCA_900317975.1 uncultured Bacillota bacterium
ATATGACCAATTTGTAGATGGCGATGAGAACATAGATGCTACTGATAATGTAAAATTCAGCAGCTTCTTTTTGCGTGATTTAGATGGAGATGGCTATGCAGAAAAGATAAAAGGAACATGTAAACAAATAGGTAAAGAAGATACCCTTTACATGGAAATAATAGTACAAACTGCAGGGTATTTAAAAGATGCCAAAATAGACATAAATGGACAAAACTTTTATTTACAAACAGCACTTCCTAAAGACAATGAATTAAAAGAAAACTACATAGGAAACAATATAAAGTCTATAGAGTTTGAACAATTAAATAATGGAACTCAAAAGTTTTTAACAGGAATAGTGAAAAGTGGAGATTATTCTTCAAACTCAACTAAGTATAGTGCAATTGGAAAAAATGTAAATAATTATTCGAGAAATGACAATAGTATAGTTCTAACTGGAACATATGTTGCAGAAGATGGAACAGAGACCCCAATAACAAAACAAATAAATTTAGCAACAGACTGGTATGGGACAACAGAGGCTAAGATTTTGAATAGCTCTTTTATACAGAATAATTATGATATACAAGATAGAATAGATGAACAAAATGGGAAAATAAAATTAGACTTTTATGTTGATACTGAAGAGAAAAATCAAGAATTAAATATCTATTCTAACTATGTAGAAGCTACTATACCACAATTAAATGGATATGACCCAATAAATGTATCTATGATAGGTGGAACTGGAGAAACATCATATGATGATACAACAAGAAAGTATACAATAAGAAAAGAATCAGATTATAGTTCCTATGATGGTGAAATAACAAAAAGTATATCTAGAAGTTCATCTAATAGAATAGAAGTTATATATCCATTAGAGGCTTATACAAGTTTAGAAAATGATTCAGTACAAATAAAAATTCCTGTATCAACATATTATTATGGATATAATAACCCAAATCAAGAATTTCAAAATCCTTATAAATCTAATGTTGCAAAAGCTACATTAGTTGCAAATTATTCGAATCCTAAAGGAACTGTAGCAAATTTAGATATTGAAGTTGGAAAATATGTATCAACTCCTACCTACCATTATATGATTTCAAAAAGAAAACCTTTAAGATTATATAACGAAATTAGTAGTGAAGAAAATGATGATTTTTATACTGTACGTTGGGAATCATTTACAGGTTCTGATGGGGAATCAACTGGTTTAGTATTAAAAGAAACTAAAAATGGAGAAACACAAAAGAAAGATACTTTTATAAAAGATGATTCAACAGAAGATTCAATGGAAGATATCACAACAAATGTTGGGATATATTTTTCAAATGCAGATTCAATTCTTGGAAATGATGGAGAGATAAAAGTATATAATGAAGATACAGGAGAATTAGTTCATACATTTACATCTATAGAATGGAATAGGTTTACAAAAGCTAATCCATATAAATATGAAAATTCTATAAAACATATAAAAATAGAGACAACTTCAACAAACGCAAACTCATCTTTATATGTATATAATATAAAAGAATTAGCTGATGATCAAATAATAGATAGATATACAAGAAGTGAATTTGACAAGTTAGATTATATTAAGTCAAATTTAACAATGTATTTAGATGGGCAGTACATAGGCTCAAAGTCACATCAAGCAAACTATGAAGCACCATATTCTATTGCCAATATATCTTTAAATAAGGATATTATATCTACGCAAATAACAGAAGAAGGATTTAATATTGAAATTGAAACTTTGGTAGATGAAGAAAAGAATCAAGACAAATGGAAAAATGGAACATTTTTAATAAAAATTCCTGATGAAATTATAGATATAAAAATAAATGAAGTTTTAGTAAATAGTTTATTAGTAAATCTTGATAGTTCTGAGATAGTAGAAAATGCTTCTGGAAAATTTATTAAGATAAAAACTTCTAATATAAATCCAACAGAATATGAGATAACAATAAATGTGGATATAACGCCAGATCCTAGGATTGCAACAGTTACTAAAAATTTTGAATTACATGCAATAAATGAAGAATGTGAAGAATACTATTATCCTAATAGTGATATATATGATGTAGATGAAGATGATAACAAATTAGAAAAAGTAAACTATAGAACAACAAGTATTAATTTAGTAGCGCCAAATACGATGCTTACAAACCAGAGTATAAGTGATTTTGATGATATTGGGACAGTTGTGGTTTCGCCTAAGATTGCAGATTTAAAAACGATTTATGGTAATAATGATTTAGAAAAACAAACGATAAAGATAGGAGCTCAACTAAAAAATAATTATTCAAGCACTATAAGTGAAGTTGTTATGGTTGGAAAAATACCATTTGAAGGCAACACATATGTATTAAGTGGAGGCAATTTAAACTCTGAGTTTTCTACAACTATGACAAGTGATGGAATAGTAGTTCCTGCAGCCATTCAAAATAATGTAGAAGTTTATTATTCAGAAAAGGCTAATCCAAGTAAAGATATAGCAGATACATCAAATGGATGGAATTTGAAAGAAAATGTAACAGACTGGTCAAAAATAAAATCGTGGGCGGTTAATTTTGGAGATACAATTTTAAATAAAGGTGATGAATATACTTTCTATTATAATGTCGAGGTGCCTTTTGGAGTGGAGTTAAATAAAGAGACTTTTAGTCACCATGGTATTTATTTTAGTTTAGATACGCCAGAGGGAAAGTATAGAACTCAAACAGAACCAAATAAAGTTGGAATAAGAATAGCAGACAAATATGATTTAGAACTTACTAAGTATCAAAAAAATGTAAATAAGTTAATACAAAATGCAACATATAAAGTAAACAAATTAGATAATCAAGGAAATGTATTAGAGAGTCAAACAGCAAAAACAGATTCATCAGGGTTAATTAGAATGACTAATCTTTATGCTGAAAATGTATATGAAATAAAAGAAATACAAACTCCTGAAGATTATGAATTAAATGCTGAAACATTAAAATTTATTGGACATGTAAATAGAGAAACAGGTGTACTTTCTATAGAGAAGCTCGAAGGAACAACCAAAGGTGAAATCCGAGTAGTGAAAAATGCAAACGAAGATTATAGAGTACAAATTAGTGTTGAAGATGAAGCAAGAGCAAAACTAAAGGTTGTTAAGTACGAACAAGGAACAAATAATATAGTAGCCGGTGCAAAATATACTATTACAGGTTCAGGCTTACCTGATACAGGAAAAATTATTAGAACAAATTCAAATGGTCAAGCTAGTTTATCAGGCATACAAATAGGAGAAGTATATACCATACAAGAAACTGTTACACCAGAAGGTTATTATCTAAATGAGGGTACAATTAAATTTACAATAAACAACAATAATGGAACATATGAAATAAATGTTGCAGAAGGTTCTACTAAATCAACTAGTATTTCGCAAGAAAATGATTTGCCAGTGGCTAGTATAGAAGTAGAAGACGAAAAAATTCCTACATATGATTTGATAATAAACAAAATCGAAAAAGGAACAGGAACACAAGAGATAGCTGCTGTACCAGTAGTAGGCGCAAAGTTTAAGCTATATAAAGATAATAAAGAAAAAGGAACTTATACTACTGATGGAGAAGGTCATATATCAATAAATGGATTATATTTATATGAAGAAAGCAAAGATATAGATCAAACATATACTTTAAAAGAAACCTTT
>ONIZ01000075.1 GCA_900317975.1 uncultured Bacillota bacterium
CCTGATAATGAATTTTTAAAGCAAAAAGTAACTGGATTTTATACAAAATTATTGAATCCATCAGAATATACATCTATTTCCAGAGCACAATTGTTAGAACTTAAGGAAATTGGTTTAGATAAGATTGTATTTGATTATCAAGCTTATGAATATGAAACAGATCATATGTTAATGGGAAGAAAAGAAGATTCTAGAATATCTTTATTAAAATCAATAATCTTAGCCACAACAATTGGATTAGAAGTTGATATTCATTTTGTACCAATGAAACCGAATTATAAAGAAATAGGCGATATATTGGAAATGCTTGAAATAGTAGGTGTTCAAAATATAAGCATATTAAACTTCTTACCACAAGGAAGAGGACGTATTAATCAAGAGGCTCTAGAACTATCTAAGGAAAAAACAATAGAGTTTCTTGATTTATTAAAAAAATATGAAAGAGTGTTCTCGGGCAAAATTAGAATTGGAATACCATTACAAGGAGACAATGAACATAAATGCAATGCAGGATTAGAAAAGTTAGATATTAAATTTGATGGTACTGTTTTACCTTGTCCGGCTTTTAAAGAAATAACATCTGAAGAATTTGAAAGATATAATATTACGCTTCCAAATATATATACAAGTTTAGAATCTATAAAAATAACAGGAAGAGGAACAAGAAAAAAACCATTATGCAAACAAATATATAATAAAGAAACTAAAACTGGCTAGTTATTTAATGCATAATTATAAATAATATGTAAAAGATAAAAATAATAATAAAAAAAGTGTAAAAATTATAGAAAATATATTAATCTTTTGATAAACTAAAGTTGGTGGTGGTGGTTTTATGGAACAAGTTAATAATTTAATAAGTTCAAACAATAAAACTGACCTAAAACACGCTTTTATGGATGCTTGTGCAGACAAAGAATTTAAAGATTTTGTATACGGATTAAAAATTAAAGAAGAGGTATTAATCAAATATACTTCATTATTAGAAGACGCTTTTGTTGAACATAAAAATTGCCTAAATTGTAAAGGACTAGGAAGTTGTAAAAATAAGGTGATAGGTTTCAAAGAAACTCCAATTGAAAATAATAACAATATAAATTTTGAATATATCCCTTGTGAAAGAAAAATAAAAGAAGATAAAAAAAATAAATTTAGTGAAAATATTACATTATTTGAGATGAATAAAAATATAAAGGAAGCCTCCTTAAAAGAAGTTTTTAAGGATGATAAATTAAGACTTCCAATAATAAAATTCTTTAAAGAATTTATAGATAATTATGATAAAAAAGAAAAACCTAAAGGATTATATCTTTATGGATCTTTTGGTTCAGGAAAAACATACTTAATAGCAGCTTTATTTAATGAGATGGCACGTCGTGGAGTAAAAAGTGCATTAGTATATTATCCAGAATTACTAAGAAACCTAAAGTCATCATTCAAAACAAATTATGAAGAAAAATTCGACTATATAAGAAAAGCACCACTATTATTATTAGATGATATTGGAGCTGAAAATGAAACCCCTTGGTCAAGAGATGAAATATTATCTCCGCTTCTACAATATAGAATGGAGGAAAATTTACCAACTTTTTTTACATCAAATTTAACTCTTGATGAACTTGAAAAACAATTATCAATTACTTCTAGTGGAATAGACTCTCTAAAAGCTAGAAGAATTATAGAAAGAATTAAACAGTTAACTGTAAATGAAAAGTTAGTAAGTAAGAATAGAAGGGTGTAGTGAAATGAAGAAGTATGAAAAAGAAATTGTGAGGTCGATTAATATGGGTAACAGTATGGGAGTACAAGAATTCTCTGCATATATTGATTCTTTTGGATCCGATATTTTAGAAACGTTATACGGATATATTAATGAACGATTAGACAGATACGTTGGAGAAACAAATATTGATAACCTTGACATTGCTTTTGATTACTTAGAAAGAGTATTATTAAATACTGAATATGATAGAAAATTAAGTAACTATAGAATTAGAAAATTAAACCAAAAAATATATAGAATAGGAATAGAAAGAAAGAATAAATTTTCTAATCCTGATGTAGCCCTAGCAAAATTAGAAGAATTAGAAAGAAAAGTTCTTCGTTTAGAAATATTCACTTCAGATGATATTAATGAATATAAATTATTAAAATATATAGTTGCTGAAAATAGAGATACAATTTACTTAAGCAAAGTATTTTTAAAAATGCCAGAACTAGTAAATACCAGAGATAAAAAAGGAGTAACATTATATCAAAGAGTACTAGAAAAAAGTATAGAAAGTATTAATAGTTTGGATGAAGAAAAAATGCTATACTACATGAATGTACTTTCAACAATTGCTTCACAAAAAAAATTTCGCTTAAAAGATAAAGATAAAAAAGCAATTTTACAAGATATTTATAATGCACTTGATAATATTAATGTTTCTAAAGGAAATAGAAGACAAAGAAAACAAAAAATCCAATGGATGACTAATTTAAAAGCTTTAGTATTATCAAGTGATGAATTAGATAAAGATATAGAAAATATAGCATTGCGATATCAAATAGAATTAGAACTACCAGAAAAGCTTGAAATGTATTATCCAAAAGAAGAAGTTGTAGTTTCTGGATTACCATTAACTAGAGATTATACAGTCTCAATTGATAAGAAAGCTACAATTATGGATCAAGCACTATCTTGTAGAAAACTTGAAAATGGAAATTATTTATTAGGAGTACATATTGCTAATCCATTAGCTTATTTTGAATATGATTCTCCAGTAATTCAAGAAGCAATATCTAGAGGAAGTAATATTTATATACCGATTAAATATGAAATAAATGGAAAGCCATACTCTAAATCAATTCCAATATTTGATTATAGAATATCTTCAGATTTAGCTTCATTAAAACAAGGGAAATTAAGATATACAAGAAGCCATTATTTTGAAATATCAAGAGAAGAAGGAGTAGTAAGAGAATTCCACCCTCAATCAATTACTAGAGTAGATTTAAATACAACATTTGATGAAGCAAACAAAGTTCTAAAATCAGGAACTAAGGATAATAATTTAAATGAAACAATGAATAATTTGAGAGATATAACAGATATACTAAGTTCAATATATTTTGATACTGATTTAAGTACAGAAAAGAGTTCTGAAGAAAAAAGTGATACCTTTGCTCAAAAAATAGTAGATATGACTGAATTATTAGTAGGTCACCGTGTAGCTGAAATGTTCGCAGCACATAATTATCCGTGTTTATATAGAACATTACAAGAGGATGAAACAACAAAAACTCAAATTGGTGTAATGATAAAAGATTTGAAGAAAACTTATGAAACAAGTCAAGTAAATGCGTTATTAGGAACTATTAATGGTTTAAGACCAAGAGGAGTATATAATATAGAAGGACCTCACGAAGGTCTAAATCTACCACACTATACAAAATGTTGCGCACCACTACGTGAGGCTTCAGGCTTGATTGTTGAACGCGGTTTAGAAGTTTGCTTTGATAGAGAACCTACAGACGATGAATTATATGCATTAGAACAAGAAATAATGGGTAAAAAAGA
>ONIZ01000077.1 GCA_900317975.1 uncultured Bacillota bacterium
ATTCTTTTACCTTTATATAATGGGTTCATATATCTAACTTTAGCTCCATGATGAACATAATATACATTATCAGGAACTTCATTTGAAACATTTACTTTTGTTGATTTAATCCAACTATTATAAATATCTTTATATTTTGATTCTTTTATAATATCAATTATCTCAGTTTCTTTTAATTCATATAAATCATCTATTGTTATTAAATTATCCTTATTTAAGTTTTTCAAAATATCAGCAATAAATTGCATAGAATATCTTGTTTTATCATCTCTATAAATAACTGATAGTGTTGTTGATACTTTAACTAGTAATCTTGCGTATTTCTTTGTCTTAAATCCTAATTCTATTACTCCATCTTCGTTTGTTTGAATTTCTAAATCATTGTATAATTCTTTTACTTCATCCAAAGTTAATAAATTATATGTTAATAAAGAATTAGCTAGTGCTGCTTCTAATCTATCAGCTGATACTCTTGGATTATCATTATCAGCAATAGGATATATATGATAATCTTCTATTTCTTCTATAGCTATATTATCTCTTTTTAATAAATTTATAACATCAGTAGATTTCTTTAGTTTTTCAATAGTTAATTCTTCTGTAGATTCTTGATTCATATAATCTCCGTTTATAAAATCTACACAATGTTTAAAACAAGGTGTTGCGATATCATGAAATAGTCCTGATATAGTTTGTTTCTTATCATGAGTAAAATGCCATATTATTAATGCTACTCCTATAGAGTGATCTAAGTTAGAATAGAAAAAGTTAGTATCATATAGATCACTATATATTGTTCCACATCCTAAAAAGATATATTGTTGTTTTAGTACTTCTTTTGTATTTATATAATCATATAAAAATTCAGGGAAATTTGGTTCTAATATATTAAAGTATTCTCTTACTCTTTCATTTATATTGTAATTAAATTTTGTCATATATCCTCCAAATATAATTTTATTATAACATGTACAAATCTTATATAAAATAATCTTTATAAATATAAAAACTAGTTTGTCTTTCTAAGACGTCTTAACTTTGCTTTTCTTTCATAAACTTCTTTATCTCCTTCTTGATAATAAGCTATAGCATTCATTACACAAGAGTCTGATTCATATGTTAATTTATATAAATCTAATTCATTAGGAGTTAATTTAAATCCTTTTATAAATCTCATTACTAGAACATTGAAACAATTTCATCTCTTTCTAATACTCTATCTATTCTAATTATATCAGTACAATACATATCATAATAACCATAATAGTTATCTTCATATTCTTCTATATTTCCTAGTGCAGTAACACAAGCAATTTCAATTTCTTCTTCCATCGCAGAAAAATAACGTAGTGTATCTTCAAGTCTTTCACAAAAATGAAAGCCATTACCATCGTTGCCAAATTTCAAAGGACCGCTAATTTCATAAGTTTCTCCTACTTTAAATTCTTTTCCATATCTATTAGTTAGTCCTTTGTTAAATGCTTTATAACCGTGTAATTCCATAGACATCACCAGGCTTATTATAACAAATAAATTGAAAAATTAAAAATTGAGCTTAGTATATATACTTTGATTTAAAAAGACGCGTCTTATTTTATACGCGTCATTTTAGTTAATTTATTATTTAGAATTCTTTTTTTCTATATAATTCCATGAATCTCTGCACATATCTTCTATAGTTAATTCTGCTTTCCAATTAAGTTCATTATTTGCTTTAGTAGGATCTGAGTAACATTCATCAATATCGCCTTCTCTACGAGGTCCTATTACATAATTTACTTTTTTATTAGTTGCTTTTTCAAATGCATTAATCATGTCTAATACACTATATCCTGTACCTGTTCCTAAATTGTAAATGAATAATCCACTATCTTCTTTATTTAATTTTTCTAATGCTTTTACATGTCCTTTTGCTAGATCTACTACATGGATATAATCTCTTACTCCTGTACCATCATGAGTATTATAATCATTTCCAAATACTGTTAATTGTTCTAACTGTCCTGCTGCGACTCTAACAATATATGGCATTAAATTATTTGGTATACCATTAGGATCTTCTCCTATTAATCCTGATGGATGTGATCCTACAGGGTTAAAGTATCTTAATATACAAATATCCCAAGTATTATCACTTTTATATAAATCTTCTAATATTCTTTCTATAAATAATTTTGTAGTTCCATATGGATTAGTAGTTCCACCTACTTTTGATTCTTCTGTGATTGGTACTACATCAGGTTTTCCATATACAGTAGCACTACTACTAAAAATAAATTTCTTAACATTATGTTTTTGCATTACTTCTAATAGATGAATACAACCACCTATGTTATTATCATAATATTTTAATGGTTCTTTTACTGATTCTCCTACTGCTTTAAATCCTGCAAAGTTTATTACTGCATCAATTTCATTTTCATTAAATACTTTTTCTAGGAAACCTTTATCACTATAATCTCCTTCATAAAATTTTACTTCCTTATTTGTAATCTCTTTTATTGCATCTAATACTTCTGGTTTACTATTTGAAAAATCATCTATAACTACTAAGTCATTATTTTCTAATAACTCTATAGCAGTATGACTTCCTATATATCCAGCTCCTCCTGTTAATAATATACTCATAATCTTACCTCCTATATTTTTAGATATTTATGCTATTTATCATCTAACATTAATATATCATATTAGATAATAAAAATAAAATTTTACAAACTATATTATTATCTTAATTATGCTATAATGTTTATTGTAGGTGATTATTATGGCTAGTAGTTTAATACACATATGTGTTGCGAAAGAAGTAAATAAATATTTAAATCGAGATGAAAGTCAATTATTAATTGGATCTATTGCGCCTGATATAGCTAAATTAATAAATATTTCTAGAGACGAAACACATTTTATTGATTATGAAGAAAATATTCCTAATTTAGAAAGATTTTTAAATAAATATAAATCATACTTAGATAATGATTTTGTACTTGGATATTATATTCATTTATATACTGATTATATATGGTTTAAATATTTTGTTCCTAGTTTGATTGATGATAATAAAATAATAAAACTAAATAACAAAAAAGAAAATTTTGATGAAAAAAAATTTACGGAATATGTTTATGATGATTATGGAAGTGTAAATAAAAAACTTATAGATGACTATAATCTTGATTTAAAAATATTTTATGAAGATATACCTAAAATAGATGATATTATTGAAGAAATACCTATAGAAAAAATTAAAGTAATTGTTGATAAAGCAGGATTAATAATAATTGAATCAAAAGAAAAAGATAATATTTTATTTGATGAAGATTTAATTAATGAATTTGTTGAATATGCAGTAGATGCTACTCTTGCTAATATAGATAATTTAAATATAAAAAATGGTTAATTTATTTAACCATTTTACTTTTCTAAGAATTTTTTTCTTGTTACAAAATTAAATACCATAACGATTGCTGTTGCAATAATCTTAACTAACATGGCATTCCACTCTAGTTGGTTGTGTAATCCCCAAATAATTACTTCATTTATTAATAATCCGATTATTGCAAAAACAATAAATTCTACAAATTGTCTAGCTCTAGATTTTTCTTTATTAACTTTAAATACATATTTACAACTAGCCCAATAATTATATACAACAGATACTGCAAATGAAATAATGTTTGCTATGATAGGTTCTATCTTTATAAAGTGATATAGAACAAAATATATGATCCAATCTATTACAGTAGCAATTCCTCCTACTACAATAAATTTAAATATTTGAATCATTAATTCTTCTTGTTGTTTGTTTAGTGAAATGTTTTTCTTTTTTAATTCACTTCTTACAGTAGATAGTGTTTCATCATCTATTGCTTTATTTTCTTTTTTATTATTTTTAGAAATATTATTTACTTTCTTTTTTTCTTTTGATTTTTTTGTTTTTATTCTATTACTCATATTAATCCTCTTCTTTATTTATTATGTCTTTTTCTGTTTCATTTATAAAATATAAAGGTCTTCCTTTTACTTCAGTATATATTTTTGATACATATAATCCTAATATACCAAAGAAGAATAATTGTAGTCCACTTAAGAATGTTATTATACATACAAGACTTGGCCATCCTGATACAGGATCACCTAAGATTAATGTTTTTGCAATAATTACTATTATAAATATAAATGAAATTAAACAAAACAATAATCCAATGTGAGCAGATATTGTTAATGGTTTTGTTGAAGTTGATGTTATTGCTTCAAGTGAATATGATATTAATTTTTTTAATGGAAATTTAGATGTACCAGTTACTCTATCTGGAGTTGGTATAGAAATCCATTTAA
>ONIZ01000090.1 GCA_900317975.1 uncultured Bacillota bacterium
CCTAGCTATGCATTAAATTATAAAACCCCAATTGAATATAGAACTCAATTAGGGTTTAAATAAAGAGTTTTTATTGTCTACTTTTTATTGACAAGTTCACTATTACACTAGTGTTTTAATATTCATAATGGCAGGGGATGAAAGAATCGAACTCTCAACAGTGGTTTTGGAGACCATTATTATACCATTTAACTAATCCCCTAAATGCATGTACTTATTGTAGCACAATAAATTTTTTAAATCAATAATTATGTGTTAAAATTAAGTAATGTAATATATTTATTATTGAAAAAAAATTAATAAACAAATATTATAATAATAGTTTAATTAAAAAAATATAGATGATGTTAGGAGACATATATGAAAATAGGAATAATTGGTTGTGGAGCATATGGATTAGCTCTAAGTAGTATTATGCATGATAATAATTGTGACATAACTATGTGGACAAATAAAGAAAAAGAAAAGAATGATTTAGAAACTAAGAGAGTAAATACTAAAAAATTACCTGGTTATGAAATACCTAAAGATATTAAAATAACAACTTCATTAGAAGACTGTATTAAAGGAAAAGATTTAATTGTAATGGCAGTTCCTGCAGTAGCAGTAGATTCTGTATCTAGAGAAATGGCACCATTTATTAAAACAAATGACCATATTTTAATAGCAACAAAAGGTATTGAACAAGGTACAGGTCTATTTATGCACCAAATATTACAAAAATATTTACCAACTAGAAATTTAGCTGTTATATCAGGACCATCTTTCGCAGTAGATTTAATAACTAAAATGCCAGCAGGTCTATCTTTAGCAGCAAAATCTACAAGAACATATAATTTAGTAAGAAGAGCTTTAGCAAATGATTATATAAAATTAAGAAAATCAAAAGATTTAATAGGAACAGAAGTATGTGGATCTATTAAAAATGTAATAGCTATTGCTTCAGGTATGTTAAACGGATTAGGAGCAAATGACTCAACTACAGCAATGTTACTTACAGAAGCAACACATGATATGATGGAAATACTTCATGCATTTAGAGCAAATAAAAGAACAGTTACTTCATTTGCAGGATTAGGAGATTTACTATTAACATGTACATCAGTAAAAAGTAGAAACTATTCATTTGGTAAATTAGTAGGTAGTGGAGCAACTCAAGAAGAAATAAAAACATATTTAGAAAATACTACTGTAGAAGGATATTATACTTTAGAATCAATTTATCAATTATTAAGAAATAAACATGTAAAAATACCAATAATTGATTTAATATATTCAATTGTTGTTAAAGGAAAAGATCCTAAATCATTATTAAAATTTTTAGTAGAAAAAGATTAATATATGATATAATTTAAATGTAATATAGTTAGGAGGATGAATATGAGTAATTTTATGAAAAAAGGATTTACTTCATCACTTATTACTTCTATAATTTTAGCAGTATTAGGAATCTTATTAATAGTAGCAACTGAAGCAACTATTATATCTATATCTTATATAATAGGAGGAATTTTAATTCTATTAGGATTCTTTGGATTAGTAGATTATATTAGAAAAATAGATACTGAACTAAAAACAGGTGTTGATTTAGTATATGGAGTAGTTACAGTAATTTTAGGTGTATTAATTGTTATGAATCCTAAAGCAATTGCTTCTATTATTAATTATGTATTAGGAATTATTATTGTTATAAGTAGTGCTGTTAAATTAAATTATGCAATTCAATTAAAAGGAAATAATAATAGTTTATGGAAATC
Organism: uncultured Bacillota bacterium; assembly: GCA_900317975.1. Taxonomy (GTDB): domain Bacteria; phylum Bacillota_I; class Bacilli_A; order RF39; family UBA660; genus RUG343. The sequence goes on from ONIZ01000090.1 coordinate 1,758, forward strand.
AACAATTATATTTTCATTAATAACTACAATTTGCGGACTTATATTAATATTTAAACCATTTACAGGTGCTATAGTAGCAACTAAAATAATAGGTGCAATAGTATTAATATATGCAATTCTAAATATAATTTCTACATTAACTATAAGAAAAGAGGTTCTAAATCTTCATAAAGCAATATCAAATGCTAATAATGAAAAAGTAACTAGAGAAGCAGAAGTTGTAGAAGAAAAAGAAGGCTTTGTTGAAGAAGAAAAAGAAGAGACTCCTGAAGAACCTACTGATGAAGAAATAGTAGAAGAAGAAAACTCAGAAGATGTAGAAGAATCAGTTGAAGAAAAAACAGAAGAAGCACCTAAAGAAAAAACAAAGAAGAAAAGTAATAAAAAGAATAAGGAGACAAAATAATTATGCAAATGTATCAAGTATTTGATTTAATTTTAATTGGCTCAAAAAAATTCGATGAAATAAGTAATGAAATATATAGTTTTTCAGAGAAATATTTCTCAAATCCATTTGCTGGATATTTACTATTTGGAGTAATTTTAGCG
>ONIZ01000092.1 GCA_900317975.1 uncultured Bacillota bacterium
TTATTTTATAACACAGATAGATTAAAATCAAAACAGATTAGAAAGTAATTCTAACCTGTTCTTTTTTTTGTGTGAACTATTTGGGGTTCACTTCATTAACTATTCTTTTCATTTAATATTGAAACTGCTTTCTGTAATTGTAAATCTGTATTATTTAAATCATTAACATCATATCTATCTAATTCTACATCTGGAACTATTCCACCAGAAGTAGCTTTATCTAACCATTTGCCCTTAGGTGTTAACCATTTATCAGTTGTATATTTATAACTACTTCCACTAGTAAGATTAACTTCTTTTTGTATAGTACCCTTTCCATATGTTCTTTTGCCAATCAAAGTTATATCATTATAATTATCATCAAAACAAGCAGTAACTATTTCAGCAGCACTAGCAGTATTCTCGTTGATTAATATAACTACAGGATAATTTCTACTATCCTTCTTTGTAGTCTTTATTTTAGTCTTTTTATTGTTAGATTCAATTTGATAAATAACCACACCTTTTTTAAAGAAAGGTTCAACAATTTGATCCACTTGATTCAAATGTCCACCAGGATTATCTCTTAAATCAATAATTAAAGATTTAATATTCTTTTTCTCTAATTCATCTAATTTTTTAGTAAATTGTTCTCCAGTATTAGCATAAAAACTAGTTACTTCCAAATATCCAATATTATTATCTTTAATATCACTAAATACTGAATCAATTATAATTTTATCTTTCTTAATTTTAAACGTATTTTTATTTCCATCACGATCTACTACTATACTAATCTTTTTGTTAGCTGAATCACTAATTATTTCACGCATTAAACTAAAATTATCTTTATTTATACTAATATCATTAACCTTAATTATGATATCACCTTTTTTTATACCAGCTTTTTCAGCAGGAGAATCATGAATAACATCTAGAACTTTAACATTATCCCCATCTACAGCAGTAGTAATCCCGATTCCTTCATAATATCCAGCAATTGATTCATTAAAATCATCAGTCTCGTTTTCATTCATATAAGTAGAATAAGGATCATCCAAAGAATTAACCATACCATCTATGGCAGAATCTATCAATTCATTTTTATTAACTTTATCATAATAATTATTAACAATCGAATTATAAGTAGATATAAACTCTTGTAAATTAGGATCAGAAGAATCTAAATAATTATATTTAGTTAAACTAAAAATAACACCTAGAACGCAACCGAATAAAATTGATAAAATCATAATCAATATAACTTCTAATGTATTAAAATAAGTACTTCTTTTGCTTCTAATAATCTCTATAGGTTTGTTATCTTCAATTCTCTTTAGAGTCTTACTCTGTCTTTTTAATTCTTTTTTATCTATAAGATTAAATTTTCTACTTCTTTTCATAGAAACACCTCTATATCTATAAATATATCATAAATAAAAGAAAAAGGCATTAATGCCTTTATTTATAAAATGGCGCCCCAACTAGGACTTGAACCTAGGACCCCTTGATTAACAGTCAAGTGCTCTAACCAGCTGAGCTATTGAGGCATTTAAAGATTATTAACTTAAATAATCAATAACCTTATCTTCTCCTTCAATATATTGAGAAATACTACCATTTGAAATCTCAATTAAAGTAGGATTTTTAACTTTTAATTCACTTGCTTTAGTAGCATTAGGATTACTTGAGTCATTACTAACAACACTACTATTTATAGCATCATTATAATCAACATAATATATAGGTAAAGCTTTCTCTTTAGACTTATAATTACTTAAAGCAGTAGTAATATCTCCACCATTATCTCTATTATAGAAAACAACTAAATATTTTTTATCACTCATACTAAAAGTAGAACCAGCACTTATTTGTTCATAACTTATAGTTGCTTCACTAATAACCACTTTATCAGGCCTATTAATAATATATACAGATAATAAATAGAAAAGTACTAATATTACTAAAACAACAACAATAGTAACGCCTATGCTTTTATAACTATTTCCACCAATTGATTCAATATTATAATTATTTCGTGCCATCATAACCACCTAGAAATTATTATAACACAAATACATTGTAATACAAATAAAAAAAACTCAAGTCCATAAAAATGGTGTTGTAAGATAAAAGTAGACAGAAAAAACACAGTTTACTTTTTCTTTGCTATAATTTTAATAAGGAGATGATTTGAAATGGCAAGTAAAGGTCA
>ONIZ01000078.1 GCA_900317975.1 uncultured Bacillota bacterium
TTATCTAATATCAAAGGAATATATCCTACAGGAGAAGGCGCAGGCTATGCGGGAGGAATAACCTCATCTGCAGTAGATGGAATAAAACAAGCAGAGAATTATATGAAAATATATAAATCTAATTAATTTATGATATAATATACATGGAAAGAAGATGATGATATGGATAGTATAATGATAGATTATGGACTAATTATTTTAGCAATAATCATATCAGGTAGTGCTCAAATGTATATAAACCATTGGTATAATAAGACAAAGAAAATGAAAACAGCTAAAGGTATGAATGGTAATCAAACAGCTAGAAAAATATTAGATAATAATGATTTAAAAGATGTAGGAATAAATGAAGTAGCTGGTACATTATCAGATCACTATGACCCAGCAAAGAAGACTGTTAACTTATCAAATGATATATATGAAACAGACTCAATTGCATCAATTAGTGTAGCAGCTCATGAATGTGGACATGCTATTCAAGATAAAAATGGATACTTTTTCTTAAGACTAAGAAGAGGAATGGTACCATTTGTTAATTTAGCATCTAAATTAGGTTATGTTGCGATTTTAATAGGTATATTTTTTAGTATATTAGGATTATTAAAAATAGGTATATTATTAGAAATAGTAATCTTAGTTTTTCAATTAATTACATTACCAGTAGAATTTGATGCTTCATCTCGTGCTTTAAAGAAAATAGAAGAATATGGTATAGTAACAAAAGAGGAATTGAAGTATTGTAAAAAAATGTTAAGAAGTGCAGCCCTAACATACGTCGCAGGAGTAACTGCATCATTTCTTCAAGTATTAAGATTAGTTTTAATGTATAGAAGAAATGATTAGAAAGGATTAATATGATAACGCTAGTAAAAGATATAAAAGATGCAAATTGTATAACACATTCAGGAACAATGCATGCAGATGAAATATTCGCAACTGCTTTCCTAGAATTATATAAAGATAATATTAAACTATTTAGAACAAATAATCCTACAGGAAATGATAAGGCAATAATATATGATATAGGAAAAGGCAAGTTTGATCATCATCAATTAGATGCCAAAGTACGTGAAAACGGAATTAAATATTGTGCATTTGGACTACTTTGGGAAGAATATGGAAAAGAATATTTAAAGGATTTAGAAATAGAAGATATAGATGAAGTATATGATTATTTTATAAAAGATTTTGTAGAACAAATAGATGCTATAGATAATGGAGTATTTCCAAAAATAGAAGCAAAATTCAAAGTAAAAACATTATCTGATATATTTAAATTATTTAATCCTAGTTCATTCTCTGATGAAGATGAAAATACTCAATTTTTAAAAGCAGAAAATCTTGCTAAAATAATATTAGAAGAAGAAATTTTAAATTGTGTAGGAAAAGTAAAAACTTCAAATATAATTAATGAATTAATAGAAAAGAACAAAAATAAAACTTTTCTCATATTAGATAAATATATGCCATATGAAGAATTTCTAATATCTAATGAAAAAGCAAATGATATTTTATTTGTAATATATCCATCTAATAGAGAAGGATATTGTATAAAAACAGTACCTAAATCAACAACTGATAAATCTACAAGATTAGATTTCCCAAAGAATTGGGGAGGTTTAACAGATGAAGAGTTAGAAAGAGAATCAGGAATAGAAGGATTAACATTCTGTCATGCAACTCTTTTCTTAGCAGTAGCTAAAGATTTAGAAACAGCAATAAAAGTAGTGAATAAAGCAATAGAGGAGAAAAAATGAAAAGATTAATTTTAAAAAACGTAATCATAACAGGAATAATAATTTTAGTAGCATGCTTTTTTACTTATAAAATATATAATAGATTTCATACAGAAGGAAGCATAGACTATTCGTCTAGCTCACTAGATATAACATTTCATGAAAAAAGTGGTGAAAAAATAACTATTAATAAAGTAACTCCATTAAATGATAATTTAGGTCTATCTTCTAAACCATATGATTTTTCTATTAAAAATAATTTAACTGAACCAGTAAAAGTAACTATCAAATTAGTAGATGATAATGAAACAATAGAAAAAGATAATTGCATAGAATCATCTATTCCAAAAGAATATATAAAAGTATCAATTAAAGAAAATAATGGAAAAAATGAAGTCTATACTATGAGCGAATTAACAGACAATATTCTTCTAGAAACAGAAATAAAAGCATTAGATGAACAGAATTATACTGTACGTGTATGGGTAGCAAGTGAAATAGAAACTACTAATTTTGATTTACACTATCATGGAAAAATTCAGATTATAGAAAACGATTCAATTCTAGCAAGGAGATAATATGATAGATTTAAATAGATTATATAATAAAGATGTAGATAAATTAGATATAACAAATAAGTATACTATTCCAAAAGAATTAATAGTAGATGAAAGAATTAAAGAATTATCAGAAATAGATGTAGAAGGTTATATTAAGTTAGAAACAAACAATGATTTAGAAGATGAATTATATGTAAATTGTAATATTTCAGGAACAATGAAACTATTAGATTCAATAGATTTGAACTTAATTGACTATGATTTTTCAATAGAATATGATGATTTTTTGGAAGAAAATTTCAAAAATAATGAAAATACACTTGATATATTTGAATTTTTGTGGGAAAATATAGAACTGGAAGTCCCAATTAAATTTACTAAAGTAGAAAATTATGATAAATTTTCTAATAAGGATTGGAAATTAATAAACGAAGGATCAAGAGAATCTTCAAAAAACAATCCATTTAAAGAATTATTGGATGATTATAAAGAGGAGTGATAATAATGATGAAATTAGATATTCAATTTTTCGCAGTACCTGATCATAAAGTATCTAAAACTAGAAAAAGAAAAAGAAGATCACACATGGCACTAGAAGTACCTGGAATGGTTAAATGTCCTAACTGTGGAGAAATGATTAAACCTCATAGAGTATGTCCTAAATGTGGATTCTATAAAGGTGAAAACAAATTAGAAACTAATAATGAAGAATAAGACTATGTCTTATTTTTTTTATTTAAATAAGTTTTTATGATAAAATGATAATAGGAGAGTAATATGAAAAATAGAAGAGGTTTTACCTTAATTGAATTATTAGTAACTATTACTATAATTGGAATAATAATGATTATGACTTTACCTGCTATTCATAATTTACAAAGAGAAAATCAAAAGAAGAAATTTGATGATTATGAAAGAGCAGTTCTAGAAGCAGCCAAAGCA
>ONIZ01000082.1 GCA_900317975.1 uncultured Bacillota bacterium
ATATCACTGAAAATTCTACAGAAAAATGTGAAGATGGATGTTATGTATTAATAAGTATAGTTAGTAGTTTACAATATTATGGTCAATATGAAGATGAAAATACTCCATATAGAATTAGTATTAATACAAGAATTTATAATCAAGATCCTTATATAGGAAATCCAAAAGTAAGAATGCAAGTAAATGATTTTGTAATAGGTAATATTGATTTTTCAAAAAAAAGAAAAGATCGTATTGATTATTATATGGTTACTTTACCTTATGATAGTCCATATATATTAATTGATTGGCAAGCTGATCTTTGCTCTTTTATGATAAATGTAGGGACAAACAGACCTCATAATGATTCCTATCATTTTATATATCATACAATTGGTCATGATTATGTATATAGAATAAATTCAGAGGATATCATTAAATATTCAGATGATAAAGAAACAAAAACTACAAAAGGAATAACTTTAACTATAGGAATTTTTTCACATCATCCAGATACAATGGATTCATCTCCTTATGCCTTTAAAATATTTATGCCTCCAACTATTGATAAAGAATATGAATTAGCTGCTGAAATAATTCATATTAGAAGCGATCAAAAAGTTCAATGTCTTCCTTTCGAATATAATACTACAAATATATGTGTATTTGCTGTTGTATTTGATGAAATGGACTATAACCATAATTTAGTATTATATCCAAGAAGTGGTGCTTCTAAATTAACTATTCGTGGGAATCTAGTAGATGCAGAAAGGGTTGAAAGAAATGATCCGTATGAAATAATGAAAGTAATGGGAGAAATAAACACTAATGGAAGTAGCATAGTCAATAAAAAATATGTTTATATAAATAAAATCCCAAAACATCAAACATATGTTTTTATAGTAAATGAATTTGAGCATTTAAATACGATCGAAGTTTTATCTTCTACTCTTGAATTATATGATGGTATAAGCATTTTCCCAAATCCAAGTACAGCTCAAATATTTGCAATGCAAGATTATACTGCTAATATTAATTTCGAAACATCCAAAGATCTTTTAATTAATCTTGTAAGCTTATCAGGAGAAGGATGCTTTTATTGGGGAGGTGTTCCACAGGGTCAAGAAAAAAAATATTATTTAAATGGATATGAAGATAGACTTACTTTGACTTCAAATACAAGTTCTCTTGAAGAAAAACTATCAGCATTGATAGCTAAACCATTATCACCTTTAGAAAATAATCCAGAAGGATTCATATTTTATATAACATATTATCCTAGAACATTTTTGGATCAATTAAAAGAAGATAGAAATACTGAAATTCATTACAGAAAGGTATTTATGCCTCTTAATTATTATATTCCAATTAATAACATAAATTCTTATTTAATTAGTATAAACTTTTATGATTTTGCTATGGAAAATACTAATAAATATACTTATGAATCACAACTTTTTAAAATATGGGCGACAATAATTACTAATGAAACTGTAGTAAGAGCGAGATATATTCATAGGCATGGACATCATGGCCATCATGACAATCCTCCTGATGCCTCTGATCATCCTGAGCCTTCTGATCATCCAGCACCTCCAAGACGTCGAGAAGATTTTTTGCCAAAATTTGATCCAAGTAATTGTGTTCCTGGAGTTTATGATTCATCATTTGGTGCTCTATACTTTAGTTCAGAGAGGATAAATCAATTAAAGAAAGATGATAATCCATACCTATATTTAAGAATTGACCCTGCAGATAATGTTCCCCATTTCCTTTCTATGGGATTAGAAATAACTGTTCATTCTGATTATATAACTAAGGGTTATGGATTTGTTCCAGAAGAAGTATACTTTAATGGTAAATTACATTATAAACAAAGTAAAGAAGCAATATATAGTTTAAGAACGGATAGCACTAAACATTATATGAGAATAGAATTTTCAGCAAATTCTGACAAAGTAAAATATATCCTTGTAACAAATACCTCTTTGGAGGAAAGCGATGTTCAATTTAATAATATGACAGAATATGGACGTCAAATTATTGATATTGATACAAAAGATTATAAACAGATATATTTAAAAATATTTTCAAAAGAACAAGAAATCTATCAGTTAGATAACTATGTCTTTAAATATTCATTAGCAAATGCAGTTTCATCTTTCTACTCACCTCACATAAAAAACAATGCTGATTTAACGGTAACAAAAGATAACAATAATCTATATAAAGTTGTATTTAATTCAGTTGATGAAGAAGAAGCTTCATATTACATTAAAGCTGTATATAAACAGACACACGTGCATGGAGAAAATTTAACTTCTATTGCTATTTCTGAATCTAATGGAATGCATCTTCAAGCAGATGAACATGATTCAAATCTACGTTCTTATGAGCTTATACCTAATGGAGAAATATCTTATGTGAGAGTAATTGCAAAAGTCAAAAGAGAATACACAACATATTTCCTTTCTTATAACGTTAAAGATTGTTCAGATTTAAAACCTGACAATTCAGGTTCATCTCCTTCTGATAATGATAATTCAACTCTAATTATTTCTATCAGCGTTGTTGGAGGTGTACTTGTAATTATTATAATTGTTTTGATTATCTTTGTTATTACTTATAATAAGAAAAACAAAGATCTTATGAAGCAAGTAAATAAAATTTCATTTGTTGAAAGTGGTTCTGTTCAAAAAGAAGATGACAATTTATTGTTGGGTAGTAGCAGTGAACAGTGATAAAATCAGGCTATTAATAAATTTAGGTACATCCATTAAATAAATATTTATAGTATTATTATTTTATTATTATTAAAGTTATTTAAATGAATAAATAATTTTAAACAAGATTAGCTAAATATATTTTTTATTAAATTTAATTTTAAAATATTTTATTGGGGATTGGGGATTGGGGATTGGGGATTGGGGATTGGGGATTGGG
>ONIZ01000084.1 GCA_900317975.1 uncultured Bacillota bacterium
AGATGTATCAGATAAAGATGACTATGTAAGAACATTTGATGTTATGAAATATACCGTTGAATTAGGAGTAGGACCAAATACTAGTCATTCTGGAGTAACAAATTCCTCTGTATTTGATGGTGGAGTAATTAAGGTAAAAGCAAAATTACCTAATCAAGGGGATCCGACTTTAATGAGATGGGAAAAAGATGCATGGATGCAAAATGTAAGTTACTCTGAAGATAAAACAGAAATATATGCTGAATATCATGTGCCAAATGGTGTTAGTATAACCAATGCTAATCAAAATTTAACATTTACTGTTAAAGTAGATGGTTATAAAAAAGAAGTCACTTCTGAAATGGCACCAGAGTTTGAAGTATGGATGGAAGGTAATTCACCAGATGATGCCACATCAAGTGCCAATCCAATTAAGCAAAAGGATACAAGGAATACAATTATTAGTGGTCATCAATCTATAGATGTAGTTTTAGCAACACATAATTATAAGGTATCTGGAACACGTAACGGACTAAAAGGAGCTTATGCTAGCCTTGGAGTAGGTTTTGCAATCTATCAGGATGTTTCAAATTTTAGTGATTTGCGTGGAATCGAATATCCTGTTCATAAAATAGATACTGAAATTGATATGGAATACTTATATCGTGACTTAACACAATCTAGCACAGATTACTCAATTATTGATGATAATACACCAAACGCTAGTAATCTATTAAATGGAACAGAAATTGTGACATATACCCTAAATGGAGATACAAAAGCTTCTGGGTATTATCCGGCAAATACGACATGGTGGCATCAACATTCCTCTTGGCCTATGGGATATAAAAATTGTTCTGGATGCTCAGTATATAATTCAGGAACAATGTCAGCCAATTTGAACAATAACAAACTAACTGTTGGCTTTACAGATTTTAAAATAAATGGAGTTTTTCCAACCAAACCATGGGCTTCTGATAATAAAATTTCACCAAAAATAGGATATTTTGCTTTTGGTAATATCCAACTTTTCGTACCATATTACACAAATGGAGTTAGTCAAAGCTATGATTATTCGATTCGTTCAACCTCAAAAAAAATAACATATGAAGATATAAATGGAGTTACTGGATATTATAATGCTGATGATTCAACAAGTGTAAAAGATGCCAATAGAAGAAATAACATTATAACTAATGGATTGGATATAAGGGCAAATGGAAATATTAGTATAGCCGTCGGCTCTAATAAAAATAGCGGAACAACCTGGAATATAGGTGATAACTATTTTACTGATGGAACGACCGCAATTGTATGGACACAATTTGATATAAATGATGGTCCCTATGAAGGAGGCTCAGATTTATTAACCCTATGGGATGCAAATTATCTAGATATTACACCATATTCTTCAACATCCTATTATAATTTAACAACAACTAGTATGGCAGGATATTCCATTTATGATAAAACAACGATTGAAACTAAATTTGGAGTATATAAACATGGAGAAACACTATCTAATACTAGTGAAAGAAATGCTGCTGTTTATGAAGATTTTAATTGGTATGAAACAGAAGAAGAAGCAAGAGAACATGGAAAGATAAGTGCCTATTATTTCCATTATCCAACCAATAAAGGATTTTATTTTAGACATACGTTACGTCTAAAATTTAATACAAAAGTGCCAGCCGATGCAGTAGGAAATACAACATATGCGTTAGTTAAGGCAAGAGTATTCCGCGATAAAGAAAAAAAAGATGAAATAAAATATGGAGGGGCTAATTACTATAATTCCAACACAGTATTTGTCCCAACACAGTATAATGCGAATGGAGAACGTGTACAAAATGAAACACCACATAATATAGGAGAATCATTCTTAATGGTCGGAAATCGAACTAGTATTCAATTATCAGTAGAAGATAAAGATTCTTCTGGAAATTGGAAATCATCTTATGACATTCAAGACGGTGAAATTCATTTGAAAAATACTCCAACCCTATGGAATGGAAAATCGACAAGTGATTCTGATGTAACAGTAGATTCCGTAATAGTTAAAACAACCTTACCAAAAGGTTTATCTTATAAAAAAGAATCATCTAATAAAGAGCCAAGTTCAGTCGTTGTAAATACAGATGGAACGACAACTATTACTTGGGAATATGCAAATTGGCAAGTAAATCATGATGCTCCAGAATATCCAGAAATTACGTTTACAGCTGACATTTCAGCTTCTCTTGAAAATAATGCATCATTAAATATTAAATCAATCATTTATACTGAAGAAGATAAAAGAGATGAAAAACAATATAGAACTTCAGAATACGGCGTAGTTATATCAAACCTAGCTGGTTCTAAAGCTTTAAAAGAAATAGATAAACCAGTTGTTGAAAAAAATGAATCTTTCGTTGTTACATCTACTCTTGGAAATAATTCCGAAGAAATATTAAGAAATGTAAGAACCATTGAAATTCTTCCGGTAAATAATGATGAAAAAGGTTCAAAATTTAGTGGTAATTATACAACAAAAATAACTGAAATAATTGATGGCCAAAAACTTTATTATACAAATAAAAATATTTCAGAAATAGGACTAACAGAAGATAAATATGGTAAATTAACTATTAAAGATGTTGACTTAGAAAATGATTCTAGATGGATAGAAGTAAATGCCGGTGATACTATACCAAATGATGTCACTGCAATCGCAACAATGATTCCTCAAATACCATCTCAAAGTGAAGTAACATTTAATATGGAAATAACACCAAGTAATAATAAAGAATCAGACAAGTATGGATTTAGTCTAAATATGACTAGTGATAATCTACAAGCAGCAATAAAAACTAATACAGTAGTAACAACAGTTGTAAGTAGAAATATAAAAGGTAAA
>ONIZ01000086.1 GCA_900317975.1 uncultured Bacillota bacterium
TGTCTCTTTACTTACAATATCAGTAGATTCACCAATACCTCTATGGAATAGATTAAAATCTTCAAAAATAGGAGTTCTAATATAATTACAGTTATATTTCTCCATAACCATATCAATTATCCCATCAATATACTTCCATTTTTTAGCTTGAATTCCATAAATATCATTAGTCCCTTTTTGCTTTTGTATCATATAAATTCCTCCTCTTAAACAAAAAAAGATGACTCCAAAGGACGATCAATGTCGTGGTGCCACCTTATTTGATACTCTTAATCTTTAACGCAGATATACGTTTTCAGCCATAGGGATGTCTTCATTTAATATTAATAAGTATTTTCACCAAACATACTCTCTCTAAAATCAATAACTTAAATTACTCTTTCCCAAGAAATTCATATTAATTATAACACATAATATATAATAAATCATCCTATTTTTCTTTTTTTCTTATAAGTTCTAGCTCTAAGTCCCCTATAAAAATCAAAATTTTTAGGTACTCTTCTATCAACACTATAATACTCTACACTTCTACTATCATTATCAGAATAATAAGAAACTACCTTTCTAATATTAAGATTAGTACCATTATGAGTAAAATAAAAATCATTTTTAAATAACCCATTATCATTAGTAATAGCATGTTCAATAATCACTTTTCTTACTTGAAAGACCTAAATTAGTAGATTCTCTTAAATCAAAAGAAATATCAGTTTCTTTTAAATATTCTTCAAATAAACTAATTAATTTATTATCCATACTTATCACCAGTAGTAATTATTATAATAATTTATTTTAATTTGTAAAGAAAAAACTATCACCAAAGTGATAGTTTAATATTAACTTATTCTTTTTAAAGTTTTTCTACCTATAAATAATAAACCACATAGACCTACTAAAACCAATACAGTTATTCCACCGGTTTGTGGATTATTAATAATTGTTCTAGGTGGTTCAACAATATCTTCAGAATTTATAGTAATAACCGGTCTAACGCCACATCCTAAGGTTGTTTCTGGAGCACAAGTTTGAAATCCAGCACCACATAATTTACCTTGTTCTGCTGTAAATACAAAATATGTATTTCTATAGGTATAATGATGTGGAGGACTTGGAGGACTACTATCATTAAAAACAGTAGAATTCCAATAAGTAGTTGAATACAACCAAGAATAATCTTTTGAAATAAAAGGTTTCAAATCACCAAACGTTGCTTTAATTGCAGAATTACCATACCCAGAATTTATAACATCATAGTTTTCTCCCCATTCTTTCAAAGGAAGATTCTTATTACTAATTTTATAAACAATATCATCAAGTTCAGAAATAGAAAGTAAAGAAATATCATTTATAGAGTATCCCATTTTTTCAAGTAAATATTTATATGTATATAAAGGCTTTGTTATACCTCTAACATTACCATAATCAACTGTTTCTTCTGGATCATAATTTGATAAGTGGCTATAATCTATTTGGAAATCATAAAAGCCTGTATCTGGCTGAACCGGATTTATATTCTTACTTATACCATACTCAAAAAGCATATTAGGATTAGTTGCATCACCATTTTGGAACATGTAAACATCACCAACTTGAGGATATAAATAATTTAAATCAGCATCCCAATGTGCACTTTTTGCATCTTCTCTTTGTAATAAACTATAACTATCATCAGTAACATAATATGAGCAATAAATTTTATTATCATATGTATAAGAATCATAATATTCTCCATTATCACTAATAGCATATTCTCTGCAAATTTCATCTGCAGTTCTTACACCACTATCATCAACATTAAGAGTTACATTCTTAATGTGTTTTTTTGCATTTACAGTATAATAAAAACAATATCCATCTTCATAATAAAAACCATCGGACTTTACAGTTCCACCTTTTGATGTTGCCAATTCATAACAGTCTTGTCCTTCCTCTAGTTTTTCCTTATGTATTGTAACTCCAGTATTTAAATTATACTTAGCCAACATTTTTGTCTCGTTTTCATTAGAATCAACAATATAGAAATGTTCACTTCCACAAGCAATTTCACTGCCTATATCTGTTTTATTTCCAGATACAACAGTACATTTTTCTTTAGCATTTGCCATTATAGGCAAAAACATTACACATAAAAAAACAAAAAAAATTTTCTTCATATTATATCCTCTATCTTAAATAAAGAATATCACAAATAATAATTTTATTCAACAAAAAACAGATGCCTTTAGCATCTATTTTTACTTCTCTATTATTATTGTAACTGGACCTATATTAGTAAAATTAATTTCCATATCACTTCCAAATACACCAGTACTTACTTTAACATATCTAGACAATTCTTCATTAAATTTATCATATAAAGGAGAGGCTTTATCTCCATTTAGTGCTTTGATATAACTAGGTCTAGATCCTTTTTTACAATCTCCATATAAAGTAAATTGTGATACAGAAAGGATTTCTCCTCCAACGTCCAAAATACTTTTATTCATAACACCTTCTTCATCATCAAAGATTCTTAAATTAACGATTTTATTAACCATCCATTTAATCTCATCAAGTCCATCACCTTCAGTAAAACCAACTAAAATCATTAATCCCTTTTCAATTGAAGAATAATCTTTACCATCACTTTTAAGCTTAGCTTTTCCACTTCTTTGTACTACAGCTCTCATTTGAACGCCCTTTCCACATAATCTATATAACTATTATTATTTAATGAAATTATTATTTTATTTAATTGTTCTAAACTCGTTACATAGATTGTTATTTCATAAATAAAACTTTCATCTTTATTAAGAATTCTAGCTTCTTCAACATTTATTCCACCAGCACTTAATATTTGTAAAAAGTCTACTAAATGATTTTCTCTATTATTAGAATATACAAATAAATAAGATAAATATTTTTTATTAGTATTACTATTCCATTTAACTTCAATTGTTCTTTCTTCCATAGCATCTAAATTAGGACAATTTATTCTATGAACAGTAATACCATTACCTTTAGTAATATATCCTATTATTTCATCTCCATATACAGGAGAACAACAATGGGCAAGATTTACTTTAACTTTATCTATACCACTAACAATAATATCTGCATCTAATGACTTTTTATTAACTTTAGAAGTCTTAGGCTTCTTTTCTTCTTCAGGTTCTTTAAAATTAACATTAATAACAGAAGTACGAGTAACCTTTTCATTACCAATATTTAAATATAAATCATCTAAATCATCT
>ONIZ01000020.1 GCA_900317975.1 uncultured Bacillota bacterium
CCTTGATTTTCTAGAGTAATTAAACACCTTTGAATAACACCAACTGAAGCAGTAGAAACATTTCCATACTTAGTAGTATATTCATCTCTATTATCACCAACATATTGAAGTAATAGTCTTAAATCTTTTAAATCATCTAATTTTAGATCATTATCTTTTGCTATTTTAAATACAATATTTAATATTCCTTCTTGAGCTTCATTTAATCCAAGCATCATTGAAAGTATTTCAGGACCAACTTGATCAATAGTAGTTCTAATAGGATGACCAGCTACTCCAAAAATATCCCAAAATCTAACAGGAAAATTCTTATACTCAAAATCACTTAATCCTAATTTATTTAATCTTTCATCTAATTTTTCATTTCCCTCGCCGGCAATAGCAGTAGCGGCAAGATCACCTTTAACATCAGCTACAAAGCAAGGAACTCCAGCATCACTAAATGATTCAGCCATTACTTTTAAAGTTATAGTTTTTCCTGAACCACTAGCTCCACTGATAATACCATGACGATTAGCTTTATCAAGTAAAATAGATAATTCTTTATCACCACTTTTACCAACCAAAATCTTATTATTTAGAAACATAAAGTTACCTCCTTGAATTAATTATACCATTATTTTTATACTTGTTATATAAAATAAATTTGAGTATAATTAAATTGAGAATAGGAGATGTTTATGAAAAATAATAATACAAGCAATAATTCAAAAATTTTTGCAGGAATAATAATATTTATAGTTATTGCTTCAATAATTTATGTAACTATAAATAGTCTTAGTTCAACACTAAATATATTTCATAGTGAATCAAATACTTTTAGGTTACTATCTTCAACATCAACAGCAATCTATGATGAAGAATTGATGGACTATGCTTCAAAAAATGGTATTTATCTAGAAATAACTCACCAAGGTGATTTAGCTATGGTAGATACTCTTAATAATGGAACGGAAAAATATGATGGAGTTTGGATATCTAATTCTATTTGGTTATATATGTTGGATAATAGTTATTTAGTATCTAATTCAAAATCTATTGCGATTGACCCTGTTATAATGGGTATTAAAAAGAGTAAAGCAGAAGAATTAGGTTTTACTTCAAAAGATGTATACAATAAAGATATTTTAAATGCTATAAAAAATAATCAATTAGATTATGTAATGACTAGTGTTACTGAAACAAATACAGGCGCAACTGCTTATCTAGGATTTTTAAATTCTATCGCAGGATCACCTGAAGTACTAACAGAAGAAATGTTAGAAGATAAAACACTTCAAGAAGATTTAAAATCATTCTTCAAAGGAGTAGAACGTGTTTCAGGAAATGAAGAATATATCAAAGAAATGTTCTTAAAAGGCGAATATAATGCAGTTATAACTTATGAATCTAGTCTAATAGATATTAATAAAGAGTTAGAAAAAAATGGAGAAGAAACATTATACTTCATTTATCCAAAAGATGGTGTTGCTATAAATGATATGCCATTTGCATTTATTGATAATGGTACAAATAAAGAAGAAATATTTAATAAATTACAAAATCATTTAAGAAGTGATGAAGCAAGAGAAAAATTAGAGTCTTTAGGATTTAGAACTTGGTATGGTGGAACAAATGATAAGCCTAATAAAGTATTTAATAAAGACTGGGGAATAGATACTACAGAATACTTAATCCCTTTAAAATATCCTTCTAAATCTGTAATGAATAAAGCTTTTGATTTATATGTTACATCACTTAGAAAACCTACAGCAGTAGTATTTGTATTAGATGTAAGTGGTTCAATGGCTGGAAACGGAATAGAAGAATTACAAGACTCATTATATTATCTATTAGATTATGAACAAACATCTAAAGATAGATTACAATTCTCTGAAGCAGACCAAATAAAAATAATTACTTTCAATGAAAAGGTTGATCAAGAAACAAAAACTTATAGTGGAAGAAATACAGAAGAATTAATTGATTTTGTAAGAGGTATGCAAGCATATGGTGGAACAAATATTTATGACTCTTCTATAAAAGCACTTGATGACTTAAAATCATTTGATAAAAATGAATATACTAGAACTGTAATTCTAATGACAGACGGAAAATCAAATGTAGGTGAATATGACTCATTAAAAAAAGCATATAAAGGATTAGATATCCCAATATATTCAATAACATTTGGTAATGCAGATGATTATCAATTACAAGCAATTGCTGATTTAACAAATGGAAAAGTTTTTGATGGTAAAACAGGTCTAAAAGAAGCATTCCAAGAAGTAAGAAGTTATAGTTAGGAGGATAAGATGATAAATAAAAAGACAGGAACAATTGCTCTAATAGTATTAGTAGTAATTATAGTTATATCACTAATAATAAGTATTATTTCAAATTCAAATGACGATAAAAAGCCTCTTACTTCAAAAACAATATATGTCGCTACAGGAGGAGGAAAAGAAGACTTCATAGCAGATGAAGAAGTAAATAATATATTAAAAAAAGAATATAAATTAAATGTAGTTTATGATTCATGGAGTAATGGTAAAACTATAACAAAACCATTAGTAAGAGAATTTATAGGAGAAGGAAATACTTCTATTCCTGAATCAGAATGGTCAGTAGATAATGATTCATGTTCAAAATATGATGCATTGTTTACATCAGATGAAAGATTTTATAATTATTATAAATTACCTCCTAAAGAAGATGAGGCAAGTAGATATACAGTTTTAGATGGAAGTCTAACTCTAAATACTCCAATAGTTATTTATTCATGGAAAGATGTAGCAGATACACTAATAAAAGAAAACATAGTTACATTAGAAGATAATGTTTATTACATAACTGATATGAATAAATTATTAAATTACATATTAGAAGATAAATCTTGGCAAGATTTAGGCCTAGACAAAATATATGGAAAAATAAATATAGCATCAACTGATCCAGTAACATCTTCTCCAGGAGCAACATATTATGGATTGTTATTATCAACAATGACAGGTGGAGATTTATCAAATGAACAAGTACAAGCAAATCTACCTAAATTAAAAGAATTCTACAAGAAGTCAGGATATATGAATAATACACCTGCTGATTTATTTGAATTATATTTAAGAACTGGAGAAGGAGCTTATCCAATGATAGTTGACTATGAAAAATCTATCGTTGATTTAGCTAATTCAGATAAAGAAGCCTATGATGCTATTAAAGATAAAATAGTTATTTTATATCCAAGACCAACTATTTGGAATTCACATTGTATTGCAACATTTACTGAAGATGGAAATACATATTTAAAAGCATTTAATAATAAGAAAATACAAAATATAGCATGGTCTAAATATGGATTTAGAGTAGGTACTACAGGTGGTAATTATGATGTATCAAAAACAAGTGTAACAGGAATTCCACAAGAAATAACAAGTGTAACAAGTGGATTAAAAATGGATACATATAATGAAATAATTAACTACTTAAGTAATATGAATTAATAATAAAAACTATATCTAAAATTAATTGATATAGTTTTTTATATTGTTAGAATAATATAATTTTTAAAGTGATTAAAAATGTTTAGAAATAAGAGTATTAACGTTGACATTTAATAAAAAAATGAATATAATTTACTTATAATAGAGAGGAAGATGAAAAATGAAAATGAAGAAAAAATTATTGATTATGATCTTTTTTATTGCAATAAGCTATGTTAATGTTTATGCAGCGGAAGATCGATTTAAAATATATGATGAATTAAACAAAAATGCTGTTTTAGATAATATAAGCAGTACTTATGTATCAAGTGATAGTGGTATTAATTTTTCTCTACCATCATCTGATACTAATGGAAAAGGCTTATATATTCTAAATAGTACTAAAGATGCTGAAAATAAAGTTATATATTATAGAGGTAATATTGAAAATAACTTCATAATTTATGAAAACTTTTGTTGGCAAATAATTAGAACTACAGAAGATGGAAAAGTAAAACTTTTATATGCAGGAACTCCTACAGATGATACTTGTCAAGCAACAGGCGAAGGAATGTGGGCTCTTGAAAATAAAGTTAAGTTTAATAATGCAGATACAGTTGACAATGTAGGTTATATGATGCCAGATGAAGATGGAAATATTAATGCAGTAGATTCAGTAATTAAGACTGAAGTTGATAAATGGTTTGAAACTAATTTATCAGGCAGTATAGATAAATTTTCTGATACAATCTTTTGTAATGATAGAGAATTTGATGCTGCAGCTAATCATCATTCTGGATGGAAAAGAATACAAGATGGAACACCCGATTATAAATGTCATAATATAGATGATTCATTTAGTACAACAAACATTGGTAATGGTAAATTAAAATACCCTGTCGGATTAATTACTTCAGATGAAGTATTATATGCCGGTGGTCAATACCATGAGGTTGATCCGAATAATTATTATAATAGTTGGGCACTTATTGATGTTGCATACTGGTCAATGACTCCACAAAGTGTTTCTAAAATGTTATATCCAAATTCAAAAGGTTATATAAACAGAAATAATATGACAGCTACTTCTGGAGTTAGACCAGTTGTCGCAATAGATGGAGAAACAATGTTAACTGGTGATGGAACAAGAAATAATCCATATAGAGTACCAATTGATGTAAATTATACTGTAGAAACAGATGATTATCTAGAATCTGATGTAGAAGTAGCAATAGAAGATCAAACAGTTAATATCACAATTAAAGGAAAAAAAGGATATGATTTTGTAAAATTTAGATTCTATGATGAAAATGGTGAAGAGAAAAACATTGCTGTTGAAGGAGATAGAAAAGCAGCACATTTCCAAATGCCAAATTACAATATAAGAGTAGAATCAGTATGGCAAAAAAGAGCAAATCCAGAAACATCAACACAATCAAATAAATTAGGATTATTACTATTATTAATAAGTATAAGCAATATAGTAGTTATAACTAAAAAAATAATTTGTAAACAATAGGTAATTATAAAAAAATAGACTAGCGATTTAGTCTATTTTTTTAAGAAAACCAATTATTGATTACTTTGTCCCAAAAATTCTATCTCCAGCATCACCAAGTCCAGGAACTATATACTTATTTTCATTTAATTTTTTATCTATATGAGCAGTATATATTGGAACATCAGGATGTTTTTCATTAACTGCTTTTAATCCTTCAGGAGCACTAATAATACATAAGAATTTAATCTTTTTAACACCTTTTTCTTTTAATAAATCAATAGCATCAATTGCACTTCCTCCAGTAGCAAGCATTGGATCTAGAAGAAATATAGTTTTCTTTTCAATGTCTTTAGGAACTTTAAAAAAATAATTAACAGGTTCAAATGTTTCCTCATCTCTATACATTCCAATATGACCAATTTTAGCGTTAGGAATAACATTTTTAACTCCATCTAACATACCAAGACCAGCTCTAAGTATAGGAATGAATGCATAATCATTTTCATCAAATTTATGAGTTTTCATTTTAGTAATAGGTGTCTCAATTTCACATGACTTTAATTTAACATCTCTCATAGCTTCATAACATAGGAGAGTTGCTATCTCACCAATTAATTCTCTAAACTCTTTTGTACCTGTCTTTTTATCTCTTAAAATAGCTAATTTATGTTCTATTAAAGGATGATCTAGTTCATAAATATTTTTCATTCTATTTCTTATTTTTACCTTTCTTTGAATCATCCAGTTTTCTAAATTCTTTTCTTATCTCATTCAAAATATCATCCTTTAATTCAACAGTTAATTCTTCTTTTATATCACTTTTTAATTTAGAATAATCTTTCTTTATTTCTTTAACATCTTCAACTATTGTTGCAATAGGTTCATCTTCATTATCATCTTTAATTAATAAGTTTAATAAAATTCCTACTATAGCAGCTAAACTCATACCAGAAATTTGTACTGATAAACCATTACCAGTAGCAATAGAAAATGCTGCACCACCAAGTCCTAAAACTAACATAGCTGAAGCTACAATTATATTTTTATTTTTACTAAAATCAGTATTGTTCTGTATTAATACTTTCAAACCATTAACTGAAATAAATCCATATAGTAATAGTGATACACCACCAAGTACTGGATTAGGTATTGTTTGAACTAAAGCAGTAAACTTTCCTAAGAATCCTAATATTATAGCAAATATTGCTGCAAGACCAATTACCCAAACTGATGCATTTCTAGTCATTCCTACAACTGAAGTATTTTCACCATAAGTTGTATTAGCAGGTCCACCTAACATACCAGCAACGAATGTAGCAACACCATCACCTAAAAGAGTTCTATCAAGACCAGGATCTTTTAATAAATCTTTATCAATAATAGTACTTAATGCTTTGTGATCTCCAATATGTTCTGCCATAGTAACTAAAGCAATAGGCGCCATAGTTAAAGCAATCATTATATTAGGCTTATAACTTACAAATGGTACATAGAATTCAGGAATTTGAAACCACTTTGCAGAAGAGATTATACTAAAGTCAACTAATCCCATACAGCAAGCAGAAATGTATCCAACAACAATACCTACTAAGAAAGGTATTATTTTGAAAAATCCTTTTGCTTTAGTCATTGTAATAACTGTTGCTAAGAAAGTAATTAATGCAACAACTGGCCCTTTCCATTCAATTCCTTTTACATTGATACTTGTATCAAATATGTTTCCAACTGCACTAGATGCAAGTCCTAAACCTATAATCATTATCATAGGTCCAATAACGATAGGTGGTAATATTTTATCTATCCAATTCTTACCAGCTATTCTTATGATTATTGATACGATTACATATACTAAACCAACAACCATAACACCTGTCATAGCTCCGCTTATACCACCTTTCATACCACCATTACTACCACCAGCTATATAAGCAGCAATGATAGGAGATATGAAGGCAAATGAACTACCTAAAAATACAGGTGACCTTCCTTTAGTACAAAGAATATAAATAAGTGTACCTATACCAGCTGTAACTAATGCAACTGCTATAGATAAAGCATGTCCAGGTACCCCAGCAGCTGAAATACCTGCATTTACTAAGATTGGAACTAGTACTGTCGCACCAAACATAGCAAATACATGTTGAAAAGCAAGTATTATCCATTGAATAATAGGTGGCTTTTCATTGATGTCATATAACATCTTTTTCTTTTTCATAAAAACTTCCTCCCTGAAAGTAAAAGATTACAAAAAAAGAGATAGTTAATAAAACTAACTATCTCAATAACCAAGAAAAAATAGGAAAAATTACTCCTACATATTTAGATTCAAAAATTCTAATCTCTTGTAGTTTCATAATCTTTCACTCCCTTATTAGAATGATATTATAAACTAATTATAAAAGTCAATATATTTTACAAATTATTTATATCATGTTATAATATACAAAGTTTTTCAATTGGAAGGTGATAATATGGATTTATTAAAAAGTTTAAAATTAAAAAGTATAACAAAAAGATTAGGAAGTATTGTCATATCTGATGATAGAATTGATTGTTACGTCGATAACGACAAATTAAGAAGACTTATAGAAAAGAAAAATAATCTTTTAAGTCTAGATAGTAGTGATAAAAAGATTGCTTATGGTATAGATAAACCTATAACTTATCACATCAGTGATTATTCTTTTGATGGAATTGTAATATCTACCACAGATAGTATTCATTTTAGTAATTGTACATTTAATAATGAAGTAACTATTGCTAGAGCAAATCAAATAGTATTAGAAAATAACAATTACAATAATAGTTCAAACAAGTTTAAATATAATGATAGATTCTTAATAGGTGCTAATATAAAAGAATTTATTTTATTAAATGATAATTATGAAAATGAAGGAGAAGACTATAGAGTAGATATGAAAGTAAAAGCAGAATCTATTAGATTTAGTAACTCTAATGTATTAACTGGAGTAGGAGCACTTAACTTAGAAGCTGATGAAGTAACTTTAGAAAACTCTGAAATAGATTCAGAAAGTACTCTAATTCAATCAAAGAAAGTAAATATTGATGACTCTTCATCTATATCAGGATCAAGAGCAGTAATGATATATTCAACTGAAATAAATGGTGCTTATAATGTTTATTCTCCACAAAAAATAATTAATGGTTTAAAAGAAGAGTCAAATAAAAAGACTAGTCATAGAGTAAAAAAGAATGACTAGTCTTTTTTATTTATTACTTATTCTAAAAAAGTTAATACTAGGTAAATTATTAAATCTAATACCTATATTATCAGTACCTATACCAGAAGAAACATATATCTTGATTCCTTCTTTTTCGTAATAAGGATTTGTATATTTATGTTCTCCTCTAATTAAACCACCAATACCAGGCAATCTAATATATCCATTACTATTACCACCTACAAGAACTAAATTAGGTTTAAACTTAATAAGATCATCTACATAGTAATCACTATTAGCAATTACTATAGTATAAAAACTATTATTAATATCTTTAAAAGCTTCATTTAAATTACTTTTACTATAGATATCTAATCCTACTAAAGTAATAGGAGTATTACCTTCATTATAAATAAGATCTTTAGAATTATTTAATATTGTAAATCCACTTTGATTCATAATAGTCATAAAATCTTCTTTATCTTCATCACCATATACAGCATATTTTCCAAGACTAGCATCTATTTTTTGAAGACTATTAATTATCTTTTCTCTTTCTTTTGAATCTAATTTATATTCATCATCTATTAAATTACCCGTATATAAAATAATATCAGGTTTTCTCTCATTAATAATTTTAACTAACTTTTTAATATCATCATTATTAATATTAGAACCATATTTAATATCACTTACCTGTATAATTTTAATCCCATTAAAATTATCAGGAATCTTTTCATTAATAATTCTATGTTCACTAACTTCAATAATTCCAGTATTTATATATTTATTAATAAAAAAGAATAATATAAATAAAACAATAATTAAAATAATAATCTTAATAATATTAAGAACTATCTTTTTTCTATTTTTAATTTTCTCTTCTAAATCTATATCTTCTTGTAAATTTTCATTTACTTCTTCTCTAGTCATATGCTTCACCAATTATATTTTATCATATGTTACTTTTTTTATAAAAAAATATTTGTTAAAATAATTATGGATTCTTATTAGGAGATGATTATATGAAATATGATGTTGCGATAATAGGAGCTGGACCAGCTGGCTTATTTACAGCATATAAATTAATTGAAGAAAACAAAAAATTAAAAATAGTTATATTAGAAAGAGGATCTGATGTAGAACATAGAGTATGCCCTATGAATAAAAAGAAAATACCATGTCAAAATTGTAACCCATGTGCAATTTTGTCAGGTTATGGTGGAGCAGGAACATTCTCTGATGGAAAACTAAATTTTATTCCTAAACTAGGTAAAAGTGATTTAACTAAATACATGTTAGAATCAGAAGCAAATGATTTAATAGATGAAACAGAAGAAATATTTAATAAATTTAAAATGGATGCTGAAGTATATCCATCTAATATGGATGAAGCAAAAGAAATAAGAAAAAAAGTTGCTATAGCTGGAGCAAAACTTTTAATTATTAAACAAAAGCATCTTGGTAGTGATCATTTACCTGAATATATTGAAGGAATATCTAACTATCTTATTGATAAAGGAGTAACTCTTCTAGATAAAACTGATGTAGTAGATATTCATACTGAAAATGAAAATAAGCATGTTATAACATATAAAAAAGGTAAAAAAGAAGAAACTCTTGAATCTAAATATGTTGTTGTTGCTCCAGGAAGAACTGGTGCTAAATGGATACAAGAATTAGCTGATAAATATGAAATACCTTATTTATCTCAATCTATAGAAATTGGAGTTAGAGTAGAAGTTAGAAAAGATATTATGGAGTCAATTACAAATATTATTTATGATCCAACTATCTTTATTAAAACAAAAACATATGGTGATGAAATAAGAACTTTCTGTACTAATCCAGGTGGTTTTGTTGCTAAAGAAAACTATTATGGATATATCTGTGTTAATGGACATGCCTTAAAAGATATTAAATCAGACAATACAAATTTTGCTTTTATTTCAAAGGTTAATTTAACACAACCTGTAACTAATACTCGCCAATATGGAGAATCAATTGCTCGTATAGCAAACGTCCTAGGAGATGGAAAACCAATTATCCAATCACTTAAAGATTTACGTAATGCAAGAAGAAGTGAATGGCATCGTATAAATAAAGGATTTATTGAACCTACTCTAAAAGATTGTGTTGCTGGAGACTTAGCTTTAGTATTACCTCATAGAATTATAACTAATATTTTAGAAGGATTAGAAACTCTAGATAAGATAATTCCAGGAGTAAACAATGATGATACTCTATTATATGGACCAGAAATAAAATTCTTCTCAAATGAAATTGAAACAGATAATAAATTTAGATTAAAAAATGATAATATATATTTTATCGGAGATGGAGCAGGAAAAGCTGGTAATATAGTAACTGCTGCCGCTACAGGAATTGTTAGTGCAAAAGACATTTTAGAAAGGGAAAAATAATATGAAAAAATTAATACCAATAATTGTAATTGCTTTAATAGCAGTAATTATAGTAATAGGAAATAAAGCAACTAAAAAAGAAATAAAGGAAGACTTACGAAATATCAATTATGATGTAAGTACAAATGAGACAACTCTAAATTATGATACTGAGTATCCTGTTGTAGCTATGTATATTAAAAACTATGGATCTGTAGTTATACAATTATATCCTGAAGTTGCACCTAATACAGTAAATAACTTTATCTATCTAGTAAAATCAGGATTCTATGATAACAATACATTTCATAGATTAGTTGAAGGATTTGTGTTACAAGGAGGAGATCCAACTGGAACAGGAACTGGTGGACCAGGATACACAATAAAAGGAGAGTTTTCATCTAATGGAGTAGAAACTACAGCAACACATGAACTATTACATACTGAAGGCGTTGTATCAATGGCCAGAGGAACAGATCCTGACTCAGCAGGAAGTCAATTCTTCATTATGTTAGGAGATTCTCCAAAATTAGATGGAAACTATGCAGCATTCGGTAAAGTAATTGATGGTTGGGATAATATCAAAAAAATTGAAAAGAATGAAAAAGTAGAAGATGAAAAATTAAAAAATAATTTAACTATAGTTAAAGCTTTAGTAGATACAAAAGGTAAAACTTATAAAGAACCAGAAAAAATAAAGAAGAATTAGATCTCTAATTCTTCTTATTTTTCATCTATTTTTTTAATAGGAATATCAGGCTTAATAGATAATAGATAATCATTTTGATACTTTTTATCTAATGCTCTATATTTAACTCCACATTCATCAAATAACCTTTTACTAACAATTGTAGAATCACTTTTACTATATTTATCTGATAAATAAATAACTTCTTTAATACCACTTTGTATAATTCTTTTAGCACATTCATTACAAGGAAATAAATCTACATAGATTTTAGCTCCTTCTAATTCTTTTTTATTTCCTCTGAAATTGTCAATTGAATTAGCTTCTGCATGACATACATACATATATTTCGTTTCTTTAGGATCTCCTTCGCGTCCCCAAGGCATTTTATCATCTGAAAAATTATTTGGAGCACCATTATATCCAATAGATAAAACTCTATCATCAGAACCAACTATACAAGCACCAACTTGAGTATTAGGATCTTTACTACGACCAGCAGATAACTTTGCTATTGCCATAAAATATTCATCCCAACTTAAATAATCTTTTCTTCTTAAAGACAAATTAATCACTTCCTTCTAAATTAATATAACAAATATAAATAGACTTTACAAAGAAAATATGTTACAATATACACCATCAAAGGAAAGAGTATCTAATATAATAAAAAAATAGATGTAAACATTGAAAAAAAATAAATATTAATATATACTTATTAGGAAATACAAAGAAATCGAGGAAAGATATCTAGTTTTTAAGAGAGTTCACGTTTGGTGTAAGTGAATAAATGAAATATCTTTTGTAGCGATGGAGTAGAATTATTGAAATTAGTAGGTAATTCCGGTAAAGCCGTTAAATGTTTTGAGAAGTAATTAAGGTGGTACCACGTAATCACGTCCTTATAGGATGTGATTATTTTTTTATTATATGGAGGTGTTTATGAAAAAAGAATTAAAAATTGTATATATATTAAATGATGCTAAACGAGTGAACAACTCCATTGAGCATATTAATATTTAAAGAAAGGGAGAAATAAAATGAAAGAATTAGAAACTAAATATAATCACGAGAGTGTAGAAAAAGATAAATATGATATATGGCTTAAAAATGGTTATTTTAAGTCAGATAATAAAAGTAGTAAACCACATTATTGTATAGTTATACCTCCACCAAATGTAACAGGTAAATTACATTTAGGTCATGCTTGGAATGTATCACTACAAGATATAATTATTAGATATCAAAAAATGAAAGGTAATGATATTTTATGGTTACCAGGAAAGGATCATGCTGCTATTGCAACAGAAGCAAAAGTTGTTAAGAAATTAAAAGAACAAGGTATTAATAAATATGAATATGGAAGAGATAAATTCTTAGAAGCTTGTTGGGATTGGACTAATGAATATGGTGGAGAAATCCGTAAGCAATGGGCATCTCTCGGCTTAGCTTTAGACTATTCCAAAGAAAGATTTACATTAGATGAAGGATTAGAAAAAGCAGTTAAAAAAGTATTTGTAGATTATTATAATGAAGGATTAATCTACAGAGGAGAAAGAATAATTAACTGGGATCCAGCAGCAAAAACAGCACTTTCTAATGAAGAAGTTATTTATAAAGATGTTGAAGGAGCTTTCTATCATATTAAGTATTTTATTGATGGAACAGATGACTATTTAGATGTTGCAACTACTCGTCCAGAAACTTTATTTGGAGATACTGCAGTAGCTGTTAACGAAAATGATGATAGATATAAAAAGTATGTTGGTAAGAATGTTATATTACCTGTAGTTGGAAAGAAAATTCCAGTAATTACAGATGAACATGCAAATCCTGAAGAAGGAACTGGAGTAGTTAAAATAACTCCTGCACATGACCCTAATGACTTTGAAGTAGGTAATAGACACAATTTAGAAAGAATAGTAGTAATGAATGAAGATGCTACTATGAATGATAAATGTGGAAAGTATGAGGGAATGACTAGAGAAGCTTGTCGTGAACAACTAGTTCATGATTTAGATGAAGCAGGATTATTAATTGATATTGAAAAAATAACTCACTCAGTAGGACATAGTGAAAGAACAGGAGTAATGGTAGAACCTTATCTTTCAAAACAATGGTTTGTTAAAATGAGACCACTTGCTGATGCAGTATTAGAAAATCAAAAAGATAAAGATAATAAAGTAAACTTTGTACCAAAAAGATATGAAAAAGTAATGAATCACTGGATGGAAATTACTTATGACTGGTGCATTTCTCGTCAATTATGGTGGGGACATAGAATTCCAGCTTGGTACAAAGGTGATGAAGTATATGTTGGTATGGAAGCACCTAAGGGAAAAGGATGGGTACAAGATAATGATGTATTAGATACATGGTTCTCTAGTGCACTTTGGCCATTCGCAACTCTAGGTTGGCCAGATAAAACAGATGATATGGAAGCATACTTCCCAAATGATGTATTAGTTACTGGATATGATATAATTCCATTCTGGGTAAATAGAATGACTTTCCAATCTTTAAAATTAACAGGAAAAAGACCATTTAAAGATGTATTAATCCATGGATTAATAAGAGATAAAGAAGGAAGAAAGTTCTCAAAGAGTTTAGGAAATGGAATAGATCCATTTGATATGATAGATAAGTATGGAGCAGATGCCCTACGTTACTATCTAGCAACAGATGTAGCTTCAGGAACAGATATGAGATTTGATGAAGTAAAACTAAAAGCTACTTGGAACTACATAAATAAAATATGGAATGCTTCTCGTTTCACATTAATGAATATTCATGATTTAAAAAAGATAAGTCTTAAAGAATTAAAAAATGAAGATAAATGGATTTTATCTAAATATGAAAAACTAGTTAAATCTGTAACTAAACATATGGATAAATATGAGTTTAATCTAGCAGGATCAGAAATATATGACTTTACTTGGAATAGTTTCTGTGATTCATATATTGAAATGGCTAAATATTCTATTGATAAAGAATCTACTCAGTCAACATTATGTTTTGTACTTACAGGAATATTACAAATGTTACATCCATTTATGCCATTTGTAACAGAAGAAATATATAGTATGTTACCTGTAAAAGAAGAAGAATCTATTATGATTACAACTTATCCAAAATATACAAAGAAATATGTATTTGAGGATGAAGAAAGAATTGTAGAAGATGAAATAGAATTTATCAAACAATTTAGAAATGTAAAAGCAGAAAATAAAATAACAAAAGATATGAAAGTAATGTTTGATACTACAGATGATAATGAAATGATAGTTAAAATGTTAAAACTAGAAGATCATTTGGTTGATAAACCATTAGGCATGAATGCCTACAAGGTATTCTCTAACAGAGTAAAAGCAACTATTTTCTTCGAACATATAGAAACTGTTGCTGAACAAGAATCTAAAAAACTTTTAATTGAAGGATTAAAAGCATCTATCGCTAGAAGAGAAAAATTATTATCAAATGAAAACTATGTTAATAAAGCACCTGCAAAGATTGTAGAAATGGATAGAAAGAAATTAGAAGAAGAAAAACAAAAATTAGAAGAATTAACAAAATAGAGTAGACAATAGTCTATTCTATTTTTAATTCTACCAATAGGTTACATACTTTTTATTGTATTTTTAAAATTACTTAGATAATATAAAAATGTAGGAGGTATTTATGGATGAATATGGTTTAGCAGACAAGATATATGAACTAAGAAAAAAGAAAAATTTAACTCAAGAAGATTTGGCTATTTTATTAGATATTTCAGATAAGTCAGTATCTAAATGGGAAAATGGTACTTCAAAACCAACAATAGAAAATTTAAAAAAGATATCAGAGATATTTGATATATCACTAGATGATTTAATAGAAACAAAAGAAGAAAAGAAAAAGCAAAAGATAACTAAAATTGTTTTAACAGGTGGTCCATGCGCAGGAAAAACAACTGCAATGAATTGGATACAAAATAATTTCGTAAAACAAGGATATAAAGTATTATTTATTCAAGAAACGGCTACCGAATTAATAACAGGAGGATTTACACCATGGGAAGCAAGAACTAATGTAGATTTTCAAGAAATATTAATTGAATTACAATTAAAAAAAGAAAGATTATTTGAAGAAGCTGCTAAGAAATTACCTAACGATAAGATATTGATAGTATGTGATAGAGGCATAATGGATAATAAAGCATATATGGGTAAAAAAGATTTTAATAATATCTTAAAAAAGAAAGGATTAAATAGTGTAGAAATAAGAGATTCATATGATGCAGTATTTCATTTAGTAACTGCTGCTAAAGGTGCAAAAGAGTATTACAATTTAGATAATGAAGCAAGAACAGAAACAATAGAAGAAGCAGCAAGATTAGATGATTTACTTGTTTCATCTTGGACAGGCCATCCTCATTTAAGAATAGTAGATAATAGTAGTAATTTTGAAGATAAAATGAAAAGACTAATGAGAGAAATAGCTGCGGTTTTAGGAGAACCTAATCCATATGAAATAGAAAGAAAATTCCTAATAGAAATGCCTGATGTTTCATATTTGGAATCATTACCTAATTGTGAAAAAGAAAAAATAGTTCAAACATATTTAGTATCAAATGAAGATGAAGAAGTAAGAATAAGACAAAGAGGAAATAATGGGTCATACACATATTCAAAAACAAGAAAAATAACTGTTAATCCATTAAAGAGAATAGAAATAGAAACTAGACTAAGTCAAGAAGAGTACATAAATGAATTATTAAATGCAGATTTAACTAGAGGACAAATTATTAAAGATAGATACTGTCTATCTTATAAGAATCAATATTTTGAAATAGATATATATCCATTTTGGAAAGATAAAGCAATCGCTGAAATTGAACTTATCTCTGAAGATCAAAAAATAGAAATACCCAACTTCCTAAATGTAATAGATGAAGTAACAGATAACATAGATTACAAAAATAGTGAAATAGCAAGAATGATTAAAAAGAATAGAAATTAAAAAAGAACTATAATATCAATATTTTCCTTAGTGTCAGAAATAATTCCATATTCAACAAGTTTATCAATTTCATCTAAATCTATAGAATGAATTACATCTGATAAACTAAATAATTTTGATACTTCAGATAGATTTCCAAATTGCAAAAATGCAGAATTAAATTTTCTGTTTTCTAACAAACCTAACATATAAAGATCTTCAGTTGTTTGTATAGAAAAAGGCATACCTCCAATACTAAATGAAAATAGTTCTTCACCTGTTTTGTATTTTAATCTAACACTTTCTGGCTCAAACCAACTATCTCTACCAGTTTTTAGAACATCTTCAAAAAAAGATAAATAATGATCTTGTTCTTCAGTTTGTCCTTTTCTCAATGAATAAGCAGAGCAATCATAAACTACATCATCTTTACGTTTAAAGCTCCAAAAAGAAATAGGATTATCTCTTCTTAGAATAATTTCATCACTTGGAACTTTAGCAATTTCTTCAGAAACAAATTCATCAATTTTTTCATAGTTAGGAATTAATTTAAAAGTTTGTATTGTTTGTTTGTTTCCTTCTAAATATAGATTATTAATATATAAATTATTTAAACTACTCATATAACACCTCCAAAAAACGTTCATATTATATCATAATTTCAATAAAAAATCAAAATCATTGAAATTTGGATTGATTGATATTATAATGATATTAATATAGGAGGATAGATTATGAATACAGAACAACAAAATGAACAAAATCTAAACTATCAAGTACAAACACAAACAACAGGACAAACAATGGGACAACAAACTGCACAAGCTGCTCAAACTGCACAATATACTCAAACTGCTCAAACTGCTACAACACAATATAATCAAGTAGCAGGACAAGCTGCAACAACTACAACAGCACAAGGAACACAAACAATGCAATATCAACAAGTTGCTAGACAAGAAACAATGCAAATTAATCCTAAAATCGGATCTTTCAATGAATTATATGATCAACAAGGAGCAGCAGAAGCAAAGAATCAACAATTAACTACTACAACAAATCAAAAAGGTGGAGTAGGAACAGCAATATTAATTGTAATATTATTCTTAGCGTTAATAGGTTTAGTAGGATATATCTTATATACAAAAGGAGTTACTAATAAAGATAAACCAGCTACTAATAATTCAAATCAAACTATAAATTTATCTATAGATGATGAAAAAGTAATTAATTCTTATGGGGTAATAACATCTAGTTATTTTGATCAAGTAGAAAGTGAATATTTCGTAGGAAAAAGTATAACAGCAAAAGACGTTCCAAATTATGTTGCTTATGTAGTAGCCGCAACAGATATATTAAAAGATAAAAATATGGGCGTTTTAGATAATGGAGCATCATTTACAGTAGAAGAATTAAATAAAAAAATTGATGAACTATATGGAACTGATTATGAATTACCTATTCAACATTATGGTTGCCCAATATATGATTATAATGAATCAACTCAAACATTTACTAAATCTGAGTTAGGCTGTGGATTTGAAGCAAAAGAAAATGTTCTATTTGATCAAGTAGTAATGGCAGAAGAGAAGAATAATGAACTAAATGTATATGTAAGAGTTCTATATGGTACATTTAATTTTGAAAAGAATACAACTACATACTTCTCTGATTATGGAAAAACAAATGCTATTGGAGAATTCTATGACAATAATTTATCTCTATCAGATATAGCTAAAGGATCTCTATACAAATTAACATTTACTGAAAAAGAAGGAACATTCCAATTTAAATCATCAGAATTAGTATCATAATTGTAATAAACACGTAAATTATTTTACGTGTTTTTTTATATTATGATATAATCAAAATAGAGGATAAAAGATATGCGTTGTAGATATTGTAAAGCTAAAATTTCACATAAATATGACAGATGTCCACATTGTAATAACCCCCTAACTAAGCAAAAATTCGAACGAAAAGAAAGCATTATTAGAGGGATTGTTTTTGGGACTCTTATTTTATATTTTGCTTTCATAACAACATACTTTTTAACTGACCACTATTATTTTTCTAATAAATCAGATGAAGAATATACTGCTGAAAAAGAAGTAACTTCTCCTTTTCAAACAATAATATCTACAGACCATGTATATTCAGGAGTAACAATAAATACTACAGATGATGCATATAAATTAATTCAAAAAGACTCAATAGAACAAAAAACTACTTGTGATGAAGGAATTATAGGAATAGAAAATGATATTATAAATAATTATGGTGTAGCAGCAGTAAATCTATGTGAATTAAATCCTAATTTAGCAATTGAATTAGAAAAAGTTATTGCTACAATTTATATAGAATATCCAGGAGCACGTAACTATTTAACAAACTTATCTTTAAGAAATAACTCAATAACAGAAAATAATATTATAGCTGTATTTGTTCCTACATTTAAATTTGCAAATACTACATCACGTAGTAAATATGCAAAAGTATATAAAACAGAAATATTATTAAATTCATCTTTCTTTTTAAATGAAGAAAAATTAAGAGCAACTGTTAAAGATAGTTCTATAACTGGACATTTTCCAGCTAACGCAACAGAATATTCTCCTGTAGCTCATGAATTAGGTCACTATTTATCATTTATAGCTTTATTAAAAGATAGTAAAGCTAAAAGGTTAGTTGCTGTAACAGCAAATGAAGATCAATATATTTATGAATTAACAAAAGATTATAGTGAAGGAAACTATTCATTAAAACTATTAAAAGAAGCATATAATAATTATATAAATGATGGTAATACAGTATTATCATTTGATGCATGGAGGAAAACTATTTCAGGCTATGCAGTATCAACAGATGATAATGGAAATTATGTATATGATGAAACTATTGCAGAAGCTTTTCATGATGAATATTTAAATGGAGAAAATGCATCTATCGCATCAAAATACATTCTCCAAGTATTACAAAAGAGATTAGAAAGTTAGGTGTAATATGAAAAAGAGATTATTACTAATTACATCTATACCATTATTATTCTTATTATTAATAAATATCTTTTATATGGAAAAACCTATTAATAAGAATATTAATTTAAATATATCAAAATATAGACAAATAGAGTCTAATTTTAATAGTGCCTATAAAATAGAATCAAATTCAAAAGAAATAGAAAATTATGATGAAATAAAAGAATTATCAGAAAGAATAACTTATTTATTATTAGGAAATGAAAATGAATCTTCAGAAACATATTATTTAAGACATAAAGAATATAAAGAATTAAAATATTCAACTAATGAAAATGACTTAGTACCGGATATCTCAGTAAATGGAATGTTTTTATCATTAAATGAAATGAATATAAAATATTCTTCTATTACAAACTTTGATATAACTAAATCAAATAATTATTATATTTCAACAATTACTCTTCCTGATGTAACGTATAAAGGAACTTCTAATAATAAGTTTATAGAAGAAAAATCAAATCTAATATTAACATATTTCTTTAAAGAAAAAGACAAATCATTTTATTTATATTATGTATCAGCTAAATTAGTAGATGATCTAAATAGTTATGATGATACTGCTTTTGCTATAAAAGAAGATGTCAATTTATCTAATGTATATGACTATACTAAATATAATGAATTAAATAATGATATTATTAACTCTATTTATAATAATGTTTCAAAAAATATTATTATATTAAATTCTTACAATACTAATGAATTAGTTAATTCAACTTTAGGTATTTTAGTTTCTCCAGGAATAGTATTAACAAATTATGAGTTTATAGAAAAATCATTATTAAATGCATCATATATCTCAACAAATGATTATAAAATTGATGGAATAATAACTCTATCAAAAGAAAACAATCTTGCTTTAATAAAGTTAGATAATAATAATACTACAAGTATATCTTTAGGAGAAACACCTAATATAGAAGACTCCGTTGTAACAATCAAACTAAGTAATAATGAATTAATACATAATAAAACCCTAATAATAGATAATTTTAAATATATAAAAACAATTGAAGAAGATAATTCAAGTGAACTATTAATATCAAATGAATCTAAGTTAATAGGAATATCAACTAATAATGATGAATCAATATATAAAAAATATATAGATACAGATATTGTTTCAAACACATTAGAAAAACTTAATAACAAAGACTTTGCATCAATTGAAGTTACTTCATTTAAGAAATTAAAAGAGGATTATTATTTAAATAAAGAAAATAACTCAAAAGAAGTTAAATTAAATAATAATATTAAAAATATAGATATAATTAAAACTATTAATAATAATATAAATATACCTTTAGTAAAATCATCTAAAGAAAAAAATATAATTAGTTTAAGATATGAAAATATAATTAATAAATATATGTCTAATGAAGATATATCTCTAGATTTAAGAAATTATTTATTGAATAACAATTATAAAGAGATATCTTCTAATAATAAATATATTTATGAAAATAAAGATAATAAGATAATAATTCTAAGAGAATTTAATTATTTGATAGTAATAGTGGTGATAAAATGAGAGGTTTTATAAAAGATATGACAATTACTATTATAGTTGCTGCTATTATTGTCATATTTGGAACAGTATTATTAATAGTAGCTCAAGATAATGTTTCAATAAAAAACAAAGAACTAGTCACAGATACTTATATATTAGAATATGATTCTACTTGGAAATTAAGAAGTAATGATGATGATTCAGTAAGACTTAAACATAAAAATGGATCCATAATAGATATAAGTATAGATAATTTACCTGAAACATATAAATACAGTAATTTATCTTCTACAATAGATAATGTCTTATATTCAATTGAAAAAGAGAATAAAGGATTAAAATTATTAAAAAAAGAAATTGTAAAGATTAATAAAAGTGATAGTTACAAAGTGTTATATGAAAAAGGAGACAATGAGTCATTAGTTACTATCATGAAAAA
Organism: uncultured Bacillota bacterium; assembly: GCA_900317975.1. Lineage (GTDB taxonomy): Bacteria > Bacillota_I > Bacilli_A > RF39 > UBA660 > RUG343. The sequence continues at coordinate 21,202 of ONIZ01000020.1, forward strand.
AGGTGATAAACTAATAATATTTGAACTAACAGCAGACACTAAATATATTGATATATTATCAGATAGTTATAATGAAATAGTAAAAGGATTTAGACTAAATCACGAAAACATAGATCTATCAGGAGAATTAGACATTAATAAATCTAAAATAAAATGGTCGAAAAATAAGAAAATATCAAATAATTTGAAAAATAAGTATGTTTATGAGATTAGTGATTTAAACTATAAAGTTAGTTATAGAGTACCTGAAAAATTCATTTTACAGGACTTAAACACTTTATCTAATAGATATATTTATTCATATGATGAAAGCAAAGTAACAATAACTACATCAATAAAAGAATCAAATATATATGAATACCTTAATAAGAATAAAGATAATTATACAATTTACTATAATTACAGAGATTTAAATAATAATAAAGATTATCAAGAAGATATAAATAAATTAAAAGAAGATACTTATATATATAAAAATACATATACTAAAAATAAAACAGTATATGAAAATTCTGAAATAGTATACATATTAGATTATAATCATATATTTATTATTAAGATAAGTACTATAAATGCATATATACCTGAAGAATTAATTGAATCATTTGAACTAATATCTACTAAAAATATTCCTAATAATATAAATAGAATAGTAAAGGATAATAAATTGATATTAAGTTTAAAGTATTTTAAGGATAGTAAAAAGTCTAAAATAAATGAAATTGATATAAAACTACCTAATAGTTATAAAGAACTAGATAAGAATAACAATATGTACAATATAAGATATGCGTATAAAAATGATTATAATGTAAAGTACTATTTAACTAAGGATATAGGTCAAAACAATGAAATCATAACATCAAACTATGAAGTATATGATAAAAGCAATTTGTCTTATGTTGACGAAATAGTGTTAAATACTAGACAATATTATTTGTATAATGGAATTTATTATGATAAACTGAATATGATAAATACTAAGATATTATACACTAAGATAGATGATAACTATCTAGTAATAGAAATATCTAGTACGAATGAAATAAAAGAAAATATATTAGAAGAAGTAACTGACATAGAGGAAAACATGAAAGTTTATGAAGGAGAGATATAGCATGTTTTGTAGTAAATGTGGACACAGAATTAGTCCTAATGAAAAATTTTGTGGAAATTGTGGTGCGCCAGCTGAAGTAAAAAAAGAAAATAATCCAGTAAAGGAAGAAAAGACAAAATATCAAGTAATTGATCCAAAGAAACCTACTTTTGCAAATAAAGTAGAAAACAAACCTGAAAATAAGGTAGAAAATAAGATGGATAATAAACCTGTTAATAAAGGAATTACTCCAGTAGTTTCAAGACCAATGCCAGCTAAAGTTGAAAACAAACCAATAGATAAAAAAGAAGAAGTAAAAGGCATTAATTCTAAACCAGTTGAAGAACCTAAGAAGGTAGAAATGCCTAATACTGAAATGAAACCAATTGTAAACAATGATATAAAAGCACCATTAAAAACAGATAATAAATTTACAGCAACACCTCAAAAAACTGCAGATAAACCTAAGGACGATAATAAATTTGAGGAAAGAAAAGATAATGTTGTAGGAATAAAACCACAATCAGATCCAATTAAACATGAAGTTAAAGAAAAACCATTCAGCGCAATCGAAAAGAATACACTACAACCAAGAGTAGATGAAAAAATAGAAGATAAATCTATAAGCAAGGAAAAAATAAATATACCAACTAAGGTAAATGAAAACGATAAGCCTAAGAAAATTGTTATTCCTGCATCAAAAATTAATTCTATAAATGAAAAACAAGAAGAAAAGAAAATAGAACCAATTAAAGAGCCAGAAAAAGCAATTAAGCCTCCTATGGATAGTTTCACTTTAGGTGGTCAAAAGGATTTAGATAAAACATCTACACTAAGAGTAGAACCTCCTAAGAGAGAAAATGATTTCCAAGATTTAGTTGTTCCTACTGCTGAGAAGGAGAAAAAACCTGAAAATATTGTTTCTGATGTAAAAACACCAAATACAATAAAAGTTGAAACTCCTAAAGTTGAAGAAAAACATGAAGAAAAACATAAGAAGAAAAAAGGTGGAGTATTTAAATATGCATTTGTAGTTATTCTTGTAATGTTAATTACAGGAGGAATTACATATACTTTAATGAGATATCAACATAACAAAGAATTAGCTCTACAACAAGAAAAAGCTGTTGATACAGTATATGCAAATGGATTTACTTATAAAATTCCACAATCATTAAATTATAAAGTAAATAATGAAGGATTAGTAGTAACAGATGAAAAAGAAACTTGGGCTATGTCTATTACTGCTAAGAAAGTTCAATATCAATCATTAAAAGCAGACCCACAATCTATAAAATCAAATTATGAAAATAATGGATGCACTGCTTCAAATCAAAAAAATGTTACATTAAAAAATAGAGAATTCATGACTTTTGAAGTAACATGCAATGGTGAAAATACCTTAGTAGTTTATACTAAAGCAAATGATGAATATACATATGGAGTAGATATTAGAAATACAGATAATACAATTGATGATTCACAATTATCAACTCTAGCAACTATTCTTAACCAAAGTGAATATACTGAAGAAAAATACTTAGAAGTTGAAGATACTTCAGTAAACGGTATAGGAATTTCATCATTCATCCAAACAGAAGAAGTAGTACCTGAAAATCCAACTGAATAAATAAAGATTATATGAAGTGTAGAAATACACTTCTTTTTATTAATAGATAATAATATATAGGGTGATATATTGAAAATAAAAGATATACCTATTGAATTTAGACCAAGAGAAAGATTAAAATTAAAAGGAAAAGAAAACTTGTCTGATATAGAATTATTATCAATAATTCTAAAAACAGGAACTAAAGAAAAATCTGTAGAAGACTTATCAATAGAATTATTAAATAAATACAAATTATCTGATTTAAAAGAAATAGGTATTAATGAATTAATTAAAATAAAAGGATTAGGAGAAGTAAAAGCAATAGAGTTAATAGCAAGTATAGAACTAGGTAAAAGAATATTCATGAAAAAACCTACATTATTGAAGAAATTAACTACACCTGAAGAAATATATAATGAAACTAAATATCTATTTGATAATTTAAAGCAAGAATATTTTTATTCTCTATATTTAAATACAAAGAATGAACTTATAGAAGCTAAATTATTATTTGTTGGAACAATTGATAAAAGTACAATACATCCTAGAGAGATATTTAAAGAAGCCTATAAAGTAAGTGCATCATATATAATTATAATTCATAATCATCCATCGAATGATGTAACACCTTCCAAAGCAGATGATTTTATAACTGAGAGTATTGTAAAGATAGGTAAGATTCAAGGAATACCAATTTTAGACCATTTAATAGTATCATCCAGTAATTACTATAGCTATTATGATAATAATAAAATTATATAAAATGATAAAAATAACTTGACAATAAAATATAATTTATGTAAAATTTATATTGTCCAGTTGAAATGGGGCATTAGCTCAGCTGGGAGAGCGCCACGTTTGCACCGTGGAGGTCAGCGGTTCGATCCCGCTATGCTCCACCATTTATAATAATAAAGCATCTATGATGCTTTTTTTTATTTAATAGAATGTAAAATATAACAAAAAACAAATGAATAGGAAAAGAAAAAGAATAAGTATAATTAAAAATATGATAAAATTATAAATGAAAGGTAGGAAATTTATGAATTCACTAATTATAATTACACTTGCTATAATACCTGTAGCTTTACTTTTATTTTATATTTATAAAAAAGATTTCAAAAAGGAATCAAAAGGATTATTAATTAAATTATTCCTAGTAGGAGTTGCTTCGTGTATTGTTACTTTGATACTTTCAGGAATAGAAGAAGCAATAATTCCATTCTTTGGAAATGATACAACTTATATGGGAATAGGAGAACTATTTATCTATTTTATGTTAGGCGTAGCCATTATCGAAGAATTCTCTAAATTATTAATGACTTATTTAGTTGGATATAACAATAAAGAATACGATGAAGTGTTTGACGGCATTGTATATGCAGTATTTGTTTCACTTGGATTTGCATGCTTTGAAAATATTTTATATTTATTTGCTGCTAATGCAGGAGGTTTGGGAATCAATCCATATACATTAGGAGTAATGAGAGGACTTACAGCGGTTCCATCACATGCAGCAGATGCAGTTTTAATGGGTACTTATTTATCTATTGCTAAAACATATCAATTAAAAGGAAACAGGAGTAAAGAAAAGAAAAACCTATTATTAGCATTAGTAATACCTATGTTAGCACATGGCTTCTATGATTTTTGTTTATCAACAGGAAGTATGTTATATGTATTAGCAATTCTAGTAGTAGAAATAGCAATATTTGTATATTGCATTAAAAAGATCAATAAGATATCTAAAGAAAATCATCATATATTAAATAATCCTGAAGCAAAGGACGATAATATAAATCAAAATGTAAGTAACAATCAAAATACAGTAATAAATACAACAACTGCTTCAACTCCAAGATTTTGCAGAAATTGTGGTTCACCAGTAAATGGATCATTTTGTTCACATTGTGGATCTAAACAATAAAGACTTCTATAAGTCTTTTTTATTTGATTGATTTTATAAACAAAATAATATAAAATAAAAGTAGAAAGGTAGTAGTAATATGAATGAAATTGTAAATGTTGATGAAGAAGCAATTGAATCTTTAAGAGATGCCTTACAAACTGCAGGAGAAGAATATAAGTATAATTTAAATAGATTAACTACTTTGATTAATGATATAACTAACGAAGAAATTAAAGGTACTCCAGCTACCAATTTATTAAAAGATTTTAAATTAAAAGAAGAAAGCTTTAAAAAAATAGCTGAAACCATCAGTAAAGCAGAAGAAAATATTAATAAACAAAAGAAAGAATATAATAATATGGTTATGGAAATGGAAGAAGAAATGGAGGCTAAATCATGATAAAAGTTAATAAAGATTCGTCTTTAGCAGCAGCTCTTGAGATAGATGAAATAGTATCTAGTATTTCTGATTCTATGGCAACCTTAGATGAAGTTATAAGAAAAAATATTCCTGATAGAATAACTACAGACTGGGCTAACGAATTTAGAGAATCATGGCAAAAATATTACACTACTGATATAGAAGAAGCACTAATGAATATTAAAAAAAGTGGGTTGAAACTAAGAAAAGCTGTGAAAGTTGCTATAAGATATAGTAAGATGAGTAGTTCTATATGAATAATTTAGAAATATTAAATGAATATAAAAATATACTAATTGAAGAAAAGAATAATATAGAAAGTAATAAAGAAAAAATATTTGAAAGTGCAAATCTATGTAATAGTAAATCACTATCATTAAATGAAAGAAATGAATTTCAATCAATAATTGAATTAAATAATGATATTGAAAATATAATTGAAGAAATAAAAAAGACTATTGATGAAATAAATTATAGGAGTAGCCTATGATATTTAATTATATAGAAGAAAATGTAACAGATTGTGTTACTGGATTAAATGAAGTATTATCATCTTTAAAAAAATCTCTAGAAAGAATCGAATTAGAAAGAGAAAAATTATTATCTATAAATATTCAAATGAATGATAATAATATAATTAATATGATTAATACTGCGATAAACAGAATAGAAGAAGAAAAAAAATCAATAGCCAATATGCAACAAATAATAAATGATTACTTAAATAATAGTAATTCGTAAAAAAGCAACAAAAAGTTTACATAAAATGTTGTTTTTTTTTATAAAATAAATTAAAATTAAATCATAAGGATAGGGTTCGGAAAAGAACGATATTCTTAAATAACTAAAATAAAAGGAGGAAAAAAAGATATGGCAGTATTACCATTAGACGCAAAACCAGAAGAAATGATGGAAGTAGCTGGACAGTTACAAACTTTAATAGGTGAAATCGAAGGTGAAAAAACTTCAATGGATACTTTAGTAAAAGATGATTTCACTGGTGAAAATAAAGGTACTGTATCAAACGCACTTGCAGGAGTTTACACTGACTATATTAGTTCAAAACTAGCTGATCAAATCACTACATTAACTACATCAAAAACAGTATTAGAAAGTAGTGCAGGAAGACTTGAAGCAGCTGAAAGCACTAGTATTGGTAGCTTTAATAATTTAGGATAATTGAAAGGAGAGATATAAATGGCTGACAATAGAATTGATTATGATTACATTTCAGGAAAATTAAAGTCTGAAACAGGAGCACATTTTGATGCAATGAGAACATTCTTAGATACTGCACAACAAAATGTAGATTCAATGGGATGGAGTGGTTCATCAGCAAATTTCTATAAAGAAACTATAGATGAAGTTAAATCAAATATTACAAAAGTTCAAGAAGGATTTAATGCAAAATTAAATCAAGATTATACAACTATCTTAAATGAATATGGAACTGCTGAAGAAGATATTAAAAAAGAAACTGGAACTATTGAATAATATATTACACACTGTATTACAGTGTGTTGTAAGTATAAGAATCAATCTTATATTTACAACAAACTGTAATTTTATTTGTTTAAAAGGAGGTGTTTTAATATGCCAAAGATAAGTGCTATCGCTACAAGTCTTGATTCACTTGCAGAAGATGATACTAAAAGATTTATATATCATGATGTATCTGAATTTGAAGATTGTATAGCTAAATTAAAAGCAGTAGAAGGTGAATGCCCTAGTGTATATACTGACATAAATAGTAATGTTGCACTTTCTGATCATGCATTTGTTGTAGATGGAAGGGCATATTTGTATGAAGAGAAGCTAGAAATATTAGCAAGATTTAATAATTTATATGGTAATGGATATAATGTCATCAATGATGTCATAACTTCGTTAAGCAATGTAGTTAGAGAACATAATGGAAATGAATGGAGTAGATATTTTGAGTTAATTGATAAGGCTAGATCAGCTCTATTAACAGAATTAAATGGTTACAAAGATGCAGCTAATGCAGCTAGATCATATACTGTAACAACACGTCATGATGATGATGATGGAACAACAACAGAAACAAAAGAAAGTCCACTTGTAACATTTGATGAAAGTTCAACTTCACCATCAATAACAGTAGATTCTTCAAATACTAATTCTGAATATAAAACTAACGTTGAAAGTTTAAATGAAAAATTGCCAGATTTAGGAAAATGGAATAAAAAAATAGAAGAAGCTCAAGCATTACAAAGTGAAGCTGCTACTGCAGTGGCTGGATTTACATGCCCATGGACATCATACAAAGATGCTTCCGCTGATAATGCGGCAAACATATTAACTGAAAGAGAATATGCTACGAGAAAAGCAAATAATCCTGATTTTGCAGAGAAATATCCAACATATCAAGATTATTTAAATGATATGTATAATAAATGGGGACCTGGAGGAACAGAAAAAGTCAAAGTTGATTATGGACTTGATGAATGGGCTCCAAATAAACCTGAAGAAACTGAAAATGGAACAGAAACAACTCCAGAAACAGAAACAAAAACGGGACCAGAATCAGAACCTCCTAAAACTGAAGCTAGAGCAACAGCTGAAGAGTCATATGCAATGAATATTCAAACAACATCTGCTAGTTCAAGTTATGATGAAGCAAGATCATTACAAACTGAAATAGATACTGAGCAGCAACTATTATTGGCTGCTAAAACAGATATAACTGGATTAAAGGCATCATTAGAAGCTAATAAAGACAATTTAAGCCAAGAAACATATGAAAAACAAATGGCTATCTATGATAAAAAGCTAGAAAAAATAGATGAACAATTGGCTATTAGAGCAAAAATGAATAATCAAATATCTGAAGAGGTTAGAGATAATTTTGGAAGTGATGATGGAGCTCTAAAAGATGCAAGAGATTGGGGAAATAATGATATTGCTACAGCTCAATCTTCAGCACAAAGAATCAATGATTCGGCAGCTGGAATTGAAAGCATAGATTCAATACTACAAGATGAAAATGGAGAATATCAAGTTAGAATATATTCTACATACACACCTGAAATGAGATCAGATTATGGTTCTTATGGAGAAAATTTAGGAAATATTCCATTACCAAGAGACAGTTATTCACAATCAACAGCTGCATTAGCATATGAAAGTGCTCAATCACAAGGAAAAACACAAGAATTACCTGGAGGTGCAGTTGCCTTTAATGCAAGTGAATATGTTACATCTGGATATAATGATGCTCCAGGAGCATTTATGAGTGGTACTTGTGCAAGCGGAGATTGTAATACTACTCAATCAAAATATACTAATACAAATGATGATTATGATACAGTATATTATAATAATCATTATTATTCATATGATGAATACACTAATCTTTTATCTGGAGGTGGTGAATAATGGGAATTCAAGTAGTATATGATTCACTACAATCAGGAGCAGCCTCACTAAGATCAGGACCAATTGATAAAATAGGACAATTAAAAACAGAAGTAGTAGCTGCTGTCAACTGTTTAAGCAATAATGCTTTAGAACATGATGGAGTATCAGAACAAGTAACTGAAATGGAACAAATCCAAACATACTTTGATAATATAAAAGTAGCTATTGAACTTCAAGCTGATAGAGCAGATATGATATATAATGTTTATCAAGCAGCAGAAGATGAAAACAACGAAGATACTAAAAAATTAAAAGCTTGGCTTGAAGAAGCAGGACTTACTGGTATCACTTTATCAGGAATAACTGCAATTAAAGAAGAAGAATATGATTCAACAAAACATGACCATGATGAAAAGACAAAAACAGATGCAGAAACTGGAGCAGTATGGGCAAAAGACTTTGAAAGTACAGCAACTGAAGACAATAGTAAAGCAGAACAAGAATTACAATTCAAATTAACAGGAGCAGAGACAACTGGAGGAGCAGAAACAACTGGAGGAGAAGAAACTGAACCTGGTGAGACTGAAAAACCTGAAGAAACTGAACCTGGTGAGACTGAAAAACCTGAGGAAACAGGAAACTCTGGGAATTCAGGAAATTCAGGAAATTCAGGTAACTCTAGCGGAAACCAATTCAGACGAGATGATGATTCAGACAATGGTGGTGGAACTCAAGAAAGAAAACAAGATGATGGCAAAAAGACTGATGATGGTAAGAAAGACGACGGAAAACAAGCTGATAGTAAAAAGACTGACGATGGCAAGAAAGATTATGAAAAACAAGATGATGGCAAAAAAACTGACGATGGCAAGAAAGATGATGGAAAACAAGATGATGGCAAAAAAACTGACGATGGCAAGAAAGATGATGGAAAACAAGATGATGGCAAAAAAACTGACGATGGTAAAAAAGATGGTGGCAATTCAAATGAAACAACACCACAACAACCTAGCCAACCAGATCCAAACGTTAATCCACAACAGCCACAACAGCCTGCTCAACCACAACAACCACAACAACCAGCACCATCATATCAAACTGGAAATCAACAAGGAGGAGCTTATTCAGGAACAGGAGCAGCACCAACTCCAACACACTGATGTACCTGGAGAAAAAGCTGGTACAGCTACAACAATTGGAACAGAAACTGGTAGCAGTTCAGGAACACCATCAACTAAACATACTACAATTACACCAACATCATCAAAAGTAGAAACAACATCTTCAAATAAATCATCTGGAGGTAATGTAGCAATACCAATTGTTGCAGGTCTAGCAGCAGCTGCCGCAGCAGGAGTAGGAACTAAGATTTACTTAGATAAGAAAAATGAAGATGATGACGATTATGAAGAAGCAACTGAAGGTTGGGAAGGAGATTTTGAAGCTGAAGACACACCTGAAGAACAAGTTTTAGATAATTCAGATGACTTTGGTTATCAAGCCCAAACAGCTACAGAAAACGTTGCTTTAGAAACAGGTACTGATAATGGATATCAAGCAATAAGCTTTGATGACATTTCTGAAACTCATTAAAAGGAAAGAGGGATTAATATGCAAGAAAAATATTTACCTATAGGAAGTGTGGTATTACTTAAAGGTGGAAAGAAAAGATTAATGATTACTGGGTATTGTATGCAAACACAAGAAAAACCAGGAGTAATATATGATTATAGTGGATGCATTTTTCCTGAAGGATTAATTAGATCAGACATTACATCAGTATTTAATCATGATCAAATAGTTAGAATAGATTTTACAGGATTCTCTGATGATGAAGGCAAAAAATTCTTAGAAAAGCTTAAAATAAAAGAACAAGAAAAAGAAAAAGAAAGAGCAAAAGAATCAAAATTTATTGTAACTGATCAACCATATTTATAATAATTAAAAGAAGTGTAAATTTTGTAAAATCACTTCTTTTTCTATGTTAAATATAATATAATTTAAATAGGGTGATAATATGAAAATATCAGCAGATACTCCTATATCTTCATTAATGAATTATATAAATGTAGTAAGCTTATGCAATCAATTTGTTTCAAAGGTTAATAATTTTAAAGAAACATCAAGAAGTATGCTCAACTCAGAAATGTCAGCTGGTTTATCAGGTGAAAATTGTTTAGTAGCTGGAGAAGCAATATTAGAAGATACCGGAGCAAAAACAATAACAAGTATCAATAATATTAATACTAGTGTAACATCAAAAATTATTTCAAAAGCAAAAGAAAAAAGAAGAGAAGAACTAACAATATTAAGGGAAAAGATAATTTCAAAAATTGCCTCTCTTAAAAATTCAAAAGCTATTCTTCAAAATAAGAAAAATCCTGATTCTTCAGATTTAGAAAATATAAATACTTTGCAAAAATCAATAGATAAGTATGAGCAAAAAAAAGCACAAGTAGAAAGGGAATTAGGATCTTTATAGGTGATATTATGAAAAGAACAATAATAAATTATAATTTAGTTGCACAAAGCTCAAAAAATATTGGAAAAACAGCTGATGAAGTAAAATCATCATCAGGAGTAGACGGAGACCTTTCTGAAATAATAACTTCAATAATAAACGAAGGAAAAGGCCATGACAATTGTTTATCATCATATGAAGGAGAATTAGATAATATTGTATCCGACATGGAAAAATCAATAGAAATGATGAATGATCTATCAGCTCTATGTATGGTTACTTTTAATGCTTTTTTAGATGCAGAAAAAGATATTAAAGATGGAGTTTCTACAATAACAATAAATGGAACAGAGTTTCCTAATGTTAAAATTGAGTCTACAGGTATGAAAGAATACGTCAATTCATCACTTGACCTAAATGATTTAGCCGGATCTATAAATCCTAATAATCTTGAAGGACCATTAAGTGAAGAAGAATGGCAAAGATATGAATTAATATTTACTAAAGCAATGAATGAAGCTAAATCTAAAAAAGAAAAAGCCGCAGTTGCTGCAATATTTTTGACTTCAGTATACCCACATATGCCATATGACTGGGGTGGAGGTCATTATTCAAGTGATATAAATTACGAAGGTTCAATTAATCCGGCAGTAGGAGAGACATATTATGGAATACCTTGTACATTCCAAGAAAATCCAAGACTTCGCACATATGATTGCTCAGGATTCACTGATTGGGTTTTAAAAGAAGCAGGTTATCCAGAGAGAACATGGTCATATGATGATGGAACATGTAGAATTCCAACAGATGTAGATGGAGTTGTAGGTAATTCTCAAAATAAGCACCAGTTTGGTCCAGATTATGACTCTAATAGTTGTTCTGTAGGTGATATAGCATATATGGTTGGAGAAGATGATAGTAATGGATTTGGAGATTTTGATGGTGATCATATAGGTGTAGTTGTTGCCAAAGAGGGAGATGTGATTACTGTTGCACACGTATCTGCAGGATCAAACAATCATTTACAATCAGAATCTGCAGGATTTGGTTATACAAAGATAAATGTAAAAACAGGTGAAGTTTTAGATGATTCAACATGTAAGAAAGATGATAGAATGGGAAAAGTATATTTCACTCATACAGCAAGCGTTAATGATGAATAGGGATAATACTTTAAATTTACAAAAAAATATTATATAATTAATTTGGTGATAAAATGAAAATAGAATATATAGTTATAGCAATAGTATTAATAATTATATTACTTGCTCTTATTAAAACAACAACTAAAGGAGCAAAATTAAATTATAATAAGCTAGTAGAACTATTAGGAGGAACAGATAATATTATTGATACTAAAATATCTTTATCAAGATTTATTGTTACTTTAAAAGATGTATCTAAAGCTAATAAAGAAGGAATTCAAAAACTTGGAGCAAAAGGAATAGTAGAAATTGATAATGAGTTAAAAATAATATTAGGAAAGAATTCCAAAGAACTAAAAAAATATATTGATGAATTAAAGTGATTTAATTCATTTTTTTTGATAGAATATTAATAGATAAATCTTATTAGATTAAAAAGGAGTGAATTTATGGAAAGACTTCAAAAAGTAATTGCTGAATCTGGTCTAACTTCTCGTCGTAAAGCAGAAGACCTAATTAGAAGAGGATTAGTAAAAGTAAATGATCAAGTAGTTACTGAATTAGGAACTAAAGTAAAATCAAGTGACATAATTGAAGTAGAAGGACAAATTCTAAAAAAAGAAGATAAAGTATATTTCTTATTAAATAAACCTAGAGAAGTTCTAGCAACTACTTCTGATGATAAAGGTAGAAAAACAGTACTAGATATAGTTGATATAGATAGAAGAATATATCCAGTAGGAAGATTAGACTATGATACTACAGGAGCTATTTTATTAACTAATGATGGTGAATTTTCTAATATAATAACAGATGCTAGTAATAAGATACCTAAAGTATATATTGCTAAATTAAATAGATTATTAGAAAAAGAAGATCTAATGAAATTAAAAAAAGGAATTATTCTAGATAATAAGAAAATAATACCTGATAAAGTTAAAATCAAAAAAGTTAATAAGAATAATACTTGTATAGTAGAAATAAGAATACATGAAGGAATAAATAGAGAAATAAAAAGATTATTTGAAGCAATAGGATATGATGTAGAAAAACTAAAAAGAGAAAGAATTGCTAATTTAACCCTAGAAGGTTTACCTTCAGGTACATTTAGACCATTAACAATAAAAGAAGTACATCAAATATATGCATTAAAAAAGTAGATTTAAAAAATCTACTTTTCTTCTTCAACTTTTTCTACTTTTATAGCATCTACAGGACAAACGTCAGCAGCTTCTTCTAGATTATCTCCCTCAACTATATCTTCAGCTTTTCCTTTTACTGTAGAAACCCCGTCATCATTAAACTCAAAGAAATCAAATTGAGCACAACAAGCTCCACATCCTATACAACTTTCTTGATCAATTTTTATTTTACATTTAGCCATTTATATTCCTCCTAACGAATAAATTATATCTAATTATTAATTTTACGTAAAGACTTTTTTAAAACCTTTAATAATACTATGTAATATGATAGAATTAACATAGAAGGTGAAATATATGCGTAGAATGGATCGTTATAATAATAATACAACATCGGCTACAAGACGCGATAGAAATGAAGAGTTGTATAGAGAATTAAATTCTGATATTAAATATGCTAATGTAACAGATGTAACTAACACAAACGCATATGAGATTACTAATAAAAAGAATAGAACTAGAGAAGATTATCATAAATTAAAAGAATATAACATGATAAAAGAAGAACCTAGAGAAAAAAAAGAATTACAAGAATTTAATTACATAAATAAAACCAAAGAAAATAAAGTATATGATATAAATACAATCATCGAAGAAACTAAAAAGAATAGACAGAAAAAAGAAGAATTAGAAGAAAAGAAAAAGTATTTAAAAGATACATATAATATTCTATCTAAAGATAATAAAGCTGAATTAGAAAAATATCGTAAAGAAAAAGAAGAAAGAATAAAAGCACCTAACGAGAGTGAAATAAGAGAAATAATAGATACAATTGCTTCTAAAACTTTAGCAGGAGATATTTCTAAAGAAACATCAGTTAATCTATTAAGTGACTTAATGGCAACACAAGCTCTAGATAGAGTAGCAGCACAAGCTAGTGAAAAAGAAAATAATCTTGAAGAAACTGTTTCAAAATATAAGGTTGAATTAGAAGAAGAAAAACCTAATACTGAAAAATTATCAGCTAAAGATATTAAGAAGGTAAGAGAAAAAGCAAATGATATTAAAGAAGTAAGTATTATGGATAAAGCAGATGATTCTTTCTATACAAGAAGTATGGATCTATCAGATAAAGATTTTTCATTATCAGATGAATTTGTTGAAAAATCTATGCCATTAGGAATTAAAATATTAATAGCTCTAGTAATCATAGTAATTATTGCTGTCGCAGTAGTCTATGCTTACATGACTTATTTCAAATAAAAGTCTAAATTTTAGACTTTTTTTATTACAAGAAAAGATATATTTCAATTTAACTTTTGTCTATAATATGATAAATTATATATAGGTGATAATATGGAATTAAAATTCATAACAAATGATTATGTATTAGCATGGAACCTATTATTTCAACCATCTTATACAACTGAATTAAATAATATGAAACAAAAGTTATGGGAAAACTATAAGATTGAATATAACAATACTTATAAGGATAAAGAACTTATATTTAAAGATTATAAGAATTTTATACCTGAAAATGACTTAATATATAATATTATTTTTGAAAAGAAACAATTTGAAAAAATTAAAACTAATACTGAAAAATACAAAAAAGAATTAGTTTATACCTGGGATTCTAATAAAACAAAAATAAATGAAATATTAAGAAAAGTATTAAGAAAGAATATTATTCCATATGATATATTTGTAGTTAATAAAGAACTAAATTTATTAGATGCTTCTATTAATGATAATGCAGCAGGAACTAGAGGAAATCTAGTAATAGGAAAAGAAGATAATAATTATATTAATACTATTTTAAATATAATATTATATGCACTTAGAAAGTCTATTAAGACTACACCTGACAAAGAGAATATCACAAGAAGTATAATAGAGTTAGCTGTATTATGTGAATTACCTACAAAACTTACTAAAAAAAGTAACTATATTAGTGGAAATCCTGACTTAATTGATTTAAAAAGAAGAATCTATCCATATTGGTTAATGTATCTAGGAGTAAGAATAGATGATATTCCTGCATACATGCAAAGGGATAGAATCGCTTTTTCAATGGATAATTATAAATATGATAAATCATTGAGTAGAATAGATATAGAGGAGTTTATAGATTATATCTATAATAATATATATAAGAAAAACAAATTATAAAATTCTATAGGGGGAGAAAATGGATAAAAATATTATTAACATACTAGATAAAATTGAATTTGATAAAGAAAAATATTCTTACTTTGAAGATTCTAAAGTACAAAAAGTAAAAGTATTTAATTCTATCAATACATGGCATATTTTTATAGATAAAGTTAATCTTCTACCTGTAGAAATATTATATGAATTATATAATAAAATAAGTTCATTAGATGATAATGTATCTAATATAGAAATAATTTGGAATATAGAAAATCCAGATATTAATATTTATCTTACTTACTATAATTTTATATTAGATAAGATTAAAGGATTAAAACTAAAAGATCTTTATAAAGATAAATTATTTATTAAAGATGATAATTTAATAATAAAAGCATCTAATGATTTAGAAAAAAGAAAAATAGAAAAATTGATTCCTAAATTAAATGAAATATATAATGATTTAGGCTATTCTAAAGGAATAATAATGGAGTATGAAGAAGATACTTCTATTAATAGTGAAATAATAAAAGATTTAGAAATAAAAGAAGAAGATATTCCTAAAAAGAAAGCTACAAAAACTCAAACAGAAGAAAAGAAGACTTTTAGAAAAGAAGCAAAAGATCCAAATACAGTTCTAGGTAGAAATATAAAAGATGATCCTATTCGTATGAAAACAATTATTGGAGAAGATAATAATGTAATTGTAGAAGGAAAGGTATTTGGAACAGAATATTTTGAATCACCTAAAACAGATTTTAAAATAATTACTTTAAAAATAACTGATTATTCAGATTCTATTTATTGTAAGGTATTTGTAAGAGAAAATGATGAATATAAAAGATTAACTAAAGAATTAAAAGAAGGTACATGGTTAAAAATCAGAGGATATACAAAGAATGATCCATTTTCTCGTGAATTAGTTCTTAATGCCAGAGATATAATGAAAATAGAAAGAGAAGAAGCAGTAAGACTGGATACTGAAGAAGAAAAAAGAGTAGAACTACATACTCACACTAAAATGAGTCAAATGGATGGAACTATAGATGAAGTAGATTTAGTTAAACAAGCAATTAAATGGGGACATAAAGCAATTGCTATAACTGATCATAATGCTGTACAAGCATTCCCTCATGTATTTAATTATGTAACAAGTTATAATAAAGGATTAGAAGAAGGAAAAGAACCATTTAAAGCAATATATGGATTAGAATTAACTATGATAGATGACAAAGTAAACATAGTTACTCGTCCAAAAGATATAAATATGCTAGATGAAGAATATGTTGTATTTGACTTTGAAACAACAGGATTTAATGCAGGTGGACAAGATCAAATAATAGAAATAGGAGCAGTAAAATTAAAAAATGGAGAAATATTAGAAAGATATGATGAACTAATAAATCCAGGTAGACCTCTACCAGAAAAGATTACTGCTATTACAAATATTACAGATGAAATGTTAAAAGGAAAAAGAACAGAAGAAGAAGCGATTAAAGACTTTATTAAATGGTTTGGCAATGACACCATGGTTGCTCATAACGCTAAATTTGATGTTTCTTTCTTAGAAATGTGCTATAAAAAATATGATTTAGGAACATATGAAAATACTGTAATTGATACTCTAGAACTATCTAGAACACTTGATAATAGTTTTGCAAGGCACTCACTAAGTGCTCTAGCAAAAAGATACGATATTTTAAAAACAGAAAAAAATCCTGATGGATTCTGGGATGAATCATCTCACCATAGAGGAGACTATGATGCTGAAGGAACAGCACTAATTTTTCATAAGATGTTAAAAAAATTATCTAATAGAAATATAGATAATATGAAAGACTTAGATAAATTAGTAGATAAAGATGAAATATATAAATATGGTAGAGAAAATCATATTAATCTACTTGCTAAAAATAAAGTTGGATTAAAAAATCTATTTAAGATATTATCATTTGCATCAACCATCTATTTATATAAAACTCCAAGAATTCCAAGAAGTGTTATAGAAGAGTTAAGAGAAGGATTGCTTATAGGTAGTGGATGCTACTTAAGTGAAGCCTTCCAAGAAGCAAAATCTAAATCAGATGATGAATTATCTAACATAATTAGATTTTATGATTATGTAGAAGTACAACCTATGTCATGTTATTCTCATTTAATTGAAACAAATGAATTTGCATCTACTGTAGAACTAGCTGCTCACCTAGAAAAGATAGTAAGAGTAACAGAAGATTGTGGAAAGATAATTGTTGCAACAGGAGATGTACATAATCTAACAGAAGATGATTTGATATATAGAAAAATAATTGTTAATCAAAAAGTTCCTGGTGGAGGACGTCATGCTCTAGCAAGAAATGGAATAACACAAATACCTAATGAATATTTTAGAACAACTAGAGAAATGTTAGATGAATTTAAATTCTTAGGAGAAGAAAAAGCTAAAGAGATAGTAATTACTAATACTAATAAAATAGCTGATCAATGTGAAATAATTGAAGTTATTCCGGATACAAAAGGTATTCCATTCTCTCCACGTGTTAAATCAGATGATGGAAAAGAATACTTAGACTGTCCAAAAGAAGTAACTAAACTAGTTTATACAAAAGCAGAAGAATGGTATGGAAATCCGCTACCACATATGATAGAAGAGAGACTTGCAACAGAACTATATGGAGATATTGTATTAAAGATATTGTCTGAAAAATTAGAAAAAGAAAACTTATCTCCAGAAGAATTTGAAATAAAAGTACATCAAGAATTACATGATAACTTAGTTAAAGGATCAGATAATGTAAATAAACTAGTAGGAGATTATTTAAAAGCAAATGATCCTGAATTAACAGATGAAGAATTACCTAAAGCAATAAAGAAAAATTTAGGTGGAATTATAGGTGGAGGATTTGATCCAATATATTTAATTGCACAACGTCTAGTTAAACACTCAAATGATGAAGGATATTTAGTTGGTTCCAGAGGATCAGTAGGTTCCAGTATAGTAGCTTGTATGATGGGAATAACTGAAGTAAATGCACTAGCTCCTCATTATAGATGTCCTAAATGTAAATTAAGTATATTTGATGAAGATGATGGAACATCTCTAGGTTCAATTTATTCATCAGGATTTGATTTACCGGATAAAGATTGTCCTAATTGTAATATAAAAATGATTAAAGATGGACAAGATATGCCTTTTGCAACATTCTTAGGATTTAATGCAGATAAAGTACCTGATATAGACTTAAATTTCTCGGATTTAAATCAAGCATCTGCTCATGCATATACAAAAGTATTGTTTGGAGAAAACAATGTATTTAAAGCAGGAACAGTAGGTACTGTAGCAGATAAAACTGCCTTTGGTTTTGTAAAAGGATATTTAGAAGATAATAATATAAATGATATGAGAACTGCTGAAATTGAACGTCTTGCGATAGGTATAACTGGAATAAAACGTACTACAGGTCAACACCCAGGTGGAATAGTAGTTATTCCAGACTATAAAGAAGTATATGATTTTACACCATATCAATATCCTGCAGATGATTCAACAGCTGCTTGGAGAACAACACACTTTGATTACCACTCAATTGACCAGTGCTTATTAAAATTAGATATATTAGGTCACTCAGATCCAACTCAATTAAGACTTATTCACTTACAATCAAATACTGAACCAAGTGATGTTCCATTAGATGATAAAGACACTATGTCAATATTCACATCAACTAAAGTATTAGGAGTAACTAATGAACAAATAATGTGCAATACTGGAACACTAGGAATACCAGAATTTGGTACACCATTTACAATAGCTCTAGTAGAAGATACAAAACCAACTACTTTTGCAGAACTTGTAAAAATTTCAGGCTTATCTCACGGAACTGATGTATGGCTAGGAAATGCTCAAGAACTTATTCAAAATAAAGTCGTACCATTTAAAGAAGTTATAGGTTGTCGTGACGATATTATGGTATATCTAATGTATCATAATGTTAAACCAATAAAAGCATTTAAGATAATGGAGTTTGTACGTAAAGGAAAAGCATCTAAAGAGCCTGACACTTGGAAAGAACATGTAAAAACAATGCAAGAAGCAGATATTCCAGAATGGTTTATAAACTCATGTGCCAAAATCAAGTACATGTTCCCTAAAGCTCATGCTGCGGCTTACGTAATAAGTGCCTTTAGAATTGCATGGTATAAAGTACATATGCCAGTATATTTCTATTCTTCATGGCTAACAACAAAAGCAACAGATATTGATGTTGAATCAATGATCGGTGGATATGATGCCATAAGAAGAAGATTAGAAGATATAATTACAAAAGGATATGAAGCAACTAATAAAGAAGCAGGAGAAGGAGAATCTCTAAAAGTAGCATTAGAAGCAACAGCTAGAGGAATAAAATTCTTAAATGTAGATTTATATGAATCAGAAGCAACTATCTGGAAAGTAAAAAATGATACTGAAATATATCCACCTTTTTCAGCAATAGCTGGATTAGGAGAAACAGTTGCTAAAAAGATAGTAGAAGAAAGAGAAAAAGCACCATTTATCTCAAAAGAAGATTTGCAAAACAGAGGTAAAGTATCAGGAACTTTACTAGAAAAAATGAATGAAATGGGAGTGTTAAAAGATTTACCTGATTCAAATCAATTATCACTATTTTAGGAGGAATTATGGATAAAAAGAAAATAGTAATTATAGGATGTGGAAATGTAGGAATGTCCTATGCATATGCATTACTAAATCAAAGAACTTATTGTAATGAATTAGCTTTAATAGATTTAAATGAAGAAAGAGTACAAGGAGAAGTAATGGATCTAAACCATTGCTTAGCCTTTTCTCCATCAAAAATAAAAATCAAAGCAGGAACATATGAAGATTGTAGTGATGCAGATTTAATAGTAATTGCTGCGGGAGCAAATCAAAAAGAAGGAGAAACTAGATTAGACTTATTAAATAAAAATAGCAAAATATTTAAAGGTATTATAGATGAAGTAATGAAAAATAACTTCAAAGGAGTATTTTTAATCGCAACAAATCCAGTAGATATAATGACATATGTTACACAAAAATATTCAAATTTACCAAAGAATAGAGTAATAGGTAGTGGAACATCTCTAGATACAGCAAGGCTTCGTTTCTTAGTAGGAGAAAAATTAAACATTGATCCTACTAATGTTCATGGTTATGTAATAGGAGAACATGGAGATTCTGAGTTTATTCCATGGTCAAATGTAACAGTTGCTATGCAAAATATTAGTGACTTCTTAAGTGAAGATGAAATGTCATCAATTGCAGAAGAAGTAAAAAATGCAGCATATGAAATAATTAAGAAAAAGGGAGCAACTTACTATGGTATAGGAATGACTCTAGTAAAAATAACAAATGCTATTTTAGGTAATGAGAACTCAGTAATAGTAGTTTCTTCTTATGATGAATCAAATGACATATATATAGGTCTTCCTTCAGTAATAAATGCAAATGGAGCAGAAAGAAAAATATACTTCAAACTAAATGATGAAGAAACGACTAAACTACAAAACTCTATAAATATTATTAAAGATTAAACATATTCTAAATACTAAAAAAGTAGGTCATACCGGTACATTAGATCCATTAGCAGAGGGTCTAATGTTAGTAACAGTAGGAAAAGCTACAAAGATATCAAATCTATTAACAGAAAAATATAAAGAATATATTGCTACATTTGAATTAGGTTATCAAACAGATACATATGATACAGAAGGAAAAGTAATAAATAAAAGTGATAAAGTAGTCGAAAAACAAGAAGTACCAATATATTCATCAGTTAAAGTAAATGGAAAAAAACTATATGAATATGCTAGAAATAATATTGAAGTAGAACTTCCTAAAAGAGAAGTAGAAATAAAAGATATTGAAATATTATCTATCGAAGAAAACAAAGTAGTAATAAAAACTTTTGTATCTAAAGGAACATACATTAGAAGCTTAATAAATGATATAGGAATGTCTCTAGAAACATATGCTACAATGACAGATCTAATTAGAACTAAAGTAGATAAATATAATCTAGAAGATGCTTATACACTAGAAGATGTAGAAGAGAATAATTATAAATTATTAAGTATAGAAGAAGTTTTAGATTACCCAAAAATAGAATTAGATGATGAACTATATAAGAAAGTATCAAATGGAGTAAAATTATCTAATGATTATAATATTAATGATAAAGTAATACTAAAATATAATGATCATTTAGTCGCAATTTATGAAGAAAAAGATAATTACTTAATTCCATTTATAGTATTTAATCTATAAATAACAAAAAATCTTTGTATTTTAGACATTTTGTGTTATAATACAAACAGAAAGGAGTGGAGGAATCCACTCTATTATTATTTTTTGGAGGTAGTAATGAGAGAAAAGATAAATGAATTAGTAAAGGAAGAAATCGATAAACTGAATGTATCTATAAGTGATGTTAACATCGAAAAAGTAGAAGGAAAAAATGTACTTAATATAGAACTAGATTGTGAAGAAACAATTGATCTAAATAAAATAACTGAAGCTTCTACTATTATTAATCAATTAATAGATAAAGAAGAAACTATACTTAAAGAAAATGATATAGATGAAGTAGATATTTATTCAAAAGAAAAGGGTGGAGAAGATGAATAGTAAAGAATTCAAAATAGCATTAGATAATATAGTAAAAGAAAAAAATATTGATCCAGAAGTTATCTATGGAGCAATGGAAACTGCACTTACAAGTGCATATAAAAAGAATTTTAATTCTAAAACAAATGTAAAAGTAATATTCAATAGAGATACAGGAGAAATTAAAGTATATTCATATTTAACTGTTGTACCTGATGATAAATTAACTAAAGAAGAATATGAAGAAAAAAGATTTGAAGAATATGCAACTAATGAAGATATAGATACTAAGGAAGAAGCTGAAGAAGAAGAAAAAGCATTCCAAGAAGAAGTTAAGAAGGCTGAAGAAGCTGGATTGGAACCTCCTAAGAAAGATAAAAATAAATCTATTTACTTTAATCCTGAAACTGAAATTAAATTAAGTGATGCTAAGAAGATTGATAAGACTCTAGAAGTAGGAGATACAATTGACACAGAAGTTACTCCTCATGATTTTGGTAGAGTAGCAGCTTCAACTGCTAAACAAGTAGTTACTCAAAAGATTCGTGAAGCAGAACGTTCATCAATTATGGATGAATTCGGTGATAAACAAGATGAATTATTAGTAGGAACAGTTGCTTTAGAAGATACAGATAATTTCTTTATTGATCTAGGAAGAACAAATGGTATCTTACCTAAGAAAGATATTATTCCTGGTGAAAAAATTGAAATGGGAGCAAGAATTAAAGTATATGTAACTAAGATTGATAACAATGGAAGAAACTTAGTAGTACTTTTATCAAGAACTCATTATGGATTTGTTAAGAGATTATTTGAAGATGAAATTCCAGAAATAACTGATGGAACTGTAATGATCTATAGTGTTGCTAGAGAAGCAGGAAATAGAAGTAAAGTAGCAGTTTATTCAACTAATCCAAATGTAGATCCTATAGGAGCATGTATTGGAGAAAAAGGAAGCAGAATTGCTCATATAATTGAAGAATTAAATGGAGAAAAATTAGATGTAGTTAGATATGATGAAGATCCAGCTATATTTATAGAAAATGCTCTATCACCAGCTAAAGAACTTTTAGTAGCAGTAACTGATCCAAAAAATAAAGAAGCAATGGTAATAGCAGATGGAGATAACTTCTCACTAGCTATAGGTAAAAAAGGACAAAATGCTAGATTAGCATCACGTCTAACTCATTTTAAAATTGATATAAAAACAACAGAACAAGCTCGTGAAGAAGGAATTAATTTAAGATAGGTGATTCTTATGAAGACAAAGAAAATACCTTTAAGAACATGTGTAATAACACGTGAACAATTTCCAAAACAAGAACTATTACGAGTAGTAAAAGACAATACTGGAAAAGTATTTGTTGATGAAACAGGAAAAGCAAACGGAAGAGGAGCATATATCAAAAAAGATCTAGATGTATTAGAAAAAGCAATTAAAACAAAAGCATTAGAAAAACATCTAGAATGTAAGATAGAAGATAAGATTTATGAAGATATAAAAAATATTATAGAAAAGTGAGGTGCATTTTATGAATATAAAAGATTATGCAAGTGATGTAGGTAAAACAGTAGATGAGATAATTGCTTTATGTGATAATCTTGGAATAAAATATGAAGATGAAGAAACTATACTTAATGATGAAGATATCATAGTATTAGATAATAATCTTACACCTGATGACGAAGAAGTATCAAATGAATCTGAAGAAGAAACATTTGATGAAGAAGTAGAAGATAAAGCTGAAGAATTAGCGCAAAACACTAAATATGATTTAGATAATAATCAAAAATTTGAAAAAGTTAAAAAGAAAGTAGTTAGTAAAGAAAATAAAGCTAACTTCTTAAAAGAAAGAAAAAAAATATACAAACATCGTGAAAAATTACAAAGTAATGAAGCTAAACAAGATGAAAATGTATTCATCTATAAAAAAGATATGACAGTAAGTGAAATTGCTTCTGAATTAAATGTTAATGTAACTGAAATAATTAAGAAATTAATGACTTTAGGAGTAATGGCTAATCAAAATGCTTCAGTTGATTATGATACAGCAGAAGTATTAGTAGCTGATTATGACAAAAAGATCAAAAGAGAAGAACAAACTGATATTTCTAATTTTGAAAATTTTGAAATAGAAGATAATAGTGAAGACTTAGTAGAACGTCCTCCAGTAGTAACAATCATGGGTCACGTTGACCATGGTAAAACTACACTATTAGACTATATTAGAAAATCTGATGTAGTAGGTGGAGAAGCAGGAGGAATTACACAAGCAATAGGTGCATACTCAGTTAAATATAATGATAAAAAGATTACATTTATTGATACACCTGGACATGCAGCATTTACAGAAATGCGTGCACGTGGTGCTCAAATTACAGATATAGTAATTATTATAGTTGCTGCAGACGATGGAGTAATGCCTCAAACTAAAGAAGCAATAGATCATGCTAAAGCAGCTAATGTACCAATAATAGTTGCTATTAATAAAGTAGATAAACCAGATGCAAATGTTGAAAGAACAATGACAGGATTAGTAGAAAATGGATTAACTCCAGAATCTTGGGGTGGAGATATTATAACTAATGAAATATCTGCGAAAACAGGTCAAGGAGTTAATGAGTTATTAGATAACATTCTATTAATTGCTGAAATGAATGAATACAAAGCTAATCCAAATAGATATGCTACAGGAACAGTAGTAGAATCTAAAAAAGATGATAAAGTTGGATCAACAGCAACTCTATTAATACAAAATGGTACTCTACGTTTAGGAGATCCTATTGTAGTTGGAAACTTCTACGGAAAAGTTAGAACTCTAAAAAATGATAGAGGACAAAATGTAGTAGAAGCAACACCATCAACTCCAGTTGAAGTTACAGGATTATCTGAAGTACCTGATGCTGGTGATAAATTCATGGCATTTGAATCAGAAAAAGAAGCAAAACAAATAGCTGAAGAAAGACAATTAAGAGCTAAGAAAGAAACAAAGAATCTAGCAGGTCTTTCATTAGAAGATTTATTTAGTAAGATTCAAGAAGGTCAAAAAGAAATTAACGTTGTCTTAAAAGCAGATGTTAATGGTTCAGCAGAAGCTGTTAAAAATGCCTTAGAAAAAATTGATGTTCAAGGAGTAAAAGTTAACATCATAAGAAGCGCAGTAGGAGCTATAACTGAATCAGATGTAGTTTTAGCAAGTGCATCAAATGCGATTATAATTGGATTTAATGTTAGAGGAAATGCTAAGACAATGGATTCTGCAAAGAGTTATGGAATCACAATTAAAACATATGATATTATTTATAAAGTTGTTGAAGATATGGAAAGAGCAATGAAAGGTATGTTAGATCCAGAATTTGAAGAAGAAGTAGTTGGTTCATTAGAAATAAGACAATTATTTAAATTCTCTAAAGTTGGATTAATTGCTGGATGCCATGTTCTATCAGGAACTGTATCTATCAATGATAAAGCAAGAATCATAAGAGATGGAATAGTAGTATACAATGGAGAAATAAACACACTTCAACATGAAAAAGATTCTGTAAAAGAAGTTAAAAAAGATATGGATTGTGGAATCACACTAAAGAATTGCCAAGATTATCAAGAAAAAGATATTATCGAAGTATATAAATTAGTAGAAGTTAAAAGATAATAAATAAGGGTAGTGATAAAATGAAAAATATTCGTATAGAAAGACTAAATGATGCTTTCCAAGAAGAAATTAGTAAAATAATTGCTACAGAAGTAAAAGATGATGATCTTAAGTTCATAACTATTACTGAAGTAGATGCATCAACTGATTTAAGTTATGCAAAAGTATATTTTACTTGTCTAGAGGACAATAAAAGAGAAAAGATTACTGAGGCACTTAATAAAGCATCTTCATTTATTAGAAAATGCTTAGCTCCTAGATTTGATACATTAAAGATCCCAGAATTAACTTTTATTTATGATAATTCCCTAGAATATGGAAAACATATAGATGAACTAATAGATAAAATTCATGAAGAAAAAGATGCCTAAAGTATATGATGATAGTTGGATATATATTTTTCTACTATCATCTTTTACTTGTCTATATGATGCTCTATCTACCCAAAATATAACTATTCATAATGAATTAATATGCTTAAACTTATTTGTCTTACCAATTATATTATTGGTATCTAATATTATTAATTATAAATATGACTACAAAGTATCTATAAAAGGAACTGTTATCTCACTAATAATATTATTTTTAATAAATATAATAATAGACTTTTCACTTGGAAATACATTTAGTTATAATAGTTTATTTTATGAAATGATTTCATTATTTATTACAGAAATAATTAATCTAATTATTTATACATTTCTATTTAAACATACCAATAGAGGATATATAATAATAACTATTAACTATATATTAGATATAATATTTTATTATTTTATAAGTACAATATTTAGTTTAAATGAAATAATAATAAAAACTTTTATTAAAGAATACTTAATTTTCATAATAGTAAATACTTTATCAATTATAATTATTTCTATATTTGATAAATTACTGATAAAGAACTATGAAACTAGTAAGAAATGGATTCCTAAAAGAATAAAGAAAAAGAACATTTTTTAAATGTTCCTTTTTTTATAAAAAGTTTCTAAGTATAGATACTAAAATCAAAGCAGTATTATGAAATGTATGAAGAAATAGTGGAGTAAATATAGTATTAGTCTTATCATAAGCTAATGCGAATGAAAAACCTAAAATTCCATAAGGAATAATATATAAATATTCAATTAAAGGTCCACCTAAACAATGAAGTAAACCAAATACCAATCCGGATGCTATAGCAAATAACCATCTTTTCTTAAATACATCTCTAAATGCTTTTCTAAATACCATTTCTTCACTAAATGGAGCAATAAGTCCTGCATTAATAAGCATAACTAAAGGTAATGTTTTAATCATAGATTGAACAGCTTCTTCATTACTAGCTCCACCACCTACAATTCTATTAATAACAAGATTAGAAACAATCATTATTAAAATACCAATAGCCCAATAACCTAAACCAGTGTTAATCTTTCCCCAAGGATCTTCTCTAAATTTTTTCCATTCTTTTCTTAGATCATCTTTATATATAAAGAAGAATATAATTACTAAACATAAATTAGAAAATAGATTTAATAAAACTCTAATTTGTGGAGTAACATTATGAATATTAAATAATAATACTGGAATATATTGAAAATAAGAACTAAAGTAAAACAATAAAAAGACTAAAATTAATTTAACTATTCTTATATCTAAATCATTTTTTTTCATAAAACACCTCATTCAATGCTAGTTGCATCTTGTTCTATAGTAGGCTCTTGCCTAGAACTTTCAATTAGTTTATCTAAATCTTCATCACTAATTATTTTCTTTCTTTCATTTAAGAAATTTTTCATATAACCATTAATTGAACCACACAAATTATCAATGCCACTCTGATCTAAATCTTTTGTATCTTGAATATTACAACTGATATTTCCATTAGAATAATCATAATTACCTTCAAATAAATATGAAGTTTCATATGTACTATACTCAAAATTATAACTAACAATTTTTGTATCAAGAGCTTCAACAATACTCATAGTTTCACTTTTTCCAGTTGTAACTTCAAATGTATTAATAAATTCTTCTAATGTTAATGCTTCTCTATTAAAAACAAACTCATTATATTTAGATGACTTATTATTATAAATATCTTCATAATGTTGATCTCTAGTATTATTAGTAGTTATTTTAGTATAAACATTTGCATTATCTTTATTTTCAACATAACCTAATTCTTCTAAATTATACTTAATAGAATGAGTAGCACTTTCACCAGATAAATAATTAAGTATGAAGACTAAAATTAAAGATCCAATAATTACACTACCGAATATTATAAATAATCTTTTCATAACACACCTCTACATAACTTCAGAAACATGACTAAATAATCCTCTAGCAATTTGATTTATTAAATTAATTTCACTGACAGAACCAACATTATAATCATGAATAATACCTGATACACTAGGTCCATTATAATGAGAACCTCCAGGAGTTAAGTAATTAGTCTTCATTGAACTACCAACATAGTCTATAAAAGCACCTTTACTACTAAAATATTTATATGGAGTAGAACCTTCATTACCAGGAGCTCTAGCACATACATATGAAGGATTACTAAAGTCTTTCCAACCACCTAAGTTATTACATGCATTAGATACAGGAGAAGTAATCCAACCAGACTCTATAGCATGAAGTGCTATAAAGAAAAATAAATTAACATGATATTTTTGTTCAACAGTAACATAATTAACTGCATAAGGAATAAAGTTTTTAGCATTTCCACCATAAGCATTAAGAATTGCTGTAAGTTGAGTACTATTTAAGTTACTTATTCTTGTAACATCATTTGGATCCCAAACAACATCTTTATAAGTTTGAGCAGTACCTTCAATAACTTCTCCGTCCCAACTTCCACTCTCATCAGGACTATCATCAATTAGACCATCCCAATAATTAGGATCAATACCATTAGAACCATCAGCATAATCTTGACTATTTACATAGAATACTTCAGTACCGGCTCTACTAGGCTTCTTAATATATTGAGTACCAGAACTATATACTTTAGAATTATTCCAACACTCACTTAAGTTATAATTATTTCCTAATACAAACATTAATAAATTAATTAATAAAGGTAAAAAGAATACAGTAACAGCAGCAGTAATAGTATTTTTAATTTTATTCTTAGATTTTTCATCTTCAGGATTAACAACTCTACTACCAAATTGAATGCCTAATCCAACCATTAATAATATAGGAACTATTATTTGTAAAACAGTAAATGCAGTCTTTAATATATTTAATAACCATCCTAAAGCAGGATCAGAACAATAACTCATAGCATCCAATATAAGCATATAATCACCATACTTTCAAAAAAATTATATCATTAATTAAATAAAAAAAGTAGTTTAATTCATAGAAAAAAGATAAAAACGCCTGTTAATATATAAAATAAATATTTTTGTTGCAAAAACTTAAGAAATATAATATAATTTACTTACTGCTATTACCAGGTAATGGAATCTTCCGACCTTTACTTAGTAATTAGTGAATTATTATGAAAGGAAGTGTAACAATGGCTTTAACAAAAGAAGAAAAAGCTAAGATAATTAAAGAATTTGCTAAGAATGATAAAGATACAGGTTCTACTGCAGTTCAAATTGCTATTCTTACTCAAGAAATCAATACATTAACTGATCACTTTAAAGAACATAAACATGATTATCATTCAAATCGTGGACTTTTAAAGAAAGTTGGGCAAAGAAAAAGTTTATTAGCTTATTTAGAAAGAACAAACATCCAAGAATATCGTGAAGTTATTAAAAAATTAGGATTAAGAAAGTAGACACAATTTTTTAGTGTCTATTTTTTTTGAAAAAAGGAAAGGAAATAATATGGAAAAATTTGAATTAGACTTTCATGGAAGAAAAATAATAGTTGAACACGGAGAATTAGCTAAACAAGCAACTGGTTCTGTATTAGTAAGATATAATGATACAGTAGTTTTAACAGCTGCAGTAGTTAATAAAAATGTTAACTTATTATCTGATTTCTTTCCATTAACAGTTAATTATCAAGAAAAATTATATTCAGTTGGAAAAATACCTGGAGGATTTATTAAAAGGGAAGGAAGACCAAGTGATGCAGCAACTCTAGCAGCTCGTATGATAGATAGACCTATGCGTCCATTATTCCCAGAAGGATTTAAAAATGAAGTACAAATAATTTCAACAGTACTATCAGTTGATCAAGATTGTTCACCTGAATTAACTGCTATGTTAGGTTCATCTCTAGCAGTATCTATTTCTAAAATACCATTCAATGGTCCAATTGCTGGAGTAAAAGTAGGTAGAATAGATGGAGAATTTATTATAAATCCTACACCTGAAGAATTAGAAAAATCAGATATTGACCTAACAGTAGCAGGAACTAAAGATGCTATTAATATGGTTGAATCAAGTGCTGATCAAGTAGATGAAGAAACAATGTTAGAAGCATTAATGTTTGGTCATGATGCAGTAAAAGAACTTATTGCATTTGAAGAAGAAATTATTGATGCTATCGGAGAAGAAAAAATGGAGTATGAAACTCTAACTCCAGATGAAGATCTAGTAGCAAGAGTAACTGAAATGTCTTCAGCAAGAATGGATGAAGCATTAAGAATAAAAGATAAATTAGAAAAATATAATGCAATTGATGAGTTAAAAGAAGAAGTAACTAATACTTTTGTTGAAGAAAATGAAGAATCAATGAGTGAAGATGAATTAAAAGAATTAGTTGCTAAAGTTAATATGGTATTATCTGATGTAGAATACAATCTATTTAGAAGTATCGTAGTAAAAGAAGGACAAAGAGCAGACGGTAGAAAGATGGATGAAATTAGACCATTATCTACAGATATAGATTTATTACCTAGAACTCACGGTAGTGCACTATTTACTCGTGGAGAAACACAAGCTCTATCTACAACAACTCTAGGAGCTCTAAATGAACATCAAGTAATCGATGGTCTAGGTTTAGAAGATCAAAAGAGATTTATGTTACACTATAATTTCCCACAATTCTCAGTAGGAGAAACAGGAAGATATGGTTCACCTGGTAGAAGAGAAATAGGACATGGAGCATTAGGAGAAAAAGCGCTAGCTAGAGTAATCCCATCTGAAAAAGAATTCCCATATACAATCAGAGTTGTATCAGAAATTCTAGAATCAAATGGATCATCATCTCAAGCATCAATTTGTGCTGGATGTATGTCTCTAATGGCTGCAGGAGTTCCAATTAAAGCCCCAGTTGCAGGAATTGCTATGGGATTAATTACTCATGAAGATGACTATACAATATTAACTGATATTCAAGGTATGGAAGACCATTTAGGAGATATGGACTTTAAAGTAGCCGGAACTAGAGAAGGAATTACTGCACTTCAAATGGATATTAAAATCAAAGGAATTACAAAAGAAATTTTAAAAGAAGCACTTGCTCAAGCTAAAAAAGCAAGATTACAAATATTAGATGTAATTGCTAAACAAATTCCAGCTCCTCGTGAAGAAGTATCTAAATATGCTCCTAAGATGGAAACATTTACAATTGATCCACTTAAAATTAAAGATGTTATTGGTAAAGGTGGAGAAACAATTACTAAAATTATTTGTGAAGCATCTAATGTTACTGAAGTTACAAATGTAAATGCTGTAAAAGTTGAATTAGAAGATGACGGAACAGTAATAATCTATCATCAAGATAAAGATATAATTGAAAAGACTCGTAAGATGATTGAAGATATTACACGTGAAGTAGAAAAAGGAAAAATCTATGAAGCAAAAGTAATTCGTGTAGAAGAATATGGATGCTTTATAGAATTATGGCCTGGCTGTGAAGGTATGGTACATATATCACAATTAGCTCATGAAAGAGTAAATAAAGTAGAAGATGTAGTTCACGTTGGTGATGAAATCTTAGTAAAAGCTTTAGGAAAAGATAAGAAGGGAAGAGAAGATTTCTCGCGTAAAGATGCTCTACCTAAGCCAGTAAGAAAAGAGAAAAAAGAAGAACCAACTGAAGAAAAGATTGAAGAATCAAATGAAGAATAAAAGTAAATTCAAATGAATTTACTTTTTTTAATTATTTATGATATATTAAAGTAGGTGATAGTATGAGTGATTTAAATAATTTCTTTAATTATAACTCAAATGATAATAATGATAACAAAAATATGAACAACAATAATTATGATGATTTTAATACACCAGGCCCAAATCATGAATTAGAAATAGAAGATAATAGAGATTTAGTAGACTCACCTGATACAAATTATGATGACAGAAGAATAAATGATAATTCTAATATGATAAATCTTAACCATCTACCAAATGCTAAATTTGATAGAGATTATTACTTCGATGATGAAATAGATAAAAAGACTATTATAAAAAATGTTATCTTAATAACAATAGTAGTAATAATAGGATTCTTTCTAGTATATAACTTTAGTGGAGTAAAAAAGGAACCAACTCCAACACCAAGTTCAGAGTCTTCACAAGATGCTCCAATAAAACCAGATTCTTCATCAATACCAACTGAAGATTCACCTGTAGTAGAAGAAGATGGAACTATTAAACACTCTGATGATGAAGTGTATTTAGAAGTTAGTACTTCAAAAACTATCACAGGGTCAGGAATAGAACAAATAGGAAAAGAAAAATTCTATAAATCAGATATGAATAGAGAAATAAACAGTAATGGAGTAAGTTTTATCATAAAGAAATTCTCAGATAAAGAAGTTACTATAGTTTTAAATACTGAGTTATCTGATACATCTTCAACAGTACCAGGCTGTAAAAAGCATGTTTGCTCTGCAGGAACAGAAGTTACTTTAGATGGAAAAATGACAATTATCTTTGAAACACTAGAAAAAGATAATAAAACTAATTATAGTTTTAATGTTTATAATATTAAGTATTAATCCAAGTAAAACTTGGATTTTTTTGTCAAAAAAAATGATTTATAGTATACTATATATGGTGAAATGATATATGTATTTAAAAGAGATAGTAACAAGTGGATTTAAATCTTTCGCAGATAAGATAGATATTAGATTAGATAATGATATTACTTGTATTGTTGGACCAAATGGTTCAGGAAAAAGTAATGTAGTAGATGCAGTACGTTGGGTATTAGGAGAACAAAGTGTTAAATCATTAAGAGGATCTAATTCAATGCAAGATGTAATCTTTTCAGGATCAAAAACAAGAAATCCTCTAAATGTCGCATCAGTAGAATTAATATTTGATAATACGGATCATTATATAAATATCCCATATACTGAAATATCTATCAAAAGAAGAATATATCGTAGTGGAGAAAATGAATATTTTCTAAATAATGAAAAATGTCGACTAAAAGATATTATTGATATTTTAACAGATTCATCTATTGGTAAAGAATCTTTTAACATAATATCTCAAGGTGAAGTAGATAGAATATTATCAAATTCTTCATCTGACAGAAGAACAATTATTGAAGAAGCTGCAGGAGTATTAAAATATAAAAAGAGAAAAGAAGAAGCACTTAAAAAGTTAGATAAAACTCATATTAATTTAGATAGAGTAAATGATATAATTACTGAATTATCTACACGTTTGGGTCCTCTACAAGAACAAAAAGAAAAAGCGTCTATTTATATGGAAAATAAAGAAGGCTTAGATAAATATGAATTAGCTCTAACTACGTATGATATAGATAATTTAAACTATTTACTAAAAAATTCTAAAGAAAAGAAAGAATCACTAGAAAAAGAAATAATAAATATATCTTCTTCAAACACAAAAGAAGAAGTAGAAGGAATGTCTAAATCAAATAAACTAACATCATTTCAAAATGAATATAATAATTTACAAAAAGAATTAGTAAGAATTAGTAGTAAAGCTGAAACTTTAAATGGACAAAAAATTCTTTTAGAAGAACAAAAAGCTCATAATAAAGAAGATGATGAGTTACAAGAAAGATTAAGAAATCTAATAGATAAAAAATCAAAAATACAAGCAAAAATAGACGTTGAAAATACTAAGATTAAAAATTTATCTGATGAAAGAAAAACTATAGATGAAAAGTCTAATAAATTAGATAATGATTTAAATAATCTAAAAGTACAAAGAAATGATCTAAATACTAATTATAAAAAATTAGATAGAGAAACAATTAACTTATCTAATAAAATAGATAGTTTAAAAAGAGAAATAGAAGAAGGAGGAGATCTACCTAGAGGAGTAAAAGAAGTTTTAAATACAACATCACTAGAAGGAATAATTAATACTATTTCTAATGTCATAGATATAGATGAAGAATATTATAAATGTCTAAGTGTTGCTATATCATCTAATAAAAATTATGTAATAACAAAAGATGATAATGCTGCTAAAAAAGCAATTAAGTATTTGAAAGATAATAATTTAGGTAGAGTAACATTCTTCCCATTAAATGTAATAAAAGAAAGAACAGTTGATAAAGAAACATATTCAATAATAGAAAAAGATCCTAATTTTGTAGGAATATTATCAGATTTACTATCTTATAATAAGAAATATGAAAATATTATAAAAAATCAATTCGGTAATATTATTATTTGTAAAAATTTAGATAGTGCTAATAATATATCTCATAAGATTAATAATAAATATAGAATTATTACTCTAGAAGGAGATCAAATAAATGTAGGAGGATCTTTAACTGGAGGATCACTACATCAAAATAGAACATTAATTACAATTAAGCAAGAATTAAGCAACTACAATGATAGATTAAAAATGATTTCTGAAGAAAAAGACTCTATTCAAGAATCTATAAAGAATAAGGATATAGAAATATCTGAAAAAGAAGAAGAAGTATTTAACTTCTTTAAAGAAAAAGCTCATATTAATGAAGAAATTAATGAACAAAATAAAAAACTAGAAGAATTAATGAGTAATTTAAAAGAAGAAGAAAATAATCTATCAAATCTAGAATCTATTTCAAATAATAAGATAGATGAAAAAGAAACAAGATTAATAGAAGAATATAATGAAACAATCTCTGAAAAAGAAAAAATAGAATTAAATATATCAAAACTATCTAAAGAAATATTTAATTTAAAAGATGAAATAGAGAAAATAGAAGCAAATAATAAAGAGAAGAATACTAAATTAAAAGAATTAGAAAGAGAAAACAATAGATTAGAATTAGATATTAATAAATATGATATGAAAATAGAATCATTATTAGAAGTTCTAAATGAATATGAAGTATCATATGAAAAAGCTTCTCTTAATTATAAATTAGATATTGATCCAGAAGAAGCAAGAGAAAAAATAAAAAAATATAAAGAAAATATTAAAAAAATTGGAATGGTAAATCTAGACTCAATAGAGGAGTATGAAGAAGTAAATAATAGATATACATATCTAAATAAGCAAAAAGAAGATTTAATAAATGCAGAAAATACTCTTTTAGAAATAATGAATGATATGGATGCAGTAATGAAAGAAGAATTTAAAAAGACTTATGAAAGTATCAACATAGAATTCCAAAAAGTATTTAGAGATTTATTTGGTGGAGGAAAAGCTTCTTTAGAATTAACTGATAAAGATAATTTATTAGAAACTGGAGTAGATATAATTGCTTCACCTCCAGGTAAAAAACTAACTACAATATCATTACTATCAGGAGGAGAAAAAACACTAACAGCAATATCTTTATTATTTGCAATATTAAATGTAAAAACAGTTCCATTCTGTTTATTTGATGAAGTAGAAGCTGCTCTTGATGAAGCCAATGTAGAAGGCTTTGGAAATTACTTAGAAAATTATAAAGGAAAAACACAATTCTTAATAATTACACATAAAAAGAAAACAATGGAGTTTGCAAAAACATTATATGGAATAACAATGCAAGAATCAGGTGTTTCAAAACTAGTAAGTGTTAACTTAGAAGAACACAAATAAAAATGAGGACTATATAGCCCTCATTTTTTCTTTATCTTTAAAAGGATTCTTTTTATCTATATGATCATAGAACATAATTCCATTTAAGTGATCTAACTCATGTTGGAAAACAACTGCTAATTCTTCTCTTCCACGTACTTCTATTTTGTTTCCATCTCTATCATATGCTTCCATAGTTACTCTAGCATATCTAGGAACTATACCTTCAACATATCTATTAACACTTAGACAACCTTCTCCTTCTTCAACATAAATTAATTCTTGAGAATTAGATTTAATCTTAGGATTAATTAATACATAAGTATCAAATTTACCTTCTTCGTATTCATGAACAACAACATAATATCTTTTTAATATACCAATTTGTACAGCACTTAATCCCATACCAGGTCTTAATTTATATTTTTCAGATAATTCAGGAGTTTGACTATCTTTAAGATATTTAATCATATTATCAATAGCTTTTTGATCTTCTTTAGATAAAGGAAAAGTTACTTCTTCACTTATTTTTCTTAATGTTTTATCATTTTCATCTAATATATCAGCCATTTTTAACATAGGATACACCCCTTTCAAACATTGATATTATACATATATTTTTTTTAATTGTCAATTTACGATGATTTTACTAACACACTTTATATAAATATAAAATTAATGATATATTATTAATAAGGTGAAAACATGTTTAAAAATCTAAGATATACAGACAAAACATTATTATTCTCAACACTAGTATTATTTATACTAGGTTTAATCATGGTTTTTTCAGCATCAAATGTAACGGCATATATGTCTAGACAAACTTCACCATATCATTATTTTCTAAATCAAGCATTATTTATATCTGTAGGATTATTAATAATAACACCAATTATTTGGAAATTTAAATTAAAAGTTATTGGAAAACTAGCAATACTTGGATCAATAGTTTGTGCTGTTTTATTAGTATATTTGTTAGTAAGTAGTAAAGTACAAGCTCAAAATAATGCATTATCATGGATTGACTTAGGATTTTTCTCACTTCAACCATCAGAGTTTGTAAAAATATTTACTATTCTTTCACTCGCAGTTTATTATGATGATCGTAAAAAAGAATTAAATAGATTAAATCCATTAATATTTCCAATAGTATTATGTGTTGGAATATTTGTGCTTATTGCACTAGAACCGGATTTAGGAACAGCAATAATATATGCGTGTATTGTAGGAGCAATTTTTATGTCCGTTCCTATGGCAAAGAAATATAGAATTAGATTTTCTTTTCTAATACTAGGAATAGTTGCTTTAATAGGAATAATGCTTGCATCAGGATCAGTTACGAAATTATTAAATGAAAGACAAGCATCACGTCTTACAGGCTTCTCAAATCCATGTTCAAAATTATTAACGACAGGAAATCAGGTATGTAATGGATACATAGCTATAAATAATGGTGGATTAACAGGAGTAGGTATAGGTAAATCTACCCAAAAGTATTTATATCTACCAGAACCATATACAGATTTTATATATGACATAATAATTGAAGAACTAGGAGTAATAGTAGGAATAATAATACTATTATTATATATAGTTGTATTATATAGAATACTAGCTATTGGAAGAGAGTCAGACTCTAATACTGGAGCAATTATTTGTTACGGAGTAGCAATTTATATATTCTTGCATATTGCAGTTAATCTAACAGGAATACTAGGTTTAGTTCCTCTAACAGGAGTACCCCTTCCATTTATGAGTTATGGTGGAAGCTTCACTTTATGCTTAATTATTGCTCTAGCAGCAGTCCAAAAAGTAGCTATAGAAAACAAAAAATCAAGATAGGAGTAGTTCTCCTATCTTTTTATTTATATTGACTTTTTCACTAAAATTTGATATAATATGGGCTATCGTTATAAAGGGAGAGCATAAAATGGCTAAGAATATAAAAAAGTTTAGAAAGGATCTTGAACAGATTATTACTACATCAAAAAATATATATATTGTAGGTCATAATGAACCAGATTTTGATGCAATAGGTTCAGCAATAGGTATTGCTAAAATTTGTCAAATACTAAAAAAAGAACCATATATAGTAATTAAAGAAGACAATGCTAGACTTCAACCTAAAGTAAAAGCTGTAAAAGATGCGAACAATGTTAGAGTCAATTTTATTAATGTAGAACAATTCCTTGATGATTTAGCTTCATTAGTTCCAGATGAAGATTATCCGAAATTTATTACAACAGATGATGCAACAAGAAAAGAAATGTTACAAAGAGTAAGAATGAAAAATTCAACTTTAATAATTACAGATACAAATAATCTAGATTTAATATCTATAAGAGATTATATAAGTGCATTTCAAAACATTGTAGTTATAGACCATCATGAGAAAATTGAAGGGCAAAATTATCGTCCTACAATTTCGTTTATAGATAATGAGTATTCAAGTGCATCTGAAATTGTTGCTACTATGCTTCATGTATATCAAGAAAAATATTGTGAAAGTGTTGCTTTAGCACTTGCTGCAGGAATTCTTCTAGATACAGATGGATTCAAGAAAAAAGATTCTGATAACACTCATAAAGTTTATAGTGTCATCAAAAAGAATGGTGTTACTAGTGAAAAGATTAATGCTTTACTTGCTAAAGACTTTGAAACTGAAAAATTAGTAAGTAACTTAGTATTCTATAAAGATAATTGTAGAACATTTAGAAATCTACTAAAAGGAAGCAATGTTTCAATTATTGTAAATAGAGATAATCCAGAACAGGAATTAAAACCAGAAATAATCGCAATGATGGCAGATAAAAGACAAGACTTTGCCGATACAGATATAACTATAGCATTTGGTTATACAAATCAAGATGATAAAAAAGTAATTAAAGCATCAATAAGAACTAATGGTTATATAGATGGTTCTAAAATAGCAAGAGCCTATTGTGGAACAGATACTAAAAAAAAGGGTGGAGGAGCTATCCAATCAGCAGCTATGATTATAAAATCTGATGACATATTAGGAGAAGAACAAGCTTTTATTGATTTTTTGAGAGATAAAGATTCAGAAGATTTTAAACCTAAAAAAAAGATAAAAAAATAGTTTAATATTATTAATAACTTCCTAATAATATATATGGAGGTGATAATATTACTATATGGTATAGAAAAAGAAAACAAATAATAATAGTAAGTATATTGATATTATTAATATCATCACTTACTATTTTTTTATTTAGAAAAGATATTTTTAAATCAAGAAAAAAAGATAAAAAGGAAGAAACTGAAGTTGTTATTAAAAAGAAAGAAAAACAAGCATCTAGTGAAATATATTTTAAAGTTGATATTAAAGGTCAGGTAAATAATCCAGGAATATATTCATTAAAAGAAGGATCAAGAGTAATAGATGTTATAGAAGCAAGTGGTGGATTAACAGAAAATGCTAATACTACAGTAATAAATTTAAGTAAAAAAATAGAAGATGAAATGGTAATAATAATCTATTCGAAT
Organism: uncultured Bacillota bacterium; assembly: GCA_900317975.1. GTDB lineage: Bacteria > Bacillota_I > Bacilli_A > RF39 > UBA660 > RUG343. The sequence continues at coordinate 60,234 of ONIZ01000020.1, forward strand.
GAAGAAGTGAATAATTTTGCTAAGACAAAAGAAGTAGAAAAACAAGTAATAGAAAATTGCATAAAAAAAGATGAAAACTCACTTCAAAATGATGCTTGCATCAATCAATCTAATGAACAATCAAATACTGATAATAATCTAATTAATATTAATACCGCAACTCAAGAAGAATTAATGACATTATCAGGCATAGGAGAATCAAAAGCTAAAGACATAATTACATATAGATCAGAAAATGCTTTTACAAGTATAGAAGATATAAAAAATGTTCCGGGTATAGGAGAATCATTATTTGCTAAGATTAAGGAAAATATTACTGTGTGATTCAATATATATAGGAATATTATTAATAGTATTAATTATATCTATAATAAGAATAAATATAAAACCGAATTTACTTTATAAAGAAGATAGCACAATAACAGGAATAATACAAAATATAGAATATGAAGAAGATTACTATAAACTAACTATTAAAGGAAAAGAAAAAGTATTAGGTAGCTTTTATTCAAAAAACAAAATAGATATTCATCTAGGAGATAAAATTAAAGTATCAGGAATAATATCAGAACCAACTAATCCAACTCTAATAAACACATTTAATTACAAACAATATTTAAATAATAAAAACATATATCATTTGATAAATATAGATAGTATTAAAGTTATATCAAAGAATAGAAATATTTATTATAAAGTTAAAGAGTTCGTGTATAAAAGATTAAATCATAATAAATATTTATATACATTTATAGTAGGCGATAAGTTCTATTTATCTCAAGAAATAAAAAATTCTTATCAAGAAAATGGAATATCTCATTTATTTGCTATATCAGGAATGCATATAACTTTATTATCTAATATTATTATGAAAATATTATCTATTCTAAAAGTAAAAGAACACAAGAAATATCTAATTACATCAATTCTATTATTTATATATTTATTGATAGTTGGAATAACCCCTTCAATTCTAAGAGGAGTATTATTCTTTATAGTGTTTAAATATAATAGTCTATATTATTTCTATATAAAACCAACTAATTTGTTTATATTAGTATTATCAATTTCTTTATTAATTAATCCAAAATATATATTTGAAGTATCTTTTCAATATTCATATCTTATAAGTTTTACATTAATTTATATGAGTGAATTTCTAACAAGTAAAAATTATTTCATAAGTCTAATAAAAACCTCAACCATATCAAGTATAGTATCACTTCCAATTTCTTTATATAATTTTTATAGTATAAATATTTTATCAATTATTTATAATTTATTTTTTATACCCTTAATTACTATTATTGTGTTTCCTTTATCATTAATAACATTTATATTTCCACAAATAACACCTATATATAATTTCATAACTGATATTATGGAAAATATATCGATAGTTTTAAGTAAAATAAAACTAGGTAAACTAGTATTTATGAAGATACATCCAATATTTTATATATTATATTTAATAATTATATTTATAGTTTTCTATTTTATTAAAAAAAACAATTTTAAATATAGTTTTATATTATTATTTATCCTATTAATTCATTATATATATCCAAGCATAAAAAATGATGTATTTATAAACTTTATAGATGTAGGCCAGGGAGATTCAATACTAATTCATAATAGAAATAATATATTAATTGATACAGGAGGAAAAGAATCAAATAGTAACAATAATTCTATAGTTATTAACAAAACAATCCCATACTTAAAAAGTTTAGGAATAAAAAAGCTAGACTATCTAATTTTAACTCATGGAGATTATGATCATATGGGAGAATCAATTAATCTAGTAGAAAAGTATAAAGTAAAAAATGTAATTTTTAATTGTGGAGAATTCAACAATTTAGAAAGAGAACTAATTACTAAATTAAATAAGAATAAAGTAAGTTACTATTCTTGTATTAATGAATTAGATTTAGAAAATAATAAACTATTTTTTTTACAAACAAGGGAATATGATAATGAAAATGACAATTCTAATGTTATTTATACTGAAATAAATAATTATAAATTTATTTTTACAGGAGATGCTTCTATAAATACAGAAAAAGAGATATTAAAAGATTATAATTTACCAGAAATTGATGTATTAAAAGTAGGACATCATGGAAGTAAAACAAGTAGTAGTAAAGAGTTTATTAATGAAATAAACCCTAAGTATTCTATTATTAGTGTAGGAAAAGATAATAGGTATGGTCATCCAAATAA
>ONIZ01000088.1 GCA_900317975.1 uncultured Bacillota bacterium
ATCAACTGGTTTCCTGGACATATGGCTAAGACTAAGAGACAATTACTTGAACAAGCTTCTTTAGTTGATATTGTTTATGAAGTTATTGATAGTAGGATGCCTATTTCTTCTAGAGTTGAAGAGATGAATGATATTATTAAAGATAAACCTAAAATAGTAATTGCTACTAAATATGATTTATGTGATAAATTAGTAACTGATAAAATACTTGAAAATGAAGAACATGTAATTAGTATTAATTTGCAAAATGATGATATTTATGGTATAATCAGCGCTACTAATGAACTAATGGAAGGTATTAATAATAAAAGACTTGAGAAGGGTCTTAATAAGAGAAGTGCAAGAGTTATGGTTATTGGTATTCCTAATGTTGGTAAAAGTACTTTAATTAATAGATTAGTTGGTAGAAAAGTAGTTGGTGTTGGTAATAAGCCTGGTGTTACTAAAAATATTAATTGGATTAGAGTTAATAAAGATATTGAATTATTAGATAGTCCTGGAGTACTTTGGCCTAAATTTGAGGATCAAAATAGAGCTCTTATTTTAGCCAGTTTTTTATCTATTAAAGAGGAAATTCTTAATAGTGATCAAATTGCTTGCTTTATTCTTAAAAAGATATTTGAATTATATCCTGAAAAGTTAAAAGAAAGATATGGTTTAGATTCATTAGATGAAGATTTTATTGAAGCCTATGAAACAATAGGTAAGAAGAGGGGGGCTTTGTCTAAAGGTGGTTCAGTTGACTATGATAGAGTTTCTAATATTATTATTAGAGATTTAAATAATGGTTATTTTGGAGATATTACTTTAGACCGATAATTATGGTTTATTCAGAAATTGTTACAAGTAAAACTCCATTTTTGGAAGTTACTTATCCAGAATTAGAAGATAGAAAGCCAAGATTTAGTTTATTTCATTTGAATAGGAGAAATCCTGAAAGGGAGTTGTTTGTTAAAGATTTTAATGAAAAAGAGTTTATCGGAGAAGAATTATGTAGAATTAGAGGTCGTGAAAGTGCTCATTATTTTTTAGTCGGTATTAATCCTAATTCTCTTGCTAGATATAGACAAGTTAAAAGATATGGTGATGTAAATAGTAGAATTTATTCTTTTTTAATTGGTTCTTATGATTTTAAAGATCCTAATAAAGAATATTTTGATTTAAGCACATTATCTTTTGAAGAAGATAGTATTGATAGATTTCTTAATATGTGTCCTAATAATGAAAATAAGAAAGAACTCTTACATGAAATATTAGATCTTATTGCACTAGATGTTTTTATGGGACAAGAAGATAGATGTGGTAAGAATGTAATGTTTGAAAAATCTAGTGATGGTTATATACATTTAGCTCCTATATATGATTTTCAATATTCTATTAAAACATCATCTCTATTTTATAGAAGTGTTTTTCATACTTTTAGATCTGATAGAAGTTATCATGAATTTATGGAAAAATATGGAGAATTTAGAGATTTATTAGAATCATATTCAGATGAAGATTTATATGATATTACTGAATCAGGGTTTAATAAAAATTCTATGAAAATTCCAGAATATCAAAAAGGATTTTTAAAAGATTACTCTAAAAAAAGAAGACAATTAATTAAAAATATTTTAAAATAATCAGATGTTAAGTCTGATTATTTTGTTATAATTAAATTGGTGAAGTATATGGCAAGAAAAAAAACACTTGAAAAAATAGATATAAAAAATATTGATTCTTTTAAATATGAAAAAGAATTAAGAAAAAATGGTATTAAATTAATTGCAGGAGTAGATGAAGTAGGACGTGGACCCTTAGTTGGCCCTGTTGTTACTGCATGTGTTATTTTACCTGAGGAGTTTAATTTAGAGGGGCTTACTGATAGTAAAAAATTAAGTGAGAAAAAAAGAAACTTCTTTTATGATGAAATAAAAAGACAAGCTATTTCTATTGGGATAGGAATTGTTTCTAATGAAGAGATTGATAAGATTAATATTTATGAGGCTACTAAAGTTGCGATGAAGCAAGCTATTTCTAATTGTGATGTTAAGCCTGAACATGTTTTGATAGATGCTATGAAGTTGGATTTAGATATACCTTCTACTAGTATAATTAAAGGTGATTTATTATCTATTAGTATTAGTGCTGCTTCTGTAATTGCTAAAGTTACTAGAGATAGAATGATGTATGAATTAGATGAAAAGTATCCAATGTATAATTTTAAGGGTAATAAGGGTTATCCTACTAAAGAACATTTAGAGGCTATAAAAAAATATGGTATTATTCCTGAACATAGAAAATCATATGGGCCTGTTAAAGAATATTTAGAAAGAAAAGAACAATTAACATTAGATTTATAATTTTTTGTAAATTTTTTGTTAATTTTTTTATTTT
>ONIZ01000103.1 GCA_900317975.1 uncultured Bacillota bacterium
AATTTCTTTTTAACCCCAATATTTCCTCATAATATCTTTTTGCTTCTTCCATATTATCTACAGGAAGAAAATAGTTGTCATAATTTTTCATATATTTAATGTTCTCCTCTTTGCTATAAACTACGCTACTATATTTTATAGTAGTTATCATTGAAAGTCAATATATAATAAAAAAATAGATTAGTTGCACTGAACTAATCTATTTGTATAACTGCCTGTCGTACAAAAAAGACTGTCATTACTGACAATCTTTTCGGTAAATTACTATAAATCAATAACTATAAAATTTGTATTACTTTTTCTTTTTATCTTTTTTTATACTTGAGCCAATAGCAAGTCCTATAATCATACCTGTACAAACACATAGTGGAAGATAATATGTTACATTGGAAATTGCTATAACTATTGCTCCAATTACTGCGCCAGCTGCAACACCATAACACATTCCTTCTCTAGAATATGTATTATCTTCTTTTTCTTTTTGTTCTTCTTTTTCACTATTTTCTTTCATTATAAATTCCTCCAATTCTACAAATTACTATTTGTCTTACACTTTATATTATACCTTACAAAAACGGATTTTCATCCGCTCTGTATATCTTAATCTTACGATTACTTATTATCACCATTTTCCTTTTAAATACTATAATAGATAGTATCAATATGATTATTGTATAGGCAACAAATAAAATTATATTTCTTGTTGATAAAATATCATAATTGTTATTTAATACACCCTTAATTATATTCAAAGCACTTTCAAAAGGTAATAATTCACATAATTTTGCAAATCCATTTCCAATTAAATCTTTTGAAAAATACATTCCACTAGTAAAACAAACTAGCTGTACAATAATACTTCCAACTCCACCTGATGCTTTTTCACTTACCAGGCTACCAATTAATATCCCAAATGCTATAAATAATATTGAAACAAATATTGATGCTATAATAGTTAATATTATATTTATACTAATATTTAACCCTAATAAACAAGCAACTATAAAAAATAATGAATCTTGTATAATGATGATTGGTATTAAAGATAATATATATCCTAAAATATAATCACTTGATTTCATTGGTGAAGTTCCAAGTCTTATCAATAATGATGATCCTCTGTCTTTTGCTACTAATGTTGATGTAAATAAAGTAATAAAAGAAAATCCAAATATAATGATTCCAGGAGTAAAATTTTCAAGCTTATATGTATCTCCAGGTATTTTTATTTGCTGAAATATAAATAATAAAAATATTGGTAATGCTATTTCAAATACTAAACTTAAAGGATCTCTAATTAATTCTTTAAAATTTCTTCTAGCAAAATTAATCATTCTCATTATAACTCACCTCCAGTTGCAATTGATACAAAGGCATCTTCAAAATTTTTAGCTTTAGTTTTATTGATTAATTCTTTAGAGGTTCCAACTTCAACAATATTACCATTTGCCATTATACCGATTCTATCTGATAAACTTTCTGCTTCTTCCATATAATGAGTTGTTAAAATTATTGTTATTTTACCTTTTAATTCATAAATAACTTTCCATAATTCTTTTCTTGCAATAACATCTAAACCAAGTGTAGGTTCATCTAAAAATAATATTTTAGGATCATTAATTAAGCTTATTGCAATAGATACTTTTCTTTGCAGATAAAGTTTTTGATCTTTTGTTTAATACTTCATCTAATTTAAACATTTTAATTAATTCATTAATCTTTTTATCTTTATCTTTTATCTGATAAACTCCAGCCATAAATTCTAAGTTTTCTTTTACGGTTAAATTTGGAGCAATAGCAGTTTCTTGTGGTGAAACATTTAATATTTCTTTTATTTTAAATATATCTTTTTTCATATCCATATCAAGGATTTTAATACTTCCAGAAGTTGGTAATATTAATCCTGATAACATTTTAATTGTTGTAGTTTTTCCAGCACCATTAGTTCCTAAAAGTGCAAATAATTCACCTTGTTTAATATTTAAATCTATTCCATTTACTGCAATTTTATCTTTAAACTTTTTAGTTAA
>ONIZ01000096.1 GCA_900317975.1 uncultured Bacillota bacterium
CCATTTTATTATAAAATCATTAAAATTTGAAAAGGCATAATTATTAATAGCATAATTAATTTATTTTTAAAAAAAAATGATTTATTTTTTAAAATAAATACATTCTAAGATATGTTTTAAAATAATAGCTATTTAACAACCCATTTAAGAATGAATAATCAATATAAACGTTCCAATTAAAATAATATTGCTAATACTAATAAAAGTAAAATAATTTTGTTATCTAATAAGCTTCCATTATTATCGATATTTTCTGAATAAATTCTTCCATTAGTTTTAACGATTCTTCCTTCGGTTTGTCTATATTTATCAGGGATTACTCCTTTTAAATCATTTTCTATATAATTTAATACAACTTCATTATCAACTCCTGCAGAAGTTTTTACTACTTCGAAATCTTTAAACATCGAATAACCATCTCCGCCTTCAATAATAAAAGAATTAGTAGCAAGAGTATAAGTTTTTAAAAGTTTTAATCTTTCCCCGTTTACTTTAACATCATAAACTCTTCTTTTTCCTGCAACTCTCACAAATGATTCTGAACTATCTAATATGACTGAACTTGGTATACTAGTATCAATTTTATAAGTAATACCTGAGACTTGAGGGAATCTTGAAGTTTTATCAGGTAATGTTCTAACTCCATGCTCAAGTGCATCTAATATGGTTTGTCCTGTAACTTCTTTTACTAAAATGTCGTTAGAAAAAGGCATCATATCAACCACTTTTGAATATGTGATATCTCCTGCATCTAAATCAACACGGACACTACCAGCGTTCATTATTGTAACATCTCCTTCCCCATAATATCTTATTGCATCTGTGACTAAATTACATAAAATACTTTCTTCAGATCTGCTTAATTGAGTACCTCTATCTGATCTATCTGAAGAAAGTTCGAATACATTTAGAATAAAGGAAGTATATCCTATTTTTCTATCTAATTCACCTTTATATCTTTTTACAATTGCTTGAATATAATCGCTCATTTCTTTATCAAAATATACAATTTTTTTATCTCTTACACCGGTTTTGTAAGTCTCACCTAGTACTTCATTAGGCATTCCCTCTGGATTTGGAACAGCATCTATCATTTCATGAGTGATTCTGTTATCAGCAACACTAATTTTAAGAACTCCAATATTTGCTAATTTAGTCCCAGTCTGAACAATTAAAACATTATTTCCAGATTTATCAGGGAATCTATCATTATATACTAAATGTGTATGCCCATCAATAAGTGCATCAACTCCTTTAATATTTCTCAAAAGACCTATACTGGTATTTTCTTCTAGGGCATCTCCTCCGTATCCCAGATGTGCTAAAATTATTACATAATCAGCACCCTCAGCTTTAGCTTTATCTATAGCTGCTTGAACATTATTATAAAGTTCTCGACTTTGATTGTCTGTCATAAAATAATAAATTAAGTTACCAGATTCATCATATTGAGTAATTAACCCAGTTTTTGATAAAGTTTGAGGAGTGGCTACACCAATAAAAGCGATATTTTTGCCTCCACTTCTTACAATTTTATAGGAAGGATATATTGCTGTTTTGTTTCTACGATAGCAATAATTAATTGAAATATATCCACATTTTAATTGACCTCTCACTTTTTCTAATTGTTCCACTCCATAATCAAATTCATGGTTGCCCAAAGTAGCAACATCATACTTCAATTTATTCATGATATCTATAATTGCTTCTCCTTTTGTAATCAAACCATATATACCTCCTTGAATATGGTCTCCGGCGTCGGCTAATATAACATTTTTATAAGATTTTTCTAATATTCTTTTATATAAAGCGAGACCATCATATCCAATATGATCATCAAGTCCACAATGGACATCATTGGTATGAAGAATAATAATATCATCACTTCTTGTATCTTGTAATTTTCTTTGAGGGTTTTCTGTTTTTGGAATGGAGTTAATTGAAATTAAAAAGAATAAGAAAATATATACTTTTTTCATATTTTCTTTATAATTTTAAAATATTAATTTAAAATTAATTATATAAGTTAAA
>ONIZ01000091.1 GCA_900317975.1 uncultured Bacillota bacterium
ATTAGTCTGTGCAATAGAATCAAAAACAAAAAATAATGAAGTAATACTTCTAGAAAAAGAAGATGAAGTAGGAAAAAAAATATTAGCATCAGGCTCAGGAAAATGTAATTATTACAATGAAGATATTTCTCTAGATAAATATCATTCCTCATACAATAATATAGAAGAATATTTAAATATAGCTGAATTGATAAAAGTAAAAGACTTTTATTCTAATTTAGGAATAATCCCATACATTAGAAATGGATATTATTACCCAATAACAAAAGATTCTAAAACTATGAGAAATGCTTTATATGATGAATGTATTTCAAAAGATATAAAGATAATTACAAATTTTAAAGTAGAAGAAGTTAAACTAGTAGATGATAAATATCAAGTAATAGGAAATGAAATAATTGAGGCAGACCTCCTAGTTGTCGCAGCAGGCTCATCTGCATATTATAAAGAAACAAATTCATACGATTTATTAAGAAAACTAAATTTAAAGATAGAAAAACCTCTACCATCATTAGTTCAATTACATACAAAAAAATATGATTATTTAAAAGATTGGTCAGGAGTAAGAAGTGAAGTAAATGTACACTTATATGAAAATAATAAATACATAAAATCTGAATCAGGAGAAATACAATTAACATCATTTGGTATATCAGGAATATGTGTATATAATTTAACTCCATATATCACTAGAGGATTAAATGAAAATAAAAATGAAATAGTAGAAATAGATTTTGTTAAAAAATTAAATCATAAAGAATTAGATTCATATTTACAAAAATATAATGATTTAACTAAATCATTAGAAAAACTAATTAATAATAAATTAGCTAAAATAATATTAAAAATATTAAATGTAGAAGAAACTAACTATTTAAAACTAAAATCTAGTTATAAAGATAAATTATTAAATCTATTAAAGAAATTTAGAGTAGAAATAAAAGCAACAAATGATTATAGTAATGCACAAGTATGTGCTGGAGGTTTATCTCTAGAAGAAGTATCAACATCATTTGAAGTAAAAAAATATAATAATTTGTTTGTTACAGGAGAATTATTAGATATAGATGGAGATTGTGGAGGATACAATATAACATTTTGTACATATACAGGAATAAAAGTAGGAAATTATATAAAAAGAAGATGTAATAATGATTAGAATAAGTAATATAAAAATAGATATAGAAAAAGATACAAATGATTATTTGATTGAAAAAGTATCTAAAATACTAAGAATTAATAAAGATAGTATATTTAACTATAAAATAATTAAAAAGAGCTTAGATGCCCGTAAAAAGAGTGAATTACACTATGCTTATACTGTAGATTTAGAATGCTCAAATGAAGATAAATTATTAAATAATAAAGATGTATCTATTTCTAATAATGAAAAATATGAATTTACTCCTACAGGAACAAAAAAACAAGAATATAGACCAATAATAGTAGGATCAGGTCCATCAGGATTATTCTGTGCATATATGTTATCTCTAAATGGATATAAACCATTAATTATAGAAAGAGGAGAAAAAATAGAAGACAGAATAAAAACAGTAGAAAACTTCTTTGAAACAAATAAATTAAATGAAGAATCAAATGTACAATTTGGAGAAGGTGGAGCTGGAACATTCTCAGATGGAAAACTAAATACAGGAATAAAAGACAAATTACATAGAATAGATTTTGTATTAGAAACATTTGTAGAAAATGGAGCACCATCTGAGATTACTTATCTAAATAGACCTCATATAGGAACTAATATTTTAAGAAAAGTAATAATAAATCTTCGTAATAAAATAATCTCATTAGGAGGAGAATTTAGATATAATACTAAACTAACTAATTTAATAATTGAAAACAATGAATTAAAAGAAATAGAAGTAAACAATAATGAAATAATACATTGTAATAATTTATTTTTATGTATAGGACACTCATCTAGAGATACATTTAATTTGTTAATGAATAAAGAATTAAATATAGAAGCAAAATCATTTGCAGTTGGAGTAAGAGTATCACACTCTCAAGAAAAGATTAATGAGTCTATGTATGGAGAAAACTATAAGTTATTACCTCCTGCATATTATAAACTTACTTATACTACTAAAGATAATAGAGGAGTATATTCTTTTTGCATGTGTCCAGGTGGTTATGTAGTAAACTCATCATCTGAAAATAATCATCTAGTAGTAAATGGAATGAGTAATTATGAAAGAGAATCTAATACTGCTAATTCTGCAATAGTAGTAACTGTAAGTCCAAAAGATTT
>ONIZ01000093.1 GCA_900317975.1 uncultured Bacillota bacterium
AACATTAAGACAGCACTAACTGCCATAGCATTTTCATTATTAGATGCACTCTCTACAGCAATAAAGATAATACCTAAAATAGTGCCCACTGATCCAATTAATGACCATACGGCATTAAATCCAGCCATTCTCAGCCAGTCATAGATATTCAGCACTGGAATAAGAGAATGCCAACCTGGTATACCAGCCTTCTTATACATCTTCCATACCCCAATTATTTGAAAAACACCTATTGCGATTGCGAATAGCCAAACAATTGAAAGCACACCATATACAGCAGCTAAATCCGAATCATTCATAAATACAATTCCTCCCCTTGACTATTATATAACAAACAACACATTCAATCCACAAACAGACTAAGGGCATAATATTTGTGCCCTCTTTTTCAACCCATTAACACACCAATACATACTATAGTTGGTATTTTAATATAAACTATAGTATGTATTTAAACTTAAACTATAGTTGGTGTTCCAATATAAACTATAGTTGATAGTGTAAAATATTTTGTGTAAATTATGATTTTTCAATTATAGAAAATGGACATATTTCCTAGTAAAATTAAGTCGACCAAAACATTAATCTAAGGAGATATGCCCATGAACTATTTTACTACATCTTTAATGAAAAATCTAATTGCTAATGACAATAATCTTCCTCTTTTTGAGGAAGCTGTTGCCGAACTTTTTAGAAGTGAACTTGAAAAATCTATCAATGAAATTCTTGAACACGAATTAACTTTATTTCTAGATTATGAACGTTATGACAGAAGTAATAATGAAGATTATCGAAATGGAAGCTATATTCGTACATTCAATACTAAATATGGTGTACTCAATATTAAAATGCCTAGAGATCGTTTAGGTCTATTTTACTCAAGTCTGCTTCCTAAATATCGTCGACATGATCATTCTACTGATCAAACAATCATTGACCTATTTGATAAGGGATTATCCAATCAAGATATTTCTAGTATTGTCAATCATTTATGCGGTGCTAGTTATTCTAAACAAACAGTAAGCAATATTACAGATAAATGCATAGAAAACATTGATAAATTCAAATCTAGACAGTTATCTAAAGAATACGCTGTTGTTTATACGGATGCAACATGCATGGCCTTACGAAGAGATACTGTCGCAAAAGAAGCAGTACATATAGCAGTTGGTATTACTGTTGAAGGTACAAAAGAGATTTTAGGATACTCTATAGCACCCAACGAATCTGCTGAAATTTGGAAAGAACTTCTAGAAGATTTCAAATCAAGAGGCTTAGAAAGTGTATCGTTATTTTGTACAGATGGTCTAGCTGGTATGGAAGAAGTTATTGAACAGACTTTTCCAGCAGCTAAAATTCAAAGATGTCTAGTGCATATATCTAGAAATATAGCGGCCAAAGTACGTGTGACAGATAGAAAAGAAATACTGGATGATTTCAAAGAAGTATATAATGCATCCAAATTAGAAGAAGCATTATCAAACCTTGAAACATTTACTTCAAAATGGAAAAGAAAGTATCCTAGAGTAATTGATATTTTAGATAAAAATACGCATCTATTAACGTATTTTGATTATCCAAAGGAAGTAAGACATAGTATTTATTCAACGAATCTGATTGAAGGTTTCAACAAGCAGCTTAAGAAGAAATTTAAGTTGAAGGAACAGTTTCCAACCGAAACATCAATGGAAAAATACTTAGTATCACAATTCAATCAATACAATGAAAAATTTATGAATAGAATTCACAAAGGTTTTGGTTTAGTTGGTCGTGATCAATGGTTTCCAAATTAATAGATAACAACTAACCTTATCTACTGAAAACTTAATTTACAGGAAATAAGAATTTACACAAGATTCTTGACACTATCCTATAGTTTGTATCTTATATAAACTATAGTATGTTTTCTAATGTAAACTATAGTTTGTATTTTAATATAAACTATAGTTTATATTCTTATAACAACCAGGAGTATAGGATAATGTCACTGATTAAGAATACGATTGAATTATTTATCATATAAAGAATTACTACTAAATCAACAGAATAAAACTATTAAAAGTGATGATTTGTCAAATTAAGTGCAACACCTACGATGAGTTACCCAGTAATTCTTCTTTAGGTGTTTTATATTCTATGCATTTACGTGGCCTGTTATTCA